>NC_007498.2:2760000-3360000 GCF_000012885.1 Syntrophotalea carbinolica DSM 2380
TCTCTACGGCCCTACGGCCGGTACGTCCGATAATATCCCCGATAAATAAAATATTCAAAAGCTACCATCTCCATGCAAAACATTGACGTCGGGAATACCCGTTCGCTGAACCTACATCTGACGCCAAACCCTCAGCAGCTATTTGGCAAACTCCACCGCCCTGGTTTCGCGAATGACGTTAATCTTGATCTGACCGGGATAAGCCATCTCCTCCTCGATCTGTCGCGCAATCTGCTTGGCCAGGGTATGGGACTGAACATCCGACACTTCTTCGCTGGAAACCATAACCCGGATTTCACGACCGGCCTGGATGGCATAACAGTTGGTAACGCCGGCAAAGGAGGTCCCGATACGCTCCAAGTCCTGAAGTCGCTTAACGTAGGTTTCAAGCATTTCACGACGGGCACCGGGGCGCGCACCGGAGAGAGCATCGGCCGCCTGAACCAGCACGGCAAGAACCGTCGAAGGCTTCTCGTCCTCATGATGGGCAGCCAGAGCATGAACGATCTTGGCCGATTCGCCATACTTACGCGCAAGATTGGCCCCGATGACGGCATGCGAACCTTCCACTTCGTGGTCGACGGCCTTGCCGATATCATGCAGCAATCCGGCCCGCTTGGCCTGCTTGACATTGATGCCAAGCTCGGCGGCCATGATACCGCACAAGAAAGCAACTTCGATGGAATGCTGAAGCACGTTCTGCCCGTAAGAAGTACGATAGCGCAGGCGCCCGATAAGCTTGATAATCTCGGGATGAATCCCATGCACGCCAACATCGAAAGTCGCTTGTTCGCCAGCCTCGCGAATGGCGTTGTCGACATCCTGGGTGGCCTTGTTTACCGCTTCCTCGATACGCGACGGATGAATGCGACCATCCCCGATGAGCCGCTCCAGAGCCAACCGTGCAACCTCGCGCCGAACGGGGTTAAATCCGGAAATAATAACGGCTTCGGGAGTATCATCGATAATCAGATCGATACCGGTGGCCGCTTCAATGGCACGGATATTACGTCCCTCCCGACCGATAATGCGCCCTTTCATTTCATCATTGGGCAACGGCACGACGCTAACGGCGCTTTCTGCGACAAAATCACCGGCATAGCGTTGCACGGCGAGAGCCAGAATCTCCTGCGCTTTTTTATCTGCGGCTTCCTTGGCTTCATCCTCGATCTGCTTGATTTTTTTGGCGCACTCGTGCCGCGCCTCACTCTCCATCTGCTCCATGAGTTGCGCCTTGGCCTCCTCGGCGCCCAACCCGGCCAGCTCCTCGAGCCGCTCACGTTGCTGGCGGACCAGAGCATCCGCTTCCTTTTCCCAGCTGCGAATGCGGCTTTCCTGTTGCGAAAGACGCTTTTCACGCTGCCCGAACTCTTCATCGCGCGCATCGACCTGCGCAACCTTGCGATCCAGATTTTCCTCGCGCTGCACAAGACGCTTCTCCTGTGCCTGCAATTCCCGGCGCATCTCACGGGCCTCTTGCTCCCAGGCCGTCTTTGCTTCCAGCAAGGCATCCTTTTTCTGAATTTCGGCTTCTTTGCGGAGAATATCCGCTTCCTTGGTGGCTTCCGACAGAATCTGGTCAGCCATTCTTTTCGCTTCAGCCAATTGGGTAGCCGCAACCTTGCGGCGTACAAGTGCCCCGCCGATGGCACCGACCAAAAATGCCGCGCCGATTCCTATCCACTGAATTTCTATACTCAAAGTTTAAACCTCCTAAATATTTATGTGCTTTCCAGCATACACCGCCCAGACGGTGTGAAAGAGTAATCCCGTTCCTCGGTAATCAATAAATCCAAACACTGGTCATGATCCTCGACCGGCAGACGTTCAACCAGCTGCGACTCAAAACTGAGCCCGACAGACAACGCCGGACGCCCGGATCCACAGAGCACCCGGTCGTAAAACCCCTTACCATACCCCAGCCGGTTACCCTCAAGGTCAAAAGCCACGCCAGGCACCAACACCAAATCGAGTGCACTGGATGGTATCGTGGCTGACCCGGTCGGTTCGAGCACGCCGAACGCCCCAGGTGAAAGCTGTTGCGGCGACGCAACCAGCACAAAATCGAGCTGATCGCCGCGCACCCGCGGGTATGCGACAGTTTTCCCCCGATGCAACGCCTCGTGAAATATTTCTTCAGTGAACACTTCGTTGAAAATCGGACTGTAAAGAGCCACCGCCTTCGCCTGCTCGAAAGCAGGCAACGCCAGCACCCGCTGCTGAACCCTGAGGCTGTGTCCCAGGCAGACTTCAGCGGCCAGATGTTTGCGACGGGCCAACATAATCTCGCGTAGCGATTTTTTAGGCATAGGCAGAGATCCCGCAGTAAAACGGCAATCTCCGAGGGGAGTACTTCTAGATGAGAGATGCGAGGACTGAGTTACCTTGTCTGGCTTGGTAGAAACCGTTTCTTGTAAGTCCTCCACCGCCATCACCGCCTCGGTTTTTACAAGGCAGCACACGACGGACCAAGACTAAAGTCCTCTTCTTTTCGCCTGAAACCCGGCGATAAAACAGTTTACAAGAAACGCAAAAGCGCAGTGCGCTAAAGACGTCCAACAAACCGAACAAACAAAACGCCTGGCGCAAGCGCCAAGGTTCTGGAAAACCCCAACCATTCAAATCTATCTAAAATCTCCGTGCGGAGATGGCCTGGCGCCAAGCGCCTTTTTTTCAAATGCGTTTAGCAGAAAAAGTCGCGAACGTCTCTCGAAAGCAGCGACAATGCGTTCAATTTTCGTGCGGGGGAGAATCTGGACATGCCTTTTCCAAGCGAGCCACAAGATCGTGCAACTGCACATTCAGGGACTCTTCCCTGGCCTGTGTGGCATCGCGCAAACGCAGATAAGCCTCCCCCACATTCAGCAAAGCGAGAACCGCCGTATTCAGGGTATCAACCGCCCGACTGGCAGCCACAACCTCGGCTATTTTTTCGTTTACGAACTCCGCGACCCGACATACCTCCGCCGGATCCATCGCACTTTTGATGGTATATTGCTGACCTAAAATTGTCACCTGGACAGCTTGTTTCAAGATACCTCCTGATCCAAACCATCAAGCTTGGCCAGAATCCGGTCCACCTCGGAAGCAAAACGCTCGCGTTCCTGTAGCAAGCGATCCCGGTCTGCAAGCAACTGCTGGCACTGTTCCTCCAGGGCCTGCTTGCGCTCCAGAAGCTGATCAATCTTTTTTTCCAATTGAATCATCATTGTTAAATCCACGGCTTCCTCTGCTCAGTAAATATGAATTTTAAAAAAGAAAGAACCCTTTAGTCAAGAAATTATCCATCCTGCCGAAACAAAGCCTCGACAAACAGATCCGGATCGAAAGGCCGCAAGTCTTCGATGCCTTCGCCGATCCCCACATAGTGTATCGGCAGACCGAGCTCGCCCCCGATCGCCACCAGCATGCCGCCGCGGGCGGTGCCATCGAGTTTGGTCAGCGCCAGCCCGGAAACCGACACTGCCTCCTGGAACAGACGAGCCTGCACCAGGGCATTCTGGCCGGTTGTCGCATCGACCACCAGCAGGGTCTCATGGGGGGCACCCGGCATTTCGCGATCGAGCACCCGCCGAATTTTCTTCAGCTCCTCCATAAGGTTGACCTTAGTGTGCAGCCGACCGGCAGTATCGAGAAGCAAAACATCGGCCTTGCGCGCCTGAGCGGCTTTAATGGCATCGAAGGCCACGGCTGCAGGGTCAGATCCGGCAGCCTGGCGAATGACTTCGACGCCGGCACGCTGTCCCCATACCTCAAGCTGCTCCGCCGCAGCGGCGCGAAAGGTATCCCCAGCCCCCACCAGAACCTTTTTCCCCTGCTGAACATACTGATGGGCGAGCTTGCCAATAGTAGTCGTCTTACCGACACCATTAACACCGACGACCATAATCACGAAGGGTGTCGCACGTTGAGGATCAAGAGGCGCGGACTCCTGCATTAAACGATCGCGAATTTCCCCCTTGAGTGCCTCGCGTAAGACATCAGGATCATTGAGCTGACCTTTATCAAGACGCATTTCCAACGATTGTATAAGCTGTTGGGTCGTTTTCATACCGAGATCGGCGGTGATCAGTATTTCTTCCAGCTCCTCGAGCAGCTCTTCATCGACCCCTTGGCAACCTCGCAACAAAGCATCTATTCGACCGACCAGCGAAGCCTGGGTCTTGGCCAACCCGGTACGCATCCGCTGAAACAAGCTCACCGGTTCTTCCACTACCGGTTCTTCCACTACCGGTTCTTCCACTACCGGTTCTTCCACCACCGGTTCTTCCACCACCGGTTCTTCCACCACCGGTTCTTCCACCACCGGTTCTTCCACCACCGGCTCTTCCACCACCGGCTCTTCCACCACCGGCTCTTCCACCACCGGCTCTTCCACCACCGGCTCTTCCACCACCGGCTCTTCCACCACCGGTTCTTCCACCACCGGTTCTTCCACCACCGGTTCTTCCACCACCGGTTCTTCCACCACCGGTTCTTCCACCACCGGTTCTTCCACCACCGGCTCGGTTTTATCGGTTATTTCCCGGGAAGCGGGCCGCCTCAAACGCCGCACCAGCATGAATGACAAAATTACCACTAGGGCGACAGCACTCCAGAGCACAACCGTGGCCGTCAAAGTCCGGTGCGATTCAGGCACCCCCATACGACCCAGCACATTAACCAGCCACTCGATACAGCGGAAAAACATATCCTTCATCTTGTCCTGCTCCTTGCATATAACAGTGAAAGAGTCAAACGACTCCATGATGCTTAAGCGATTTCCTGCTTAAGAATGCCGACACAGCGTTGGAGGGCAAACCTCGCCTTGCCGAGAAGTTGCCTGCGACAACCGGTCAACACCAGGAAATAGTCAGCGGTGATGGGCACCACCAATGTCTGCGTATCGCGGGTGGAGATGACGACCTCCTGCAGATCATCCTCGCCAATCCGGTCGAGCATGGCACGCAAGTTGCCGAGAATTATCCCTTTGTGAGCGCCCACCAGCCTCAGGTCATAATCGTCCATGGGACCGACCTGATCGACCGCCTCGCCCTCCCAGTCGGCGATGATGGCGCCAGTGGCGCCGGGAACACTTCCCACAAGTTCCAGAAGAACAGATTTAAAAGGCATCGCAAATCCTCAATCAGTCATGCAGCTGTACGGAAACCAACTTGGAAACCCCCGGATCTTCCATGGTAACACCATACAGAATATCGGCCATCTCCATGGTGCGCTTGCTATGCGTAATGACTATAAACTGCGACTTGGATGACATCTCGCGCACCATTTCATTGAAACGCTGAATATTGGCTTCATCCAGCGGTGCATCGACTTCATCCAGCACACAAAACGGTGATGGTTTGATCAGAAAAATGGCGAAAATCAGTGCAATGGCGGTAAGGGCTTTCTCGCCGCCGGACAACAAACCGACACTCTGCAATCGTTTGCCGGGCGGTTGCACCGCAATCTCGATCCCTGTTTCGAGCAAATCGTTTTCATCGGTCAGCATTAATTCTGCACGTCCGCCGAGAAAAAGTCTCGGGAAAATTTCCTGAAACATGGCATTGACCTGATCGAACGTTTCCCGGAATCGCTTGCGGGTTGTGCGATTGATCCTGGCGATAGCGGTTTGCAGCCCTTCCAGAGACTCCTGCAGGTCTTGGTCCTGTTGACAGAGAAACTCCCAGCGCTGTTCCAGCTCGCGGTATTCATCGATGGCCATCAGGTTGACCTCGCCGATGTTTTCAATACAGCGACGCAGTTCCTCCAGCCGATGTTCGGAGGCAACCGGATCAAAGGCCTCGTCCGGGACAACCGCGTCGCCCTGCGACAAGTCGAGCCGAAAACGCACCTCGATATCCTGACACAGATGCGCAATCTCCATATCTATTTCGCGGACACGCATCTGCAGTGAGGAGAACTGCTCCCTGGCCTGCTGCAACTGCCCCCGCACGACCCTCAAACTCTCCTCATGAGCATCCACCTGCTGCTGTTGCTGGCCGAAGGAATCTTTCAGCCGGTCCAAGCGCTCCTGCTGCTCCTGGCGTCGTGCATACAGCACCTCCAGCTCCGTCTGCAACTGTTTACCCTCGGCCTGCAACCGAGCTGTCTCGGCAGCGGCTTGCTGCTGGCCCTGCTCCCGCTGGCGCAATTGCCGCTCGAAATCCTGCCCGGAGACGGTAAGCTGTTGCAATTGTCGACGACCGCCTTCCTGACGCTCGCGAAGTTCGGCCAGAACGACTTTCAGGGATGTCACTTTTTCGCGCAACGCTTCCTGGCCCCGGCGCCAAACCCGCAATTCTTCTTCGCATCGGGCGACGGCCGTTTCCTGCTCAACACGCGCCTGTTCAAGTCGGCTGCAACAGGCTTCCGCCTCGACTTGTTGGCGTTGCAGTGCATCGCCTTCCTCCCTGAGTTGATCATTTTCGAAGGAGGTAATATCCAGACGCTCGTCTATGCGCGTAAGTTCCTGCTGCGCTCTCCCCAGATCCTTTTCAGCTGCGGTACGTTTCAACTCCAGGGCATGCAGTTCCTCGCGTAAATCCTCCTGCATCTGTTCGGCGGCGCCCAATGCGGCCTTTTGGTCGACCCGCTGCTGCCGCAACCGGGCAAGATCATCATCCAAAACAGCTTGTCTGGCCTTGAGTTCCTTGATTTCCCGTTTTTGCGACAAAAAGCTGTGCCCAAGCCCTTCCCGGGCGCCCCCGCAAAGGATCCCACGGTGATTCAGACAATCACCCGCAGCCGTCGCCAGCGTTAACCCTACCGGCAAAACGGCATCCAGATAAGGAAGCAGATCGTCGACCAGAAACACTCCCTGGAGCAAAGGCATGACCTGCGAGGCCACTTCCGGAGAACACTGAACGACCTCGGCCAATGGCCGGCCGTGACCAAAAGTCACCTCGAATTCAGCAACATCAGGCAGCACCAGAGCACCGCGCCCCCCGCCATCTCTGAGCAACTCCAACGCCCGGAGGGCATCCTCGGGGTGCCGCGTCACCAAAGCCTGCAGCCGATCGCCAAGCACTGCCTCGAGAGCCACCTCATACGCTTCCGGCACCTCCAGCAAATCGGCCACCATCCCGATCATGCGGGCGCGCAGCTGCGTATCCTGCAACAGAAGCTTGACGCCGGCACCGTACCCCTCGAGGTTACGCTCCATCTGCTCCAAAGATTGCAGTCGGGAGCGGCACTCTCCCAAACGCCCCTGTCCTTCGAGCAACAGGCGCTCATTCTCCTCCAATTGCCGCCGGGCAACCAAGGCTTGCTCCCGGCTCTGCTCCAGCGTCTGGTCCAGTTCATCCCGCTGAGTGGCAAAACGCTGCAGACTCTGCTCACAGGAGGCGACCGTTTCGGCGGCAATGACCCGATTCTCCTGTAATTGAACCGATTCGCGACGCTGCTGGCCACGACGCTCATCCAATCCCTGCAAACGACGGCGCGCATCTTCCAATGCGTGGCGGCTTCGGGACAACTCATCCATGCGCGCATACAGGTTCCGGCGTGCATCCTCCAGACTGGCCACCCACTGGCGCTCTTTATCCTGCTGCTCCTCCAGGCTTGCAGCCTCGCGCTCCAGCACCGAGGATCGTTGTTGATACTCTTGCGCCAGAGCACTGCCGGCGGCCGTCAACTCTTCGATTTCGGCAGCAATTTCCTGAAGCCGTCGGTGAAGGTCCTGCTGTTCCTGACTATGCTGCTGTTGCTGACGCTCCAGATTCTGCAAAGACTGCTGACCAAATTCGATGCGCCCCTCGACACGTTGCAGCTCACCACTGAGATGAAACACACCTTCCTGGCACTGGCCAAGTTCTTTCTCGGCCGCAACCTGCACCAGCCGCAGCTCCGACAGCTCCAGTTCCAACTGCTGGAATCGGCTCTCCAGCGCAACGACCTGCTGCCGGGCACGGGTTTCATCGTGGCGATGCTTGTCGCCGTCAGCCACCAGCTCGGCATAACGACACCGCGCAAAACCGATTTCGATCTGTTTTTGTTCATCGCGGTAGTTGCGGAACTGCTCCGCCTTGCGTGCCTGCCGTTTCAGAGCCCCCAGCTGACGACGCACCTCGCCGATAATATCCCGTAATCGCAGAAGGTTCTGGCGGGTAGCGTCTATTTTACGCAGAGCGGTCTTTTTGCGGGCTTTGAATTTGCTGACCCCGGCCGCCTCCTCGATAAGAAACCGTCGTTCCTCCGGTTTGGCATTGAGTATCTGACCGACCTTACCCTGTTCGATAATGGAATATGCCCGGGCCCCGATACCAGTATCCATAAAGAGTTCGGAAATATCGAGCAACCGGCAAGGAGCCTTGTTCAGTAAATACTCGCTGTCGCCGTTGCGATAGAGTCGGCGCGTCACCATGAACTCGGCATAGTCCCGTACCGCAACCGGCCCCCGCCCCTTCTCGTTGGAAAAGACCAGGGACACCTCGGCCATCCCCACCGGTTTGCGCTTTTCGCTACCGCCGAAAATGACGTCCTCCATGGCCCGCCCACGGAGGTTTTTGGGACTTTGCTCCCCCATGGCCCAACGTATGGCATCGACCACATTGCTTTTGCCGCAACCGTTCGGACCGACCACAGCGGCAATGCCGGGGCCGAAATCGAGGGCCACCCGATCAACAAACGATTTGAATCCTACGATTTCGATACGCTTGATCTGCATATGCGCGCGCGGACATCCTCTCTGGTAAAGACCTGTCGATAACGCGGCATGTTAACAATCCGCAAAAGCCATGTAAAGCAGTTTGCTGGCACACGATTTTGGCGTAACACGCCGTCCGCTACCTTTCCGTACCCATACTTTTATGTATTGTTGTCCGGCCAGGTGTTTCAGGCAGCTTGCCTGCAGAACAAACTAAGGCTATGATGAGCAGCTATGGCTATAATTACCCTCACTGAACAGGACGCGGGACAAACCGTTCTGGAGACCCTTCATGCGCGCATACCAGCGGCGCCACGCTCCTACCTGCGCCAATTGCTGCGTAGCGGCAAAATTCGCTGCAACGGATCAATCCTGACCGAAAACATCTGTCTGCGGGGCCATGAAAGCCTGCAGCTTCCCGATAGCAAACGCCTGCGGGAGGTTTGCACCGACAGAGTACCGGAACTGACCATATTGCTGGAAACCGACGAGTTTCTGGCTGTCTTCAAACCTGCCGGACTCGCCGTGCACAGCAGTGTCGGGCATACCGAAGACAACCTTACGGACCGCCTCAAAGCCTGGATAAAACAATGCAAAGCCCCTTATCGCATAGCCCCGGTCCATCGACTGGATATCGGCACATCAGGTCCGGTGATCTTCGGCAAAGGCCGCAAAGCCACCGCCGAGCTGGGGCGGTTGCTGCAAAACGGACACATGAGCAAAACCTACCTGGCACTGGTTAACGGCCATCCCCCGGAGACGGGGATGATGGTTACCTCGGTGCGTGTCCAGGGAAAACCCAAACAGGCAGCTACGCGCTTTCGTGTGCTCGGCCGCCACGCCAGCGCCGCCTTGCTCGAACTTGAACTCCTGAGCGGCCGCAAGCATCAGATCCGCCAACAATGCGCCGATGCCGGTTGGCCGCTGTATGGCGACCACCGCTATGGCGGTCCGGAGCTCCCTGGTCGGGATCGGCTGTTCCTGCACTGCTGGCAGCTGGCCTGGCCCATACAGGGCGATCAGCCATCCCACAGGATAACCAGTCCCCTTCCGGAAGAACTGTCCGTTATCCTCACCAGCATGGATATTGAATCTCCAGCACCAAACCGGAAACCCGAATCATGACTCCAAAAGAAACGACCAAAACTTCGATATTCCGGCGGCACCCATTCTTGACGGCTGTCAGCCTGCTGGCTGCGGCCGGACTTACGGCGGCAAGCCTGTTCCTGATGACCTTTGACCTGAATGCTTATCGGGAATCGCTGGCAAACCGGTTAAGTATCGCATTGGACCAACCTGTTTCCATTGGTTCGGCGCATATGTCATGGCGCCAGGGCCCCGCCTTCAACATTAGGGATATTCGCATCGGGGAGCCCCTCACGGAATCCGGTGGCGACATTGCCCATCTGTTTTTGCATCCGCGCCTGTTGCCGTTGTTGATGGGAAAAGTTGTCTTTGACGACATGATTATCGAACGTCCGATTTATCATGCGCGTCTTTTATCATCCAGCTCGGATACCGGCACCGACTTGCCGACGATACCGCTGAGAGCCCTGCTGCAAACCATACAGGTACATAACCTGACGATTATCGACGGGCAACTCCGTCTCGAAAACGCCCAAGACGACCGGCATCCCCTGGCGCCACTGCAGATCAATGCCATCAACCTGAACGTACGCAATCTGCTGACCGGCCGGCCCGGCAAGCTTAACATCCACGCCGAACTGCCCCAAAAAGAAGGGCTCGCCACACTGGACGTCAAGGGCAAAACAACCTTCGACACCAACCTGGGCAACTGGCGACAGATCAAAGGTCAACTGCGGTTGCAGATGGAAAACATCGCCACGGAACAACTTCGCAGCTGGCTGTCCCTGCCGGAAGCGACACCCGCATTGAGCGGCCGGGCATCCCTTGAGCTAAACGCCGATGGAAGCGCTGCCAGCGGTTTACACTTCAGCGCCAGCCTATCCGGCAAGAACCTGCAACTTGCCTGGCCTGGACGTTATGCCAAGCCCCCTGCGGTTAAAAAAGTCACTGTCAGCGGCACCTGGGTTGCCGCTCAAAACATCAACAGAGTGACCGACCTGGATCTCTATCTGGACACCCTGAACATACGCGGCCACTTTTCTTTGCAGCGGGACAAAGAGCAACCCTGGCTGGAAGGGACACTGGCCTGCTCTCCCTTGCAACTGTCCGACATCCGACGTTTTCTCCCCGACCGGATCCGACTTTCCGAACAGGCCCTGCTCCATACCAACCTGGATCGGGGCACAGTGCAGATCCATGATTTGCGCTTCGCCGGGCCTTTGTCCCACTTCAAACAGGCAGGCGCTCCGCTTCCGATCACCCATACCCGCACCACCCTCAGCGATGCCCGTCTTCAATTGCCATCGTTCCCGGCATTGGAACAGGTAAACTGCACCCTGACGCTCACGGAGGGTCTGCTGCACCTTAGCCAGGGCAAGGCAACGCTCCTACAACAGCCCGTCCGGTTCAATGCAACCACCGAGCACCTGCTGCAGGATGACATGAGCATGTCTTTCAGCGCCGACTGGGACGCCCCGGCACAGGCGTTATGGCAAGGACTGCCCGGCACCGACAAACTGAGCGGCAAAGCCGGCGGCGTCATACCGGTCAGTTTGTCGCTCAACGGTGCGCCCGGAAACTTCCGTACCACGATGCAAGCCAGCCTTGCCGGCTGCGCTCTCGAGGTACCGGGCATCCTATCCAAAAAAGCGGGCAGTCCCGGGGATCTTCGCGTCTCGGGACATCAGCAGAAAAATCGGTGGATCCTCGATCAGGGACAGTTCAACCTTGTTCCTTTTCGTCTGAACTTTTCCGGGCAACTGGACATGGGCCATCAGAACCCCCTCGCACTGCAATGGGAATTAAGTCCAACGGATCTGCAGGAAGCCGGAAAACTGATACCGGCCTTGTCCACCTATCACACCACCGGGACCCTGGGGCTGACGGGACAACTGACCGGCCCTCTTGCAACACCGGAGTTTTCCGGACAAGCCCGCTTGACCGATGCGGGCTTCGCATTGGATAGCATCGAAGCCGACGTGAAGGCCATTAACGGCAGCATCAGCATAAAAAATCAAGAATGCCATTTTACCGGCGTCAAAGCCCGACTCGGCCAATCGGCAGTCACCCTGGAGGGAAAACTTACCGGAATTTCCGATCCCATCTTCAGGTTACGTGTCCGGGCACCGCAAATCCGTGCCGAAGAGCTGATCTTTCCGGGCAGCCACGTAGTCTTTCACAACATGGATGGCAGCATGACTTTCAACCACGATGCCATCCGTTACCAAAACATCCGATTCGATCTGCAAGACAGCAGAAAACTGCACCTGGACGGTATCCAGAGACATACGCACCCAACCACTGTAGAACTTGACATCCATGCGGAACAAGCCTCCATCGACGAAGTTCTGGCGCTGTGGGAAAAGGACTCTGCGTCACCGCCTGAAGCCACGAATGAAGAGACAGACCATAACGCTGTCCTGAAAATACGTGCTGCCGTCGACAAAGGCCATTATGGTCCTCTGATCTTTTCCGATGCCACAGGACTCATCGCTGCGCAGGACAACGTGGTTACCATCAAACCGCTGAACTTCCGCGCCGCTTCCGGATCTGCCCAGGCTGAGATCATTATCGACAACAACCATGAACAGCTGTCGATGTTGAATATCGCCGCCGAGTTGAACGACATGGACGCGGCGCATCTTCACAACCAATGGTTTCGGCACCCAGGCTTGATAACTGGCAAACTCAGTGGCCGCCTGCAACTGCAGGGACCAGCCGGCCCCGATCTGCTGTCCCAAGGCACGGGACAAGCCAACATCCGTATAAAAGACGGCGTGTTGCATAAATTCTCTTTTCTCTCCAAGGTTTTTTCCCTGCTTAACATCTCGCAGCTCTTCAACTTGCACCTGCCGGATATGGCCAGTAAGGGCATGCCGTTCAACGTTTTGGATGGTTCCCTGCAACTGCAGGATGGGATACTCTCCAGCGAGGATCTGACCGTAGCAAGCAACGCCATGGACTTGTCGCTGGTGGGGTCTTATGATTTACCGCAGGATGATCTCGACCTGTTGATGGGCGTCAAGCCTTTTGGCACGGTCGACAAGGTCGTATCCAAAATTCCACTGGCCGGGTGGATCCTCACCGGTGACAACAAGGCCCTGATCACCGCGCACTTTCAGATACGCGGCCCGAGCGCCGAACCCGAGGTGAAAGCGATCCCCGTCACCTCGGTTTCAAAAAAGGTTCTGGGTATTTTTCAGCGGGTATTGGGGCTACCGGGCAAGGTCGTCAGCGATGTGGGAAAACTGTTTCAAGGGGAGGAAAAAGCAAAGGATGAGGCGGATCAATCAACAACGGAGCTGGAGAATCAGTCACCCGGCAAAGAACGACAACCGCTGTAAAGAGTAACGATGCCACCGGTCAGGTCGCGATGCCTGACATGCCGGAAGCCGGATTGTTCCATCATGCCCAGAAACTCCCCACGCGCAGGAAACGCCTCGACGGAATCGGGCAAATAGCGGTAAGCGGCGCCATCGGATATCAGACCGCCGATACGCGGCAGAACATGCCGACTATAGCAGCGATACAAACCAGCCAACAGAGGGTTGGTCGGCTGAGAAAACTCAAGTACGAGCAGGCGGCCGCCAGGCTTCAGCACCCTGGAAAATTCCTGCAAAGCGACCTGCCGCTGCAGCACATTGCGGATGCCGAAAGCAATAATCGCAGCGTCGCACGTTTCTGCAGCCAGCGGCAAACTCTCGCAGGATGCCTGAAGGAGAGTTATCCGCCCTTCGGCCGGCAAAAGCTTGGGCACCGCCGCCCGCAACATGTTCATGGAAAGATCGACCCCGACCACCTCAGCCCGAGGATAGGCAGCCGCGATGGACAGGGCCACATCGCCGGTACCGGTCGCCGCATCCAGGATGCGTCCTGCACCAGCCAGGGCAAGTTCCCGCACCGCCGCCAGGCGCCAGCGGCGATCGATGCCAAAGGACAGCAAGCGGTTGAGCAAATCGTAACGGGGGGCGATACGATCAAAAAGAGGTCGCGTATCCTGTCCCGGTCGGTAATCTTTGTTCATAATACATTTCCTGCAAAACGTGGCAGTCAGTAACACTTTTCAGGTGTTCCTGTTTAGCACAGGCGGATGAACCTGGCCAGTAAAAACCCGAGGCAAGCGCTTAACATTCAAGCCGCCGACAGCAGGATTCGCGAAAGATCACGTATCGATGCACTGTGATGGCTTGCAGCAATAAACCGAAAAGAGAGCACCTCATGCAACCACTCATCGTCACCGCAGCCCTTTTACGTAAGCGAAATCAGGTGCTCATTACGCAGCGCCCTGCCGACAAGCCCCATGGCGGCATGTGGGAACTGCCCGGCGGAAAACTCGATGGCAACGAATCCCCCCAACAAGCCCTGCAAAGGGAATTACGCGAAGAGCTGGGCATCGAGGTTGCGGTCGAGGCTGTCTTCGATGTGGTCTATCATCGTTACGATTGGGGAGCCGTGCTGATTCTGGTTTACGAATGTCGCTGGCTTGGGGGAAAACTTCAGCACCTGGAAGTGGACGATCATCGCTGGATATATCCGCAGGATCATAGCCGATATGACATTCTGCCTGCCGACCGGCCGCTTTTCGAACAACTGAGCATATCCCCGGAATGTTCCGGTTCCATAACAGGCGGCTAAGACGGTCTCGACGGCAGCTGTTCACTTCCTTTATTCACATAGAGGCAGGCTGAAAATGATTTCGGTCCCGGCCCCGGGAGCGCTGACAACTTCGATACCGCCTCCGTGGCGTTCAATGATGTGTTTGACGATGTGCATGCCGAGCCCGAGGCCGCGTACCCCGCTGTTGAGATCGACGGCACGATAAAACTTGTCGAACATGCGCTCGATCTGCTCTGGCGTCATGCCGATGCCCTGATCTCTGACAGAAATGCGGTAACATTTCGGCTCGCATCTGCCGATCACTCTCACCGCTTTACCTTCCTGGGAATACTTTATCGCGTTGCTGATGATATTTTCCATGACCTGCACCAGCTTTTCCCGGTCCGCCCTGACCAGATGCGAGGTCCCTGCAGCGAATTCCATTTCAAAACGATAACGGGGGAATTGCAACTGGAAATGCTGCAGAAGCTTGCGGCTGATTTCCGCCACATCGACGGTTTCCAAAACCAGAGGAATTTCACGGCCCGCTTCCATGCGACTGATATCGAGCAAATCGGAAACAATCCGCTCCAACACCTCGGCCTTGTCATAAATCTCGGTCATGAACTCTTTAAGCTGAGCATCTGAAAAACCTCCGAACTCCTCCGGGTGCATGCAGAATTCCAGATACCCCATAATGGAGGTCAGCGGAGTGCGCAGTTCGTGGGCCGCAGTGGAAATAAACTCTGTCTTGACCCGCTCCATCTCACGTTCTTGCGTCACATCATGGAAAATGACAATCGCCCCGGTACCGTCGCCCTGAATGTTGCGCATGCGCGAAGCCCGGGCCTTGAAATAATCCGGACTCGTACTGTCGCCGCCTGGCCACGCAAAGCAGGCTTCGCCCCCCCCGTCCGTCAGGTTCTCCAATAATGTCATGATAACGTTTTGCACTTCAGCGTCCGGACAAAGCTCGCCTAAAAGACATCCGGCAGCATGTGCCGCAGTGACACCGAACAACGCCTCGGCACGCGGATTGAGCAGGATCACCCGCTGACGATCATCAATAACAACCAGTGCATCCGTAATGGAGCGGATAATGCTATCGATTTTATCCCGACCATCCTCGGCTTCCCACAAGGCCTTTTTAAGGTTGTCCTCCTGCTGCTTACGTTCCGTAATATCCTCGGCCACACCGCGAAAGCCACCGGCGCTGCCATCGTCCTCGATAATCGGAAGACCGCTCAGCATCAGACACCTTCGGCGGCCATCTTTGTGCTGTAACCACTTTTCCACGTTGCGGAAAGTCTTCGGATTTTCCTCCCAGTCCCGGAACAGAACCTGCCAGGCCTCTGCGGCAGCCGCATTGTCCAGTTCAGCCAGGGACTTCCCGATCAGCGCATCGGCCTTGTAACCCAGGATACTGCTGGCGCGTTCGGAGACATAACGAAACCGCCAGTCGGGCCCGACCTCCCAAATCAGATCCCCGACACTCAGAGCGATATCGCGGAACCGCCGCTCCTCCTGTCGAAGCAACCGTTCGGCCTTTTTGCAATCCGTCGTGTCCACAGCCAGGCCGAGCAAACCTTCCACTTGCCCATCGTCCCCTGTAACCCGTGTCCGGATAATGCGATAAGCCCGCATGTTGCCATCGACCTGCCAACAAGACTGCTCGTTTTCAACCGCCCCGTCCGTCAAATAAACCGCAGGATCATCCAAAGCAAAAACAGCCGGGTTGTCAGGCCCCCAATGCCGGCCGATTTCCCGGTGATGCCTGCCGAGGAGCTGCGACTCCGACATCCCAAGGATGTCGCACATCTGCTTGTTTACAAAAACGATTTCCTTCTTGCGATCCAGCAGCCACATGCCGAAAGGAGCTGCCTTGAAAATAGCATCCAGCACCTGACTTCGGCGAAAGAATCGACGCCATTCCGGTACCGGCCGGTTAAAGCGATTGCCACGACCCGGTCGTGTCGAACCACTGAAGCCACCCGGCAACAGTTGACCGGCATGACCGATATAGGGATGTAACCCGAAGGCTTCGCGCAACTCGGCGGAGGATGACTCCTGGCGCTGATAACCGCTCAAAACCAACAAAGGATGATCCTGGCTTGCCGTATTCATCCAAAGCAAAAAGTCGCGACGACTCTTTTCCGGCACGCCGCATTGTTTCAACCAGGTCATATCGCAGATAAGACGGCACCCGGCATTTTCATCAGAGCCGCCCGAGGGGACAAACATCCCGGGCAAGCGCCCCTCCTCGAGAATCTGCTGCAAGGTCTCGAAATCATGCCAATGCACCAGCAAACCATCTTTTATGGCCTGTTGAAGCAGCAGAGCTTCATCCTGTGCCAGCAAAGAGGCATCTGAAAACATTCCAGAAGGCATGAGACACAAAGACTTGTGATTACGATCCAATCCTGCCTTTACAAACCGCACCAGATTCCGCCCCCACTCCTTGGCGTCATCGTAGACGAGACAAACATGGTCCTGCCAGTGCAGATCTTCAAAAACCTGCTTGAAATCATTGTCGGAAGACGAAATCACTGTCATGACATACTCCGGAAAAACTCGACAGGGCAAAACATTAGCGTTGGTTTTTTATACCACATATTTTAGGTTTCACATAAAATTATCTTGACAAAACCCAGCCCTTTTTCCTATTCCGCTGTTGAAAATCATGGTATGTAAACACCCATGAACATGTCTATGCACCCCATCGGATTTATACGCTCCTGCTTCCCTGAAAAATTCGGAATACCTCGTCAAGCGGGACTGGTTTCCGAAGCACGCGCCACTCTGGAACTGCGCCCCCCATACGACACCCCCGAGGCCGTCAGAGGATTAGAGGGCTTTTCCCACGTATGGCTGATTTTTGTGTTCCACGCCCATCTGGCCAGTGGCTGGAAACCGACGGTGCGCCCACCGCGTCTGGGTGGCAATAAAAGGCTGGGGGTTTTTGCCACCCGATCGCCCTTCCGCCCCAACCCCATCGGCCTGTCAGCGGTTGCCCTGGAAGGTATCGTCACAGAAGGGGGCCACACTGTTCTGCACCTGCGAGGAGCCGATCTGCTCGACGGCACCCCTGTACTCGACATCAAGCCTTATGTGCCCTATGCCGATGCTCTGCCCGATGCACAAGGAGGCTTCGCCAGCGAACGTCCGCAACAGACGGTGCAGGTCGACTTTACCCCCGAAACGCTGGCATACTGCCAAAAAATGCAGAATTCGGGGTACCCCCATCTGGAGCAATTGATCCGTCAAGTACTGACAAACGACCCGCGGCCCGCCTACCAGGCCACCAAGCCCGGCAAACACGCATTCGGCATGCGGTTGCTCGACTTCGAGTTGCAATGGCAGGCCGAACAAAACCGCATGACGGTTACATCTTTAAAAAAAGCCACAGAATAAACAAAGGGCCACACATCTTATGTGCGGCCCCTCAATTTTTCAGCATATGCGACGGTTTTCAGTATTTTCCCTATCCCGTGTCGTCCAGAGCGATGACTTTTCCCGTTCCCCTGCTGACGGAGAATCAGGTGCAAGCGAAACTGCTGCGGATGGTTTTGCAGCAATGAACAATTGTCAACCGGTCGGATCCATCATTTCACCAGACACTCCACCTCAAGCAGGATTTTCACCTCATCGTCTATTTTCCCGATACCTTTGACATATTTCCCACCTCCGTGACCATTGGCGGCCGGGGACGGTTCAACCTGGCCGGCGGGAATATCCATAACCTCGTTGACATGATCGACCACCAACCCCATGGCGTTATCGGCAACATTGACGACAACCACACAGGTACGTTCATCGTAATCGCGGGCCGGCAGACCGAAGCGGGCCCGGACATCCATCACCGGGATGACCTTGCCGCGCAAATTGATCACGCCCTTGATAAAGGGTGGCATATCCGGAACCTTGGTTATCTTAAGTATGCCTATGATTTCAATGACATAGCAAATATCTATGGCATATACTTCTTCCGCCAGAGAAAAAGTAAGATACTTGTCCTTCTGGGTATCTTCCTCGACAACCCCCAGCCCTTCATTATCGCGTGCAGTATTCTCCATTCTTTACCCCCCATTCCTTTCGGCTCGTTTTTCATCGTCCCGGCAACATTACGCCCACATTCCAAAAACTGTGTTCTGTCCACAAAGAACCGATAATATAAGGCATGGTCATGCCAGTCCACGGCTCCTGAGACTCGGCAGACAATCTTTAAAAATACCGTTCTACATGCAAAACCCGGCCCCTGTCTGCAACGGGTCGCGAGCAGCTCGAAAACGCATTGTTGCCCCCTATCCCCTTGCAAAACAGCCAAAATCGCCAAAGAGCCATCCCAGCACAATGAAGCGGCGATGCTTCATCCCCTATTTCGATGGCACACATCTGTGGTATGCCACAGATGTGTGCCCTATAACGGATTTAAAAGCATGACCGGGAAATGTCCGTCCATCGACCGCGGATTCAATATTTCCCGAAGTCACTATCATCCAGAGCGATCACCTCTTCGGGCTTGGTTTTGGCAGAAGGGGCCGGCAACGCCGGTTGTTCCTCAGGTTTGGAGCTTTTCTTGATTTCAGGCAGCGCCTTGGGAGAAGCTTGCACAACCATCTGGCCACCTGCCTGCCGAACGGTAAAGCGGGCAAGCATGATGCGCATCTGGTCCGCCTGGCCGGCCAACTCTTCGGCGGCAGCCGCACTCTCCTCGGCATTGGCGGTATTCTGCTGGGTCACCTGATCGATCTGCCCCAATCCCTGATTTATCTGTTCGATACCGGCGGCCTGTTCATTGGAAGCCGCGGCAATCTCGCTAATCAGGTCGGTGACCGTGGAAACCCCGTCGACGATCCCCTTCAAGGCAGTCGCCGTTTCGTCGGCGATATGTTTGCCGTTTTGTGTCTTGCCCACCGAACCTTCAATCAGATCTGCGGTCTCTCGGGCAGCTGTGGCACTGCGAGCCGCCAGACTGCGTACTTCCTCGGCGACCACGGCAAAACCTTTACCGTGCTGACCGGCACGTGCCGCCTCGACAGCTGCATTGAGCGCCAACAGATTGGTTTGAAAAGCGATTTCGTCGATCACCTTGATAATCTTGGAAATATTCTGTCCGGAAGCATTGATGTCTTCCATGGCGGTCACCATCTGCGCCATTTGCTGATTGCCTTTTTCCGCGGCATCTCGGGCATGGGCCGCGAGTTGATTGGCTTTGGTCGCATTGTCGGCATTGAACCGGGTTTGAGAACCGAGCTCGACCATGGAAGCCGTGACCTCTTCAAGGGAGGACGCCGACTCTGTCGCCCCCTGGGATAAACTCTGGCTGCTGTCGGCGACCTGCCCCGAGCCGGCAGCGATCTGTTCGCCGGCCGACTGAACCTGGGATACCAGGTCGTTTAGACTGTCGGTCATGGTCACCAGCGCCTTGCCGAGGCGATCGCGATCCGAGGCCAACGTCACATCGACGGCCAGATTGCCCGAAGCGATCTGTTCGGCCAGACCGGCCTTATTTTCCAGACCATCGGCCATGCGATCAAGAGCCGTGGTCAGTACACCGATTTCGTCATCGCGATCCAGGTCAAGCCGCCGGGAGACATCGCCGGCTGTAATATCTTCGGCAAAAAGGACGCCAAGCTGCAGCGCATTGACAATGGAACGTGCGATCATATAAATAACCGCACCCACGGCCAGCAAAGTCAATAGAGTCACCATGATGGTGAGATTACGGATGTGCGCGACAGGAGCGAAGATATCGGCCATTTCGGCACCGGCCGCCACGACCCAGCCGGTTTTCCCCACCCGCTGGTACGCCACCATTTTTTCTTTGCCCAGCCACTGATACTTTTGCACACCCCGCTCGTTGCCCAGCAGGTTCTTACCCCACGTATATTCGGAAATGCCTTTGTCCAGGATATTTTCCGCTACGGGGTGCGCGATAAAGGTGCCCCTTCCATCCACCATGTAGGCATAGCCAAGCTTACCGATTTGAATCGGGTCGATATAGTTCTTGTTAAATCGTTCCAGATCTACGGAACCGAGACAGATGCCGACGGTACGGCCCTCGACAACGACCGGCACCGCAACCACGAAGGTCGGTTTGCCATTCGATTTATCCCGAATCACATTGGAAATGGCGGTCCGTCCGGTCATGGCCTCCCGAAAATACTGACGCTGCGACAGATCCATATGTCCGACCACAGTCGAATCCGAAGCTGCGACCACGGTCCCGTCGGCTCCGGTTACCGCCACCAAATAAAAGCGATCCAGATCATCGAACATCTGCCGCAGCGCTTTGTTTGCGCCGGCGGTTGCATTTAAAGAACCACCGCCGCGCTGAGCAAACAGATCGAGTGTGACCTGACGTTTGCTCATCATGGTCACGGCGCCGGTGACCTCTTCCACAAAGCCGTCGACCTGTGTCCCCAAACCGGACGAAACCTGGGTGATTTGCGCCTGGATAAGATCCTCCAGTGCTGACTTGGCGGCACCAAAAGACAGCCATCCGGTCAGGGCCATACCAAGCAAAATCACGGAAAAACTGGGTAACAACAACTTGCCTCGAAGATTAAGTTTCATCATACGCTCCTGTCATCCCTTGCAAAGATCAACGCGAATTCGGTAATTTCAAAACACCTGGCCACCAAAACACCCTCCCTTGAAAACCACATCGTGTCCGAGGGCAAACCGCCAGCTTCCGGTTGCGCCCCCACCGTTTCAACGAATACGGAAATAGCGTTTACATGAAATTCGACGATCGAATGAGCAATAGGCATGCCACGGGTTGTTTCCACTTCCCTGATAACTAATGAGATAAGACATAATTTTACAGCTCAAACAGGGCCTTAGATGAGAGACATCCCATCCGCCTCCCAAAAAAACGACTTTATCTTCGCCTTTCGAAGCCAAAGATAATGAGCCGTATACAACACTCTCCTCCCTTTTCCGGCCCGCCTGACACGCCCCATTCCTGTAGATTCCGCATGTCACACCCCTAACCGTCGAGAATCACATCTCAAAACCATCTCGACCGACCAAACTGACGACATGACTGTGGCACCGAACAAACGGCCGTGGGGCTTAGCCCGGCATATTTGCAGCCCGAATAAAAAAAGGGGCGGCAAACCGTGTGGTTTACCGCCCCTTTTTAATGCTATAAGGATACTATCTTGCCTGTCGTGCCCTTCGCGCCCCATATCTAATGTCTCATGCGGTCGATCCTGTCTTGAATTTCTGCGTCACGCCCGCACGACCTCTTCGCCGAGCAGGCATGCCTGCTCGCCGCTGCATAGCATCAAAAACAAAGCAGGATCTGCTGTCTGTCCGGCTGTCAGACTTGTGCGAAAGGCTCGACCAGCCCGAACTTCTCGATCTTACGGTACAAGGTCTTGCGATCAATGCCCAAAAGACGAGCGGCCTTGGCCTTATTCCAATCGGTTTTGTCCAAAGCGGCCAGGATCTGCTGCTGTTCCTGCTCCTCCGAGTCAGCACAGTATTTACCGACAGCCTGCTCGCCCTGAAGAATTTCTTCCGGAACATGGGCCAGAGACGCCAGAGGCTCGGTACAGTGAATCAGGATGTGTTCGATGGCATGCTCCAACTGGCGCACATTGCCAGGCCAGTCATACGCCTGCATCGCCCGCATAACCTCCTGGTCGACACCTTGAAGATTGCGGCCGAGCACCTCGTTGTATCGTTGAATGAAATGATCCACCATCGGGGGGATATCTTCCTTGCGCTCCCGAAGTGGGGGT
The DNA here is from genome assembly GCF_000012885.1 of Syntrophotalea carbinolica DSM 2380. NCBI lineage: Bacteria > Pseudomonadati > Thermodesulfobacteriota > Desulfuromonadia > Desulfuromonadales > Syntrophotaleaceae > Syntrophotalea > Syntrophotalea carbinolica. The sequence goes on from NC_007498.2 coordinate 2,782,060, forward strand.
AAAGCCAAAGTGATAACCTTGAGGCGATAATAGAGGTCCTGGCGGAACTCGCCGGAGCGGACTTTTTCTTCAAGGTCCTGATTGGTGGCGGCAACAATGCGCACATCGACCTTGACCGGCGTCGAATCGCCGATGCGTTCGACCTCTTTTTCCTGCAGCACTCTCAACAACCGCAGCTGCATGCGCGGAGAGATATCACCGATCTCATCGAGAAAGATCGTCCCCCCATCGGCTTTTTGAAAACGGCCGACATGATCCTTAACCGCTCCGGTGAAGGATCCTTTGACATGCCCGAAGAGTTCGCTTTCCAACAGCGTATCGGACAGAGCGGCGCAGTTCACCTTGACCAGAGGCCGGTTTTTGCGAGGTCCGGAAAGATGCAGAGCTTCGGCCACCAGTTCTTTCCCGGTGCCACTCTCGCCGAGAATCAGCACCGTCGAGGGAACCTGCGCCAGCGTTTCGATCAGACCGAATACCTGCTGCATTTTGGAACTGGTAGCTATCATGCGATGAAAAGACTGGCGCTTGTTAAGGCTGCGCTCCAAATCGTCGAGACGGGTTTCATCACGCACCACCATCACGGCGCCAAAAACATCGCCCTCCTTGTTTTGCAGCGGCGAGGTCGACAAGGAAACCACCTGCCCGGCCCGCTCGAGATGTTCGCACTCCATGCGCTTAAGTTCCATGGATTTGCCTTCCTCGAGGGTGCGCGTCAAAAGGTCGCGGCACGTTCCGGCGCAAGGCATGGACAATGCGTCGATCTTTTCGCCGCGATCATCCTTGCTCCAGCCGCACAGGCGGCTGGCCGCCTGGTTAAAATCCGTAACGCAGCCCGATGCATCCACGGACAGCAAACCGTCTTTCACACTTTCGAAAATGGCGGCAAGATTGGTTCGGGTATTCGCCTCTCGATCGATGGCCTGCTTGTACTTGAGCGCGGAACGGGCCACCTGCAACAGATCTTTTTTAACCACCGGTTTGGAAATATAATCGTAGGCTCCCAGACGCACAGCCTCAGCGGCGGTATCGACATTGGGAAAGCCGGTGATCATAACCACCGGGGTGCTCTGATCGTATTCCCGTAAAGATCGAAGCACCTCCAGCCCGGTGCGACCGCCAAGCACGATATCCGAAAACACCAGATCATATTCACCTTGTCGCAACAAGCTCACGGCCTCGTCGAATTCTGCTGCGGTTGAAACATCATAACCTTCCGCGGCCAGAAAACGCTCGAAGCTGAAGCGCAGGCACTTTTCATCGTCGATAACCAGAATTCTGGCAGGGCTGTCGGCATTACGAGTCATGGGTTTCCTCTGATGCTGCGGGGAGAGCGAAGGTGACCATCGTATAGTGGCCCTCCTTGCTGTCGATGACAATTTCCCCATGGTGATCTTTGATGATACCGTGGCTGATGCTCAGCCCCAGCCCGGTACCCTCTCCGCTCGGCTTGGTTGTATAAAACGGATCGAGAATCTTGTGCAGGGAACTTTCGGGAATGCCGGTACCCTGATCGCGAACGGACAGGTGAACCATCTGCTGTCCCTGCTCCATGCAGGTTGAAGCTTTGATAAGCAGGGTCTTATCCGGATGCACTGTCGGATATTTCTTGTTAAGCGCATAGCGGGCGTTACTCAACAAATTGAGAAGAACCTGCTGAATTTCCTGGGCATGGGCCACCACTTCGGGCAGGTCGGGCGGCACCTCGACCTGCAAATGAATACCATCCTTGCGCAACTGCGATTCGGTCAGAGCCAGGGAACAGGCCAGCGTATCCCAGAGGGCGACCCGATCCTTGTGCTCCTTGCGGGCCCTGGCAAAAGCCAGCAGATTGCGTACAATGTTGGCGACCCGCTCCCCTTCCTCGATGATGCCGCGCAGGATATCCAGATCATCCTTTTCGATATCGAGACTGTCGGCAAGCAGCTGGGCATAATTGATAATGCCGTTGATGGGATTGTTGATTTCGTGCGCCACCCCGGCAGCCAGTTCGCCCAGTGAAGCCAGCTGCCCGGTACGCAGGGATTCCTCGCGCAATTGAATCTGCCGAGTGATATCGTTGGTGTAGCGAATAACCTGCACCGTATTGCCTACTTTGTCCTTGACGGGGAAAGTCCGCACCTCCCAGCTGCGACCGTCCTGCGTCTTGAAGACCACCTTTTGCTGCACACCGGTACGGAAACTGGCCATCACCGGACACTCTTCCAGATGACAGGAACAGTTGCCCCACAGGGTACAGCATTTCTTTCCCGGAATCTCCCGAATGGGATAGCCGAGCATATTGGCGGTACTCAGATTGGCCCGCAGCACGGTGCGATCCGGGGCAATCAATGCGATAGAATCGGGTATGCCATCGAGAAGAGTCTGGTATTCTCGATACAACCGTTTGAACTTCTTTTCACTTTGGCGCAAAGCCTGTTCCGCCACAATCCGGTCGGAAATATCGATGGCCACACCACGCACCCCGACAATACGCCCTTTTATTACCATGGGCGAAACCGAAATCATCACCTTGAAACGAAAACCGTTGCGCGCCTCGATCAGACATTCATTGGCATTGATCGTTTCACCGCCAAGAACGCTTTGAAAAGCATCTGTCAAGGCATCGCGGTCCGAGCTTGCCAACAGATCGAAAACGCTAATGCCCTGTTGAAGATCAGCATCATCGCAGCCGATCATCTCCAAAGTGACCCGATTGGCAAAAGTCAGCCGGCCGAGGGTATCGGTCTCGAAAACCGACTGCGGCAACAGGTCTGCGGTATCCCGGAACCGCGATTCGCTTTCGCGCAAATCCTCTTCGACTTTTTTGCGCTGGGTGATATCCAGACCGACAGCCTGCACCTCGGTGACTTCACCGAGTTCCCCCACGATGGCCGTATTGCTCCAGCGATACCAATGGCTGCTGCCATCATCCTGAAGGATAGGGGTTTCATGATAAAGCGTCCCGGGATTGTTCAGCAGGGTCCGGATATGTTCATCCATGGAGGATCGGACCTCTTCCGACATTCGATCTATGAACTTCCGTCCCAATAACTCCTCAGGCTTTTTTTTAAAAAGACGGCAATACGCCTCATTGACATACGTCAGGGTCGTATCGGGTAACCAGCGGCACACCGCTTCAGCCTGGGTTTGCACCAGGGCCCGGTAACGCTCCTCGTTGCGACGCAACTCCTCATCGGCCTGCCGACGCTCGGTAACATCACGAAGACCGGCAATAGCCTTCAACTTATTCCCTTGCTGCCACAGCGACAGAGACAACTCGACGTAAAACTGCTCGCCATTGCTGCGCAAGGCGGGCAGTTCGATATTCTGGCCGAGTAGATCGGATTCATGGGCTCGGGTAAAAAAAGACACCAGGTTTTGCCGGTGACGTTCGCGCAGGTGCTCAGGAATCAGACGATCGAGAGGCTGACCGACCATTTCTTCTTCGGTATAACCGAACATCTTTTCGGCGGCAGGGTTGAAAACCACCACCAGCCCCTGTTCATTGACGCCGATCAAAGCATCGCTGATCACCCTGACCACAGCTTGAAAGCGTTTTTCGCTCCAGGTAAGAGACTGACGAATAAGTTTGAGGGAGCGTAACCGGGGCAGCACCAGGATGAGCAGAATAATCTGCAGAAGCAGAAACAGAAGCCCCCCCAACACCAGATGCGAACGGACGCCGAAAACCTGAGGTGTCCCATCCAGAAGCATACTGCCTTGGGGTAATATGCTCAGGGGAATCTGCCAGCGTTTAAGAGCCGCAACCGAGAAAACATACCGGGTGGTATTGACCTCGAACGGCCCCTCTTTGCCGATGGTGTCCAGGCCCAGTACCTTATCCATAAAAACATGGGCGGCAGCCTGCCCTTGCGCAAAACCGTCGACCACGCTCCCGCCGAGGACACCGTCGGTGAGATAATTGGTGCCCATGGTTAATATCTTGAACTTTCCCGCTTCCGACAACATCTGAATCGCCAACGGAATCGGCACCGGTCCGCCATCCGGCCCGAGAAGTCCGCCCAGGGTCGTAAGGACGACGGTGCCTTCGCCCTTGACGGACAGCTTGCTCCGGAGTCCGGACATGGTTTTATCCGCCACAAATTCATAATCGAGATCGGGGAAGTGTCGCCCCATCTCCGCCGCAATGTGGCTGGCGATGAGATTGTGGGAAGTGCAGTTGTCACCCAGGAAATAAATTTTCTTCAGCATCGGATCCATGGCAAGAGCCAACCGGACATTACCGAGAATATCCTTGCGTTCGTACACCCCCATGAAGCTCTTCGGATTCAGCTGTTGTTCTAGCCACAGGTTATTGATACCGCTGAATATGACAGGTACGTCGGGAAACAGGCAGTCGCGGTAGCGGATCAAAAACACCAGGGCATTGTCATCGGTGGCGTAAATGGCATCGGGATGGTAACCACGGAATTTTTTTTGCAGATATGCAGCGAAAAAGGCCTCGTAATCTGCGTCGTATTCGTTACGCTTGGTGTCCAGATATTCGGCAAAACAAGACACCTGGTACTGCGAGGCATCTTGTTTGAGGGCCGCGACAAAGCCGGCATGCTGATTTCGAGTCCAGGCATATTCGGCATGGTAGGAATGCAGCACCAGAAGGCTCAGGTCACCGGCTGCCACCTTGCCGGGACACAACGCTCCGGTCAGCAAAACAACTCCCAGGCACAACACTGCCAAACTCTTTGCTGTAAAATCACAAGAAACACGCACGATGATGCCCGCCTTTTTACTCAATAAAAAAATGGCAGGATACCACACCCAGGCGGTATCCTGCCAAACTCATCGACCATAAAACTTTAAATCTTAAGATAAAACAGACCGAACGCCGCCATATCAATGGCAGAGTTCAATTCAAACCGGTAAAACCTGCTTGCCCCATACACGACGGATCAAAGCTGCCGTCGAGGCATCGTGTCCCTGCGTGGGATCCTCTTCCCGCAACTCCGTAAGAATCGCTCCGGCCAACTGCTTGCCGAGCTCCACCCCCCATTGATCGAAGGAATTAATCCCCCACAAAGCCCCCTGGACATAGATTTTATGCTCATACAAGGCCAGTAGCATGCCGAGGGTCCTTGGGGTAAGCCGATCAAACATCAACAGATTGCTGGGCCGGTTGCCGGGAAAACCCCGATGCGGAGCAAGACGCAGAACAGTCGCGTCGTCCAGCCCCTGCTGCTGCATTTGCTGCACGGCTTCGGCCTCCGTACGCCCGCGCATCAGCGCCTCGCTCTGGGCCAGACAGTTGGCCACCAGTATGTCATGGTTTTCGGCGAGGGAATAATGGCTGCGCACCGGCACCAGAAAATCGACCGGTATCAGTCGCGTCCCCTGATGCAGCAATTGAAAAAACGCATGTTGCCCATTGGTTCCGGGCTCGCCCCAGACCACCGGACCGGTATCGAAGGACACGCTGTCACCGTCGCAGGTCGTACCTTTGCCGTTGCTCTCCATATCGGCCTGCTGCAAATAGGTCGGCAGACTCTTCAGATGCTGGGCATAGGGTACGATGGCCTGACTGGCGGTACCAAAAAGATTGATATACCAGACGCCCAGAAGCCCCATGATGACCGGCAGGTTTTTCTCCAGCGGTGCACTGCGAAAATGTTCATCCATGGCATGGGCACCGGCCAGCAGTTCCTCGAAACGATCCATGCCCACGCCCAGGGCGATGGACAGGCCGATGGCGGACCACAGCGAATAACGGCCGCCAACCCAATCCCAGAAAGTGAACATGTTGTCCGGATCGATACCGAACTGTTGCACCCGCTGGCGATGAGACGAAATGGCCACGAAATGACGCGCGACATGCTCCGCCCCCTGGGCAGCCCGCATAAACCAGTCCCGGGCGGCATGAGCATTGGCCAGGGTTTCCTGCGTACCGAAGGTCTTGGAGGCAATCAGAAACAGGGTCGTCTCCGGTTGCAAGTCCTTTAGCGTATCGAGCAGCTCGGCCGGATCGATATTGGAAACGAAGTGGACCCTTATGCCAGGGTGATGGTAAGGCGTCAATGCCTCCATCACCATGCGCGGGCCAAGGTCGGAGCCCCCGATACCGATGTTGACCACATCGCGAATCGGCTCACCGGTATAACCGCGCCAGGCACCGGAATGGACCTGTTCGACGAACCTGCGCATCTGCGCCAACACCGCGTTGACCCGGGGCATGACATCTTCCCCGTCAACATGGATGGCGCGGCCGGAGCGGTTGCGCAAAGCCACGTGAAGGGCCGGTCGCTGTTCCGAACAATTGATCGGTTCTCCCGCAAACATCCGGGCGATGTTATCCTCGAGGCCGCGCTCGCGGGCGAGGTCACACAACAGTTTAACGGTTTGATCGTTGATACGGTTTTTGGAATAGTCGAACAAAAGATCTTCCAACGAAAGGGAAAAACGTTGAAACCTCTCAGAATCCTGTGTGAACAGATCGCGCATGTGCAACGGGGATATTTTCCGGTAGTGTTCCTGCAAATGTTGCCACGCCTGCGTGTCGGTCAGCACCTTGCCTCCTCTGTGAATATCTGGTTCCTTTGCAATCCGGATTGACCAGGCGACGCCGCAACCTGTCAAAGATCTCCATAAAACCAGATAAAAGCCCGTATTTCCGCCGATCGGCAATAATTGACCAAAACCAAAACAGAGTCAAAAACTTTTTGATCTTTCATCGGCAGCCTGAATATTATCAGACTAAGTAAGCCATAAAAATGGCCGATTTCCAGTTACAACGGAAATCGGCCGGTATTTTCCTGAGCCAAATACGGTTTGAGATCGCAAGTTTCAGCGGCCGGAAGACGCCTCCTCCACCAGTTTCCAGGCTTCCTCGACCAGGGCATCGGCCAGTTCTTCCTGAGGCACTTTACGCACCACCTCGCCATGCCGGAAAAGTATCCCCTGGCCCTTGCCACCGGCGATGCCGAGATCGGCTTCGCGGGCTTCCCCGGGGCCGTTTACCACGCACCCCATCACCGCAACGGTGATGGTCAGGGGCAAATCGTGCAGGCGTTTTTCAACCTCTTCCGCCACGGAAATCAGATCGATCTGACAACGTCCGCAGGTGGGGCAGCTGACGAACACGGGACCACGCTCGCGCAACTCCAGAGACTTGAGTATTTCCCAACCGACCCGCACCTCTTCCACCGGGTCGCCGGTCAGGGAAACGCGCAGGGTGTCGCCGATACCATCGTACAGCAGCGCCCCCAGCCCCACGGCGCTCTTGATAGTGCCTGCCCAGGTCGTGCCCGCTTCGGTAATACCGATATGCAGGGGATAATCGACCTGAGCGGCAAGCAGTCGATAAGCTTCGACCGTGCGGCGGATATCCGAAGCTTTGAGACTCACCTTGATATCCTGATAGCCCAGATCTTCAAGGATACGGATATGCCCAAGGGCGCTCTCGACCATGGCCGCGGCGGTGGGATGCCCGTGGCGCTCCAGCAACTCCTTTTCGAGGGAACCGGCATTCACACCGATACGAATAGGCACATGACGTTCGGCACAGGCTTTGACCACCTCTTCGACCTTCCAACGCTCTCCGATATTGCCGGGATTGAGCCGCAGGCCGTCAACGCCGCTTTGCAAAGCGGTCAGGGCCAGACGATAATCGAAATGAATATCGGCCACCAGCGGTATGGGACATTCGGCGCGAATAGCGGACAATGCCTGGGCGGCTTGTTCATCAGGCACCGCACAGCGCACGATTTCGCAACCGGCTTCGGCGAGACGTCGGATCTGCTCCAGGGTTGCCGTCACATCGCTGGTCGAGGTACTGCACATCGATTGCACGGATACGGGCGCATCGCCGCCAATAGCGACATTGCCGAGTTGAATCCGTCGGGAAACGCGTCTCATAAGAGTTACTCCTAAAAAAAACAGGCCGGATTATGGGCCCGAAACCATGGTGTATATATGTATGTATAGTCTGCTTACACAGGATGTTTCAGTCAATCATCCTGCAAAACCTGTTATCCTTTTGGCACCACAAAGGACTCATAGCGCGCAAAAAGGACAAACCTCCTCGGGCGAAATATGAAAATCCGCCGAGAAGCAAGCAAAGAACAGTCTTTGCAACGGAAAGGAACCAAACCGCTTACGGGCTGTAGCGGCTCGAGTTTACGACCCGCCAAGACCGAAGTCAAGCAGGCAAAACAGCCGTTGACACTGACCTGAGAACGATTTATGGTGCCGGCAAACTTAACAATAAAGCCCAAACAACCGGAAAACAACCCAATGCCTAAACAAAAACAAAGCAGATCAAAGCCCGCGCGCGCGCGCCGCAAGCCGTCCGCAGAGCTTATAGAAGTCACTATCGACCAGCTTAACGACGATGGTATCGGCATCGGCCGATACCAGGGCAAGGAGGTCCTGGTGGCCGGATCCCTGCCTGGCGAAAAAGTCTGCGTCGCTGTTGAACATGAGGGACAACGCCGTATCATCGGCCAGTTTCGCCGCTTGCTGACCAAGAGTCCCGCCCGCAAGCCGTCACCGTGCCCGAGCCTGCGCGACTGCCAGGGATGCTCCCTGATGTCCATGGGCTATGCCGACCAATTGGACTTTAAGCAGACCAAGGTACGCGAGGCTCTCAACGCCTATCCGCAGCTGAAAGGGACGGATATTTCGCCCATCCTTGCGGCCGAAGAACCCCTCGGCTATCGCACCAGCGCCAAGCTGGCTGTTGCGCGTCGTAACGGCCGCATTGTCATCGGCCTGTACCGGCGCGGCAGCCATGAGGTTGCCGATATCGGCGCCTGTCCGTTGCACCATCCCCTGGTGAACCGCATCGTCGAAGTGGTACGGGAGGAAATCGCACGGCAGGACATCTACCTCTACAACCCCGTTACCCGCCGCGGGCTGCTGCGTTACCTGCTGATCAAAGTCAGCCCCGCTACCGGCAAGGCCATGGTGACCTTTGTCACGGCCCAACGGGAATACAAACGCATCACGGCACTGGCCAAATGGGTCGCACGCAAGATTCCGGAAGTCGTATCGGTACAGCAGAACGTCAATGCCTCCAGCGGCAATGTCATCATGGGGCGCGAAACCCTGCGCATGGTGGGCCAGCCCGATCTATTCGACCAGGTCGGCAATATTCGGCTGCGCATTTCACCGACTTCCTTCTTCCAGGTCAATCATGCGCAGGCGGCCCGCATTTATGCTCTGGTACGTCGCTGGGCGGCCCTTGAATCCCATGAGTTCGCCCTCGATCTGTATTGTGGAATCGGCGGCATCGCCCTGCACCTGGCCCAGGACGCCGGACGGGTCATCGGCGTCGAAATGGTCGAGGACGCCGTGCGCAACGCGCAACAGAACGCGGCCATGAACAATCTTGCCAACTGCCGTTTTCTGGCCGGCGACACGGCAGAGCTCCTGCAGGATCTGATTGTGGATTTGCCGTCCCTGGCGACGGCGGTCCTCAACCCGCCCCGCAGCGGTTGCGATGTGGAAGTTCTGCAAGCCGTAACGCAGCTACAACCGCGCACCATCATCTATGTTTCCTGCAATCCCGATACCCTGGCCCGCGACCTCGCGGAGCTTCAGAAACTTGGCTACCGGACGGCTGAAATCCAACCCGTGGACATGTTTCCGCAGACTGCCCATGTGGAATCGGTAGCCCGCCTGGTGAAAACCGGCCAACAGGCAAACCAGTGATTGGTGATTGGTGATTGGTGATTAGTGACGAGTAAAATCCAGGTCAAAGCCTGTAATGAGAGTTACTGCCCAACCACCAACCACTGATTTAAACGACAAAGCTCCGCGCATATGCGCGGAGCTTTGTCGTTTACCTGCCGATTTTTGCAGAGGCGGACAGCCCCCTACAGCTTAATCACATTATTCGCCTGAGGCCCTTTCTGACTTTCGATAATATCGAACTCAACCTGCTGGCCTTGAGTCAGGCTTTTGAACCCTTCAGCCTGGATCACCGAAAAATGTACGAACACGTCCGGACCATCCTGTTGCTCGATAAAACCGAACCCCTTGGCGTCATTAAACCACTTCACCACACCTTCTGCCATTTTGGTCACTCCTTTGATCTCGCGCGTGCGCCAACACTACCTAAGCCTTGCCGTCATACCCGGCGGAGTGGCCATGCAACCATCCTGAGGAATTTCATCGAAGCGTGCATGACCTGTCGTTTATTAGTTCAACCTAACTAACATAACGACAGAGCAAAATCAACTTCTTTTTATATTCATCCCCGGCTGCATAGCGCGGCGCGCCAAAGGAGTGCCATCAGGCCCCGCGAACCAACAAGCCGTCCAGAAACCGCGGATCGAGCATATCGGCGCGCAAGGGGCACAAGGTTGTATCCCAGCACTGCAGACAGCTCTCGGCAAAAGGCCATGCGTTTTCCTCCACGGTGCATAACCAGGTCCGCGTTTCTTCCTGCAAACCTGCCGACAACTCCTTGTCCCGACAAACCCGACCGTGCAAAACAGCCAACTCGGCAACGGGCAACGGCGTGGGATCAAAAGCTCTGCCCAGCAACCGATTGGCAAGAGCCGTGAGGAAAAAATGGCGCAAACCTACCGCTTGCATCTGTTCCGGCTGGCAGCCGCTCAGATCGAGATCATCCGGCGCCGGCAACTGAAAGGGAAAATGTTCTTCGAATAATCTGCAGGTGGCCTCCAGCGTGGCCAACAGCTCCTTGACCCGCCGCACATCGGACAGATTCTGGAATGGCCGCACATCTTCGCTGGATGCCGCATCGAGAACCAGGGGATAAAGAGGATGCCCCTTGGCAAGCACTTCGACGGTGGCTGCCCAGTGACCATCGAGCCATGGGCCGAGGGAGGAGTCAAGCAAACGCCGGGCACGTCGCTGCAATTGCAGGGTCAGGCTGTAACCGAGACGAAACAGGGGCAGCAGATACGTCTCGTTGAACAGGCGCACGGCCTTGGATTCATCGGTATGGCAAAGATGTTCAAGAGCCAGATTGAGATAACCGTATACGCGTTCGATGGCCCCTCGTAGCTGCTTCCTCTCGCCGAAATCGATACCCTCGGCAACCAGGACTTTGTTGGCCAGATAGGTAAGCTCCCAGCCGGTATCGCCGTCGAGGCCCGAGGCCAGTACCTCGGCAAGCAGATCCCTGGGACGCGCCACGCTCAACACGAATCCGGGAGCCGGTTCGCTTTCGGCAACGCCGGGATAACGCCGATACTGATCGGCATCGAAGGTTTCCGGATCGATCCAGGCATAGATTCCTCTGGCCTGCGAGGGGTCGGGAAAACCGAGATCCTGCAAGCGATCGCAATGCGACTGGAAGGCATTCTCTTCAAGACTGGACGGTATCTCCCAGCGCAACACATCCATCAGATAGTTATAAAAAGTCTGATCCAGACGATAAAGGCAATCCAGAAGGCTTCGAACGAGGCGCGCATACTTCGGTTGCAGCATCTCCAGTTCGTAACCACCAATGCACTTGGACTGGTCGACAGGGTTGTCCTCATCCTCAAAGGCCTGGGCGCCGCGCAAAACCTGCACGAATTTTCGCATCACCAGCACCAGCAGCTCAAAATCCACGGACCGCGCCACCTGCAGGACTTTTTCTTCGCCTTCGGTCATGGCCAGGGCCAGCCAATGCAAAGCCTCCGGCGCATCGATCTGATCCTTGCGCCAGCAATCCAGATCGACAAAGGACGTCAACTGCTCACCGGACGCCATGGCGACGAGCTCCGGAACCTCGTCCCGGCCAAGTTCCTTGATGGTCAAGAACAAATCCTGGGACGCCAGCGACTGCACCAACGCACCCCCATCCGCAGCATTGAGAATCATGCGGTACCGCAATGAGGCATCGGCGCGACGCACGTTTTCCTTCTGTTCCGAAAGCGAAAGGCTGCCGAAAAGACGAGGATCACGTGCCAAAGAAGGCAAAGAGACTGTCGGCTTGGAGGTGCCGCCGGTCCCCGGTTTTTCCGTCTTACTCATAATTACTCCCTTTATAGGATTTGATTCGGGTGGCGGACAATGTAATGCAGGCCCTGCCTGCGGTCAAGGGCTGACGGATATCCCGCCGGAAATGCCTGCCGCATCTTTGCATCCGGCAATTCCCTTTTATACTTGAAAGGTATCTTGCCTTTGCGTGCCCGACAAGGTCCGATAATGATGTCATACAAAATAATGCTGCTTGTTTTCCTGATAATCATGCTGGTGCCTCCCTGCAACGCTCCGGCAGCACCCGAACTCGACCTGCGCACCCTGATCCGCGAGGTGGAAGATCAATATACCGGCATTTCCTCCCAGGCCCTCATGCGCATGCAGGTACGCACCGAGCATTGGCAACGGAGCTTAAAAATGGAAGCCTGGTCCCTGGGGCGCGACCGATTTCTGATCCGCATCCTCGAACCGGCCAAGGAGCGGGATGTTGCCACCCTTAAAAGCGGCCGGGAGGTATGGAATTACCTGCCCAAAGTCGACCGGGTGATTAAAATCCCACCGTCCATGATGGGGGGGGCCTGGATGGGCAGCCATATCACCAACAACGATCTGGTCAAACAGTCCCATATCGACCAGGACTACGACTTCACGCTGCTGAGCGAAACCGATCGTTTCTGGCGCATTGAAGGGCAGCCGAAACCGGATGCGGCTGTCGTCTGGGGCAAAATCATCTACCAGGTCGGAAAAATGGACCGCGTACCACAACGTATCGCCTATTTCGATGAAGACATGGCATTGGTCCGTGAAATTTTGTTCGACCAGGTACAAACCATCGGCTCACGACGCCTGCCCATGCGCATGGTCGTACAGCCCGTGGACAAACCGCAGGAACAAACCATTCTGGAATACTATCGGATTGAGTTCGATCTCCCGCTGCGGGAGGACTTTTTTTCTCTGCGCAATCTGAAACGGCGGTGAACATGCTGCTATCTCTGGCCTTGCGCAACATCTGGCGCAACAAACGCCGTACCCTGCTGACCCTGTCGGCCATGGTGGTTTCCCTGGCCCTGCTGATCCTGGCGCTGGGCATATTCTCCGGCATGCTGCAGGATATGCTGGCCTCGGCCACCGAACAATACCGCGGCCATCTGGTCATCTCCATGCCCGGATATCAGCAGGATCGGGAGATGTTCAACGGCTTCGTCCCCCCCCTGGGATTGCTCGAACACCTCGAAAGTAATCCCGATGTTCTGGGGGTATCCCCTCGTCTGCGCGGCTTCGGACTGCTGTCTCATGGCAACAACACCTATCCGGCAGAACTGCTCGGTATCCGCCCCGGCCACGAACGGCAGGTCACTAATCTTGCGGACCACTTGATTATGGGACGCTACCCGGCACCGGATGCAACCAACGAAGCCTTGCTCGGTCGTGGACTGGCACAAAAACTGGGGGTTGCCATGGGCGACGAACTGGTCTTTGTCACCCAGGCCGCCGACGGATCCATCGGCAACGACCTGTTAACCGTGGCAGGCATTTTTGCAACCGGCGACGCAGCCCACGACAACAGCCTGGTGCTGGTGCCGTTGCCCTGGCTGCAGGATGTGATGGTGCTTGAGAAACATATCCACGAACTGGCTCTGCGTATCCGTCACCCGCGCGAAGCGCAGGCGCTTGCCCATCGACTGGCCGCCGAACTTCCCGGCCGACTTACAGCAATGACCTGGGGTGCCCTGATGCCGGAGTTGCACGAGGCCATCGCCAGCTTTGATGCAAGCCGCTTGATCGTGGCCGTCATACTCTATCTGGCCACCGGGCTGGGCATTCTCAATACGGTTTATATGTCAGTCATGGAGCGCACTCGGGAATTCGGCGTTTTGATGGCCATCGGCATGCGCCATGGGCAGATCCGTCTGATGGTGCTGACCGAAACCCTGCTCATGGGCCTGCTATCTCTGCTGATCGGCTGCAGTCTCGGTAAGCTCATGACCCTGTATATGCAACGGGTAGGCATCGACCTGTCCGAGCGCCTGACACCCATCACCTACGCCGGCAGCACCATCTTACCAAGATTGCACGCGGTCAACGATGCGGGCAATTACCTGCTGCCGGCTGTCCTGTTGCTGATCATTGCCGTGCTGGCCGGCTGGTTGCCGGCCCGCCGCGCTGCCAAACTGCAGCCGGCCGATGCACTGCGGGAGGAATAACATGGACACCCTGATTCTGGCCTGGAAAAACCTCTGGCGCAACCGCCGTCGCAGCGTTATCACCCTGATCGCCTTAAGCGTCAGTCTGATGCTGATGCAGGGTTTCCACAATCTGGCCGTCGGCTCCTATGCACGCATGGTCGACAGCGGCGTACGGGCCGGCTCGGGACATATCGCCCTTTACCGGGGGGATTATCATCGCTCACGGGACGAGGTCCTGACTTTCGAGGCAGCGGACCTTATCGAACAGTTGACCGGCATGGATGAGATCACACATGCGCTGCCACGCGTATACCTGCCGGGACTAGCCCAATCAAGTCGTGAAAGCCGCGGCATCCTGCTTACCGGTATCGATCCCGCCCGCGAATATGCCGTCAATCCTTTTCTGCAGCATCTCCCGCCATCAACCATGCCGCAAAGTCTGGAAAGCCGCGATGCCTTGCTCGGCAGCCGCCTGGCTTCCGAACTGCAACTGTCAGAAGGCAACAAGTTCGTCATTACTGCCCAGAACCGCCAGGGCGACCTCATCAGCGAACTGTTCCGGGTGCGCGGTGTCGTGCATACCGGGTTACGCGACGTGGACAACTCCCTGGTCATGGTCGGATGGCACCGCGCTGCGGCCATGGGCGGATTCCCTCGCCAGATTCACGAACTGGCCCTGATACTGACGAGGGCCGATGCCGAGGCCACGGTCATGCCACAACTGTTGAGGCTATTGCAGAACTCAGCGGTACAGGCCATAGCCTGGGACGAAGCCATGCCGAACCTGGCCGATTCCATCAAACTCGATTACGCCAGTCAGAAGTTCATCTTTGCCGTTATGCTGCTGATCGTCACCATCGGCGTCGTCAACACTATGCTGATGTCGGTCATGGAGCGCGTACGGGAATTCGGCATCATCCTCGCCATCGGTGCCTCACGCGGCCGGCTGTGCCGCATGATCCTGGCCGAGGGACTGGTTCTCGGGGCACTGTCCGTGTGCGTCGGATCACTGCTCGGAGCCCTGCTGACCTGGTACCTGGTCGCACACGGCATCGATCTTCGCCAACTCATGCCGCAAAGCATCGAATTTGGAGGCGTCATCTTCGACCCCATTCTGCGGGCGATCTGGGATATTTCATGGATGGCGAAAATCGCCCTGTATCTGCTGGGGTTGGCCCTTGGAGCAACCATCTACCCGGCTGTCAAAGCTGCCCGCCTGGCCCCCGCAGAGGCTATGAGGCATATTTAGGCAAGCGTCCTTTGTCATTCGTCATTGGTCCTTTGTATCCAATCAATAACCAACTCGGACCAGTGACCAGTGACCAGTGACCAGTGACCAGTGACCAGTGACCAGTGACCAGTGACCAGTGACAAAGGACAAAGGACAAAGGACGGTTTTTATGCCCCTTATCGAACTGACCGACGTCGAAAAAATCTACCCACTGGGCAACCAGCAGGTCACCGCCTTGTCCGAATTCAGCCTGTCCATCGACAAAGGCGAATTCACGGTGCTGGCCGGGCCGTCCGGCAGCGGTAAAACGACCGTTCTCAATCTGGTCGGCGGCATCGATCAACCGACGGCGGGAACCGTCAGGATCGAAGGACGCGATGTCGGGCCCCTCGATCCGCGTGCCCTGGCGGATTTCAGATTGCATCATATCGGCTTCATCTTTCAATCCTACAACCTTATCCCCGTTCTGACCGCTGCGGAAAATGCCGAATTCACCCTCATGCTGCAGGGCGTTGCCAAAGCCACGCGGCGCAACCGCATCCGTGAATTATTCAAGGAACTGGGTATTGCCGGTCTGGAAAACCGCAAGCCGAGGGACCTGTCCGGAGGGCAACAACAACGGGTCGCCATTGCCCGCGCCATGGCCCCGCAGCCCACGGTGATTCTGGCCGACGAACCCACCGCCAACCTCGACTCCCAGACCGCCGAAGAACTGCTCGACCTGATGTATCGGCTCAATACCCAGCGCCACACGACCTTCATTTTCAGCTCCCACGACCCCTTGGTGATTTCGCGGGCACGCAGAATCATTCGGCTTAGGGATGGCCGGCTTGAAGATGATCGAAAGCAGCAGCGATGAGAAGCGTTGGACCGCCCGCACCGGTCAGGCGAAACGGGCACCATCTTTACTCCCGGCACGCCGGGATCCTGCTGCTGTTATACCTGTCCTTACTTGTGCCCCTCTCCGTCCACGGCCGCGACATCGCCTGGGGAGGCCGGTTCAAATCACTCTATCTTCACCTTGAGCCGGCCCCCGGTGGCTGGGCCGATGGAGGAGAAATATCCTCCAACAACCTGCGGCTGACCCTGAAAACCGACTTGCCCCATAACCTGACTCTCGAAACCGCCGTCGAATCCAGCCTGATGCTGGCACACCCCGCCGGACTGGCAGGATTCGCGGAAAACGGCCGGCAACGTGCTGTCGACCTAACCGCATCCTGGGGAGAAAACCACGCGGTAAGTGAACAACTGCACATTGACCGCCTGTGCCTCAGCGGACAAGCCTCTCATCTGGAATGGTCACTGGGCAGGCAAGCCATCGGCTTCGGCCGCATCCTGCTCGCTTCTCCTCTGGACGTGATCGCGCCCTTTGCACCCGATGCCCTCGACACGGAAATCCGACCGGGGGTCGACGCCTTGAAGCTCCGTTATTACATCGGGCAAACCGGTGAACTCGGTGCTTACGCCGTGATGGGAGAACATGCCGACGACTGCAGCGGCCTGGCGACCTTATCCTGGAATACCCGAGGCCTCGACATTCTGGCCATTACAGGCCTACTGCGAAACCGCCCCATGGTTGGGGTGGGACTTGCCGGCGACATAGGAGGCATCGGCATCAAAATGGAAACCGCGGCCTATTCAGGCAAAAAGGTTTCCCAGCCCGAAGGAGACCTGCACCGTTTTTTCGCCATAGCAGCCCTCGAATGCTGGTACCGGTTCGGCAACGGCCTGGTGTTCACCGGCCAATATCTTTACAACGGAGCCGGTGCCGACAAGCCCTCCCAATACCCGCAGGCGCTCAATTCGGCACCCATCCGGGAGGGATTGAGCTTTTTGCTCGGGCAGCATTACCTGCTTCTCGCCCCATCCTACGAACTCCACCCTTTGGTCACCTTATCCGGCCTGGGTATCGTGAATCTCCAGGATGGTTCCTGGCTGCTACGCCCAGCCTTGAACATTTCCCTTTCCGACAACCTGGATCTAATGTTATTCTGGGGGTTCACCCTTGGTCGTTCTGCGAAAAATCTCCGTTTCCCGCGCAGCGAATTTGGTGCGCGCGGCCAAACGGGCGGGCTTTTGCTGACCTGGCACTTCTAAACTTTAACCTTGAATTAAAAGTATGAAATGTTAACATGAAAGAGCGACTCTACCCATCCGTCATCAAGCACACATTCCCGGCGATCAAACTCGGGAGGGATATAATGCAAAGCGCTATTTTTCGTATCTTCGTTACTGCACTCTGCATATCGACTTTCTGTCTGTCGGCCTGGCCAGGTCTCGCAGCGACACGCGCCAAAAAGGATTTCTCCATATCCCCCATGGTGGGGGGCTATGTCTTCGAAGGCGACCAGGATCTTGAAGACGACCTGACCTACAGCCTCGGATTGGGCTACAACCTGACCGACAGCTGGAGCACCGAGTTCGTTCTCAACTATTTCAACACCGACTATGAGCATGACAAAAGCGGCGATGTCGACGGTTTGCTTTATCGTTTGGACACCTTGTACCATTTCATGCCCGAAAGCAGTCTGGTACCCTACCTGGCCGGCGGCATAGGCGGCATCACCGTCGACCCTGACCACGGCGCCCGCGAAACCGATCTGCTCTTCAATTACGGCTTCGGCCTGAAATACTTTTTTACCGACAGCCTGGCCCTGCGCGGCGACTTGCGTCACGTATTTGCCTTCGGGGATCCGGAAAACAATTTCATCTATTCCGCCGGTCTGACCTACCTGTTCGGCAGCCAACAACCGGCGACTCCTCGCGTCGTCCCTAAAGATACGGACCAGGATGGCATTATCGATGCCAATGATGCCTGCCCCGATACCCCGGCAGGCGCTCCCGTCGACAAACTCGGTTGCCCCCTCGACAGCGACAAAGACGGCGTACCCGACTACCGCGACAAGTGCCCCGGCACTCCGGATTCCGTTGCGGTGGACCAGCAGGGCTGTGCTCTGGACAAAGACGGTGACGGCGTCGCCGACATTCATGACCGATGCCCCGATACACCGGCGGATACACCCGTGGACACGGAAGGATGCATGGGCGATGCCGATAAAGACGGCGTTGCCGACCAGATGGACAAGTGCCCCGGCACCCCGGCAGGCCTGATGGTCGACCAACAGGGCTGCCCCATCTCCCTGACCCTGGCCATCGAATTCGATGTCGACAAAGCGGACATAAAACCCCGCTATCACAGCGAACTCAAACGCGGCGCCGATTTCATTCGCAAATATCCGGAATCCCGCATCCTGATCGCCGGCCATACCGACTCGACTGCCTCGGATGCCTACAACCTCGCACTGTCACAGCGCAGGGCCGACAGTGTCCGCAACTATGTGATCAGCAACTTCGGCATTAAAGCCGAACGCCTTGAGGCCAAGGGATACGGCGAAGCCTTCCCCATCGCCGATAATGCCACCGTCCAGGGACGGCAGCGCAACCGGCGGGTCGAGTTGAGTGTTTATGCGCTGAACAAAAAATAAAACCGTCCAGTAAAGAAGAAAAAAGGGACCGGCAATAGCAGCCGGTCCCTTTTTTTGTAGCCCATATTTCGGGGCTGGCTAAAAACCGATTTAAAGTCAGCCTTAAATGCTGGCCAAAATCATTCTCGCGCGCGATCGCGTTACTCACCTAAGCCACAAAGAAAGTCTTATTTACCCCGAATTGAATCTTTTGGTCTTTAGCTTTTCTTAGCGCCTTCGAGGCCTTGCGTGACATGAACTTGAAGTTGCTCGGAAACTTATCCGCTTTCCAATAAACGCAAGTCCCACTTCTTTCTTACGCGCACGACAATGCAACATATCCCGATAAACCATCACCCCGATTCGAACTTTCGGATTTTGATTCGGCCATGCCGCACAATTCAAGTTTCTATCTATTTTGGAAAAAAACAAAAAAGGGCCTGCCGAAGCAGGCCCCCCAATGATCATTGCAGATCAAACTTTTAGAAGCGGTATTTCATACCGATATTGTAGCTCCAGACCTTAAGGTCGAGGTCTGTACCATCAAGCCCGGCACTAGAATTAACTTCAGTTTCGTTATCAAGGTACATAACGTCAACATTAGCATAGAGATTTTCGGTAATTTTGATATCGGCACCGACTTTTGCAGCCCAACCGAAGCTGTCTTCGATATCAAGGCTATAACGCTGGCCACCCACAACAACAGTCTCGTCCCAAGCATACACCCAGTCAACGCCAACACCGACATAGGGGCTGACTTTCCACTGGGGCATCGGATGGTATTTGATGTACAGGGAGGGGGGCAACAGCCAGGCTTCACCAGATCCAACCTTATTATCACCAACTTCAAGATCAACGTGGGCAATAGCAGCCACCAGTTCAGTACTGAAATTAGGGGTGAAGAAATATTCCAGGGTCAGGCCACCAGTCATGGTGTCCTCGGCACTGATCAAGGAAGCTGTGGGGTTGACAGAGTCAACATCCGGGTTAAGGAACATCATCTGCACACCAACGCTGTAACGCTTGAAGTCATCGGCAGCGGTAGCAACCGAAGCCACGAACACGACCATCATGGCCGCCAACACAATACCAACAATTCTGTTTTTCACGACTTACCTCCATATGGAAAAATTTTCCAATAAAAAGAACGACACCACGCCGTTCCTCAACATCAGGTTTTTAATGAATGCCCCCATAACCCACTTCAAGGTAGGAACAAACATTAAGTGGTATAAAACAGTGTAAACACCTTTGTCAACAGCATATTTCCGTATACGTAATATTTAAAACAAATCTATAACATCGTTGTAAAACGGGTTAAACAATGCGCAAAAACGAAACGTTTCTCTAATAAACTGTGACAAAACACCTACACGCACTCATATCCCGGCCAGGCTCAAATCCACTTCGGCCCAGATGGGGCAATGGTCGGAGGGTTTCTCCATACCGCGAATCCCGTAGTCGATACCGCTCCCCGAGCATCGACGACTTAGAACCTGAGTGGCCAGAATCAGATCGATGCGCAGGCCTCTGCGGGGATCCTTTTCAAAACCGCGGCTGCGATAATCGAACCAGCTGAACAGTTCCGCGGCATCGGACCGACTTTGCCGGAAGGTATCGACCAGTCCCCAATCGAACAGCCGCCGCAGCCAGTCCCGCTCCTCGGGAAGAAAACTGCATTTCCCGGTGCGCAGCCAGCGCTTGGCGTTGTCTTGACCTATACCGATATCCTCATCCCGAAATGCCACGTTGGCGTCTCCCATAACAATCAGGTCAGCCTCGGGTGAAAACCTGCTTTCCAGGAAATCGCCAAGTTCCCGGTAAAAACGTTCCTTGCCGGGATACTTTGTCGGATGTTGCCGTGACTCGCCCTGGGGGAAATAAGCGTTGAATACCCAAAGCGGCTCCCCATGTTCGGTCTCATAGGCGGCACCGATCAGTCGTCGCTGGGCATCCTGAGCATCCCCCGGCAAGCCTTTGACCACCTGCACCGGAGCCTGCCGCGACAACAGTGCAACTCCGTAATGGCTTTTCTGTCCGTGGTATTCCACGTGGTATCCCAGTTCGCGAATCGCATCCACCGGAAAATCCGCATCGGTGACTTTGGTTTCCTGCACCCCGATGATTTCCGGCGAATGGTTGTCAATGACAGCCCGCAACTGATGCAAACGGGCACGGATGCCGTTCACATTGAACGAAACGATCTTCATCCCTTTCCCTTCTGACCGTCTGTACGACATTGGTCACATATTAAAAAAAATCTTCCCACCACGAAGCACACGAAGATATTCTTCGCGCCCTTCATCATTCTGCAAATCAAAAACCTGCTCTTCCCGGCAACTTCAGTAATCGATCAACAGGGCCAAAAAGTCCTCGCCGTACCGCTGTAATTTACGTTGGCCGACGCCGTTAACGGAGAGCAATGCCGCTTCATCCCGCGGTCTCCGAGCGGCCATTTCCGCAAGGGTGGCATCGGAAAACACCACGAAAGGCGGCACGTGTTCATGATCCGCTATCTGCTTACGCAATGTTCGCAGCGCGTCAAACAAAGCGACATCGTACGACCACTCGCTGGCACTCCGGGACGAAGGCTTTTTAACCGCCTTTACCTTGATGCGCGGTTTGGCAAGTTGCAGGGTTATTTCGCCACGCAGCAAAGGACGCGCCTTTTCCGTCAAGCGCAGCACCGAATAATTCCCCACGTCCTGATACAGATAACCGCGATGCACCAATTGACGCACAAGGCTGCCCCAGGCATCGCGACTGACATCGGCACCAATACCGTAGGTGGACAGACGATCATGTCCCAACCGGAGCATGCGCTCATTGCGGGTACCGCGCAGTACGTCGATAACATGCCCGGCGCCGAATCGCTGACCGACCCGGTACACGCACGACAATGCTTTGCGCGCGTCTTCCGTCGCATCGTAGGTTTCGGGTGGCTGCAGACAGATATCGCAATTGCCGCAATCCTCGGTGGCATGTTCACCGAAATAACCCAGCAACACCTGGCGGCGGCAGGTGAGCGCTTCGGCAAAAGAGGCCATAGCATTGAGCTTGTGCAACTCTATACGGTTCTGCTCCTCGTTATGGCCTTTTTCGATCAACCCCCGACACAGGGCAATATCCCCGTAACCGAACAACAACAGGGCCTCCGCCGCAAGTCCGTCGCGACCGGCGCGACCGGTTTCCTGATAATACCCCTCGATATTTTTGGGCAGATCGTAATGCACGACAAACCGAACATTGGATTTATCGATCCCCATGCCAAAAGCTACCGTCGCTACCACGATCTGTAGCTCGTCCCGCAAAAACTCGTCCTGCACCCGCTGTCTTTCGCCATCACCGAGACCGGCATGGTAAGCTGCGGCCGACAATCCTGCGTCGCAAAGTTTCTTCGCGACCTCTTCTACGCGCTTGCGACTCAAGGCATAGACGATCCCGGCCTCGCTGCCGTGCCCTGCAAGAAATTTCATAAGCTGCCTGGCCGGCTGATGTTTTTCCAAAACCGTATAGCGAATATTGGGCCGATCAAAACTGGTGACAAAACAATCGTCATCGTCAAGCTCCAGACGCGACAGAATATCTTGACGGGTCTGTACATCGGCAGTGGCAGTCAAGGCCACCAGGGGCACACCGGGAAAGGATCGGCGCAGCACTCCCAACTGGGTATATTCCGGCCTGAAATCGTGACCCCATTGAGAGATGCAATGCGCTTCATCAATAGCGATCAAGGCAACGTCCATGTCCCGCAGGCGCTCGAGAAATCCGGGACTCATCAACCGTTCCGGAGCGATATAAAGAAGATCGAGCTGGCCGGCATGCAACTCGGCCAGCACCTGACGAGCAGCCTTCTGGCCCAAGGAAGAATTGTAATAGGCAGCTCGGACGCCACTGGCACGCAGGGCATCGACCTGATCCTTCATCAGGGAAATCAGCGGTGAAACGACAATACCGACACCTTGCCGCAGCAACGCCGGCAATTGAAAACACAGGGACTTACCGCCACCGGTGGGCATCAGCACGAAGGCATCCTGCCCATCAAGGATGCGGGCGACGATTTCTTCCTGCAAAGGACGAAAGGATTGAAATCCGAAAACACGCTTCAATATATCGAGGGGATCTGACGGCATATGGGAACCTTTATCGGAAAATAAGTTCACAAGCTTGTTTCCCTTATGAAAATCACGCAGGCTGCATCCCGAGTTTCCCGATGCACACAAGCTGAAAAAGCCCCTCCAACCCGCCGTCCCTGCTAAAAACCGGCGACGTCATTCACCGGCACGGCGTTTTTCCGCCACCAGCAGCAGGGGGGCCTGGAGTCGATTGGTGGAACAAAAATTGAGGACCAACCACTGGCGCGCATCGAGGGAAGCAAAGAAATCCAGCACCGCCCGGCTCTCCTCAGCGCCACCGGCATGGCCCGGGTAGGCCGTCACGACAAGCCGACCGCCCACAGCCAACAGTTCGGCTGCACTGTGTAACGCCTTGAGAGTGGTTTCCCGATGCGTTATCACCCCATGGTCGCCGCCGGGCAAATACCCGAGATTGGCCATGACCGCCATGGGATGCGCATCGAGCAGCTGTGTCAGATACGAATGGCAGGCTTGAAGCAGGAAAACGCCACCCCCATGCAATTGCACGGGCTGGCCAGGATCCACACCTTGCACCGTTGCACCGGCCTCCGAAAGACGCCTGGAGGTATTCAGCAAGGCCTGAGACTGGACGTCGAAGGCAAGCACCTGCCCTTCGGCACCGACTCGGCTCCAGAGGAACAGGGTATCGTGCCCGTTGCCGGCCGTCAGATCGACAGCCAATCCGCCGGGAATTAACACCGGTTCCAGCAGCAAATGAGCCCAACAGGTCATATTTGTAAGCTGCTGCGAAGCAGACGTGCTACTGGCCAGCTTGTCACAATCTTTCCAGCGGTCGTAACTTTCAGGATGCTGCGTGTTAAAATCCATCACCACCTGTCAACCAGGCCCCTGAACAGGACCTTCCGAGATAAAAAACTTCAAAAAAAACTCAAATTCAAGCCCCCGACCGGAAAGCTGCAGATCTACTACGCGCCCATTATGTGCGCTCCCCCAGCCCCTGTCAACCAACGGTGATCATAGCCCGGACTCCCTTGGAAGGGTTGATCGGGCACCCAAAATCTGGTATAAACATTAGCACTCGCCATCAACGAGTGCTAAAACCATTCTTCACCATCAGGAGACGGACACACATGAATAACTTGCCGCTACCTGTTTCTTCGGACAACCTGTCGCTTTACATTGCCCAGATCCGAGCCTTTGAGTTGCTGACCAAGGAAGAAGAATTTCGCCTTACCCAGGACTACCATCGCAACCAGAACATTGAAGCCGCCCAGCAGCTGATCTGCGCCAACCTGCGATTCGTCGTCAAAATCGCACACGAATACAGGGGCTACGGACTGAAACTTCTGGATATCATCCAGGAGGGCAACATCGGCCTTATGAAAGCGGTTAAAAAGTTCGACCCGGATCGCGGGCTACGTTTCATAACCTACGCCGTATGGTGGATTCGCGCTTACATCCATAATTTCATCATTCGCAACTGGTCTCTGGTCAAGATCGGCACCACCCAGGCCCAGAAAAAACTTTTCTTCAAACTCAACCAGGTACGCAGCGCCATACAGCGCATGACCGGAAGCGAGGATACCAAGGCCATCGCCCGGGAACTCAACGTGCGTGACGATGAGGTAGAAGATATGGCACGCCGCATGGCCGGACGTGATACGTCTCTGGACATGAGGCTTGTCGAGGGCGAAGATTTTACCCTGCTCGATTCGCTGGCCGACGAGCGAGAGAGCCAGGAGGAGTTACTCATCAAACAGCAGGAGAAGCAGATAACGACCTCTCATATTCACGGCGCTCTGCAAGAGTTGAACGATCGGGAACGCCGCATTGTGGAGGAACGTATCCTTCAGGAAGAGCCGCGGACCTTGCAGGCACTGGCGGACGATTTCGGCATCAGCAGAGAACGGGTTCGCCAACTGGAAAAGAATGCGCTGGAGAAAATTCGAAAGACCCTCACCGCCAACGCGCCCTGCCTGCTGACCCACTGAAGCCTGAATGCCCGGGGAAGAGATTTGCCGCATGCTGTACGATTGACAAATCTCAACAAATCCCTTATCTTTAGCGGGCTTGATGCTTGCACGGGTAAGCCGCTGACCGCTCTTTCGTTTGCGCGTCGCCCCTCTGAGCGTCCCGAACACAAACTCCACCCTTCGACACACCTACATAGGCGGAACCATCACCCATGAAATTCATCATTGCTTTTTTATCCGTTGCCTGTTTGCTGACGGCCTGCTCGACGGCCACCGTCCCCGAAGCGAAAACTGCCGAGGAATATTTCAATCGGGGTGAGTTGGCTTTCGCCAACGAGGATTACCAGGATGCCATCAAGTCCTACGAAAAGGCGATGGAGATCTACGAAACCGCCGCTTTGAATCGTCGGGCGGAACTGCGCATAGCCGATGCGCACTTTGCGAACAAAGATTATGTGGAGGCGGCGGCCGGCTACGAAGACTTTTTGAAACGCCACCCGGGGACGCCACAGTCGGCACGCGTTCTTTTTCAACTGGGCGAATCCTATTTCAACCAGATTCTGGCCATCGACCGCGACCAGACTGCAACCCGCAATGCCCTGGTAACCTTCGAGAGCCTGATCAAAATCTATCCCGACGCTCCCGAAAGCCGCATCGCCCCGGAAAGAGTTCGGGCCTGCAAAAACCATCTGGCCGCCAACGAACTGTACGTCGGTCTTTTTTATTATAAATTCGAAAAGCACAAAGCGGCCATCGGGCGTCTTACCGAAATGCTGGATAAATACCCCGAGTGCCCCGACAAAGACCAGGTCTACTACTACCTGGGGCGTACATTTCTGGATAGCGGCCACCCCAATCTCGCCGTTGCCACTTTTGAAAATCTGATCGCCGATTTTCCACGCAGCCCGCTCGCTGCTGAGGCGAAAACTATTCTGCGTGAGGAATTCTGACGCAGACAAACCGTTTATAACTCTGAAGATGGGCCACAGCGTCACTCAAGCCCTCTTCAGACTCCGACACATAGTGTTTTGATTTAGATAGACAACGCAACGGACCGGCTACTTTTGCCGGTCCGTTGCAGCTTCGTGGCCCGCCTTCATGACCTTCCTTTCTTTTGAAGCATCCAACGCGAAAGGATAAGGGACCGCCAACCGCTCGTTGTCCTGGCGGATACGGGACCGAAGTATCAGACCGAGGAGTTAAACCATGAGCATTTTGCATGACCGTATCGCCTACCCGAACCTTTTAGAACGTATAAAAACCGTCGCTGAGGTCCTGCCCCTTTTTCAAAACGGCATGACCCTGGGTTGGTCGGGATTTACGCCCGTAGGTTACCCAAAAGCTATCCCTAAAGCTTTGGCAAACTACGTGGAAACCAACCGCCTGCAGGGCAAGATGCGCTTCAATTTGCTCATTGGCGCCTCCGTCGGAACCGAAACCGAGGATCGGTGGGCTTCCCTCGACATGATCGAGCGCCGCTGGCCCTATCAAAGCGGCAAAAACATCCGCAAAGGCATCAACACCGGCCGCATCCGTATGCACGACAAGCACCTGTCCATGTTTGCCCAGGACCTGGGCTACGGTTTTTACACCAAGGATCTCGGTGGGAAAATCGATCTCGGCATCATCGAGGCAAGTGCCATCACCAAGGAAGGCAATATCATCCTTGCCGGATCCGTAGGCATTGCCGCTGAAATCATCCAGTCGGCCGAGCATCTGATTATCGAACTGAACACCACCATCCCTTCCTATGAAGGGCTCCATGACATCGTGCTGCCGGAACAGCCCCCCCATCGGCAGCCTTACCTGATCAGCCGTGTTGGCGACCGCATAGGTACCACCTATGTCCCCTGCAACCCTGACAAGATCATCGCCATCGTCGAATCCAAAGAACCTGACAACGGTCGATCGCTGGGTGCCACCGATGCGGTTTCCGAACGTATTGCCGGCCACATTCTCGATTTTTTCCAAACCGAGGTTAAAGCCGGACGCCTGCCCGCCAACCTGCTGCCTCTGCAATCAGGCGTCGGCAACATCGCCAACGCGGTCGTCGGGGATCTGGTCAAAGGCCCCTTCAGCGACCTGACCGTTTATACAGAGGTTCTGCAAGACACCATGCTGGACTTTTTCGACTCCGGCAAACTCAAATATGCCTCAGCCACATCCCTGTCCTTCTCGGCCGATGGGTTTGAGCGATTCTACAACAACTGGGATGAATACACCCGCAAGATCGTGCTGCGCCCCCAGCAGTTGGCCAACAACCCGGAAATGATTCGACGTCTTGGCGTTATCGCCATGAACACCCCCGTGGAATTCGATATTTACGCCCACGCCAACTCGACACTGGTCGGCGGCACACGCATGATCAACGGTATCGGCGGCTCCGGCGACTTTCTGCGCAACGCCTTCCTGTCCATTATGCATTCGCCCTCGGTGCGCCCGAGCAAAACCGACCCCACCGGGATCACCTGCGTCGTACCGATGGTTCCGCATGTCGACCATACCGAGCATGATCTCGATGTGCTTGTCACCGAACAGGGCCTGGCCGACTTGCGCGGTCTTTGTCCCCGCGACCGCGCACAACTGATCATCGACAAATGCGCCCACCCGGAATATCGCCCCTTGCTGCAGGATTATCTGGATCGGGCCAGCCACGAATGCCTGAGCCGCGGAGTCGGCCACGAGCCGCATATGCTCGACAGGGTCTTCCGCATGCAGCAACACCTGGCTACCCACGGCACCATGAAAATCGGATCCTGGGACTGATACCGTTCGCGGCAACTGTTCTCTTTGCTACATCGTTTTTCACGGGTATCTGCCCAAAAAACAACAGCCCCCGACCTATTGGCCGGGGGCTGTTGTTTCAGAAGATGATTTCTGCCAACACTATTCGTCGTTATCGTGCTTGCCGCCACGAGGCAAAGCCACCAACTCGGCACCGGTTGCCTCGGCAATGGCTTTCATTTCGCTCATCCGCAGATGCTTGCCAAACATCTTAAGATTAACATCCGCCACCGCGACGAGAATATAGCGCGGTTGTTTGGCGCCATCGACAACCTTGCGCCGCTCACGATAAAAAATCTTGCCACTCATAACTACCTCCTGTCTAGGGTGTACCGCACTTCGTTTGCGGTAGATACATATGCCTCACCCATACCACGAGGCTGGAACAACTGCAAGTTCAACCGTCTCAAACGCGGATAATCGTACCTACTTTTTCTCCCCGAAGGGCTTTCTCGACATTGCCGCGCTTATGACCGTTGACGATGCGCAGTTCTTTGAGACTATTCGCATCTTTCAGCAGATACAGCAATTTCCGCTCCATCACCAGATCTTCCAAGTCCATGGCGAGCAACTCATCCACCGTGATGTCTTCGATCAAATCGGCGTCGGGATTAACCAACGGGTTTTCCGTATACAAGCCGTCTACGTTTTTGACCAGAATACAACTTTTGGCTCCAAGCACCTCAGCCATCAAAAATGCCCCGGTATCCGTGCGATGGGGCGGGATCAAGCCACACTCGGGCGGATGTTCAAAGAGTCCATAGGGAGGGGTTCCATGCGTAACAGGTAACAACCCAAGTTTAAGCAACATGGGAAGGTCCAGAATATCCGCACTATCAATATGCGTCCCGCCCCATTTGGAGAGCAATAAAGAAACCATTTCGGCATTCTGCTCGCTGATTTTACCGGCTAACTGTGCCAGCACTCCCGTGGGCATGCCAAGGTCGATGCCGACATCGAGAATATGTCGCACCCTGACACCGCCGCCGGTAACAACCAGCATCTTATGGTCTTTAGCCTGCTCGCCAATCTCCTCCAGCAGCGGCATAACCACTTCCCGGCCGAAATCGATGGTACCGTGACCACCTATTTTTACCACTTGCAGATCCGGTATCAGCCGCATCGGTTGAATATGATCATGCTTTTGCATCAATCCTTTGCGAACCAGGGTCTCACCCTGCAACCTGTTGTTCACTTCATGCCTTTTGGCCATACATCCTCCTCTGGGATCGTCATTCTTGTCGGCAACTTCGAACATCGACTTCACAGGCGCACTATAGCAAAGCCCTGAACCGAAGAACAATGGTTAGGTCGCTAAACCTATCACAATGAAATGTAACACATCATGAGCGTTTGAGAACTTACGATCATTTGCGGAAAAAAAAAGCCAGCGTCGCTTTAATGCGCGCTGGCCAGTGGGCCGTAAGCAACGACCGGATATCAGGAGGAGGAGAAAATGGCCACAGTCGGAATAGCGGCCGGGGAGATTTTTTTAAGACCGAGAGACTTAAACGGCAGGGCCGTACAACCTATTCGGTGGAAACATATTAGCACCAGGTGTTTTTTTTGGTCAATAACTTTTCTAAAATAATTTCAACGGCGTAAAAATGACTAAAAATAACAATTAATGGAGAAAAATAACGACAATCAGGAAGTCGTTTTCCCCAATATAGCGATTTTCAGTGCCTCACCACCCTTTGTGCCGGTACAACAACGACAAATCCGGCAAAATATCCCTCTCCGGAAAGCTCCTAAATCCGACTCCGAAAATACCGTATACACACAGCTGACCATCTCACAAAAACACAACTCAGGCCAGCAAAATATCTATCCAAAGAAAGGTCTAAGCATTACTGGAAACCCAATGACATATCGGGTTTCCAGTAGAACTTAAGCAGCTGCAGCATTGATAAACAAAACAAACCATGTTATGCTCTGTATAAATACGTTTGAAAAATTCCATGTATACACTTCGCTTGTGTAACATGGTGGCGAACCCCGCGGAACAACCTCAGCAGACAAGATTTTCAGATTCCGTACCGTTTTTTCATTTTCATCAATACCGCGAATTCCCCTTTGCCGCTGTGCAATCCACTTTTAAAGGGCTGTCCGGACCGTTTCGGAATCATCCGAAAACCTGGTACACCTGCCCCGTCGCAAGCCGGTAAAAATCATGGGAAAGGAGGGCCACATGAGCCATAAAAAGTATATTACCAATATTGATCAGATACCGGAGTTGAACAGGCTTGAAGAGCATCACCGTCAAAAGCTTAAAGCCGTGCAAAAACGTTACGCATTCCGCTCCAACGGCTATTACCAGTCTCTCATCGATTGGAACGACCCCAAGGACCCCATCCGGCGTATCGTCATCCCCAGCGCAGACGAATTACAACCCTGGGGCGAGCTCGATGCCTCCGGAGAATCCCTCTATTCCAAAGCTCCGGGGCTCGAGCATAAATACCCGGATACCGCGGTACTGCTGGTCAGCGATGTCTGTGGAGCTCTATGTCGCTTCTGTTTTCGCAAGCGTCTGTTTATGGATGACAATCAGGAAGTTGCCAGAGACGTTTCGGCGGGACTGGCTTATATACGCAAACATACGGAAATCAATAATGTTCTGGTTACAGGTGGCGACCCGCTGTTGCTATCGACACGTAAACTGACTGAAATCATTGAACAGCTGCGCGCCATCGAACACGTACGCATCATCCGCATCGGCAGCAAAATGCCCGCCTTTAACCCCTTCCGGATATTGGATGATCCGGAGTTGCTGGAGATGTTCAAAGCGCATAGTCAACCGAATCGTCGCATCTATCTGATGGCGCAGTTCAACCATCCCAGGGAACTGACATCGGAAGCCCGACGCGCCCTCGATCTGGTTCTGCAAAGCGGGGTAACCGTCATGCATCAAACCCCCATGATTCGAGGAGTCAATGATTCAGCGGAGGTCTTAACCGAACTCTTCAATGAATTGTCTTATATGGGTGTGGCCCCTTATTATGTATTCCAGTGCCGGCCGACAGAAGGCAATGCCGCTTATACCGTACCCATCGAAGAGGGATACGCCATTTTCGCAAAAGCGCACCAAAACTGCTCCGGGCTGGCGCGCCGCTGCCGCTACACCTTATCCCACGCCACCGGAAAAATCGAAGTTGCGGGATTGACCGACGACCAGGTATTCTTCCGCTACCATAGGCCCGCAGATCCGCAACAAAATCTAGGGGAACTCCTGGCCTTCCCTCGTAACCCCGAGGCTTTCTGGCTGGATGACTACACCGACCCGCAGCCCCTGGCGAGCAACCAGAAAAGCGCATTCTGTTAAAATCGCCCACTCGTTCAAAAATTTTTCAGCGCCACAGAGATCGCAAGACCCCGCACCAGGAAAAAACCTGGGCGGGGTCGTTTTTTTCCTGCAGGACGGCTGTGAAACGATCATACAGATAAGGACTGTGATTGATGCGGTGGGCTAGAAAGTCGACCAACAGGGGGTGTTCGAACCATTTGCGGGTACGCTCAAAACCGTCATAACACATTCCGCGTAAAAGCCGGAGATACCCGGGATAGCGAAGCAACTCCGACATGTCACCTTTCCGCAGGCAACGATGCACAAGTTTCGCTGCCAGCACACCGCTTTGCATGGCCTTGCCGATGCCTTCACCCGTATATGGCGAGGTGGTGCCGACCATTTCCCCCATACCGAGGCAGGCCCCGGAGGCCATGGGACCTATATGCTGCCAACCGCTGCGCAACACAGCCCCCTTAAGCGGCGTCTCCATATCCCCCTGTTCCATCAATTCGCGCGCTATCGGAAACGTATGGAGAAATGCGTGGAAAGAACGTTTAAGGTGGAGGTGAGGCTCGGTTTGACGATACATGAACCGACCACAGCCCACATTGTATAAATCTTTTTCGACAGGAAAGATCCAGGCATACCCGGGC
Source organism: Syntrophotalea carbinolica DSM 2380 (assembly GCF_000012885.1). NCBI lineage: Bacteria > Pseudomonadati > Thermodesulfobacteriota > Desulfuromonadia > Desulfuromonadales > Syntrophotaleaceae > Syntrophotalea > Syntrophotalea carbinolica. The sequence goes on from NC_007498.2 coordinate 2,813,605, forward strand.
AGAATGGTGCGCTCACAGGCAATGACCATATGCTTAATAGGCAGACGGGATCGGACATAACAACGTACGGCCGCGCCACTGGCCACAGGGTGGGCCACGAGGCCGCTTTTTTGCGCCAATGCCAACCGTCCGCCTGTAGCCAACAGGCCGCAGCGCGCTACCTGCATGGAAGGGCCTTCCCTGAAACGCACCGCAATTTCTGCGTCGCCACGTTTTTCCAGGGCTGCGGCGGTCCCCCTGACAAAAGTAACCCCGGCAGCCAAAGCCTTTCTGGCCAACAACTGATCGAGAATTTCACGTTTTACGGTAAGGTAATCGCCGGGGACATCGATACGCACATGTGCCGGACTGTAAATACGCATCTGCGTGCAACGGTGGCCTGCATGAAGCGCTGCATCGAAAAGCCCGTAACGCCGCAATATGCGCATGGCGCCTGGAGTGAGACAATCCCCGCAGACCTTACTGCGCGGAAACCAGTCCCGATCAGTCAACAGAACACGGTGCCCCATGTCGGCCAGGGTAATGGCCGCGATACTCCCGGCCGGTCCGGCACCGGCGATGATAACATCCCAGGTCTGAACCGGAAGAGTTTCAATCGACTGCTGTTTCAGGTCAACCAAAGTCGCCGAAACGGATGGCGTATCCTCTCCCATGCGCCTGCCTTTCCCTATGAAATCTACCCATTACGATCCTATCAACATATCATACAAACACCTGCTTTTATTGCTTCCCTTAAAGAAAGATAACCGGAAAAGGGGCACACCGCCGGCCTCCCGGGTGGTTCCCAAGACCGACGGACGCCTGCAGGAAAAATTACTGTAAAAACTTACGGAAGGTAAACAATAACGCGGGAAAACGTGCGACATGAACGGAGAGCATCCCCCGTCGCAGCGGAAGGGGAAGTTTCTGCAACATACCTGGCTCAGCGAAGATAAAACTTCACCGGGATCTCAAGGGCCTTCATCTGTCGGGGATCCAAAGGAAAGGCAGGATAGGGGGCTCCGCGGTTTACGGCCCGTAAAGCAGCCTTGTCGAGCTGTCGATAACCTGAACTCCGGGTCACCGTCGGGGTCCCGGCCAACCGGCCATCCGGCGTCAAACGAAAGGTGACCGTGGCTACGCCCTCCTGCCGTCGCTGCTGGGCCATCTGAGGATAGCGCTTAGCGGCATCGACCCGCGCCCGGATCGCATTCAGATAACCCGCCAAAGCCGATGCGGAACCGGACCCCCGACGGCCCTGACCTGCGCCCTGCGTACCGGGACCGCTGCCGGCGCCCATCCCCCCGCTACCGCCACCCGAGGCCGTCAATGCCACCGATGTCGGTCCGGGAAGCCCGCCGGAAACCGGAACTTGCAGTTCGCCATCCGGATCGAAGCTACTTGGCGTAGGGGCATTGAAAGACTGGGAAGCAACAGCCAGTTGTGCAGGAACCGCTGCCGCCGAAGGCACCGAAGAAGACTGGGGCATTTCCGGGCCAGCCACAGGCGAAGGCGCACGAACCCCCGCAGGAACCGAGGGTGCCGCAGCACCTTCCAGGTCAACCTCGACACGATTAACCAAACGGTGAGGCTGCATCAATCCCATGCCAAGAGCCAACACCACGGCAAGATGAATGGCCAGGGAGGCGCCAAAAGCCAACCAGGTGCGACCTGCCTTCACGGGGCGCCCGCTTCCTCGAGGGTGGCAACGACAATGCGGGCCGCCCCCGCTTTTTTGGTCTGTTCCATAACGGAAACCGCTGTCTGCAGAGGCACATCGCGGTCACCACGAATCACCACAGCGGTGTCGGAAGAAAGCATACCTCGCAGTTTCTGCTCCAGACCGGATAAGTGCACTTGCTGCCCCGCCACAAACAAACGCCCATCGCGGGTAATCGCCACAGCCACCTCGTCTTTCTCCCGGGTGGTGGTACTGGCTGCGGCCGGCAGACGCACACCGATACCGTCCTCCTCGATAAAATGCGTCGTAAGCAGGAAAAAGACCAGCAAAAGAAACACGATATCGATCAGGGGAGTCAGGTTCAACCCTGTCGACTGAGAGCGAACCGGGATATCCATCACCTGGCCTCCCTGCCAGCACCGACAGCTGCCTGCGTTTTTTCGCTGCCCTTTCGGTCTTCGGGGAAAAGCACTTCGGCATCCTCGAGAGCATCGAGAAAGATACCAGTTTCCTCCTTCATGTCAGCCACCGTCGCATGGACCCTGCCTTGCAAGTAGTTGTGCGCCACCATGGCGGGAATGGCCACCCCGAGGCCGAGGGCGGTGGTCAACATGGCTTCCCAGATACCGCCGGCCAGGACCGAGGAATCGACCTTGCCGCCGAGGTTCTCGATGGCCTGAAACGCCTTGATCATACCGGCCACCGTGCCGAGCAGGCCGAGCAACGGGGAAATACTGCTGATAAGGAACAGGGTCGGCAAAAAACGCTCCATCCGCCGCACTTCCCGTGTCGCAACATGGCTGAAAGTCTTCTCCAGATCGGCGCGACTGGCCCCCCGGGCGGCATGGCCCAAGCGCGCCAGCACTTCCACCATACCAACCGCCCAGGGATGGCGCTCCTCCCTGGCAAGGGCGGACGCCTCATCGAAACAACCTTCCTGGGCGCGCTTGCGCAAACGGTGGTAAAACCGATCGTCCTTTAACCGTAAGGCCCGGAAAGCAAGTACACGTTCGATAATAATGAACACGGCCACCAGCGAACAGAGAATGATCGTAATACCGATCGGACCGGCCTTTTCCAGAAAAACAATCCAGTTTTGCATAGATTTTACTCCTTAACGCGGCCGGTCCGTAAATCGTAAATGCCATCACCGTCCAGGTCTTCCTCACGGCTCACCATGCGGCCCTTTGCCGAATAGTTCTCGCGAATTTCCGGGGTTCCGTTACCATCGGCATCGACTGTCAGGCTTACGGAACCATCCTTGCGATAGGCACGCGTCACCTCCCGGCGCCCATCGCCGTCGATATCCTCTTCCGCCCGTAATGGCTTACCGGCTTTATCGAAAGTCCAAAGACAACGAACCTTGCCGGATGGCCGCAATTCCTCGGCACGGGACAAACATCCCTGCCGGTAATATTCCTTGCGATCTACGCGTCCGTCGCGATCGGTATCGAGTACCGCTTCTGCCATCTGCCCATTGCGGTACAACCAGGTACCGCGGGGCTTGACAACCTTACTCAGCCGACCCTGCTCGTAATACCAGGTTATCTCGGCGCGCCCGTCTCTATTTTTGTCTTTCTCCACTTTGACGGTTGCCCCCCGGGGATCGAACCAGGAGGTCTGGATCGGGCCCCTGCCGCGATCCTCGACAAGACGCGCAGAGCCATCTTTTGCCCAGGTGAAATTCCGTTCCCAGACACCGTCGCCGTCCCGATCTTCCTTCCGGGAAATCCGCCGACCGGCATACCGCTCTTCGGTCTCGAATCGTTTATCGTTGTCGGTATCGAGAAGCACCCGAACCAGTTTGCCGTTACTGTCGTAATAGGCCTTTTGTCCAGGACGTTCCTGAACCCACTCTTCCGCCGAAACATACCCGGCACCGAGCAACAAGCACATTGCAACCATCAGTAAGTATCTGAGCATGCTTCCCCCATGTCCTTAACGACTACCATCAAGCCGGATGCATGCAAAGAATGGAGCCAACCGTCCAGCGCCGCAGCCGGCAGTTATAACAGGATCGTTCTTCATCAGCGACCCATTCGTCCTCGACATCCGGGCAAAAGGCCTGGCAGGAACGGGCCTCATCGGCGGCGGCGCCATACGCCTCCTGGCCATGTTTAAACTCTTTTTCGCCGCGTTTGTTGATCTGCCACATGAAAACCTCCTAAAACCTTTTCAGTTGCTGCCTCGGGGTGGTGCGCCAACGCACCCCGTCGCCATCATCCACCGGCGACACCATCAGGTAAGGGCCACCATCGATCATGACCGCTTTTGGCTTCTCGTCCACCGCAATGGTTTCTTCGTGCCCCAGCTCCTTTCCGTCCATGGTGCGCACCCCCCGGAGCGATGACTGCATGAGGATATCCCCGACCCGAGCCAGGCCGTTATCTGTGCTGATTTTCAGCCAGCCTTTCATGCGCCCGTCTTTGCCGCTCATCCGCAAACCAATGCCTGCAAGGGCACCGACCACGCCCTGTCCGGTTCCACCATGTTCGGAGAGGTGAACGTCCAACTCTGCCGCAAGGTCGTAAGCCATCCCCTTGTTGAGAACTTCTTCCTTGGCCTTGCGACCGAAAGCCATCACTGCCCCGGTGTCCGTTAGTCGATCTACCACGGCAACGCACAAACCGGGATCGGAACCGGGCGCGCTTTCCCTTTTGAGGTATTCACTGGCGTAATCGATGAGCGGCTGCAGATAATCCGGATCGATATCCGCCTCAAAACACATGGAACTGTTATGCGAGGTGTACGGTACGTCGGGATGCACCAGCAGCTGATGACGGGTTACAAACTGGCTGCTACCCCAACCGCGCTTTTCGATTTCTTCGGCGAGTTCCGTCGCCAGGTCACCGGTACCGCGGGATTCAAGGTTGTCGGTGTCATCGATACAAACCAAAATCTTCATAATTCTTCACTCCCGACAGCTCTTCGGCTGCCCCATTCCCCTGAAAAGTTGCCGAACAGACAACAAAAAAACATTCTCACCGGAGCGCAATCAACGCACCACCCCGTAAGCCCTGAGACGGCGTACGACCATCGGCACCATTAAACCGCCCAGCATGCCGAAAACAATAGCGCCTGCGGCCTCCAGTAAAGAGCGTTGCATATTCACCACCTTATCCATGCCGGCTATGGCATTGATGCCATAGGCGGTAAAAAACTTGGTCGACGCCGCAGCTGCCGCAACCAGGGCACACAGTATATAGCTGCTGAACAGCATGGGCAGAAACAGGGCGGCAACGTCAATAACCATTCCGGCGATCAGATACTTGAAAATGATAAGTGGACCGGCCTTGGCAAAGCCCAGAAACATGGCCGCGGTCCCCGCCAGCAACCCGGTAAAGCTTGCCCCGTATCGACACGGGGTGCTTCCCCTGCCCAACATCAGAAAAAACACCTTGATGATCATGGCATGACCGGAAATATGCAGGTGCAATCGCAACACCAGCCGCACCAGTACCGCAAACACGGCGCAAAAACCGAGGAACAGGGCATCTTTGAGAGGCAGACGAAAACGATCGGAAAGCCTTTCGGCTACTTGCTTCATCATGCAACGCTACTCCTACTCCCCCGGCCAGCAGGTACGCCGGGCGTAAAGTCCGAAATCCCGGGCACGGGCGGCCAGGGCGATATTCCCCGCCAGCGCCATACCCTGCACCACCGCCGGGACCACAACGCAATGTACCAGGTCAGGCCAGTTCCAGGGTTTAACCAGATCCTTCGGCAAAATCCTGGCCCCGCGCAACACCTGGCCTTCATAGATATCCCGGACTTCTTCGAGCAGATGCGGAGCGAATTTGAGGCATGTCGCCAGCACAAAAGAAACATGTCCCGGCATAATACGGTTCATGGCGCGCACCATTTTGGTCTGCGAGGTGGTCTTGGCAAACACCATGGTCGGCCAGAAGGCCAAAAAAAGCTGCCATGAAATCAGCAAGCCGTCCGTGACCCCATCCAGAGAACCGAACCGGATAATATAAAGCACCACGATGGTGGAACTCTGAAACACAAAATAACGTCCCTGCCGCCACCAGGACACGCCCTGCGGGCGGAGCAGCAAAAACACCAGGGCGTTGACGGCGGTAATGGCCCCGAGAAACGGCCAGCTGCGAGCCAGGAAAGCCAGACACGAAAGGGTCAGGGCCAACAGCATTTTTACGCCCACCGGCAACGCAAGCCCCCTGTCGGGTTTGACGGGGCCGTCGTCGCGTCGGTGTCCGCGAGCCAGGGCGGCATGCAGACGCGAAAAACTATCGCCAGCCAATGTCTCCCCCTTCGATATGCAAATGGCCATCGGCCAGGGACGGAACCTGGGCAGGATCATGGAACGTCATCACAAGGGTGATGCCCCTTTCCCTGTTCCAATTACCCAAAACCTCCATCACATCCCGCTGCCGTGCACCGTCGAGACCGGCAAAAGGATCATCCAAAAAAAGCATCTCCGGCGCGGGAGCCAACACCGAAGCGATAGCCACAAGATGCTTTTGCCCGTAACTGAGCTTATGGGGCGAATCGTCGATGAGATGGTCAATACCGCACAAACGCAGGGTTTCTTCGATACGGGCAGCGCGTTCTTCAGAAGGCCAGCCCAGTCTTTTCAGAGGGAAGGCAATCTCTTCGCGCACGGTGTTTTCAAAGATCTGCTTATGGGGATTCTGGAACAGGCATCCGAGTCGGCGGCGTAAAAGGCGGGGGTCAGGTTCGGCGTCGAAGACCTTTATGTTGCCGCTGCCCGGCTTGAGAAACCCGGCCAGCACCCTCAGCAGGGTGGTCTTGCCCGTTCCGTTCATGCCCGTCACGGCGACACATTGTCCACGTCGGATATCGAAGGAAACATTATCCCAGACGGGCACATCCCCATGCCCCATAAAGGACAGGTCCCTGACTTCCAGCAAAACCGGCGCCACGGAAAAATTCGCAGTGCCCTGATCGCCACATGTCTCCAAAGGCTCTCCCTGCGCCTGCCAACGGCCGGAAGAGAGTCTGCCTTCACCGTCGATTTGCCAGAAACGATCCACCAGATCCAGCAACGGCCCGGGATGGTGTTCGCATAACACCACAGCGACCCCCTTGGCCTTCAAGTCCGACAGAACCCGACACAGAGCCGCCAACCCTTCGGGATCGAGTTGTGCCGCCGGTTCATCGAGGATCAATAATTGCGGTTCCATAACCAGCAACGCGGCAACCAGCAAACGGTATTTCTGCCCCATGGACAGTCTGGAAACAGGATAATCGAGGGGTTTGCGAAGATCGACCAGGGAGAGAGCGGCTTCGACCCGGGCCGGCATAAGCTCCGGCTCAACGCAGAGGTTTTCAAGACCGAAAGCCACCTCGGCGCCAACGGTGGTAGCCAGAAGCTGGGTTTCGGGGTTTTGCAGAACCAGGCCGACACGAAAATCACCGGTTTCAGATTCTCCGGAACAGACAATCTCCCCGCGACACCCTTCGCTGTCCAACAACCCTTTCAATGCCAGCGCCAACGTGGTCTTGCCGGAACCGGTCGGCCCCGTCAGGCAATAACAGCAGCCGGCCTCGATCTGCAGGTCGATATCCTGCAAAACGGCTGTTTTTGTATCCGGATAAAAGTACGAAAAGTTCTTCAGCTGCAACAGGATATCCATCCTTTTTCATCCAGCCTGCAGGCGCAAGGCCATGTGCCTGGCATAACAGCAATCCGACATCTACGGAAAAACCACCGATACGTTGTTAATCGCGGAATATAGCGAACCTGGGAAACGAAGTCAAATAGTTCGCTATACGTCAGATTTACAGTTTAACGGACCTAAGGTGAACGCGTTAATCCACCCCCCCCACCTTGGATGCGCCAATCACCTGCCGCCCCCCCCCTATCCATGAATAAGCATAAAAGAGAATCCAGGCATCCTGCCCGTAAGTTACAAAAAGACGGCCGGCACCCACGAAGGTACCGGCCGATTTTCATCTAAAGGCAATGTCACGCGTAACGCAACCCATCAACTCAGAATTTCCAGGTCGCGCCGCCGTAAATGGTACGACCGGCCAGGGGGAATCCATAGCTCTGCTCATAATCCTCGTCGAACAGGTTATCGACGCCCACGTAAAGATCGATAGCACCGTTAGCCGCCGACTTGTTAAGCTTTAAGTCGACAAGGAAAGTACTCGGCAACCGGTCCTGCTGGGTACCGTCACTGCTGTAATAGTAATTATCGGTGATGTATTGAGCACCCGCATAAGCGGTCAGGCCCCAGGGCAGGGTATAGGTGGATTCGAGAGTAACCTTGTGCTCAGGCCGGTTCTGCAGCTCATCCCGGTCGCTATCGTCAGATTTATCCTCGGTGTGCATGTAGGTATAGCTGGCGCGCAGAAACAGGCTATCGAAATACCGGTTCTCCGCCGCGACTTCCACACCGTAAAACTCGTACTCCTCGTAGTTCTCACGAACATCGTCTTCATTTTTCTCGATGTAATCTTCGATATCGATATAGAAACCCGTCACCGAAAGCATAGTGCTGGCCGGAAGCATCTGCTCGATACCCATTTCGTAATGCCAGGAGATCTCAGCCGACAAATCTTCGTTAATTTTGCCATCATCGGTATCGTAAAGATCGCGAATGGTGGGAAACCGCACCTTGCGAGAATGAGAAGCCTTCAGACGGGTGCCCTCAAACAGATCGTAGGTCAGACCGACAAGATAGGAAAAATCCTCTTCGTTGTCGTTTTCGCGATCCTGCCAATGGGCGCCCGCACCGACAACCACGCCGAGTTTATTCAGCGGAGTGACTTCATATTCGAGACTGGCCGAATAAAGTTGGAAATCCCCATCAGATTTTACACCGTCGTCATCAACCGCCTCATAATCGTCATTCTCCGCCATCACCCCAAGGGTCACGTGGCCGTAATTCTTCAGATCATACGCCAATTGCAGGTTGGCGCCGGAGATTTCGGTTTCGGAATCAAGCTGTGATTTGATCTCATCGTAGTCCGAGTTCTTGTACTGGGTTTCCTCCACGTCCAGCGTGTTGAAATAAGCCCATCCTTTGACACTCAACGGCCCGGCAAAATCGTGACTGGCAGCCAGCTGCACATTGAATTCCTCGTCCTCCTGCCGCTCGTATTTTATTTTTTTGGCAAAAGGATCATATCCCGATTTCTTTTTATCGCCTTCAAGGGCGATCGGCGGCTTACCCCTCTTGCCATTCAAATAGCTGAAGGTCAAACCAAGCAAAGTGGCATCCGTCGGCTGATAGCCGAGGTTTACAAACAAGTTGTCCCGCTCGCGGTCGCTGTTTTCCCGGTCGCCTCCGTCTTCGTATTTTTCCTCACCATAATGGTTGGAAAGACGATAGGCATCGCGTTCGTAAATACTGCCGCTGATAAACAGGTCATATTTATCCGTGCCGTAAGCTCCGGTGGCACGCAGCAAAGTCGCATCGACTTCGGCCAACTCGGCACCAACAGAACCGTGCACCCCCTTGGTGGCTTTTTTGGTCACGATGTTGATAACCCCGGCATTGCCGCCCGACCCATAGAGTTCGGAGCCGCCGCCTGTAGTGACGGTAATCTCGGCGATATTTTCAACGGAAATCAACGCCGGATCGAACTGACCGTCGTAGGTACTGTTGAAGGGAGTACCATTGAGCAGCAACTTGACATGACGGGTACGGAAGCCGCGGATATCGATACGCGGCGCACCATCGGCGGCAGTACGGACATGTACGCCGGGCAGCATGTCGATGGCCTCGTCGAGACTACGCACTCCGCGTTTCTCGATCTCTTCTGCCGTTACCTTGTGGGTCGTACCGACCGATTCGACTATCGACTCCTCACCGGCCACCACGACCTCGCCGAGGCGATAAACGCCGTCGTCGGTTGTGGCCGCGTACGAACTTGCCGCGCCACCGACCATCATGGCCCCGATCAGGATCGTGACCAATTGCGCTTTCATTAGTTTCATTTCCGAGTCCCTCCATCTCAAACAAGAATTAACTACAACCAACAAAGCCGCCGAAAAAATTGCGGCTAACCCCTTTGAAAATAGCATTTTTATCATTTAATCGTTATCATCGCCGCAATATAGCGAAGCTGTTGCAGCGTTGTCAACTCGTTTACCCAACGCATCATGATAAATTGCCCATTGTCTTGACTTTATTACAACCTGTTTGACAAAAATCCCCAAATCTACTTTTAACTTTTGAAAGCAGGGAACGGGTGGCCTATAATAAGGCCCGCAGCGTCAGCCCGTTACACTTCAGCACTCCACCACGCAAGGAACGCATTGTGACCAAAAGGATTTTTGTTGCCGCGACCGGGCAGGAATGCGGTAAAACCACCACCAGCATCTCCCTGCTGCATATGGCACGCAAAAAATATCAACGCGTCGGCTTCATCAAACCGTTGGGCCCCAAGCCAACCCTTCACAAGGGCCGCTGGGTCGACCTGGATGCGGCGCTTATCGCCGAAATTTTCGATCTCGAAGACGATCTCGATCTGATGTCGCCGGTGGTGTTGCAACCCGAATCGACCCGCCAGTTGCTGGACGGCAAAATATCCGCCGAAGCACTGAGGAGCAAAATCGTTGCGGCGGCGGAAGAGCTTTCCAGACGCTGCGATTTTCTGGTCATCGAGGGCGCCGGGCATGTCGGTGTCGGCTCTGTTGCAGGGCTCAGCAATCCGGATATGGCGTATTTACTCGACGCCCCCATGCTGATGGTCACCGATGCCGGTATCGGCAGAGTCATCGACAACGTGCACCTGAACCATGCTTTGTGCCAGCAGAAACAGGCGGATCTGCGCCTGGTTCTGGTCAACAAGTTATTACCCTCCAAACGGGAAAATACCCTAAAATATCTGAATATCGCCTTCGACGGCATGCCGTTCGACATCATGGGGGGATTCAATTATTCGCCGATCCTCGCCGACCCGACCGTCAAGCACGTCGCCAGCTTGCTGAATGTCTTACTCAAAGGCGACCTGGACGCCCAGCAGCACATCATCCACCATGTCCATCTCGGTGCGGCCTCGACGCAGCGCGTTGCCGATCTACTGGAAGAATCGACCCTTATCATCGTCACCAGCACCCGCAACGAATTGCTGGTAACCCTCGCATCCCTGTACAACATTCCGGAATACCACTCCAAAATCGCCGGACTGGTTATCCCCGGACTGTATCCCATATCCAAAGTCACCCAGCAGATTCTCGACCGCAGCAACATCCCTTACATGCGCGCGGAAGACCTCAGCAGCGCCGAGGTCTTCTCCGCCATTGCCAACGACACCACCAAAATTCACCCCGAGGACAGGGAAAAAATCAGTCTGTTGCAAAAGCTCGCCGAAACGGCTATCGACTTCGACGCCATCGACAGCTTATTCTGAGAATTGTCGCCAAATCGAGCAACGCCTGTCATTCATTAGACGTTGGAGTAATTTTATGTTTTTTGTGACAATGCGCCGTTTCATGGTTGGAATAACCCTGCTGATCCTGGCAAGCACACCGGCACTGGCCAACGACCAACTACAATCCACAACCAAAGGGCCCGCCGAGCCCGGTATCGTGCGTGCCTGCGTTATCGGCGGCATGACCATGACCGGCCTGTGGAACGAAATCGTGCAACGCTTCGAGGCCGAGCATCCTTACAAGGTGAAATTGGTCGCCACAGGGGCCCGGCCGAAGATATCCCCCGCTTTTCGCCGCGGCGAGGCCGATTTTCTGGTCATGCATTCCGGGGACATCACCACGGACCTGGTGGCAGACGGTTACGGCATCAACATGCGCGCCTGCGCCCGCAACGACCTCGTATTGCTCGGGCCGGCTTCCGATCCGGCCGGCATCCGGGGGTTCAAGGACGGCGCCAAAGCGCTCCAGCGCATCGCCGAAACAAAAAGTACCTTTCTCGACGTGAACAGCAACGGCCCCCGGGAAATCGGTCACACCCTCTGGAAAAGGGCCGGCATCCGCCCAAAGGGCGACTGGTTCATCCAGGACGAAGCGCTCCGGTCTGACGATATTCCTTTATATGCCGACAAAAAAAACGCTTATTTCATCTTTGGCCGCATGCCTATTACCCAAGACAAACACCCCAGTGGCAAGGTTGTGATCCTGGTTGACCAGGACCCTACCATGCGCCGGCCTTATGTGTTTATGGAGGCCAACCCTGCCCGATCGCCCCATGTCAATCAGGCGGGAGCAAAGGCCCTGGGCGATTTCATATTATCGGAGCGAATCCAGACCTTCATGGCCGGTTACGGCAAGGAGCAAAACGGCGGGGTTCCGTTTTTCTACCCGGTCTGGCCTGTCGGTCCCGCCATGCACCCCGGCCAATGACAAACCATCACCGGGCGGCGACGCGCCGCCCGGTAGTTCGATCCCAGCAGTCAAACACCTGTCAAGCCCCTATCTTCAACCACTTTCCGCTTTGATTTTCCCTGCTGAATTGTTATCTTTCTAGACCCGCACCAACACTCATAACTCCGGATCGCTAAAAAATTATGAACCCCAGCGAACTACATAAGCTGCTTAGCGCTATCCGTTCCGGCCAAGTGTCGGTGGAAGAGGGTCTGTCGCGCCTGGCCACCTTGCCTTTCGAGGATGTCGGCGAAGCACTGATCGACCACCACCGGGGCCTGCGGCAGGGCGCTCCCGAGGTGATTTTCGGCCAGGGCAAAACGTCCGAGCAGATTCTGCGCATAGCCGAGGGCCTGCTGAACGGCAACAACAACGTACTTGTAACCCGCCTCGATGCCGACAAGGCCGCCCCACTTGTAGAACGCTGGCCGGAAGCCGCATACGACCCCCTGGGCCGCACCCTGACCATTGTCCGGCATGCTGTTGCGACAACCGGCCGCGGCCCGATCCTGGTGATCTGCGCCGGCACGTCCGACCTGCCGGTAGCACGGGAAGCCTCCACGGCGGCACGCATGCTGGGCAACCGCGTTGAGGAACTGGCCGATGTCGGCGTCGCCGGCCTCCACCGTCTGCTGGCGCATCTCGATCAGCTGCGCCGTGCCTCGGTCATCATTGCAGTCGCCGGCATGGAAGGGGCGCTGCCCTCCGTCATCGGAGGCCTGGTGGCGGCCCCGGTCATCGCCGTGCCCACCTCTGTCGGCTACGGCGCGTCCCTGGGCGGCGTAGCGGCGCTGCTCGGCATGCTCAATTCCTGTGCCAGCGGCGTCACGGTGGTCAATATCGACAACGGCTTCGGCGCAGCCTGCGCCGCCGCCCGCATCAACCGACAGGAGCAGCCATGAGCTTGTTGTTTCTGGATACCTTCGCAGGCATTTCCGGCGACATGTTTCTCGGCCTGCTGGTCGATCTGGGCGTTCCGCTACCCTCTATTCAAGAGGGATTGGACAGGCTGCCGGTGACGGGCTACCAACTGCACCAGCAGCGCACCGAGCGCCAGCACGTGGCCGCGTGCAAAATCATTGTTGAACACGAGGAACAACACCATCACCGCACCTGGCGAGACATCGACCGCATGCTGGCCGAAAGTTCCCTTAAACCAACCGTGGTCGATCTTGCCCGCCGTATCTTTCGCCGCATCGGCGAAGCTGAGGCGAAAATCCACGGCCGCGCCCTGGACGAAGTGCATTTCCATGAAGTCGGCGCCATCGACTCCATTGTCGATATCGTCGGCGCCGCCGTCGGCCTCGACTACCTGCATCCCGACCGGATCGTTTGCGCCCCCCTGCCCCTGACCCGCGGCACCGTGCACTGTGCGCACGGCAGTTTTCCGCTGCCGGCTCCGGCCACCCTGGAAATCTTGCGTGGACTGCCCACCGTCGGCGATACAGCCGAAGTGGAACTGGTCACCCCGACCGGCGCGGCCATTGCCGCCGAAACCGCCGAGTTCGGCGACCTGCCCGCCATGACCCTGGAACGCGTCGGTTATGGCGCCGGTGACCGCCAGCTCAGCGACCGCCCCAATCTGCTGCGCGGCCTGTTGGGAACAGCCGACGATCCCTGGGAAGGCGAAACGGACCGCATCACCATTCTGGAGTGCCACCTTGACGATGCCAATCCGGAGTGGCTCGGCGCACTGATGGAACATTTGCTCGAAGAAGGGGCACTGGACGTCGCCTTCGCCCCTTTGCAGATGAAGAAGAACCGGCCCGGTGTACACCTGACGGTACTGGCACCGCAGGATAAAACGGTTGCTCTCGCCCGCCGCATTCTGCGCGAGAGCACGGCCGGCGGCCTGCGCTACCAGGAAGCCACCCGGTTCAAACTGCGCCGCCAGATCGAGCGTCTGACCACGCCTCTAGGCGAGGTACACATCAAGCTTTTTTACGAGGGCGACAAACTGTTACGGCTGGCTCCCGAATTCGACAGCTGCCAGAAACTGGCACAAAGCAGCGGGCTGCCACTACCCGAGATCTACCGTCTGGCGGAACAGACCGCCTACGACTTTTTCCGCAAGAAAGGTTGAGCCATGCGCCGATTCCTTCTGTTTTTATCCAGTAACGCCGGACTGGGCTATGCGCCCGTGGCCTCCGGCACCTTCGGCACGCTGGCCGGCATACTGGCATTCTACCTGTTGGCACCACTGCCCGCGGGGCTGTACCTTACCACATGGACGGCCCTGCTGTTTCTGTCGTTCTGGATCTGCGATGCGGCAGGCAACATCTACGGAGTGGCGGATGACGGGCGCATTGTCCTGGACGAACTGGTCGGCTACCTCGTGACGGTCGCTCTGCTGCCCTTTACCTGGCAGAACGCCCTGCTCGGCTTCGCTTTTTTCCGGTTGTTCGACATCTTCAAATTACCACCGGCACATCAGTTCGACCGCCACCTGAAAAACGGCATCGGCGTGGTGATGGACGATGTGGTGGCCGGCCTTTACGGCGCTGCAGCCCTACGGCTGACCCTTTACTGGCTGGGATAGACGGTCACGGAGAAACTTAATTCGGGATAAATGGATCCATAGCATCCGATTGGCCCACGGATCCTTTGGTGGCGCAAGCCTCCCCCTGCAGGAGAAAAAAACATGAGTCTGAATATCGCGATACTGACCACCGGTGACGAGTTGGTCAACGGAGAGATGTCCGACACCAATACTGCCCGCATTGCCCAGCTGCTTGGATCCTGGGGTTATATTGTCAGGGAATCCCGCGCCATAGGCGACGACGAGGTCGAAATCGAAACCGCCCTGAAAGATATGTCAGGCCGGCGCGATGTCATCATCAGCACCGGCGGCCTCGGCCCCACAGACGATGACCTGACGGCCCGAATCGCCGCCCGGGCCTTCGGCCGCCGCCTGGTGCTCAACGAGGAAGCGCTGGCACAGATTCGCCGGTTTTTCGCCGAAAAGAACAAGGAGATGCATCCGCGTAACGAAAAGCAGGCGCTGTTGCCGCAAAAGACCGTGATTCTGCCCAATCGCCTCGGCACCGCCCCCGGTTTTCACCTGTGCCACGAACAGTGCGACATGTTTTTCCTACCCGGCGTACCCCGGGAAATGGTGGACATGCTTAAAGAACAGGTCCTGCCGCGCCTGCATGAGCGCAGCGGCGGCCAGGCCCCGCGGCAGGAGCGCATTCTTAAGGTTTTCGGTTTGTCGGAACCCAAAGTCGAAGAACATTTCAGCCAGGCCCCCCTGCCCGAGGGCGTGGAACTGGCTTTCGGCGTCGAGTTTCCCTTTGTTTACGTCAAGCTGCGCGCTTGCGGCGACCAGGCCGGAGCGCTGCTCGATCGGGCCGAAATGCACACCCGCAAAGTGCTGCAACCGTTTGTCTTCGCCGTTGGCCAGGAGACCCTGGCCGGCAATGTCGCCCGCATGCTGACCGATACCGGCCTGACCCTGGCTCTGGCTGAATCCTGCACCGGCGGCATGATCTCGCAGATGTTGACCGACATTCCCGGCGCGTCCCGGTTTCTGGAGCGAGGCGGAGTGACCTATTCCAACGCGGCCAAGCAGGATTGGCTGCAGGTCTCCGAGGATATCCTGAATCAGGAAGGTGCCGTCAGCAAAGCCTGCGCCCAGGCCATGGCACAGGGTATCCGCCAGGCCGCGGGCACCGATCTGGGACTGGCCATCACCGGCATCGCGGGTCCCGACGGCGGCACACCGGACAAACCGGTCGGCACGGTTTTCCTGGCGTTGAGCACGACCGGGGAAGAACGCGTCCAGGGTTACCGTTTCAGCGGTGATCGCGAGCAGATCCGGCACATATCCGCCTGCATGGCCCTGGAATGGCTGCGCCGTTATCTGGGCAATCTCTACTGATCGATATTGGAGGATTCATGAAAACGGTTCGCGCCTTTATCGCAGCCCCCCTTGACGGGCCCGTTTTCGAGAAAATAGTGCGACTGCAGCAGGAGTTGTCCGCCGCCCTGCCATCCGTACGCTGGGTGCGGCCGGAAACCATGCATCTCACCCTGGCGTTCCTGGGCGATATCTCCGAAGAATCGCTTGAAAAAATCGGCGGGTCTATGCTATCGATAGGAAGTGTTTTCGCACCCGTGACCGTAGATGTCGGCGGGCTTGGCGCCTTTCCGTCTCTGAAACGACCGAGGGTCGTATGGCTGGGGCTGCAAAACGCAAATACACTATGCGACCTGCAGATGACGATCACAGATATGTTGCGCCAGCTGCAGGTGTCCTGGGATGACAAACCCTTCAAACCCCACTTGACCCTTGGACGCTGCCGGCAACCCGTTCCGGCCATCGACCAGCGGCTGGCACCGTTTATGGAAAGACAGTGCGGCCATCTGCGGATTTCTCGTCTGGTACTGTACGAAAGCCAGCTAACGGCGCGCGGCGCCATACATCTGCCGCGCTACGAAACACCGCTGACCGGTCCATCCGGCGGCCGCCACTAAACAATAGATATTACCAACACATTACCCCTGGAGGATATCCGGATCATGACGACCGACAATCGTGAACGCGCCATCGACCTGGCCATGGGCCAGATCGAAAAACAGTTCGGCAAAGGCAGCATCATGCGTCTTGGCGAAGACGCCATCGTGCCGGACGTCGCCACCATCCCGACCGGAGCCCTGAGCCTCGATATCGCCCTGGGTGTAGGTGGCGTACCGCGCGGCCGCATTATCGAAATATACGGGCCGGAATCGTCGGGCAAAACCACCCTCGCCCTGCACATCGTTGCCGAGGCGCAGAAAAAAGGCGGCATTGCCGCATTTGTCGATGCCGAGCATGCCCTCGACATCCATTATGCGCGCAAACTCGGCGTGCGCACCGATGACCTGCTGGTATCCCAGCCCGACACCGGTGAGCAGGCCCTGGAAATCACCGAGGTGCTGGTACGCAGCGGCGCCATTGACGTCCTGGTCATCGACTCCGTAGCCGCCCTGGTACCGCGCGCCGAGATTGAAGGCGAAATGGGCGATGCCCATGTCGGCCTGCAGGCACGCCTCATGTCCCAGGCCCTGCGGAAACTGACCGGCACCATCAACAAATCGAACTGTTGCGTGATCTTTATCAACCAGATCCGTATGAAAATCGGCGTCATGTTCGGCAATCCTGAAACCACCACCGGTGGTAATGCCCTCAAATTTTACTCCTCGGTACGCATGGATATCCGCAAAATCGCCACCCTCAAGCAGGGCCAGGATGTTATCGGCAGCCGTACCCGGGTCAAGGTGGTCAAAAACAAAATCGCGCCGCCCTTCAAGGAAGCCGAATTCGACATCATGTACGGTCAGGGCATCTCCCGGGAAGGGGACGTTCTTGATCTCGGTGCCGCCGCCGAAATTGTCGACAAAAGCGGAGCCTGGTATTCCTTTGACAGCGAACGCATCGGCCAGGGTCGGGAAAACGCCAAGCAGTTCCTGCGCGAGCATCCCGAGACCTGCCAGACCATTGAGGATCGGCTGCTTGAACATTACGGTTTGAAACAGCTCCCCGTAGCGGCTGAAGAGGCTGAATAACATGGAACTGAACAATATTCTGGCCGTCGCCCTCAAAGCCAAAGCCTCGGATATCCATATTAAAGCGGGATTGCCGCCGATCTACCGCATCGACGGTGCATTGCGACCGTTGCCCAAGGCCCCGCGCCTCGATGCCGAGGGCGTGCACAAAATGGCCTACGGCATCATGAACAAACACCGGCAGGAATTCTTCGAGGAACACCACGAGGTCGACATGGCCTACGGTGTGGCCGGACTCGGTCGATTTCGCGTCAACGTCTTCACCCAGCGCGGCACGATCAGCATGGTTTTCCGTGTTATTCCCTTTACCTGCCCGGCACTGGATGATCTGTATCTGCCACCGGTTATCAAAAAAATCGCCATGGAATCGCGTGGTCTGGTGTTGGTGACCGGGGCCACCGGTTCGGGAAAGTCCACCACCCTGGCGGCCATGATCGATTACATCAATACGCACCGTACCGAACACGTCATCACCGTCGAAGATCCCATCGAGTTTTTGCATCGCGACAAAAAGTGCATCGTCAACCAGCGCGAAGTCGGCAGCGACACCGAAAGCTTCGCCGCGGCACTTAAGCATTCTTTGCGCCAGGATCCGGACATCATCCTGGTCGGCGAGATGCGCGACTTGGAGACGGTGGAAACTGCCCTGCATGCGTCTGAAACCGGCCATCTGGTACTGGCCACCCTGCACACCATCGATGCACCGGAATCGATCAACCGTATCGTCTCGGTATTTCCGCCCCATCAGCACCGCCAGATCCGATCGCAGCTTTCGGGCGTCCTCAAAGCGGTGGTTTCGCAGCGCCTGGTGCCGCGTGCCGACGGAAAGGGCCGCGTACCGGCGGTGGAAGTCATGATTTCCACCGCTCGTACCCGTGACCTGATCGACGACAAGGAAAAAACCAAACTGCTTGGCGACGCCATACAGCAAGGCTTCGTATCGTACGGCATGCAGACCTTCGACCAGTCGCTGATGTCGCTGTACCGCAACGAACTGATCACTTTCGAAGAAGCGGTCCGACAAAGCTCCAATCCCGACGACTTCAAACTCAAAGCTTCCGGTATTTCCTCGGCATCCGACCTCAGCTGGGAAGACTTTGACAAGAAGAGTGAAGAATCGGAAGAAGAAGATTCGGACATCCTGCGCAACCATGGCACCTCGAACTGATGCCTGGAGCAGCGCCCTGCGCCTGCTTTCGCGCAGGGAATACTCCGAAGCCATGCTGCGCGAGCGATTGCAGCGTAAAGGCTTCGACAGTGACCAGATCGAACATGCGCTGGAACGCTGCCGCAGTTACAACTACGTAAACGACGAACGCTTTGCCCGGATACGGGCCCGTCAGTTGCTGGCCTCCGGCCGTGCCGTCGGCCCCGCCCTGATGGCCGACCTGAGACATCAGCGTATCGGCGACAGCATCGCCCGCAAGGCTATCAACGATTTGGAGGAGGAATTCAGCCAGGCCGAGATTTTAAAAGACCTGTGCCAGCGCCGTTTTCCAGATTTCGATTTTCAAACAGCCGATGACCGTTCGCGACGCAGGGTATTCAATTACCTGAGGCGGCGCGGCTTTGCCTCGGCAGTTCTGTTTCAATATTTCAGCGAAGAGAGGTAGTCACCAAGCTCATGACCGGCAACGAAATACGATCCCGTTTTTTGAAGTTTTTCCAGGACCATGGACACACGGTAGTCCCCTCTTCGGCGTTGATCCCGCACAACGACCCGACGCTGCTGTTCATCAATGCGGGCATGAACCAGTTCAAGGATGTGTTTCTCGGTCGGGAAAAACGCGACTATGTGCGCGCCACCTCGGCCCAGAAATGCGTGCGCGCCGGCGGCAAACATAACGACCTGGAAAACGTCGGTCAGACCGCCCGTCATCACACCTTTTTTGAAATGCTCGGCAACTTCTCTTTCGGCGACTACTTCAAGAAAGAGGCCATCGACCATGCCTGGAAGTTTCTCACTGAAGAGATGGGCCTGCCCAAGGACAAATTGTGGGTCACCGTCTTTCGCGAGGACGACGAAGCATACGATATCTGGCGCGACCAGCAAGGTATCCCCGAAGAGCGCCTGATCCGCATGGGCGAAAAGGACAACTTCTGGTCCATGGGCGACACCGGCCCCTGCGGACCCTGTTCGGAAATCCTCATCGACCAGGGCGAATCCATGTCCTGCGGCGACGAGTGCGGTATCGGCAAATGCGACTGCGACCGCTACCTGGAACTGTGGAACCTGGTGTTCATGCAGTTCAATCGCGACGCCGACGGCACCATGACCCCCCTGCCCAAGCCGTCCATCGACACCGGCATGGGGCTGGAGCGCATCACCGCCGTCATGCAGGGCGTGCAAAGCAATTACGACTGCGACCTGCTGCGCGGCATCATCGCCCATGTGGAAGAACTCTCGGGCAAGCGCTACGGCGACAATGCCGAGCACGACATGTCCATGCGGGTCATCGCAGACCACAGCCGCGCCACAGCGTTTCTCATTGCCGACGGCGTGCTGCCCAGCAACGAAGGCCGCGGCTACGTATTGCGGCGCATCATGCGCCGGGCCGCCCGTCACGCCAAAATGCTCGGGTTCGCCGATCCGGTACTGTACCGCACGGCAACCTTCGTACTGCAATCGATGGCCGAAGCGTACCCCGAACCGGCCCAGCGTGCTGACTACGTCGCCAAGATCGTCAAGATCGAGGAAGAGCGTTTTATCCAGACCCTGGACAACGGCCTGCGCATCCTTACCGAGGAGGTCGAGCGCCTCAAAGCGGCCAACGCCACCGTGCTGCCGGGCGATGTAGCGTTTAAACTCTACGACACTTTCGGCTTTCCCCTTGACCTTACCGCGGATATTTTACGCGGCGAAAACGTCACCATCGACGAAGACGGTTTCGAAGCCTGCATGGAGGAACAGCGCCAGAAAGCCCGCGAGCACTGGAAAGGCTCCGGCGAAGAAGCCATTTCCGGCATCTACCGGCAGCTTGCCGAGGAAGGCGCCCGCACCGACTTTACCGGCTACGGCGAACTGACCGGCCAGAGCGAGATTCTCGCCATCCTCCTCGACGGCCAACCGGTGTCCAGCGCACCGGCCGGAGCCAAAGTCGAAATCGTCACCGCCGCCACGCCCTTTTACGGGGAATCGGGTGGCCAGACCGGAGACTGCGGCACCCTTGCCGCCGGCGATGCCGAAGTCACCATCACAGACACCAAAAAACCGTTGCCGGAATTATTCGTACACGTGGGCGAAATTGCCGCCGGCACGCTGCAGACCGGCGAAACCGCAACCCTGACGGTTGACCGGGAGCGTCGCCAGGCCACGGCCCTCAACCACACGGCCACCCATCTGCTGCAGGCGGCCCTTGTCGAAGTACTCGGCGAGCATGTCAAACAGGCCGGATCGCTGGTAACCCCGGAGCGTCTGCGCTTCGACTTTATCCATTTCTCCGCCATGAGCGCCGAGGAATTGGAACGGGTCGAAACCCTGGTCAATTGCCGTATCCGGGAGAACGCCGGAGTCGACACCCGCGAAATGGATCACGAACAGGCCGTTGCCGAGGGCGCCACCGCCCTGTTCGGCGAAAAATACGGCGACAAGGTCCGCGTCGTCCGGGTCGGCGACATCAGCATGGAACTGTGCGGCGGCACCCACGCCAACGCATCCGGGGATATCGGCCTGTTCAAAATCCTGCAGGAGACCGGCATCGCCGCCGGCGTACGACGTATCGAAGCGGTGACGGGGGCCAAAGCCCTCCAGGTGGTACGCGACCAGGAACGTACCCTCGACGATCTGGCAAGCCTGATCAAAACCGATCGTCCCCAACTGGAAGCACGCCTGCGCAAGCTGCTGGAACGCCAGAAGGAACTGGAACGCGAAATCGAATCCCTGCAGGGCAAGCTCAACGCCGACCAGGCCGGCGATCTGCTGCAGCAGGCTACCGAGATCGACGGCATCAGCGTGGTTTGCGGCCGTGTCGACAACCTCGACGGCAAGGCTTTGCGGGAACTTGCCGATCAGGTCCGTGACCGACTGTCATCAGGCGTCCTGATTCTGGGCAGTGCCCACGAAGGCAAGGCCGGGCTTCTGGTAGCAGTCACCAAGGATCTGACCAAGCGGCTGCAGGCCGGCGCACTGGTCAAACAACTGGCCGCCATGGTCGGTGGTGGCGGCGGCGGGCGACCCGACCTGGCTCAGGCCGGCGGCAGCAAGCCCGAACAACTTGACGAGGCCCTGGCCAGCGTACCGCAACGCATCTCCGAAGCCCTTAACGCGGCCTGAACGGCCCATAGACCGGGAGCAACCATGAAAGGCACCGTTATACGTACCGCGGAACAGGAAGAATATCCGCATCCCCAGCATGACCGATTTTTCCTGCGCGATGTGGTCACCACCGAAATCAATCCGGCCTTGTCCCTGCACCGCGGTCGCATCGAAGCCGGCGGCGAGATTCGCCCCCATGCCCACGAAGGGCAGACCGAAACTTTCTACATCCTCGGTGGCGAAGCCCTCTGCACCATGAACGGCGAGCAGCACACCTTCGGCGCCGGCTGTTGCGTGGTGGCGCCTCCCGGCGTGCAGCACAGCCTCAAAAACATCGGCGACGAACCTGTAGATCTGCTGGCGATCTTCACACCACCGCTCAAATAGCCCTTCCGCAATTTCCATATGCAGCATTCTGCCGACGGCCGCCTTCGCGCCCGTCGGCAGTTTTGTATTATCTCAGCTACTGGCCTTTCCATGTAATATCACTGTTTAGCAATCACCGCAGGGATTCATTCCTCCTTCCCGAGCAAAGTTACTTACCTACCGAAGAACAACCACAAAAACCTGTCCAGCCAAAAACCAACCTTCAAGATTAAATTTTTCTGTTTACAAAAAGGGAGTTTTGTTACACATTATGAAGCCATCTATAATTAGACCATTGTTTCTTTGTGCCGTTTGGCACTTTTCAAACTTTTGACACTCTTAAAAATCCAATATCAAATTCGATCATTATGGAGGATTGAAAATGAGAAAGACGTTGGTGTTTTGCATCTTCTTACTGCTTATGGCCTCGGTCTGCTGGGCCGCACCGGATGAGACATCTGCTATAGACGGAGGTGTCTATCTGAATCTTTCCGCTCAATACCTGAGACTTGATCTTCCCGACTATTCCCCCATCGCTTTGGAGGATACATCCTGGCAGATCATTAAATATCTCGATGGAAGTGATGGTCGGGAGGATGCTGTCATGCCAGGACTGACCCTCGGAGTACCGATCCCAGCCCTCAACCTAATCTTCGAACTGGGAATCGAAATGGCTGATTGGAACGGCTCCACCCATAAATCATACAACTACGGTCCAGATTACCGAGTGGGATGGCTGTCCGTGGGTGGCGATTTGTGGACCTGGGGTATAACTGGGGATGTAAGCGACGTCGAGGCCCGGATGAATCGCTCCGGCGATTACAGCCGCATAGAGTTGCTTGGGAAATATCCCGTGCGTTTCGCTGGCCTTAAGCTTGTCCCCTTTGTCGGACCAAGCTTTATGTCCCTGGAGGAGGATTTCACCCTGCACGCCAACATGACCGGTGTTTTTTCTGACACCCAAACCCAGATGAATGAGCATTTGAACTCCGATTATATCGGTGGGCGGGCAGGAGTGATAGTTGCCGGTCGGTTTTGTGATTTTGCCACTTGGGAACTAACCCCGGCTGTTGGCATATATCATCTCGATGCCGAATATCATGGCACCCAGCAGGTGTCCGATATTTTTTCGAATATTTCATCAACAGCCCATGACGATAAATCCCGGACGACCACTGCAGCAAGCGTCCTTGGCAAGATCACCCTGCAATACGAGCAATTGTCCCTGAGCTTTATTGCGGGAGTGGACTACCTTGAGAATGTTGCCAAGATTCGCCATAGCACGCTTGGTCACGGAAGCGCCAATAATTCAGGAACACCGGCGCACATCGAGTTCGACTCCTCCCTGAATAGTCGTTTTGGAGTAGAACTGGGGTTTCAGTTCTGGTAATTGCCTTATCAAGCAGGTAGTCAACGGCAAGCTTATTTACACACGTTGCCGCTATTTCACATGACGCACCATCCGCCAAATTGACGGGGAAAAACAATTCATGCAGCGCTGACAAGCCCTCTCTGCCTGTAATACGCATACCTCCTAAAGCAAGAGCGTCCAGAACTCAACAATCTGGAAGCTCTTGCTTTTTTTACGAAGAAAATTCCTGAGTAAAAAGGGACCCATAATAAGGCAACCTAACCGAAGCAGCCAACAGCAAATTCACGGCTAAAACAACACCCGCTTTTCACGACGACAAAATTCGTACAAGCCCGCAAACCGGGTTTGAAATACAGGGCGAAATCTGCCATTTTTCTTTTTTTGCCTGCCTGCCTGTGTTAAAATACGCTCTATTTTTCAAAAACTTCTCACATTATTCTCTATCCTGAAGATAAAACCATGGATATTCGCGGAACCACCATCATTTGCGTACGCCACCAGGGACAGGTCACCATGGCCGGTGACGGCCAGGTCACGCTGGGCAACACGGTCATGAAACATGGCGCCCGCAAAATCCGTCGCATGTACGAGGGTCGCATCCTGGCGGGTTTTGCCGGATCCACCGCCGACGCCTTTACCCTGTTCGAAAAGTTCGAAGCCAAGGTTCAGGAATTTCACGGCAATCTGCCCAAGGCCGCCGTGGCCCTGGCCAAGGATTGGCGGACCGACCAGATTCTGCGCAAACTCGAGGCGCTGCTTATCGTGGCCGATACCAACACCACCCTGGTGCTGTCCGGCGCCGGCGATGTGATCGAACCGGATGACGGTATCGCCGCCATCGGCTCGGGCGGATCCTACGCACTGGCCGCGGCCCGGGCCCTGACCCGGCACGCCGGGTTGCCGTCGGAGCAGATTGCGACCGAAGCGTTACGCATTGCCGGAGAGATCTGCATCTACACCAACGACCATATCTCGTCGGAGAGTCTGCCGTGACCAACTTTACCCCCCGCGAAATCGTCTCCGAACTGGATCGCTACATCATCGGCCAGAAACAAGCCAAACGGGCCGTAGCCGTGGCGCTGCGCAACCGCTGGCGCCGCCAGCAGGTAGCCGACGAATTGCGTGACGAAATCGCTCCGAAAAACATCATCATGATCGGCCCCACCGGGGTCGGCAAAACGGAGATCGCCCGTCGTCTGGCGCGCCTGGCCCAAGCGCCCTTCATCAAGGTCGAAGCCAGCAAATTCACCGAGGTCGGTTATGTCGGCCGCGACGTGGAGAGCATGGTGCGCGACCTGCTCGACCTGGCGATTATCATGATCCGCGAAGAGGAAGCGCGTAAAGTCCGGGTCAAAGCCGAAGATCTGGCCGAGGAACGTCTGCTCGACCTATTGCTGCCCGGTGCCCAGTCCCGGGATCCGGACCTTTCCGGCGAAGAGGCCGGCGAGGGCGGCACCCGCGACAAACTGCGCAAACTGCTGCGCAAAGGCGCCCTCGACGAGCGCAAGGTGGAGCTGGAAGTGCAGGCGGCGCAGATGCCCATGATGGAAGTCTTCACGCCCCAGGGCACCGAAGAGATGGGTATCAACTTCAAGGAAATGTTCGGCAACCTGTTCCCCAAAAAGACCAAGCGCCGCCAGATCAAGGTCAGCGAAGCGCGCGAAATACTCATCGAGCAGGAAGCTGAACGCCTGGTCGACATGGAGAAGGTCAACACTCTGGCCCGCGAGCGTGTCGAACAGAGCGGCATCATCTTCATCGACGAAATCGACAAAATCGCCGGACAGAACGGCCGCCAGGGTCCCGACGTATCCCGCGAGGGCGTGCAACGCGATATCCTGCCCATCGTCGAAGGAAGTACCGTCAGCACCAAGTACGGTCCGGTCAAGACCGACCACATCCTGTTCGTTGCCGCCGGCGCCTTTCATGTGGCCAAACCGTCGGACCTGATCCCCGAACTGCAGGGCCGCTTCCCCATCCGCGTGGAACTGACCAGCCTCGGCGAAGAGGAGTTTTTCCGTATCCTGACCGAGCCGAAAAACGCCCTGATCCGCCAGTACGAGGCCCTGATGGAAACCGAAGGCATTCGCCTGCACTTTACCGAGGAAGCGATCCGCGAAATTGCCCGCATCGCCACCCAGGTCAACAGCCAGACGGAAAACATCGGCGCGCGACGGCTGCATACCATCATGGAAAAACTGCTCGAGGAACTTTCCTTCGAAGCCCCCGAGCATCGCGAACAGAGCGTCGAAATCGATGTCGATTATGTGCGGAAACAACTGTCCGACATCGCCCGCGACGAGGATTTGTCACGGTATATTTTGTAAGCCGGGCATTAAACGGCAAACGAATCAAACCTCAATTTTCACCGCAGAGGCCGCAAAGCCCGCAGAGAAAACCGAGTATGACCATTTATGATGGTTTTTCTCTGTGAACTCAGCGAACTCTGCGGTAAACAAGATTTTACTGGCTTGAAGCTTACAGCTGATTTTTCATGAAAGAGCCTGCCCTATGGAAGAATTGATCAGAAAAGCCAACGTGCTGATGGAGGCCCTGCCCTACATCCAGCGCTTCAACAACAAAACCATCGTCATCAAATACGGCGGCCACGCCATGGTCGACGGACGCCTCAAGCACGAGTTCGCGCGCGACGTGGTACTGTTGAAATATATCGGTCTCAATCCCGTCATCGTGCATGGCGGTGGCCCTCAAATCGGCCAGGTTCTCAAATCCATGGGCAAGGAATCGCGCTTCGTCCAGGGGATGCGCGTCACCGATCAGGAAACCATGGACGTTGCGGAAATGGTGCTCGGCGGCAAGGTCAACAAAGAGATCGTCGCCAACATCAACCGCCATGACGGCAAAGCCGTCGGCTTGAGCGGCAAGGACGGTCGTCTGATCCTGGCACGCAAGCTGGAAATGACCGCCATCAATCCCGACACCCTGACTCCCGAGATCGTCGATGTGGGGCTGGTCGGTGATGTCGAAAGCATCAACACCGAGGTCATTACCGCCCTTGAGAATAACGGCTTCATCCCGGTCATCGCTCCCATCGGAGCGGGCCTGGCCGGCGAAACCTACAACATCAACGCCGATATTGTCGCCGGCCGCATCGCCGGAGCCCTGCGCGCTGAAAAGCTGATATTGCTGACCGATGTGGAAGGCGTTAAGGACAAACAGGGCAAATTGATTTCTACGATCGATACCCAACGGGTCCCGGATCTCATCAACAACGGCACCATCACCGGCGGCATGATCCCCAAACTCAACTGCTGCATCGATGCCCTTGACGAAGGGGTACACACGGCGCATATCATCGACGGCCGCGTAGAACACGCCTGTCTTCTGGAAATTTTCACCGATCGCGGTGTCGGCACCGCGGTAGGGAGGTTCACATCATGACATCTCAAGAATGGATCGATCGGGGCAATGCCCATGTCGCCAAAACCTACGGCCGTTTTCCGCTGGTCGCAACGCGGGGAGAGGGCTCTCGCCTGTGGGACGCGGACGGCAAATGCTACCTCGACTTCCTCGCCGGGATCGCGGTCAACAACCTCGGGCACTGCCATCCCAAAATCGTGGCGGCTCTGCAGCAGCAGGCCGCGCAACTGATCCACTGCTCCAACTATTTCCATATCCCCAGCCAGATCGAACTGGCGGAACTGCTTTGCGAAAATTCCTTCGGCGATCGGGTGTTTTTCTGTAACAGTGGCGCCGAAGCCAACGAAGCCGCCATGAAGCTGGTGCGTAAATACAGCGCCGAGCATTTCGGCTCGGACCGTTTCGAGGTCATTACCGCCCTGTCCTCCTTTCACGGACGCACCATCGGCACCATCAGCGCCACCGGCCAGGACAAGGTGAAAGCCGGCTTCAACCCCCTGCTGCCCGGTTTTCACTACGTGCCCTTCGGCGATGCCGAAGCCTTGCGCAAAGCCATCACGCCTCGCATCTGCGCCGTCATGCTGGAACCGGTCCAGGGTGAAGGCGGGGTACGCGTGGCACCGCCGGGCTACCTGGCCGCGGTACGCGAAATCTGCGACGAGAACAATCTGTTGCTGGTTTTCGATGAGGTGCAGGTCGGTTGCGGCCGTACCGGATCGCTGTTCGCCTACCAGCAGGACGGCGTGGCGCCGGACATCATGACCCTGGCCAAAGCCCTGGCCGGCGGACCGCCCATCGGCGCCATGGTCGCTACGGAAAAAGTCGCCGAATCTTTCGGACCCGGCTCCCACGGTTCGACCTTCGGCGGCAATCCGCTGATGGCCACCACGGCCCTGGCGGCCATGCGCACCATGCTCGAAGACGGCGTGCTGGATAACTGCGTCGCCATGGGCGACTATCTGCGCAGTCGCCTCGAAGAGTTCAAGGACCGCTATCCCTTTATCAAGGAAGTGCGCGGTCGCGGTCTGATCCTCGGCATGGAATTGACCATTCCCGGTGCCGATATCGTTACCCAGGCCCTCGAGCGCGGTCTGTTGATCAACTGCACCGCCAACACGGTGCTGCGCTTTTTGCCGCCGTTGGTGGTCACTCCCGAAGAGATCGACGAAGCCATGGCTATCCTCGACGGCATTCTGCAAAACATCTGACATGCAAGGTACGGCAGACCATGCCTCTGCCCCTTATAGATATTAGGAGAACGGATCGTGAAAAAAGATTTTCTCTGTCTCACCGACTGGAGCCTTGAAGAACTCGAAAACCTCTTCACCCTCGCGGCGGATCTGAAAGCCAAACAAAAAGCCGGTGAACAGCATCATCTGCTCAAGGGCAAGACCCTGGGGATGTTGTTCGAAAAAAGTTCCACCCGGACAAGGGTTTCTTTCGAAGTCGGCATGTACCAACTTGGCGGTCACGCCCTGTTTCTGTCCTCCGGCAGCACCCAGATGGGACGCGGCGAGCCGATTAAAGACACCGGCCGCGTCATGTCCCGCTACGTCGACGGCATCATGATCCGCACCTTCTCCCAGGAAGGGGTCGAGGAACTGGCTCAATGGTCCACCATCCCGATCATTAACGGTCTGACCGACATGTATCACCCCTGTCAGGTCATGGCGGACCTTCTGACCGTCATCGAGCACAAAAAGAATTACCGGGACCTGACCTACTGCTGGATCGGCGACGGCAACAACATGGCCAACAGCTGGATCAACGCCGCGGCCATGTTCGGTTTTGAGCTGCGCGTCGCCACCCCCAAAGGCTATGAGCCGCATGCCCTGGTCGTAGAGCGGGCCAAAAAACTCGGCGCGCGGGTGACGTATCTCAACGACCCCCTGGAAGCTGCTCGCGGCGCCCATGTGCTGAACACCGACGTATGGGCCAGCATGGGACAGGAAGAGGAGCAGGCCAAACGTGCCGCGGCCTTCGCCGGTTTCCAGATCAATGCCGAAACCATCGCCGCCGCCGACCCCGCGTGCATCCTTCTGCACTGCCTGCCGGCCCACCGGGATGAAGAAATCACCGATGAAGCCATCGAAAGCTCACACGCCGTCGTGTTTGACGAAGCCGAAAACCGTCTGCACATCCAGAAAGCCATCATGGCAACCTTGATGGCCTGATGCCAGTGAAGGGGGGAGCATGACCATCACCTGCCCACACTGCGGATTCAGCGCCGAGGTATCGCCGGATCAAATTCCTGCCGGTGCCACCGAAGCCACCTGTCCGCGTTGCAAAGCGGCCTTTGAAATACAGCAGCCAAAAGGTGCCGACTCAGCGCCTGCCGAGCAGACGCACGACCTTGAAAACACCGTCACATGTCCGGCTTGCGGCCATCAACAACCCGCAGGGTCCTACTGCCTCGCGTGCGGCATCGATTACGCCAAGTGGCAGAGACGCCAGGCACAGATCGAACCCGAACCTGAGGAAGCCCAGGTTAGTTGTCCGTTCTGCGGCAACACTCAGCAGCCGGCCACCTATTGCCAACGCTGCGGCGGTGTGTTATCAACCACAGCGGCCGCTGCTGTCGGCGCCTATGCGGGATTCTGGATTCGTACCGCCGCGGCCATCGTCGATTCCATCGCCGTGTGGTTGCTGCAAATGGTGCTGACTCTGATTTTGGGAGCCATGGCCGGTTTGCTGTCTCCCAACGCAGGTGACGATTCAGTTGCCGCGGCGATCATGCTCATGCTTTTCGGTTGCGCCATCAGCATCGCTTACTACGTGGTGTTTACCGGTGCCTGCGGGCAGACGCCGGGCAAGATGCTGTTGCGTGTGAAGGTGATTCGCAGCGACGGAAGCTCTCTGACTTACGGCCGCGCTGCGCTGCGGGAAATTGTCGGCAAATTCGTTTCCGGCATTATTCTCGGCATCGGCTATCTAATGGTGGCCTTTGATGCGCGCAAACAGGGCCTGCACGATAAAATTGCCGACACCCTGGTGATTCGCGTGTAATGCCAGTGATCAGATCATATAACATCCGTGCTGCCGTCGTTTTTACAGAAACACGGTAAAAACGGAGTTTTGTTCAATCGACCTCGCCGTTGCACCATTCGACGAGCGTTGCCATAACATTGTCCGAAGGAGTACTTACCATGTCTCAAAAAGGTTCTGTCAAAAAGGCGGTTCTGGCCTATTCAGGCGGCCTCGATACCTCCATTATCGTACGTTGGCTCATCGAAGAATACGGCTGCGAAGTCATCGCTTTCGCCGCCGATGTCGGCCAGGGCAAGGAGCTTGACGGCATCCCCGAAAAAGCCCGCCAGACCGGCGCCAGCAAATGCTATGTGGAAGATTTGCGCGAAGAGTTCGTACGCGACTTCGTATTCCCCATGTTCCGCGCCAACGCTATCTATGAAGGTCGTTACTTCCTCGGCACCTCCATCGCCCGGCCGCTGATTTCCAAAAAACAGATGGAAATCGCCCTGGCCGAGGAAGCCGAAGCCGTATGTCACGGCGCCACCGGCAAAGGCAACGACCAGATCCGCTTCGAGCTGGCCTACTACCATTTCAACCCCGAGATCAAAATCATCGCCCCCTGGCGCGAGTGGGATCTCAACAGCCGCGAGTCGCTGATCGCCTACGCCAACAAGCACGGCATTCCCGTCCCGGTCACCAAGAAGCGCCCCTGGAGCAGCGACCGCAACCTGCTGCACATCTCTTTTGAAGGCGGCGTTCTGGAAGATCCCTGGGCCGAGCCGCCGGAAGATATGTACCTGCTGTCGGTCTCGCCCGAACAGGCCCCCGACAAACCCGAATATGTCGAGATCGAATTCCGCAACGGCGACCCGGTATCCATCAACGGCGAAAGCCTGTCCCCCGCGCAGCTGCTCGCCCACCTCAACGAACTGGGCGGCAAGCACGGTATCGGTCGCGCCGACATCATGGAAAACCGCTTCGTCGGCATGAAAAGTCGCGGCGTCTATGAAACTCCGGGTGGCACCATCCTCGAAGAAGCCCATCGCGGCGTCGAGCAGATCACCATGGACCGCGAGGTTCTCAACCTGCGCGACTCCCTGATCCCCCGCTATGCCACCATGGTCTACAACGGTTTCTGGTTCGCCCCCGAACGCGAAGCGATGCAGGCCATGATCGACGAAACCCAGAAAACCGTCAACGGCGTGGCCCGTGTCAAGCTGTACAAAGGGCACTGCCGGGTGGTCGGACGCAAGTCGGAGACCAACAGCCTGTTCGATCCCGAAGTGGCGACCTTCGAAGCCGACGAGGTCTACAATCAGGCCGACGCCGAAGGCTTCATCCGCCTCAACGCACTGCGTCTGCGGATCCGCAGCGCCATGCAGAAAAAACATGGGTAAAAACAGTAACGAGTAACTCGTTACTGGTAATTAGTGAATAGTGACTGGTGATTGGTGAATGAAAAACCCAATCACCAGTCACCATCACACATTGTTATTTGCACTGGCTGGTGGTTGGTAACCGAATAGGGGCTGTCGCCTTTCACCAATCACTTATCACGCATCACCAGTCACTGCCTTTCAGTTTCATCAACGGAGCGAATCAACCATGAGCAAAAAGCCCTGGGCTGGGCGTTTCACCCAACCTACCGATGCCTTTGTCGAGGCCTTTACCGCCTCCATCGATTTCGATCAGCGCCTGTACCGCTACGACATCCAAGGATCCATGGCCCATGCGCGCATGCTGTCCCGCCAGGGCATCATCACCGGGGCCGAGGCTCAGACCATCATATCCGGGCTGGAAAGCATCCTGGCGGATATCGAAAAAGGCGATTTCGAATTTTCCGTCGCCCTCGAAGATATCCACATGAACATCGAAGCGCGACTCATCGAACGCATCGGCTCCGTTGGCGGCAAACTGCACACGGCGCGATCGCGTAACGATCAGGTCGCCCTCGACATACGCCTCTACCTGCGGGACGAAGTCAAGGAGGTTCGCTCGTTTCTCGAGAAGGTGCAGGAATCCCTGCTGGAGCAGGCCGAGCGCAACCTGGGCGTCATCATGCCCGGTTATACCCATCTGCAGACCGCCCAGCCGATCCTTTTCTCGCACCACATGATGGCTTATTACGAAATGTTCCGGCGCGACTCCTGGCGCATGGCCGACATCTACAAGCGCATCAACCTGCTGCCGTTGGGCGCCGGTGCCCTGGCCGGCACCACCTTCCCCATCGACCGGGAATATGTCGCCGAGCAGCTCGGCTTCGACGGGGTAACCCGCAACAGCCTCGATTCGGTGTCGGATCGTGACTTCGCTCTCGAATTCTGCAGCGCGGCCAGCGTCGTCATGATGCACCTGTCGCGCCTGTCCGAAGAATTGATCCTGTGGTCGAGCGCCGATTTCCATTTCATCGACCTGTCCGATGCTTTCTGCACCGGCAGCTCCATCATGCCGCAGAAAAAGAATCCCGACGTGCCGGAACTGGTGCGCGGCAAGACCGGTCGTGTCTACGGCAATCTCATGAGCCTGCTGACGGTCATGAAGGCTCTGCCCCTGGCCTACAACAAGGATATGCAGGAAGACAAGGAACCGCTGTTCGACACCATCGATACGGTCAAGGGCAGCCTGAAAATTTTCGCCGACATGATCGCCCAGATGAGCATCCGCGCCGACAATATGCGCGAAGCAGCCGCGCGCGGCTTCTCCACCGCTACCGACGTGGCCGATTATGTGGTCCGCAAGGGGATCCCGTTCCGCGATGCCCATGAAATCGTCGGCAAGACGGTGCGCTACTGCATCGAACATGACAAGCAGATCGAGGAATTGACCCTGGAAGAATTCAAGGCTTTTTCCGAACATATCGATTCCGACATTTACGATTTCATCACCCTGGAAGCGTCCGTCGATTCCCGCCGCGCCACGGGCGGCACCGCCCGCGAGGCGGTGGCACGGGAAATCGGTCGCGCCCGCCAGGAACGCCTGCAGAGGATGTAAAGATGATGCGCCGCCGACATCAAGGTTTTCTGTTGCTTGCATTGCTGATGGTCCTCGGCCTGTGCGCCGGCTGTGGCCGCAAGGGACCGGTACGACCGCAGCGGCAACCGTTGCCTGCCGCTCCGGAGCAACTGGTACTGCGCCAGCAAGGCACCCAGATGCTTCTGTCCTGGGCCATGCCGCAGCGCAATCAGGACGACACCGAGTTGACCGACCTGGCAGGTTTCAAGGTCATGCGCATGGATTTCGACCCGACCGAAGACTGTCCGGACTGCCGTGACACTTCCGTGCTGCTGCGGCAGGTCGAGTTGGACTATCTGCGTGACGTACAAAGCAGGAATGGTCACTACTTCCTGGCCGACCCGGACCTTGAGGAAGGGCGCGGATACCAGTACCGCATCATCCCCTACAACCGGTGGGGACAGGACGGCACCCCGGTAGCGGCGCGCGAAACCTTGAGCGTTATTCCGCCGGCGCCACAGGCTGTGGAGGCCGAGACCGCCGACGGCGTTCTGACCCTTACCTGGCAGGAACCGCAGGGACTGACGGATGACATGGCGTTGATCGGTTATAACGTTTACCGCCGCCGGCCGGGCCGGCCCTATGCCGTCGCGCCGCTGAACGCACAACCGTTGTCCGAAGCACGCTTCGAAGACCGCGTCTTCCAAAGCGGACGCACCTATTTGTATGCCGTACGAGCGGTTGTCCTGCATCAGCAACGCGAGGTGGAAAGCCGGCTTTCAAAAGCCGTGATAGCTACCCCGTGGGCCGTGAAAAAGTCGTCATTTTGACATTCGGAAACGGCTATGTTACGGTTTTCAACCTGTTCATAGCGTTGTTTTCCTTAAATAAAATCCGTCCATTTTGTAAGGAGTGTTTTTCATATGAATTACTTTCAATACCGCGACAACGACCTTTTTTGTGAAGATGTCGCCCTTAAGGATATCGCCGCTCAGGTCGGCACGCCCTTCTATGTTTATTCCCATGCGACCCTCAGTCGCCATCTGGAAGCATTTTCCTCGGCCTTTGCCGACGTGCCTCACCTGATCTGTTATTCCATCAAGGCCAACAGCAACCTGGCGGTGCTGAAAACCTTCGTCAGCCACAATGCCGGCTTCGACATCGTCTCCGGTGGCGAACTGTTCCGTGCCCAGCAAGTCGGTTGCGATCCCGCCAAAATCGTCTACTCCGGCGTGGGTAAAACCGAAGCGGAAATCGCCGATGCGCTGCAGGCGGGCATCCTGATGTTCAATGTCGAGTCGCGACAGGAGCTCGATACCATCAATGCCGTGGCCGGACGGCTCGGCAAAAAAGCCGGCATCGCCATCCGCGTCAACCCCGACGTCGATCCGCAGACCCACCCCTACATCTCCACGGGTATGAAAAAGGCCAAGTTCGGCATCAACATCTCCCAGGCCCTGGACGATTACCGCCTTGCGGCCAGCCT
This sequence comes from Syntrophotalea carbinolica DSM 2380, assembly GCF_000012885.1. Lineage (NCBI taxonomy): Bacteria > Pseudomonadati > Thermodesulfobacteriota > Desulfuromonadia > Desulfuromonadales > Syntrophotaleaceae > Syntrophotalea > Syntrophotalea carbinolica. The sequence goes on from NC_007498.2 coordinate 2,847,915, forward strand.
GCCGAACCTCGAGGTCATTGGCGTGGACTGCCACATCGGCAGCCAGTTGACCAAGCTGTCGCCCTTCGTCGATGCCATCGCAAAAATTCGCGAACTGGTGCAGACCCTGCAGAACGAAGGTTTCGGCATCAAATACCTCGATCTGGGCGGCGGCCTCGGCATCACCTACGAGGAAGAAGAGCCCCCCAGCCCCGCCGATTATGCCGAAGTCATCATCGAAGGCACCAAAGGCCTGGGCGTTACCCTGGTTTTTGAACCGGGCCGCGTCATGGTCGGCAATGCCGGCATGCTGGTTTCCAAAGTCCTGTATGTCAAAGAAGGCGAAGCCAAAAACTTCGTGATCGTCGATGCCGCCATGAATGATCTCACCCGCCCGGCGCTGTATGGCTCGTACCAGGGCATTCAGGCGGTGGATCGTTCCACTTCCGACACCATCGTCGCCGACGTGGTCGGCCCGATCTGCGAATCGGGAGACTTTCTCGCCCAGGATCGGGAGATCACCGCATTTTCCCAGGGCGACTTGCTGGCGGTCGCTTCGGCTGGAGCCTACGGCTTTACCATGAGTTCGAATTACAACAGCCGCCGGCGGGTACCGGAGATCATGGTGAAAGGTGACCAGGTCATGGTCATCCGCAAACGTGAAACCTACGACGACCTGATCAAAGGCGAAAGCATCCCGGAAGGACTGTAATGGTCGACCGCGCCGCCAGCTCCCATGGGTCTGGCGCGCAACCGCTTCCATCTTAAAGGGAGGAACCCCATGTTTACAGGATCCATGGTCGCTATCATCACGCCTTTCGACCGCGAAGGGCGCTTCGATGAAGAGACCTTCAGAAAACTTATCGATTTCCAGATCGAAAACGGGACCGACGTTATCGTTCCCTGTGGCACCACCGGCGAATCCGCCACGCTCGACCATGCCGAGCACAAAAAGGTCATCAAAACCTGCATCGAGCAGGTCAATAAACGCGTACCGGTCCTGGCCGGCACAGGCTCCAACGCCACCAGCGAAGCCATAGAGTTAACCCGGGATGCCAAAAAGATGGGGGCCGACGGGGCATTGCTGATTTCGCCCTATTACAACAAGCCTTCCCAGGAAGGGGTCTATCGGCATTTCAAAGCTATCGCCGACAATGTCGCCCTGCCCCAGGTACTGTATAATGTCCCGGGCCGCACCGGCATGAATATGACCGCCGCGACCACCATCCGTCTTGCCAGCCACCCCAACGTGGTCGGCATCAAGGAAGCTTCCGGCGATCTGACCCAGGCCAGCACTATCATCGCTGAAGCCGGCGATCAGATTAACGTCATCTCCGGCGATGATTTCCTGACCCTGCCGATGATGGCATGCGGAGGCAAAGGCGTCATCTCGGTGACCGCCAACATCCTGCCGGGCGAAGTCAAAGCCATGGTTACCGCCGTCAATGAAAACCGTTATGCAGATGCGAAGAAGATCCACCTGAATCTGCTCAATCTGCACCAGGCGATGTTCATCGAAACCAATCCGGTACCGGTAAAAGTCGCCGCGGCACTGATGGGGCTCTGTGGAGACCACCTGCGCCTGCCGCTGGTCGAGCTGCTGCCTGAAAATCTCGCCAGCCTTAAAAAAGTACTGTCGGGTTATGGCCTGATCCAGGCCTGACCCACTGTTTTCCAGAGGAGAAACCATGATCAAAGTAGCTGTAAACGGTGCCGCCGGACGTATGGGCGGTCGCCTGATCACCGCGATCAAGGAAACCGAGGGCCTGCAACTGACCGGCGCCCTGGAACACGCGGAAAGCCCCATGCTGGGACAGGACGCGGGACTCACCGCCGGATGCGGCCCCCTGGATGTGCTGATAAGCAGCGATCTGGACGAGGTTCTCAAGGCAACCGACGTACTGATCGACTTCACCTTTCCCGAGGTTTCCCTGCGTAATCTCGAAGCCTGCGTCCGACACGACAAAAGTATCGTCATCGGCTCCACCGGCTTCACCCCCGAACAACGGGCCCGTGTCGACGAAATGGCGCAAAACATCCCCGTTGTTCTGGCACCCAACATGAGCGTCGGCGTCAATGCCTGTTTCAAGCTGCTCAAAGAGGCCGCGCAGATTCTGGGTGACGGGTTTGACGTCGAAATCGTCGAACTGCACCACAATAAAAAGAAAGATTCGCCCAGCGGCACAGCCGTACGCATGGGGGAAATCGTGGCCGATGCGCTCGGGCGTGATTACAACAAATCCGCGGTCTACCACCGCGAAGGCATGTGCGGCGCCCGCACCCCGGAAGAAATCGGCATGCAGACCGTGCGCGGCGGCGACATCGTCGGCGAGCATACCGTCTATTTCATCGGCATGGGCGAGCGCATTGAAATCACCCACCGGGCCATGAGCCGCGACATGTTTGCGCGCGGTGCGGTTCGCGCCGCCTCCTGGCTGGCCGGAAAAGCGCCCGGACTTTACGATATGCAGGATATTCTGGGACTGAAATAGTCAGGGCATCCCGACTTTTTTCACCGCCCGTTCGCCCGGCTCTCTCGAGCACGCAGAGAACGCTGAGAAAACCGCTGTGGCGAAAAGAAATACACTGTTTCTATAGACTACAAAACCAAACCGTATATTAGAGGAGTTCTTCTGTGGCACAACTTAACGATAACTATCTGAAACTCAAGGCCGGCTATCTGTTCCCCGAAATCGGCCGCCGGGTCAAAGCTTTCAGCCAGGCCAATCCCGAAGCGAAAATCATCCGCCTCGGCATCGGCGACGTCACCCAACCTTTGGCCCCGGCCGTTCTCAAGGCCTTCCACGATGGCGTTGACGATCTGGCCAACAAAGACAAGTTCATGGGTTACGGTCCGGAGCAGGGCTACGAGTTCCTCATTGATACCCTGATCGAAAAAGCCTACAAACCCCTCGGCGTCGAGCTGAAAACCTCCGAGATTTTCATCTCCGACGGCAGCAAATGCGATTGCGCCAATATTCTCGACATCTTCGCCCTGGACAACAAGGTCGCCATCTGCGATCCCGTCTACCCGGTCTACAACGACACCAACGTCATGGTCGGCCGCACCGGCGAAGCTGACGACAAGGGATATTACGAGGGTCTGACCTATCTGGCGTGCACGGAAGAGAACGGCTTCACCCCGGCCATCCCCAAAGAAAAGGTCGACATCATCTACCTGTGCTACCCCAACAATCCCACCGGTACCGTGGCGACCAAAGAGGTTCTTAAAGCATGGGTCGATTACGCCCTGGCCAACGATGCGGTGATTTTCTTCGACGCAGCCTACGAAGCGTTCATCACCGAACCGGGCATCCCCCACTCCATCTATGAAATCGAGGGTGCCAATCGCTGCGCCATTGAATTCCGCAGCTTCTCCAAAACCGCCGGGTTCACCGGCGTTCGCTGCGCCCTGACGGTGGTCCCTGAAGAACTGCTGGCCGCTACCGGCAACGGTGAAAAGGTCTCCCTCAACAAGTTGTGGAACCGCCGCCAGTCGACCAAATTCAACGGCGTCTCCTACCCGGTACAGAAAGCCGCCGCCGCGGTCTATTCCGACGAAGGCTGGGCTCAGATCAAGGAAACCATCGACTACTACATGGAAAACGCCCGCCTGATCCGCGAGGGTCTGCAGGAAGCCGGCCTGACCGTGTACGGCGGCGTCAACGCCCCCTACATCTGGCTCAAAACCCCGAACGGCATGAGCAGCTGGGATTTCTTCGACAAGCTGCTGTCCGAATGCCACGTGGTCGGCACCCCCGGCAGCGGTTTCGGCCCCAGCGGCGAAGGCTTCTACCGCCTGTCGGCCTTCGGCGACCGGGAAAACGTCCTGACAGCCATCGACCGCATCAAGAAAAATCTCGCATAATCGCTTCACCAAATAGATCTAAACAAAAAATCCCCTCCCGTTACGGAGGGGATTTTTTGTTTTCAACTCCTTAAGTGCCTATCCCGCCCTGCGCCCCCTGAAAGGTTCGGAGAAACGAACGACCCTCGTGCTTCTTCACGATTACAGGTCATAATATATCCAGCAGGCATTTCATACCGCCGAGAAGGACCACCCATCGACCTTCGACTGGAGACAGCATGAGGCAATGGCAATGGATAGCCACCATTATTGCGGTGCTGATACTGACAGGAAGCGTGACCCCAATGCATGCCATGGATCGAAAATACATCTTCTTCCCCGACCCCACTTTGCACGCCAACCCAAATGCAGCCGGTCTCACCTTTGAGGAGGTGTATTTCCCCGCCGCCGACGGCGTGCGCCTGCACGGCTGGTTTCTCCCCGGGAAAACCGGCCGCCCGCTGTTGCTCTTTGCCCACGGCAATGCCGGCAACATCTCCCATCGCATAGACAACCTGGCCCATTTCCATCGCCTCGGACTGTCCGTGTTTATCTTCGATTATCGGGGATATGGACAGAGTGAGGGCCAGATATCCGAAGTGGGCAGTTACGAGGACATCCGCGGAGCGCTGGCCTGGCTGAAGAGTAAGGGATGGACACCCAAGCAGATGCTTTACTTCGGGCGCTCGCTGGGAGCGGCGGTGGCCCTGCAACTGGCCCTGGAAGAACCGCCGGCCGGTCTGGTACTGGAATCCGCCTTCACTTCCGTGCCCCGCATGGGCTGGCATCATCAACCTATCACGTATGCCCTGCTCGGCTGGTGGGCCCTCTCCTCCCGCTACGACAACCTTGCGAAGATCGGCCAACTGCAGTGCCCCCTGCTCATGTTTCAAGGCACCCGCGACACCATCGTCCCGCCGAAAATGGCCCAGCAGCTTTTCGACCGGGCGCCTGAGCCGAAGACCCTTTATTTGATCCCCGATGCCGGCCACAACAATACCTACGATGTAGGAGGGAAGCCCTATTGGGAGCAGTGGCGGAGCTTTTTAAACAGCCTGACTTTTCCCCCTCGATAGACCAATTACATACCTGCCTCGCGTTTCGACATCGGTATGACGACGCATGCGGCACCGATGCGATGTCCCGCAATAATTTACATCATGGCCCTATGCAAGCTTTGCCTGTGCCATATCCCTGAAGGGTTTGAGGGCGCACTGGCATGCTCTTAATCCCAGCACTAACATTAGAATATTTGACAAATCGTTGTATTTGTCGGTATTTATGAAAGTCCTTTCCATTTTCTATAACCGGTGGGCTACCGGGTAAACATAATTCCGACAGAAGATTACCAATGTCGCCAGCCGAAACAGATATGGCGCGCGGCTTATTGGGGAATACTCGGGGGCTGGAAAAACAGGGCACTTCTCTGGTTTTTCCTCCAAACTTTAAATAAAACTGGGGAGTGTCCCGAATGGCGCTAGTTTAAGCGGTTCCAGCATGGTATCTGTTCCGATGTGGGACCTCCTTCATTACCTGTCTGGGCGAGGTCAACAACTGATAATTCTTGGGTCGTCGTTTCCGGCATCGAGGTTCACTTCGCCCTGGTCGTTGTCGGATCGGTGTGTTGGTCATTGACTCATACAAATCGCTGATCAGTCTGAAACGCTCCGCCTTGCTGATCTTCGCTTGATTTAGATGGGGCTCCCAATTGCGAAGGGCCTGTAAGCTGCCCTTGAAACTCACAAGGCGAACCTCGAGATCCGCTTCTTCTGCCGCCTCATAGATCAATCGCCGAACACAGTTGTAGGCAATGAAATGCATCAATATCTCTTTGCGAATCATGTCCGGGGTGAGACAACGCAAAACGTCCATGCCCATGGTCGTCTTGATGTCGCGAAAAAACAGCTCGACATCCCACCGCTTGAAATAGAGTTCGGCCAGATCCTCCGCCGGATATCGCGCGGCATCAATTAAAGTGGTGACAATGTAAAACCCTCTGGTTCTGAACCCGGGATGCGGCACCTTGACCTTAATCTGGCGCAGAGTCAGCTTTTTCGGGAGGTTTGCCCAGGCGTCTTTGGAATACGATAGAATCTGAGCATACTTAGGACGCTCCCAAGTAATCAACAAATCATCAGGCCCAAGCTTTTTGAGACTGCTGGCGGCTCGGACTGGTGCTCTTTTGGCAAGGGTGACGACACTGTCAACGCCCCTGTCTTGCAGCTTCGCGATATCGAAATAACTACAGAAACCTTTGTCTCCGAGGAAGATGTCGCCTGGGTTGAACGTCTCCCACTGCTGGCGGAACAGCGGCAGCTCATTGTTCTTCTTATTGCCGATGGCGTAACTGAGCAGGGCGCCGCTGTCCAATGAAAAACAGGCGCAGATCCGTGCCGAGGGGAAACCGCACCCTGGCTTCAGAGCGGAGGACTGCGGCCAGGCAGCCTGATTTTCCGGCGTGTCCGGCATACTGACACCCGTTCCGTCGGCCACAATGACGCGTCGGTTGTTCAGCATGCCCGTGGCCGGCATCTTCTCCAGCTGTTCCGCCGTGTGTGCAAGAATATCAGCAAGCATTGGCTCCGCCAGCTTCTTGCGGGCCGTGCAATACGAAGCGGTTGAAGATGAAGGAACCTTGATCCCCTTGATGGAGGCATAGGACTGAAGCTTGCGAATCACTTCTTTGCAACCGCCATCGGCGTCCAGGACCTGGCTGAAGAAGGCCCAGAACGTGTTCTCCTTGGAAAACAATCTCCTGCGACTCATGGCCCCTGACAGCTCAGGCTTAAGAAGCGCAAGTGGGATGAACTTTTCAAAGACCTCCCCGATTTGCTTGAAAGATTTTTGTTGGAGAACAGCCATCTTTTCGGCCAGTTTTTGCTGGGCTGAGCGGGGCTTTCGACGCAGCGTCTGTAGATGGAAACCTGGGAATATTGGCGTTGAATTTCGCATAGATCATTATGCCAACTTCAACTAATATTTTCAGGTGCTTTCTCATGCAAAAGGACCTTAAGCTAGCGCCATTCGGGACACTCCCCTGGCTTTTTCCTTAACCTTCAAAGAAAATGGGGGAGTGTCCCTAGTTTTTAGTATCGTATGATAAAAACCATCACCTCACTAACACGCTGGCTTGCCAATAGCATCTATAGCATCGTGTCTTGGCTGGAAAGCAAAGACCGCTCCGCCAACATGCAATCGAAGTTCGTTGACCTCGCGCCAACTGATGAGGCAGACAAGGTTGGAGTATATTCCGAAGCGATTCTGTTCGCGACGAACAATGCGAAGGTCTCCAACATTGCTCTAACGGGTCCCTATGGGTCAGGAAAGAGCAGCATAATCCAATCTTTCTTGAAGAAGTATAAGCGGCGTGCGCTTCATATATCTCTGGCTGCGTTCGTTCCCGAGGCCGATTCGGGCGGCGAGAAGGTGAGTCGTCAAGAGATTGAGAGAAGTATTCTGCAGCAGATGTTGTATGGTGCTGACGCAAACAAACTTCCGTTATCGCGGTTCAAAAGAATTCAGTCGCCCGGTGTTTGGTCGATTTTTAAATCTCTTTACATAATGCTTGGAATTCTTGCGCTTTGGTACGTGTTTCATCAGCGAGAAGACATCATTAGCGGCCCCTTTTTCGTTCCGCTCTCGCTCACCAATTGGCTCAACCTGGGGAGCTTCGTGCTCGCGGCGACATTCCTCTGGGTGACACTGCATCACTTTTATGTCGCGAGCTTCGGTCTGTCACTCAAGAGCATCTCGTTAAAAGATGTTGAGATAAAGCCTGCACATGATGATCAGACGTCCATACTGAATCGTCACCTAGACGAAATAGCCTACTTCTTCCAATCAACTAATTACGATCTTGTAATCATTGAGGATCTAGATCGATTTAACGATACCGAAATTTTCGTCACACTGCGCGAAATTAATAGCCTCGTGAACGAAAATGCAGGAGTAAAACGCACCATCAGATTCCTCTACGCCCTGCGCGACGACATGTTTGTCAACACTGATCGAACCAAGTTCTTCGAATTCATCATTCCCGTCATACCGATCATCAACACATCGAATTCGATCGACATGGTATTGGAACAGGGAAGGAGACTTGAGCTCGACGGGCGCCTTGACCGACAGTTTCTGAGAGAGGTCTCACGATACCTGAACGACCTGAGGTTGATTCAGAACATCTTTAATGAATACGCCATTTATGCGGCTAATTTGGAAACTGATGGAGAGACTCTGCTCGACGCCAACAAGCTCCTTGCGATCCTGATCTATAAAAATGTCTATCCAAGGGACTTTGAGCAACTGCACCGCGGCGCGGGTACTCTCGCCGAAATATTGAACCTCCAAGACGATCTCATTGGGCATGGTGAAGCCAAGTATAGGACCGAGATCGCGGAAATCGAAAAACGGCTTGAAGTCGCTGAGCGACAGATACCTACGGACCTGAGGGAGTTGCGGCAAATCTACGCTATGGCTCTGATTGAGAAGCTTCCAGAGAATGTTAATAGCGTTCGTATTGATGGGTCACAATGGATTCACCTTCCACAGCTGGTCACCCACGATGCGTTTGAGCAACTTATAGAGATTCCCCGTCTTACCGGCCACAGCGTCTATGGTCAGCAACAGCAGGTCGATGTTTCCAAATTGCAAAGCGAGGTGGATTCTCAGAAATCCTACCAGCAACGCAAGGAAGAGATCGAAAGCAAGGCGGCTGAAAATAAGAATAAGAGCTTGCGCAAAATACGCGACCTAAGATCAAAGATTGCAGCGCTTCGCAGGATAAAGCTCAACGAGCTATTGCGTTTGAACGACGACCGCGTACAGGATCTTTTTGAGAACTTCGGGGAAAACGGAGAGCTAGCCCGTTTTCTGATCCTGGAAGGCTATCTCGACGATACCTACTACCAATACACCTCGCTCTTTCACTCGGGCCGTTTGTCGCCCAATGACAACAAGTTTCTGATCCAGATACGGGCATTCGTCACGCCTGTGCCAGGTTTTCTGATCGACAACCCCAAAGAGGTCATCGCAGCGATGCGAGATGAGGACTTCCGGCAAAGCTATGTCTTGAACGTCAAGCTCGTCGATAGTCTCCTGAGCGACCGGAGCCGTTATCTCGGCCAATTGCAGAAGCTTTTCGAGTTCCTTTCGTCCGAATTCAAGAGATGCGAGGACTTTTTCGATGCCTATTACACCAGCGGCCGCGATATTGTAGGGCTCCTTTCGGGACTGGCCAACGCTTGGAAAGGTCTTATCCCAGCTGCTATTGCCAGCCCCAACAATATCTCTCACGTTACCCAACTAGTCTCGAACCTGCCGGAAAGCGAGCTCAAAACGCTCGCAAGGGATTTCGAGGAACTACCGGAATTTGTTTCGGAGAACCTTCCAGAGATTCTGGTAGATTCACCCGAACTCGCTCCGGAACGCCTTGCATGCCTCGACTTTGAGGTCAAAGATCTGGCTGCAATCAAAGAGCACGCTGAAATTGTACGCTTCATGTTCGAGGAGGAGCTTTTCGAACTCACGATCGCGAACCTAGAATACGTCTACCAAGCGATTTTGGGAGAGAACGATCTCGAGCCAATGCGCGAGAGGAACTTCACTGCCATACGTTCGACGAATAACGCTACCTTGATGAAGAGGGTCGAGCGCGATTTCGACCGCTACCTACATGATATCCTTTTGGAGCTTCAAGGGAATTCAAAGGAGGATGCGCCTGCTATTCTCGCCGTGATTCGTCACGATACGCTTGATCAAGGTGATCTTCGGGAGTTTCTTGAACGGCAGACGACCCCGCTTCCAACTCTAGAGGACGTACCAGAGAGATTACACGCAATGCTGTTCAAGTTAAGTGTGATCGAACCAACTTGGGTGAATTGTCTTGCTTTTATGAAAGGTGAAGGGTTCGAGGCGGAGAGCCTGGTTGGGTATCTTGATCGAGTTGATGTCCGAGCGGCTATCTTGGAACATCCCATACCGAGCGGTCCGGATTCACTGCAACTGCGTCAGTTTCTCCTCAATGCGGGCGCGCTGTCTGATGTCGCCTACAGAGAATATGCTCACGCCCTCCCCAAGCCGTTCAATAAACAACCCGAAGGACTTGAACCAACTAAGCTTCGAATCCTGATCGATGAAGGAAAAATCACATTCACTAAGGAGAGTCTTGACGCGCTCGCTGACAACAGGGATTTGCAGGTACGATTCGTCGCGGCCAACATCGACACATATCTGGAGGATCCAGACAACTTTGCACTCGACGATGACTTTCGCGAGGAACTACTTCGGGCTGAAATTGATAATGTAGCCAAGCTCGGGATAGTCGAATTGATGGACCTAGAAGCGCTCGTGGACCTTCCCAAACGATCAGCACTTATCGGCCCGATTCTTGGCAATACCGACGCGAACATATCCAACCTTAATGGGAGTATTGCGCAATCCCTGATAACGTATTCGACGCCCATAGCGACACAAATTTCGCTCTTTAACAAATATCACTCTCTTATGACGGATGACGAAGTGCGTCATGTCTTGGACAATCTACCGAAACCATTTTCCGAAATAAAAACTGGGTACAATACGCCGAAACTGAAAAACACTCCCGAGAACCAGGATCTGGTCAGATGGCTTGATGCAAGAAATATTATCTCGTCATGGAGTGAGAGTCGTTTCTTCACTGACGATATAAAAGTGAATCTCTATAGGCGCTGATAAGCGGCTTCCAAAATTCCGCACCGTCTCGGCATCAACGGTACCCCGCCAGGAGAGCCACACACCGAACGACCGCTTCGGGCCAACTCCTGCAATGCTGGTAATTGAAGCGGCTTGGCGCACAGAGCAACAGGAAAAAAACTAGGAAAAACTAGGAAAAACTAGAAAAACTAGGGACACTCCCCTGTTTTTCTTTCAAGATTTAAAGAAAACTGGGGAGAGTCCCTTATCTCACCCTGGAAAACGCAGCAAATTTAGCTTTGTACGGTACAATGGCATAATGCTGCGATAGGAAATGTTTGGTCAAGAAGCCGGCCCGCCCGATCTGCACAATCCCTGCACCCAGCATCCTTCCTGCTCCGATACATATTGCGGGGGACAGAATACCTGCTGAATAAAGGGTTGAGACGATCATGAAAAAGATGTAAACGTCAAGGGTGCCCTTTTACCTTCCCCTACCAGCAAAGGACAGCCTCATGATCATTTTTGTACTCAACTGCGGTAGCTCGTCTATCAAATATCAGATCATTGACATGCCCGGTGGACAAGTCCGCATTCAAGGTGGTGTCACCCGTATCGGCTACGATGACGCTAAATTCACGTTTAAGGCAGACAGCGAAACCAAGAAAACCCTCCCGGTAGCAAATCACGAACAGGGCATCGACCTGATTTTAAAAACCATCGAGGCACAGAAAGGGCAGACCGGCATCGGCCTGAGTGACATCGACGCTGCCGGGCATCGTGTTGTGCACGGTGGCAGCGAAATGAGCGATTCGCGCATTATCACGGAAGAGATCGTCGCGTACATCGAAAGCATCTGTCACATGGCGCCGCTGCATAACCCGAACCACCTTAAAGGCATTCGCGCGGTACAGAAGCTGCTGCCCGATCTACCGCAGGTTGCGGCTTTCGATAACGGCTACCATACCAGCATACCGGCCCACGTCTATACCTACGCCCTCAATTACGATATCGCCCAAAAGCTTGGCATCCGCAAGTACGGATTCCACGGCATCGCCTTCCGCAACATGATCGAAGCGGCTGAGAAGCTGCTCGGCGAGTCACTCGGCGACAAAAAAATTGTCAACATGATGCTGGGCAGCGGCACGACCGCCAACGCCACGCTCAATGGTAAATCGTTCGAGGTCAGCACCGGTTTCACGCCGCAGGAAGGACTGATCCAGTCCACGCGGGCAGGCGACATGGATACAACCTCCGTACTGTACATGATGAATCAGCTTGGCATCGGCACGGCCGAAGCGGATGAGATTTTGAACAAGCAAAGCGGTTGGAGCGGCCTGAGTGGCATCGGGGTCGATATGTACGACATCAAACAGGCTGCCAAAGCGGGTGACCAACGCGCCCAACTCACCATTGACGCGGTCGCTCATCGTTTCCGCAAATACATCGGCGCCTACGCCGCGGCCATGGGCGGTATCGACGTGCTCATCTTTGCCGGAGGCGTCGGCGAAAACGACAGCGACATGCGCGAAAAGGTTTGCGAATCTCTGGGATTTCTCGGTGTCGCACTCGACGCGGACGCGAATCATAACGGCACAGGCGAGCGCGTCATCAGCACAGGGCGCGTCCAGGTGCTCGTCGTGAACGCAAGCGAAGAAAAGATGATCGCCGAGGATACGTACGCCTTGCTGAAATAGGCACGTGCGGAAGGAGAACAGGGACACTCCCCTGATTTTTTCCTTAATGTTTATAACGACGAGCCGTAACATCGTCCTGAAAACACCCAGTAGCGAGATTCCTCTGAAAAACCAGAGGAACATTGATGAGTATAAGGAAACACGGAATATGAAAAGAAAAACGCTCCTGTCCTGGAGCAGCGGAAAAGACTGTGCCTACGCCCTATACAAGCTCCAACAGAATCCGGAAGTCGATCTGGCGGGCCTGTTTTGCACGGTGAACAAGGAATTCGACCGGGTGGCCATGCATGGAGTCAGACTGGAGCTTTTAAAGGAGCAGGCACGCAATATCGGACTGCCGCTGGAGATCATCGAGATTCCTTATCCCTGCAGCAATGCCGACTACGAAACCATCATGAAGCAATTCGTTGAGCGCGCTCGAAATAACCAAATCACGGATTTTGCATTCGGCGATCTGTTTCTTGAGGATATTCGCAGCTATCGAGAAGAAAAGTTGAAAGATTCCGGCATCGAAGCCTCTTTTCCCATTTGGGGTATACCGACGGATGAGCTGGCCAGAGCGATCATCGCCAGCGGCATCAAGGCCGTCATTACCTGCGTCGATCCCAAGCAAATTTCAAAAGATTTTGTCGGCAGAGAATTTGACGACCGCTTCCTGGCCGCCCTGCCGGCGACCGTAGACCCCTGCGGCGAAAATGGGGAATTTCATAGTTTTGTTTTCGACGACCCCATGTTCAAAAGGCCTGTAGACATTGTCATGGGCGATACCAGCGATCATGAAGGCTTCGCATTTGCGGATGTTTTGCCCGCTCCCTGACAGAATCCTGCAAGTGCCCCTTTAAACACTCTGAGTTCAACAAACATAGTCCGGTCGCGATCCGATTTGGCAGAACAGCGATCAGGCATCCGCTTTGCCGGTAGGCGCCAGCAAACGCATAACGTCGACCTGACTTAGAGACAGGGTTCGATCGCCGACCGTCAACCCAGACAATTGCCCACAAAGGGTAACAGTACCGTATTCATCACTCAACTGGCCGTGGAGACAATGCAGACGCAGCATGTTGCGCTGCGCAACACTCGCCTCCTCGCCCCCATTCGGCACCCAACATAAAGAAAACTGCGAGACCGGCGCACCGGCATCCGGATACGTCGCCTCGGAGCGCAGTCCGATCAGCAACCGGGTTGGCGAACCATGTAAACAACCGAACCAGACCACGGGCAGTACGTTCCCGCCATCGGCCCTTTCGACCCAGGCCAGGGTCTTGGGCCACAAACTCCGATGTTTGTTTCGGTTCATCCTACCTCCTTGCATGAATCCATCGTCCCCGCCTGCGTGAGTTTCAAGTAAAGCATCTTTGCGCGTCGGCGCAAGCTTTGCCGACACGACAAAAGAAACCTTTTAATCGACCCAAATGGCTGATATGATAAGCAATTAAGAATATCCGCACCGCCCCCACGCCTGCCGACGCTACACGGCGGTGCCGGGAACGCATTGCTGCCCGTTCGTTTTTATGACCTTCACGGATCCCCGGAGGATGCCATGCCGGCCGTTATCAGCCAAAACCCCCTTGGACAGATTCATCACACCCCCCTGGTTCGTCTCAACCGCCTGACCGGTCCGAACAGTGCCGCCGTCTGGGGCAAAATGGAAGCCTCCAACCCCGGAGGCAGCGTTAAAGACCGTATCGCCCTGGCCATGGTTGAGGATGCCGAACAACGCGGCCAGCTCAAGCCCGGCGCCACCCTGATCGAACCGACCAGCGGCAATACCGGTATCGGCCTGGCGCTGGTATGCGCAGTCAAGGGATACAAGCTGGTTCTGACCATGCCCGAAACCATGAGTATCGAACGCCGCCGGCTGCTTACGGCCTACGGTGCCGAACTGGTTCTGACGCCGGGTGGTCAGGGGATGCGCGGCGCCGTTTCCCGCGCCGAGGAACTGTCCGCGCAACACGGCTATTATATGCCCATGCAGTTCAGCAACCCCGCCAATCCACGGATACATGAAAAAACCACCGGCCCCGAGATCATTGCCGCCCTGGAAGGTCAGGTCGACGGCTTTGTCGCCGGCGTCGGTACCGGCGGCACCATTACCGGAGTCGGACGGGCGCTTCGCAGTCATAATCCCCAGGCGCAGATCGTCGCCGTGGAACCAGCTGCATCACCGGTATTGTCCGGCGGCACCCCCGGCCTGCACAAAATCCAGGGGATCGGTGCCGGCTTTATCCCCGAGGTCCTCGATACGGCCATTTACCAGGAAGTCATGACTGTCAGCGATGAGGATGCCTACAACACCACGCGCCGGCTGGCGCGGGAAGAAGGTCTGTTCGTGGGGATTTCCGCAGGCGCCAATGTCTTCGCCGCCCTGCAGCTCGCCGAGCGCCTCGGTCCCGGCAAAAACGTGGTCACGGTTTTATGCGATACCGGCGAACGCTACCTTTCCGTCGGCCTGTTTGACTGACTTTGTCCCTTTTGCAACTGAAGAACCGGACCGTTGTATGCCTCCAGATGCCCGCTATGCGAAACTTTTAGAGCTTCTGAAAAACCTCGGCACCGCAGCGGTCGCCTTTTCGGGCGGTGTCGACTCGACCTTGCTGCTGCACGCCGCCCTGGAGGCCCTCGGTAGCGACAACGTTCTTGCCATCACCGTCACCTCGCCCTTTTTCCCTGCCTGGGAGCAACGCGACAGCCAGCGCTTCGCCCGGCAAATGGGCGCATGCCAGATCCTCGTCCCATGCGACCTATTGAGCCTGCCGGAGGTCGTCCGCAACGATGCGCTACGCTGCTACCATTGTAAAAAAGCGCTTTTCGGACTTTGCCTGAAAACGGCCCGGCAGCAGGGTTTCAACCTGATGCTGGATGGGACCAACCTTGACGACGAAGACGATTATCGACCCGGCCACAAGGCCGCTCTCGAATTGGGGGTACGTTCGCCCCTGGCCGAAGTCGGCCTGAACAAGGAGGATATTCGCCGTCTCAGCCGGCACTACGACCTGCCGACCTGGAACCGACCGGCGTTTGCCTGTCTGGCTTCGCGGATTCCTTACGGTACCCGCATCGAGGCCAGCCGGCTTGCACAGATAGAGACATGCGAGACGGCACTGCGCAGCCTAGGATTTGACGGCGCACGCGCACGTCACCACGGCGATACGGTGCGCATCGAAATCGATCCTGCCTTATTTCCCGCCCTGCTCGACCCGACGACCCGCCTGACCATCATCGAAAGGGCCAAAGCCGCCAGCTTTGCCTACGTATCCCTCGACCTGGAAGGCTATCGCACCGGCAGCCTCAACGAAACCTTGCGGCGTCCAGACCCGTAACTTGTCCGGGCGATCCTGACTGTGGGCCAGGTTCTCTGCGATGCTTCCTGTTTTCCCTTTTCCGCTTAGCCATTTGACGAGGATGCGATGAATAATTCCCGAAGCCTGTTGTGTGTCTGTTTCTGTGCCGGCCTGCTTGGTGCGCTTGCCAACAGCAGCGTGACCTGGCTGGCTGCCAAACTCGGACTTCCCCAATGGTGCGGCGTCGACCTCGTACCTCAGTGGACCGCGGCGTGGATCTATCCCCGCCTGTTGTGGGGCGGCCTGTGGGGGCTGGTTTTCTTCATGACCGTCGGATCTCCCCGCAGTCGCACTCAATGGGTACGCAAGGGGCTCTGGGTCAGCGTACTCCTTAGCGCATGGCAGCTGTTTTACATCTATCCCAACCGCACCGCATTCGGCGTACTCGGACTGGGCCTGGGAACGCTGACGCCGCTTTTCATCCTCTTCTACAATCTGATCTGGGGCGGCTTTACCGGGTTTTTCGCACGCGCCTTCTGGGGCCGCAACCGGTGAAACACAGCCTTCGCAAAGCGCCGGGCATCCTACTCGCCGCTCTGGCCTGTGTGCTTCTGCTGGCCGGATATGCTTGTGCCGCCCCCCAACAGCAGGGAAAAGTCACCTGGGTCTACGACGGCGACACCATCAAGATCGCAGGAATAGGCAAGGTTCGGCTGCTCGGCATCGATGTACCCGAACGGGAAGGCTCACCACGCGATCGCTATTTTACGCGACAGGGCATAAGCCCTGCCACCTTGCGCAGGGTGCACGCCCAGGCACGCCGCCTGGTTCGCGAGCGCAGCTATGGCCAAACCGTCTCCCTCCGGACCGGACAGCCCGCCCACGACAGGTACGGACGTCTGCTGGCATACGTCGTCTTGCCCGACGGACGCCTGCTCAACCGACTGCTGCTTGAGCGGGGCCTCGCCGTGGTCTACCGACGTTTCGATTTTACTCTCAAAAAGGATTTTCTGCTGGCGGAAAAGCAGGCCCGTCAGGCCGGCAGGGGGATGTGGGAAGATTAGCTTCAAGCTGCAAGGACCAGGCTTACAGCTTGAAGCCGATTTGCTATCACTTCCGATTACGTAATGCCAAACGCGACATTATGCCGTGGCGACGGGGAACCACCGGCAGATTATCCTGCACGAACCGCACATCCTCAATCGTATAAAAAGCGCGGGGATTGAACTGTTTGACCATCCGCAACACATCCTTCACGTCACGACGACGACAGACGGTAAAGATCAGCCGCACCGGCCCGGTTTCACCGTGTGCCTGCAGATTGGTGACCCCGTAGCCGGCCTTCCACAGATGTTCGGTCAGCACCGTGGCATCCTTGCGGGTGATGATACGCACAATCAGACTGCCGATGGCGATACGTTCCTCGATCAGCACGCCAACGTAGTTGCCGGTGGCGAACCCCAGGGCAAAGGCGATGTAGGTCCAAACATTGGTCAAATTCTGCATGACCTGGCTGATGGCCAGCACCCAGATCAGCGATTCGAAAAACCCCAGCACCCCCGCCCACCCCTTCAGGGAACGGGCCACGAAAATGATGCGCAGGGTGCCTATGCTCACATCGATGATGCGCGCGAAAAACACCAGCAGGGGCAGCAGAAACAAGCTTAATGTCGCGTTATCGGGGAGGGCAAAAGTCACGATATTTCTCCATGGTTCAATGCCGTAAAACCTACCGTCGATTTAAGGCTGTGGCTTGTAACCGATCGCGACAACAAAAGCAAGGGAAATCCACTGCCCCATTGCTGATCCCGTCTCCTAACTTCTGCCCAGCTTCTCTTCCAGTTCCAGGATACTCAATGTGGTGGTCAGCACCGTATCCGGGTTGAGGGAGATACTGTCGATGCCGCACTCAACCAGAAATTCGGCAAACTCCGGGTAATCGCTCGGCGCCTGACCGCAGATCCCGATCTTGCAACCGGCCGCCTTGACCCGCCGAATGACATCGGCAATCATGCGCTTGACCGCTTCATTACGTTCGTCATAAAGATGCGCCACGATCTCCGAATCGCGATCCAGCCCCAGCAACAGCTGGGTCAGGTCGTTGGAGCCGATGGAAAAACCGTCGAACACCTCGGCGAATTCCTCGGCCAGCACCACGTTGGAAGGGATTTCGCACATCACGTACAACTCCAGCCCGTCCTTGCCTCTTTCCAGACCGGCGTGGGCCATGACGTCCACCACCCGGCGGCCCTCTTCGACCGTCCGGCAGAAAGGAATCATCAACTTGACGTTTTTGAGTCCCATATCCTCACGCACCCGCTTCATGGCGCGGCACTCCAGCATGAACCCCTCACGATAGCGCTCGTCGTAATAGCGCGAGGCACCGCGAAAACCGATCATGGGATTGGATTCTTCCGGCTCGAAATCCCTGCCGCCCAGCAGGTTTGCGTATTCGTTGCTCTTGAAATCGCTCATACGCACGATAACGTCGTTGGGATAAAAAGCCCCTGCCAGAGTCGCCACCCCCTGAGAGAGCTGATCGACGAAAAATTCGCTGCCGTCAGGATACCCGGCGATCAGTTCCGCAATCTTGTCACGCTCATCCTCCCGGGTTACCCGCTCGGGGTGCAACAGGGCCATGGGATGGGCCTTTATGGCCGTATTGATGATGAATTCCAGTCGTGCCAGGCCGACACCGTCATTCGGTATGCGCCGCAGGCCAAGAGCCTGTTCGGGATTACCGAGATTCATCATGATTTTGGTGCGAGGCCGCTGCAGCGTTTCAAGGTTGGTTTTCTTGATCTCAAAGGGCAACTCGTCGTGATAGACGAACCCGGTTTCGCCCTCGGCGCAGCACACCGTCACCGGGCTGCCGTCGGTGACCACGGAAGTGGCGTCGCCGGTTCCGATCACGCAGGGGATGCCGAGTTCTCGACTGACGATGGCCGCATGGCAGGTGCGGCCACCGCGATTGGTCACGATGGCGGCGGCCTTTTTCATCACCGGCTCCCAGTCGGGGTCGGTCATGTCCGTCACCAATACCGACCCGCTCTGGAAACGGCTGATTTCGGAAGCGCCCTTGATCACCATGGCACGGCCAGCGCCGATCTTGCTGCCGACAGCTCGCCCCCGCGCGAGGATTTCACCGCGCTGCTGCAGATGATACTCTTCCAGCACGTTACCCTGCAGCGCCGACTGCACGGTCTCCGGGCGGGCCTGGACAATGAACAGCTCGCCGGTTTTGCCATCCTTGGCCCACTCGATATCCATAGGACGCCCGTAGTGATCCTCGATGGTACAGGCCATGCGCGCCAGGCTCAGCACCTCGTCGTCCTCCAGACACAAACGTTTCTGATCTTCCTTGGGCACGGCGATTTCGCGTGTGGCCTGGGGACCGTTGTTGACGCTGTAAATGATTTTTTTCTGCTTGCTGCCGATATGTTTGCTGAGGATGGGCCGATAGTCCTGTTTGAGAGTCGGCTTGAAAACAAAAAATTCGTCCGGATTGACCGCACCGCGCACCACGTTTTCACCGAGTCCCCAGGCACCGTTGATCAGCACCACATCGCGAAACCCGGTCTCCGTCGAAATGGTGAACATCACCCCGGCGCTGGCCAGATCGGAACGGACCATCTTCTGCACCCCGACGGACAAGGCCACCGACAAATGATCGAAACCGTGGTGCTCGCGATAGGAAATCGCCCGGTTGGTGAACAGAGAAGCGATGCAATTGCGGCAAGCGTCCAGCAGTTCCTCCGCCCCGCAGATATTGAGATAGGTTTCCTGTTGCCCGGCAAAGGAAGCATCGGGCAGATCCTCGGCCGTGGCGCTCGACCGTACCGCCACGTCACAGTCCGTGCCATACTGCTGCTCCATCTGCGCGTAAGCCGTGCGGATAGCCTGTTCCAACCCGTCCGGCAACTCGGCATGGCGAATCGCCCGACGCACCTTGTGCCCCACGGAGGTCAGGCTCTCGATATCGTCGGCATCGAGATCCTTCAGCAGTTCCTCGATTTCCTTGTCGAGACCGGTTTCACGCAAAAAAAACCGGTAAGCTTCCGCCGTCACCGCAAAACCATCGGGCACCTTGATGCCAAGATTGGACAGATTGCCGATCATTTCCCCCAGCGAGGCGTTCTTGCCCCCCACCAGCGGCAGATCGTTAAGACCGACATCCCTGAACCACATGATATGCGTGTACTCTGTTGTCATCGGCTCCTCCCTTTTCAAGCCGTAATATGGAAAACTAAACGGCGGTGGCCCCTTTGCCACGCGCTAACCTACGTTGTGATTTTACCAGATATCGCGGCTGCCGCCGTGGTCATAGAGAGATTGGAGCACTGCAACTCCCCACAAAGGTCCAATGACCATACCGCGTAGCGGCCATTAGCACCCCTAAAGCGGTCACCAGCGATATCGGGCCTGTAGTAAACCCTTTTTGAGGCAGGTATATCCTGCCAGGCAGTTTGGTCGGTTCCGGGGTTTGTTTAGCGCTTTTTCCAGCGACCCTCGACGTATGATCCTTCAAATAAGCCGCGCAGGCGAAACCGTCGCAGCCCACAGGCGTTGGCACATTTGAACCACGGGTTCGCCGGCCGGACAGACACCGGTCGTAAGGGTAGGATCGAACTGAAATTCGGTAACGCTGAAGCGTTGTTTGGAGTGAACTTTGGGGCTCGCGGAAGTTCTGATTTTGTGACGGGTGTGGTCTTGAAACGGGGATCGCGGGCACGAAAACCGGGATCGGCGATGGTGGTGAAGTGAAGACGGTTATCGTCGGGCCGATTCTGCTGTTCGGAATCCACCGGCAACATGACGGTTCGCTTGTAGTCGTAGAGTTTGAAACCAGGCATGCGACAATCCCTCCTGCATTTCAGTGACTTCATGAAACCATTTGCATCATACCAGATTTAAGGGGCTTGCTACAACCTCATCGTGTCCATAATCTGAACCGATTCAAAATCCGGCAGAACTCGGGATGGCGCAAAATTCGCATCTAAAACCGGTGGTTTCAAACCGATTTTCATGTATCCTTGCCTGCTCGAACGCGATGGCAGCCACAAACCAAGATACATATTTGAGAATATGCGTATTCGCGGGATTATCATTACGCTTTATGTTACATAGAGAAGACCGTCGTATTATGTTGATGTCTGTTTTCGGACAGGACCCGATGGGGGAGAGTGTCGTGATTCACATACAACGTAGTGTCGTTCTGTTACCCGCAACCCTGTTGCTGCTTATTACCGCCTGTGCCCCAACGCCTCGCATAGTGGAAACCATACCGGAGCCGAAATCGGCAGCGCCTGCCGATCCGGACAACCGGCAGAACTCTGCCGAACAGTCGTCCGCGGATTTTCAAACATGGCTGGCGGAACTTAAAACAGAAGCGTTGCAACAGGGGATTCGGCCGGAAGTGGTGCAGGAAGCCCTGGAGGGGCAACAGCCGGCGCCGGCCGTTCTCAAACCCCGACACAAGCAGGCCGAATTTGTCCTGAGCAAAAGCGAATACGTACGGCGGCTCGCTTCGGAGACACGTTTTCGCGAAGGCTTGCGGCAGATGGCGCAGCACCGCGTATTACTGCGGAAAGTAGCGGAAACCTATGGCGTCCCGGAATCTTATCTGCTGGCACTGTGGGCTATCGAAAGCGACTTCGGTAAAGGAGGCAGCCGCCATTCGGTGATTGGCGCGCTGGTGACGCAGGCCTGGCAGAGCCAGCGGCGAAACTTTTTTCGCAAGCAGTTGCTGGCAGCCCTGACCATTCTCGACCAGGAGCACATGCCCAGCTCCGCGTTGCGGGGTTCCTGGGCGGGAGCCATGGGGCATTTCCAGTTCATTCCCACCACCTATCGCGATTATGCCGTCGATTTCGATGGCGACGGGCACCGCAATATCTGGACCGATGTGGGCGATGCATTGGCCTCCGCGGCCAGTTATCTGGTCCGGGCGGGATGGAAGAAAGACCGGGGATGGGGATGGCAGGTCTCGGTTCCCCAGGGATTCGACGTATCCCTGGCCGATCTGAAAAACAAAAAAAGTCTGGGCGACTGGCGCAAGCTGGGCCTGCCGGCGGTGTCGGGAGCCGACGACCTGACGGCCTCTCTGATCCTGCCCGATGGCCCCGGGGGGCAGGCTTATCTGGTGACCGACAATTTCCGGGCACTGATGCGCTGGAATCGCTCCGTCGCCTTCGGCCTGGCTGTCGGCCATCTGGCAGACCGATTCGAAAAAACAAGCCGCACCGCGGCTGCCGGGCGGCAATAGGCTCCTTGGACGAGCCGCATACCGGGACCGGCTAAAGCACCGCCCTGTTATTTCAGATTCAGCTTGACCAGCACCTCGTTGGCGGTTTCTTCGAGCGCCTTGCCCGACACATTGACCGACACCCAGCGCTGTTTCCGAAAAAGAAGCTTGGCATAGCGCAGCTCCTCTTCAATCTCCTCGATGTCGGCATAAGCTGCTCGTGGGTCCTGGCCGAGATGCTTGAGGCGCGCCACTCGCAACTCCACCAGCCGCTGCGAATCGATATACAGCCCGACAACCCGCTTCGGATCGATCTGAAACAGTTCCTTCGGAGGATCGATTCCCAGCACCAGCGGCACGTTGGCGACCTTCCACCCATGGTGGGCCAGATAGGTCGACAACGGCGTCTTGCTGGTACGGGAAACCCCCACCAGCACGATGTCGGCATGCCTCAGATGACTGACCTCCTGTCCGTCATCGTGCTTGACCGTGAACTCCACGGCTTCGATACGACGGAAGTATTCCTCGTCCATGTCGTGCAAAAGCCCTGGCGTCTGCCCCGGTGTGCGTCCGAAAAATTGGGAGAACTGGGAAAGCAACGGCGTCACCAGGTCGAATGCCATCAGCCCGCGCACCTCGCACTCGTCCTTTATATATTGGGCCAGTTCCCGGTTCACGACGGTATACACCACCATCCCCTGATTCTTGATAGCTTCCTGCAAGCCCTCCAACGCGGCGGGCCTGTTGCGCACGTTGCTGATGCGCCTGAGGCGCACCGGTTTGTCGCGAAACTGCGTCAGCACCGCATTGACGATTTTTTCGGCCGTCTCGCCGGTGGCATCGGAAAGCAGATAGATCATTTGCGGAACGGTCATATATTCTCCTGAAAAATTGCAGATGGGTTCAAATTCGTTGGGCCGGGAAAAGCGTGTGCCGGCAATCAGGCGCCCCGGCTATTCCAGCGGAAGACCGGAGAGCACTTCGAGCATCTGTGCATGAAGGCCGCCGTTGCTGACCAGCACCTGACCGTCATCCAGACCGCTGGGATTGCCTTTAAGGTCGGAAACCCGGCCGCCGGCTTCTTCCACCAGCAAAAGTCCGGCCGCCACGTCCCAGGGTTTCAAATCGAATTCCCAGAAACCGTCGAAACGTCCGGCCGCAACATAGCACAGGTCGAGCGCCGCGGCACCGTCGCGTCGCACACCATGGGTGCGGTAGTAAAACAGTTTGAAATAATCCATGGCGCGATGCCAGCGATCGCCGAGTTCGTAAGGAAACCCTGTCGCCAGCAAAGCTTTGGACAGCTCGGCTGTTTGCGAAACCTGTATCACCTTCCCGTTGAGCAACGCCCCCTGGCCGCGCACCGCGGTGAACATTTCGTCATGCACCGGATCGTACACCACCGCCACCACCGTCTGACGGCGATACTGCACGGCGATGGAAATACAGAAGAACGGGTAACCGTGCACAAAATTGGTGGTGCCATCGATAGGATCGATAATCCAGCGCCAATCGCTGCGCAACTGATTGGCACCGGTTTCCTCGGCCAGAATGGCGTGCTCCGGCCAGGCCTCGCGAACACAATCGAGAATGATGGCCTCGGAGCCGCGATCGACGTCGGTCACCATGTCGACACGCCCCTTGTAATCGACCTGGCGTAGCTCGGACAGGGCTTCGACAATATAGGCCCCGGCTTTGCGAGCCGCAGCTTCGGCAGTTTTGAGAATCGTTTCCATGGCGAAGGGGTGTCTTTGGTTAGAGTTGGGGAAAATGGCAGGAATCCAGTTGGATACGCCTTGGTTTTCAGCCTCCGGGATCGACCGTCCGCGATATTCAGCGCCTGAACCTAAAAGGCGTAACGCCGTCAGGCGCACTTTTATCACGCCCTCAAACCTTAACATATTCCACGGGTTAGGTCTTGCCGAAAAACACCGACCCGCCCCGTCAGATGCGCGGGTCGGTCTTGCGGATAATAGCGCTCACGTTGTTTTTGTTGAAGCCTTTATAACCTTCGTCGCGCTGGATATTTTCCAGATGACTGCCGATAGCGCCCTCAGCGAGAAATTTATCCGCCTGTTCGCGGCTCAACAGCTTTTTGATCACCAGGGTCTCCAATCGATCCGCATCAACCGGCCACCGCTCGACAACGCTGAAAGCCTGCTTGAGCCAGGGAAAATCACTGAATGGGGCCATGAACGGTATGCCAAGCCGAGCAAGATCGGCGCTAAGGCGATGAAAATCGCAGCGCGCCGCGATATGGTGCATCCCCGCCGCGAAGATGGAGTCGCCGTGCAAAGCGCACCACAACCCCACCGTGCCGAGAGTTTCCCTCTCCGGCAGCTCTTCCCGGGAAAAATCGGTCTCCACTTCCTCCGGCGCCAGGTCGACATCGAGAAACAGGCTCAGCCCCGCAGCCCGGTTCTCCATGACCTGGGCTCCCCAGCCAGCCTGGTCGCCGGCATAGAACCGCTCCCGCGCGACAAAACCAAGTCGGGTAAACAGCTTGACCAACCGGGCGAAGTGCCGCCGCGAACTGCGAAAGGTATGGTGGTCATGGTTGCCCCAGCCCAATCCCAGCGCATCCTGTCGGCTTTTCTGCATTTGCCCGGCAGCATTGCGCGTCTGCCAGTAACGTCGCTCGCCCAGGCAAACCACGTGCGCAGCCAGATCCACCCCCAACCTGGCCACCAACTGTTCGGCGCGACGGAAGGTTTCCAGCCATAAACGATCCTCGTCAACCCCGAGACGCGGCCGCGTCTGCCATAATTCCACCGCCGCCAGATAATTCTGCAGCCAGTGTGCAGGTCGTGTGGCGGGATCGAACCCCAGGTTCCCACGCCTCTCCACCACGCACAGTTCGACTCCGCCTTCGCAATGGCACCTGGCACGCCGCAGTGGACTCGAAGGGCTGCCCTCGATAACAGCATCAAAATGATTGGCCTGCAGAAAATCCGCGGCACTGTCGACACGCAGGGCCACCGCGCTGTGGACGTTCATGGCGTTAGGGGCCAGCAGCATCGCCGGCAGCAGGGCACCCGGATGATAATAGGCCGCATGTCCTCCAAAGGGCTGCCGGAGGAAACCCAGGGTTTCCAACCGCTCCTGCAGCGCCGGCGTATCGGGCAGTTGCAGATAATCGACCCAGTCGATCAACCGGCAACTGGCCTGCTCGGCCAGTCGCCGGCGAAAATTCGCAAGGGTCCTGTTCTTCCGGGTGAGATCGTCGAGGGCATCGACAAAAAGTTGCTCCGCCGCTGCATGCTGCTGCCAGAAAAACCCCGTTGCCTCTACCATGACTCGCCTCCCGTATCGGCCAAATCGTCACGCAGGTGTTCGGTGATCGGACGTTCGCTGAATACCACACCGGGATTGAACAACCCCTGCGGATCGAAAATCTCCTTGAGTTCACGCATGTACCCGTATAGCGCCGGGCCCCATTCGCGCTGCAGGTACGGCGCCCGCAGGCGCCCCATGCCGTGTTCGGCGGAGATGGTGCCGCCATAGCGGAACACCACCTCGTAGACCGCTTCGGCGGTCTGTCGGATGCGCCCCGGCAGGTCCGGCAGCGTGACATCGAACAGCGGCCGCAGATGAAGATTACCGCTGCCGGCGTGACCGTAAATCAGGGCCACCAGCTGCTGCCGGGCAAACACGTTTTGCACATCGTGGATAAATTCGGACAGGTGCTCGGGCGGCACCCCCACATCGTTGACCACCGACAAGGCCCGCAGGTGCGGTTCGGGATGGCGGATCAGCCACAGGATCTGCTTGCGCAGCGTCCACAACTGCTCGATGCCGGCCTCGGCACGGGCTACCTGCAACGGCGCACGCATGCGAAAACCGCCGCGCTGCAGCACCTGCTCAACCCTGGCCACCTGCTCCATGCAGTCGGGGCCGTTCAATTCCACCAGCAGCAGGTGGGCTTTCATGGCCAACGAGGAGGGCAGCTCGGTATGCTGTTGCAAGACCTCCACGGTTTCGCGGCTGATGATTTCGATGGCGGCCACCGGCAGATTGCGCAAGGCAGTTACCGCACGCCCCGCTTCGACCATGCTGGAGAAGTAAAGCAGCACCGCCGCGCGCTGCCGCTCAAAAATTTCGCCGCGCAAGGTCGCACCAACCAGCACACCGAGGCTGCCGACGCTGCCGGCCAGCAACTGGGCAATCAACTGGCCGGGCGACACATCCGCCAAAAAAGCGAAAAGGTTATAGCCGCTGGCAATTTTGCGCCCCTGACGCTGGCGCAGCATCGACACCGCCCCGGCATCGCTGCGAATGCGACTTTGCAGATCGGCCAGTTGCCGTGTAAAGCGTAGCGGAATGGTCGCGGGATCGGCGCTATCGACCAGTTCGCCACGGTCGCTGACGAACACCACCCGCTCCAGAAAACGATCGATGGAACCGTACTTGAGGGCATGAGGGCCGCTCGCCTTGGTGGCGATATTGCCGCCGATGCGGCTGATATCGGCACTCGACACATCCGCCGGCAGAAAATACCCCCGCTGTTTGAGATAGGTCTGCAGATCGTTGTGGAGTACCCCCGCCGCGCAATGCACCGTAGCCTGACTGCCGCTGGCGGCAAACCCGTCAAGCCGCCCCCAGAAATCGTTGCGGGGCAAGGCCATGACGATCCCTTCGCCCAGGGCACTGCCCGCCGTACCCGAACCGCCGCCCCGGGCGGTCAGCGGCAGGCCCTCTTCGGCGGCCAGGCGCACCACTTCCAACACATCGTCCAGATGCTCGGGCAACGCCGCCGCCAGCGGTTCGATACGATAAATGCTCTGATCGCGCGTGTAAGGCCGCAAACTCTCACCGTCGGCCAGTACCCGCCCGGCGATCCGGCCGCGCAATTTATCCGCCAGCAACTTCCGATAATCGGCCCTCATGTACCGCTCCCCAGGCAGGGATCCTGCCTTATTTTCAGTTGCGCGAAATCCCCCTTGCGCAGCACCGTGCGGATAATATCCAAGGCCTGCGCGATCTCGGCGGACGTCACGACCAGGTGCGGACGAAACCGGATACTGTGCGACCCGCAGCCGACCAGCAACAGTTTCTTCTGGAAAAACGCCTTCACCAGCTGATCCCGCGTATGGCTGTCGGGCGCATCGAAAGCGCACATCAAACCCCGTCCGCGCGGATTGCTGACGAGGTGCGGGAACTCGGCAGCCATCTTCTGCAGTTCGGCCAGCAGCAACTCGCCCTGCACGCGGGCATTGTCCACCAGTCGCTGCTCCTCGATGATGCGCAGAATGTGAGTACAGCGCACCATATCGATCAGGTTGCCGCCAAAGGTCGAGTTGATGCGGCTGCGCTCCTGAAACACGTGGCAGCAGATCTCGTCGATCCTCCGCGAAGCCAGTATGCCGCACACCTGGGTCTTTTTGCCGAACGCCAGCAGGTCCGGCTGCACGCCGAAATGCTCAAACGCCCAGAATTTACCGGTCAGCCCCACACCGGTCTGCACCTCGTCGAAGATCAGCAGGATATCGTGGCGGTCGCACAACTGCCGCAGGGCCTGCAGAAACTCCGCACGGAAATGATTATCGCCCCCCTCCCCCTGGATCGGTTCGATAATCAGCGCCGCGATATCCTCGCTCCACTCGCCGATGGCCCCTTCGATCGCTCCGAGCGCCTCGTTTTCCAAGGTCTTAACCTGCGCCAGGTTCTCCGCATCCAGGGGAAAGGTGAGCTTCGGATTGACGATACGCGGCCAGTCGAATTTCGGGAAAAACCGCGTCTTGCGCGGATCAAAGGTATTGGTCAGCGACAAGGTATAGCCGGTTCGCCCATGAAATGCCTGACGGAAATGAATGACCTGGCTGCCGGCATCGTTGCCCGGCTGCGCAGCCAGATTTTTGCGCACCTTCCAGTCAAAGGCGGTTTTCAAAGCGTTCTCCACCGCCAGCGCGCCGCCATCGATGAAAAACATGTGCGGCATCTCCGGCGGCACGGCGATACGGGCAAAGGTATCGACGAATTCCGCCATGGCGGTGGTATAGACATCGGAATTGGAAGGCTTGTTGACCGCCAGCTGTCCCAACCGATCACGCACCCGCAGCAAGCCCGGATGGTTGTAGCCCACCGCCATGGACGCATACATGGAGAAAAAATCGAGATAACGCTCGCCGGTGCGCGCGTCGACAAACCAGCTGCCCTGCGAGCGATCCATGTCAAGGATGATGTCAAACCCTTCGGTCAGCAAATGGCGGGATAATACCTGTTTGACGTTCTGAGGTCGGATCACGGCTCCCTCCGGTATCAACAAGATGTTTCGGATTCCGCATGGTTTGCTATTAAGTTTAGCAGCGTCGAAGGTTTGGGCAATGGGGTATCGGTACCAGCGACTCTCTATTTAATCGCTTTGAATCCCGTGGCATGCGGCAATGGGAAACTGGCTGTATCGATGGATAATTCGGACAAATCAAACATTAAAATATTTGACAGATGACATTCGTTGCAAGTATTTATGAATATCGTTTTCATTTAAATGAAGCGCCAAAGAGCAAAACGGAAATGGCAAATGAGATGAATCAATACCTGACTTCTGATAAACAGAGTGTCGGATGTGTCGAGCCCCGGGCTTCACACATCATCAGCAAAAGGAGGCAATTGTCGTGTATACCGAACTGGTAATGGATCATGCTATGAATCCGCGCAATATCGGAACCATTGATGGCGCTCAATCCATCATTAAGGTGGGCGATCCAAAGTGTGGCGATAGCCTTCTGCTTTTTCTCAAATTCGGCAACGGCGTCATCAACGATGCGAAATTTATGATCAAAGGATGCCCCGCCGCCATCGCAACCTCCTCCATGACCACCGAAATGGTCAAAGGGATGACGCTGGAAAAAGCCCTTGAGCTGACCGACCAGCAAGTCGCCGATGCTCTGGGCGGCTTGCCGGAAGAGAAAATACACTGTTCGTCCCTGGCCGTCGGTGCGGTGCATGCCGGCATAAAGAACTTCATGGCGTCCGGCGACGGAAATAATCAGGAGCCGTAAAAAAGACATCGGGCATGGGGAGCGTTCCGAAACGATTGGCGTCCAGCGAAACCGTCCTAATAAAAGATATTGAGAACCCTCGATAAATCATAAAAGCTCGTCCGATATAGCGGGCGGGCTTTTACATTGAAAAATGCCTGATGGATACATATATTTCCGCATGCCATAACCTGTCCATCTCGGCCGCAATATGCGCCGTGAAAACATTCATAAAAAATTCAAGACGACACGGTAACATCCAAGTTGTTTTTTCGGTTAAAGCCTTTCCATTTACAATGCGAACAAAAAGTGTTGCAAAAATGTTATAAAAAAAGACTTAACAAATACCGAAAAGATGGCCACAACGCACGGATAATGTTTTACACTGGTTTTCATCCGATTCCCGAGAGCATACGACACTGGGGGAATGTCGGATCATCGCCTGAAACCAAACGATAGGGATCAAGGAGCTTCCCTTCCATGGACCAAACACTGCATGCACAATTGACATCCCTCAAGCATCTGCTGGCCAGCGAACGCAAGTGCGCCAGAGAACTCGACATGCAGGGTTTGGAAGCCCTTCTGGTGGAAAAAAATGATCTGATGGCCAGGATCGATGCCTGTGCCGTTACCGACCTGCCTGCGGCAACCCGTCAACTGATCTATGACATCCGCTTCGACATACGCCGCAACACCCGTCTTTACCACTTTGCCATGCATACCATTCTCGGCCTCTGGACGGTCCATTGCCGGGATGCCGGCAGCCAGGGTTACGGTCCGGCAGGACAAAAAGCCGTCAATCGCCCGCAACGACACCTGTTGTCCGGAAAGATTTAATAATGAGCGACCTTATCTCTTCTCTCCAGTCCGGGCAGAGTGTCCCATCGGTCAACCGGACCGGACGCGAGATAACGGACAACGATGTCGCCAACGCCAAGAACGGCTCCCGGCAACCGGCACAGATTTCACAGCCTCCCTCCCTGGCCGCGCACGGCGATTTCACGGCTCGAGCAGCTGTTGGCAGCGGCATTGCCCGCGCCGAAAACAACCTCATCACCAACCAGCTGGTGAGCAGACGTTCCGGTTACGGTGAAGCATCGGCACAGGCCGGTGCCCTGGCAAAACTGGAGGGCATCATCTGTGCCCCCGCAAGCGACCTCTGCTCGACCATGGCTGCTCTTTTCGATGGCCGGCAGGCCTTCGCCTCTCCCCCCGAACCAGGCCGCGAACGGGAAAAGGTACTGGCGACAGGCAAGCAACTGACGGACACCTTCCGGCAGATGGATCGGGAACTTGCCGAAGTTCAAGCGGAGATCGACCAGGATATAGCCTCCGCGGTCGATGACCTCAACAAACAACTCATGCAGATCGGCGACGTCGATACCCGGATCGTCACCAGGGAAGCGGGCGGAAACCCGGCCGACACCCTGCGTGACGAACGAAACCGGTTACTGCAAACGGTCGCCGAAACCGTCGGCATCCAGTATAACGAGATGGACACTGGCGGCGTGTCGGTGCAACTGCCCTCCGGCGCACCGCTGGTCATGTCCGGCGACGTCGGCTGTTTCTCCAGCGAGTGCCGCGAAGGCAAGGTCCTGCTCAGCCTGAGCCATGGCGCAACCTCCACCGACTTGAGCACCAACGACCTGGGCGGTAAAATCGGGGGATTGATGACCGTCCGGGACGAAACCATTGAAAAAACGCGTACCGCCCTCGACCAATTGGCCGAGGAAATCGCGGCAAGGGTCGACACCATAGATTCATCCCAGGTGGTTATGGATGGCAACACCGGCCAGGATTTTTTTAATGGCGCGACCTCCTCGAACGGCAGTACCACCTTGCTGGAACGGTACCGGCAGTTGGCCGCCGGCATCCGCATCGAAGTGAGCCGCAACACTACCGCTTTGGAAAGCGACGAAGACTCCCTGATCCAACTGCAAAACCTGCAGGACACCATCGCCGGAGCTTCTCCGGAGGAGGAAATGATGTTGCTTTCACAATACCAGGGCGGCTACCAAACCGCGGTGAAGAGCCTTTCCCTGGTGCAGGGCATGCTCGACTCCTTGCTGGCCAGGGATTAAAGGACATACCCCGGCTGACGCTCCGAAAAACAGAAGCAAAAACAACCTTGCGGATACAAAAATGCCCTTCCCTTTATCCGGGAGGGCATTTTTGTCATACGTATATCCAGCTGCCGGCATAAAACCGGAACGCCAGGGAACCGGCTTACGGCCGATTTCAGGCGATTTTGGTGGCCATGCGGATTTCCGGCGGTTCTGCGCACATATCACCGACCAACCCCAACAGAGATTGCAAGTAAGGCATCGCCAGATGTTTTTCCAGATCCTCTTTGCTTTTCCAATTTTCGAGGAAAACCATGATGGCGGGGTTATCGATATCCTGATGCAACTCGTAGGAAATGCAACCCGGTTCGGCACGGGTCGGTTCGATACGCTCCAGAAATTCTTTTTTCAGTTCCTCTTCCTTGCCGGCCTTTGCGACGAATTTCGCGACAACGGTTAATGCCATGTGATGCCTCCTTAGAAAAGTCAGAGTGACGGAATGCACCAGCCTGATGGATTCCCCCATCCCGGGGCGCCATGTAACTGATGCGCTTAAATAATGAAATAGCCCGTATTATGCCCCCGGCATGGAGGCGAATCCCTTCAGCAGGCGGGATGGGCTGGCCGGGCCAAATAGGCCGAAAGCCTTGCGCCCCTTAAGCACGCCTTCCGCTGCCGGAATGTGCGGTCCGTGACAAACCACTGCAAATAATAAGATTACGTTGCGACATAGCGTATACCGCTTTAACTGTTATCCCATATTTTCCCATCCATGTGTATATTTTTTTTAGAAGAAACACATCCTCCTGCGATACCTCGCTTAGATGCGATGGCTGTTTCTCCAGATTTTCATGTGCTGCGCCTGCCTGATCAGCTCCTCGCGAAAATCGGGATGGGCGATGGAAATGAGAGCCTCGGTGCGCTCCCAGGTGCTTTTTCCTTTCAGGTTGACCTTGCCGAACTCGGTGACCACCCACTGAACGCAGGTACGACTGTCGGTGACGATACTGCCGGAAGCCAATGTCGGCACGATGCGGGACTTGACCTCTCCGTCCCTGATACAGGTCGAGGAAAGGCAGATGAAACTTTTGCCCCCATTGGATACATAAGCGCCCATGACAAAATCAAGTTGGCCGCCGGTCCCGCTGATATGCCGAGTACCGGCCGACTCGGAAGAGACCTGACCGAACAGATCGATCTCCACGGCGTTGTTGATGGAAATGAAATTGTCGATGACGGCCACTTTGCGGACATCGTTGCAATAATCCACCGGGCAGCTCATGATTTCCGGATTGTTATGGAGGAAGTCGTACATCTTCCGGGTACCGGCGGCGAAAGCGAAGACCTGGCGAAAGCGATCTATGGATTTGCGCGAACCGTTGATCTTGCCTTGCAGGGACATATCGACGAAAGCATCGACGTACATCTCCGTGTGTACGCCCAAATCCTTCAGATCGGACTCCGCGATCAGCCTACCGACGGCATTGGGCATGCCGCCGATGCCGAGCTGCAGACAGGCGCCGTTGGGGATTTCCTCCACGATAAGTTCCGCGACCTTCTTGTCCACCTCGGTGAGAGGAGCGGAGTTCAGTTGCGCCAACGGTGGATTGTCCCCCTCGACGATAAAATCCACCTGGGAGATATGGATGGCTTCCTCGATGCCGCCCAGACAGCGCGGCATATTTTGATTGACCTCCACAATGATGACCCTGGCCTGTTCGCAGACCGCCATCATGTGTGAAGCCTGAGGGCCGAAATTGAAATAACCGTGTTCGTCCATCGGCGCGACTTGAAACATGGCCACGTCAATGGGGCCAATACTTTCCCGATAAAAACGGGGCAACTCCGAATAACGCATGGGACCGTAGTAGCCGCAACCCATGTCGATAATTCTGCGGTCGATGCCAGAGCAATGCCAGGCGTTCCAGGTAAAGTGTTTCTTCGGATTCGGGACAGCGCAGATTTCCGGCATCCATAGAGATATCCCCCCTCGCACTTTGACATCCGACAACTCTTTGGCACGGGCTGCCAACGCCTTGTCCGTAGCCACGGGATGACCAAGGCACCAGCCATAGTCCACCCAATCACCCGACTTGATAATGCTGACGGCCTTCTCTGCCGTTGTCCGCTTTTTTGCATATAGGTCGCTATGCGCCATCGTTTTTCCTTCTTAAATGTAATTTCGCTTACATGCGTGCAAAGCCGGGTTGCCGACAGTTTGCAGCAACCAGACAATCCGGCCTCTTCCGGATTTTCCCGGGACGGTTCGGGAGATAGTTTTGTTTTACAAAAAATGCATGCAACACGCTATCGCCCGAAATATGCAATTTTGTCCCGCATTCTAGGGATAAACGACCAGGCCGCTTCGCTATAAACCAATGAGCCCCTAAACGGGCTTTTTTGCAACCGAACCGGATGCAAAGCATCCCGCATATTTCGTCTTTTCCACGCTGTCTAAAGAATAGGCAAACAGGTGATTTCTTCGAAAAATCAAGCAACACCAGATGTATTAACCGAGTTGTGCCGGGAGTTTTACACAGCCTCTGTGGATAGCGTGAATAGATATCCCCCTATGCCTGGTGGCCCTCGTTCAAAGGGCCTTGCCCTGTCCCCGCACGGATTTCCACCGTTGCAGTTACAGCTTTGACAAGCACTTCCGGCTAGCTACACTTACGAAACAACGGGGCAGGATTTCTCCAATGATTGCAGCCTGGTATAGTAGTCAGGCACCATACAGGGAATGCACCACACAGCATTACTTCGGGGAGTAACCAATGAAGATCATCGTATTAAACGGCAGCCCCAAGGGCGAGCAGAGTATCACCATGCAATATGTCCGCTACCTCGGCAAAAAGTTTCCCCAGCACGAGTTCCCCATTCTGCATATTGCCCGCGATATCCAACAAATCGAAGGCAATCCACAACGGTTCAAAGAGATTCTCGAAAGTATTGCGGAAGCTGACGGCGTCCTCTGGGGGATGCCTCTTTACTACCTAATGGTGCATGCCCACTTGAAACGCTTTATCGAGCTCCTCTGGGAGCGCCAGGTGACCGACGTCTTCAAAGGTAAATACGCTCTTGCCATAGCGACCTCGGTACACTTCTACGACCACACCGCCCTGCAGTATATGCGGACCGTATGCGCGGACCTGCAGATGTGCTTTATCGATGCCTTTTCCGCCGACATGCAGGATTTACTCAAAGAACAACACCGTCGACAGCTGTTGATCTTTGCCGAAAACGCCTTCCGGACCATCGAGCAACATGGGCCGACCTTCACGACACCGCTCCCGGCGGCCTCCACCCCACCGATCTATCTACCGGGTGCGGACCCGGCACCACTCGATACCCACGACCGGACCATTCTGATCATCACGGACGCCGTAGACCCCGAGGACAATCAGTCAAGAATGGTCAAACGGTTACTGGCCAATTTCGGCAACCGGGCCGAAGTCGTCAACCTTCACGACCTGAATATCAAGAGCAGTTGCATGGGCTGTATTCAATGCGGCTATGACAACCGTTGTCCGCTGGAAGACCTCGATGACTTTATCCCTTTTTATCGTGACAAGGTCATGACCGCCGACATACTGATCTATGCCGGCACCATAAAGGATCGTTATCTGTCAGCACGCTGGAAAAGCTTTTTTGACCGCAGCTTCTTCATGGGCCACACGCCAACGGTACGCAACAAGCAGGTCGGCATCATCCTGGCCGGACCATTAAGCCAGAATGGACACTTACGGGAGATTCTCGAAGGCTATTTTGAAATGATGCAGGCAAACCTGGTGGGGATTGTCGGGGACGAAAGCGACGGCACAACGCCCCTTGATATACTGCTTGATCTGCTGGCGCAACGATTGATCGCGTATAAAGAACAGGATTATATAAAGCCCAGGACCTTCCTCGGCATTGCCGGCAGCAAACTCCTGCGAGATGAAATATGGGGGCGCCTGCGTTTTCCTTTCGTAGCAGACCACCGGTTTTTCAAGCACCACAAGGGCTACGATTTCCCACACCGAAACTGGCGCGTCCGACTTAAAAACGGTCTTTTGCTGTTATTGGCAAGGATGCCCCCGATCCGGAAAAAAATTTACCGACAGCACTTGAAAGGGGAGATGATCAAATCGCTACAGAAGGTGGTTGATGAGGCATGAATCTCTGGTTGAATAACTGCACGTTGCCTGTGCTGAAGGAGAGGTGACAAGCTCAGCCATCGTCGCAGAAAGTTATGCCGGGCACGGCTGAGCAATTGGAAAACAGGGGGAAAAGCTAAATAGCACTGGGGGCCGGTTTCACAGAAACCGCCGGCAGGGTCACGGTCTGATTCTTCCCCTGTTTTTTGGACTCGTACAGGGCGGCATCGGCCCGCATCATGAGATGATCCAGCGTCTCACCCTCGTCATACATCACGACACCGCAACTGATGGTGACCGCAACCTCGTCGCAGCTGCCGGAAACTCCGTTTAACAGGTCCCGGTTGCAAATTTCCTCCCGCAACCGTTCAGCCACCTGCCGGGCATGGGCCAAGTCATTGTGAACCAGCAGCACAAACTCGTCGCCCCCCCAACGCACCACCAGATCATCCTGACGGATGTGCTCATCGGCAAGCCGGACAACCTCTTTAAGAACCTGGTCCCCGGCCATATGCCCAAGTTCATCGTTGATGGTTTTGAAATCATCAACATCGAACAAAACCACGGAAAACGGCCGCCCCTGCCGTTTGCTGAGGTAACAGGCCATGTCGAAGCATCGATCGAACTCCCTCCGGTTCCAGGCCCCTGTCAATTTGTCGGTGGTGGCCATCTCCTCGAGCGTGTTCTGGAAGCGGTTGACGGTATAGATGGTGATGCCAAGAACGACAACGATGATAAGAAGGTCGAAAATAAGGCTTTCGTAAAAATTGCGACGGATTCCGGCGATGGCCTGCGTTTCATCCTGCTCAACGAACAAAAACCATTCAAATTCGGGAATATAACGGGAGGTCAGAAGAATGTGCCGCCCATCGCGCCAGAAATCAAAACAGTCGGGTTCCGGCTTGACCACCAGGGCCTGCCGCGCGATCTCTTTGAGTCCTTCCTGGTCCGAAATATTTTCCCGGTCCACCAGGGTCTGGTCCTTATGCACCTTGATAAGGCCGTTTTGATCCACCAGGTAGATATCCCGCCCATAGCGCTGCCGGTAGGATTTGAGAAGATTGGCCACCATCTCCATGTTCAATCCCACGCCGGTCACGCCAAGCAGATTGCCCTGATAATCGTTGAGGCGGTGATTGATAAAAATGGTCAGACCATTTTCGGCCGCCTCGTTGGTATCGACCACCAGATCGTAAGACTTATTCAAAGCCTTGAATTCGGGATACCACACGTCGTGAGGGTCTGCTGGACTTATTTTTTTGAGGATGCCGTTGAAGTGATAGTAGAAACCGGTCTTTTCCGAAACAAAAAAGGTGGAAAAAAATCCGTACTTCTCCTCGATCTCCTGCAGATAGCGGGTGATTTTATCGACATCCTGCTCACCGCCAAGAGCCCAATCCTTGAGAAAGGTGTCGTTGGCCATCAACGAGGAGATAAAGATGGGGCGCATCAGATCGGATTGAATCTCGGAATAGATATTGTCACGGGTCAGTGGCAGCGCATGCTCGACGATGTTTTTACGCACCGAGCGGATCGACACCCGGTAATTATTGAGATTGGTCAGGACAAACCCTAAAAGCAGAATGGTACTTAAAGAAACTATAAATTTTGTCTTGAGGGTAAGCCGCCGCATTTACCACCGTCTCCACGCCGAAAAATATCATCCTGAAAATCGAAGTCTTATTCCTATCAGAACAATCGTCCATAGCCAAGCACATATATAGCCCTCAGCCCAATTCTTTGCGCACCAGATTCAGCGTTCCCCCTGCCAACAGACAGGCCCGCTGGCGTTCCGATACCGACAGCACAGCAAGAAGTTCAGTGCCGTTCACGCGTACGGGAATCTCGGTATCGCCCCGTTCGATACGTTGCCGCACCCCGTCAATCTCGAGAACCGCGCCCTCTGTCAAGCGATCATAATCGGCAGGATTTTTAAAGGTCAGCGGCAATATACCGAAATTGCACAGATTGGCCTTGTGAATACGGGCGAAGCTCTTGGCCAGCTTCAGTCTTACGCCGAGATAACGCGGCGCCAGGGCGGCATGTTCGCGACTGGAGCCCTGACCGTAGTTATCGCCGGCGACCACCGCAGCCGCGCCCAGTTCACGGCAGCGGGCAGGAAAATCCGGATCGAGCTGATAAAAAACGTATGCGCTGATGGCCTCGATGTTGGAACGCAGCGGCAGCACCTGGTTGCCGGCGGGCATAATGCCGTCGGTGGAGATATTGTCGCCGACCTTGATCGCTACTGTCACGCGCAGGTTTTCGGGCAAGGCATCCAACTGTGGGAAGGGTTTGATATTGGGACCGCGCAACACCTCGGCCGCAGTATCCTCCGCGTTGGGATAAACGATGGACGAGCGGTCGACCACCCGCTGTTTGGGCTCTTCGATCCGAGGATAAGGCATATCGAGACCGAGATCGCGCGGATCGGTGATACGCCCGTGCAGCGCTGCCGCGGCGGCGGTTTCCGGTGAGCAGAGATACACCTGATCGTCCCTGGTACCGGAGCGGCCCGGGAAATTGCGCGGGAAAGTGCGCAGACTGACCTGGCCGGTCCCTGGCGCCTGCCCCATGCCGATACAGCCGAGACAACCGGACTGGTGGATCTTGGCTCCGGCCAGCATCAGCGGCAAAATGCCGTCGGCTTCGGCCACGTTTTCCAGCACCTGGCGGCTGCCGGGGTTGATGTGGAAATCGGTATGGGCTGCGCTGTGGCGCCCGTCGACGATACGCACCACCCGCAACAGATCCTTGAGACCGCTGTTGGCGCTGGAACCGACGATAACCTGATCGACGGGGATACCGGCCACCTCGCGCACCGTCACAACCTTGCCCGGCGACGACGGGCAGGCGATCAGAGGCTCTAGGGTCGACAGATCGATCTCGTCGTAGGCGTCGTAGGTCGATCCGGGGTCGGCCTGCAGCTCCACCCAAACATCACCGCGCGCCTGGGACTGCAGGTAGGCGCGGGTCTGATCGTCGGAGGGAAAAATGGAACTGGTTGCGCCGAGTTCGGTACCCATGTTACCGATCACGGCGCGATCTTCCACCGACAGGGTCGCGACACCGGGGCCGTAATATTCGACGACCTTGCCCAGACAGCCCTTGACGTCGTAGCGTCGCAGCATCTCGAGAATGATATCCTTGGCGCTGACCCAATCGGGCAGTTTACCGACCAGTTTCACCCCCAGCACCTCTGGGCAGGGCAGATAATAGGCCCGGCCGGCCATGGCCAACGCCACATCGAGGCCCCCGGCCCCCATGGCCAGCATCGAAAGGCCGGCGGCAGCCGGGGTATGACTATCGGCACCAAGCATGGTCAATCCCGGGCGACCGAAATTTTCCAGATGCACCTGGTGAGAAATGCCGTTGCCGGGGCGGCTGAAATGGATACCGTAACGTGCGCAAGCCGTTTGCAGATAGCGGTGATCGTCGGCGTTTTTAAAATCCGTCTGCAACAGGTTATGATCGACATATTGCGCCGCCAACTGCGTCCTTACCTTCTCCAGACCCAAGGCTTCGAACTCCAGCATGGCCATGGTTCCGGTTGCGTCTTGCAGCAGGGTATGATCGATGCGAACAGCGATCTCCTCACCGGGAAGCAAGCGGCCTTCGACGAGGTGGTTTTCCAGAACTTTACGGGTGACATTGCTCGGCATGGAGGGCTCCTTCATAACAGAGAAGTATGACCGGCATTGCTGCAATAGGGCTTCGAATGTATTTCATGCCAACATTTGCCGGCGGAGGTGCTGGATAAAACCCGCTGCTTGGCAGATCTTTGACTCATTGCGAATCGTTGGCAACCAGTCACCGAATTCCGATTCTCTCACTGTAACAGATAGATCCTGTCCTACATCCCATGGGCACCCTCCCCCTTGCATTGGAAAACACCTTCTGTTAAACATCATGCATACAATTTCCAAGGAGGAACCACCATGAGTGACTTTCTGGCGACACTGGATGCCATTTTCCACGAAACCTTTCTCGGTATCAGCGCCGGGCGATTTGCCGCAGCCTTCGGCATCGTGATCGCCGCCCTGATCCTGAAAAAGGTTTTCGGCCATATCTTTGTCAATGTCATCTTCCCCTTGGCTACACGTACCAAGAGCCGCTATGACGACGAATTTCTTAATTGTATCCGTAAACCGTCCGAATTTCTGGTGGTCATCATCGGTCTTTTCATCGCCGTGCAGGTATTGCAGCTGCCGACCACGCCGGTCGATACCCGTCGCGGTGCCCATGCCGTCCTCAAGGTATTGGTAACCTTCGATATCGGCTGGGCCCTGTTTAACCTGGTCAGCCTGCTCGACATTTTTTTATCCTCCTGGGTCGCCAAAACCGAATCGACCCTCGATGATCACCTGCTGCCCTTCATCCGCAAGAGTCTGCGGGCGTTCATCATCTTCCTGGCGGCGATCATGACCATTCAGAACCTCGGCTATTCCATCTCCGGGCTGCTGGCGTCCCTGGGGATCGGCGGTCTGGCCGTAGCTTTGGCGGCCAAGGACACCCTGTCCAATATTTTCGGCTCGTTCATGATCATTCTCGACCGGCCGTTTCTTAT
Organism: Syntrophotalea carbinolica DSM 2380; assembly: GCF_000012885.1. Taxonomy (NCBI): domain Bacteria; kingdom Pseudomonadati; phylum Thermodesulfobacteriota; class Desulfuromonadia; order Desulfuromonadales; family Syntrophotaleaceae; genus Syntrophotalea; species Syntrophotalea carbinolica. Next base: position 2,887,378 of record NC_007498.2, read on the forward strand.
CGGCGACTGGGTCAAGGCCGGGGATATGGAGGGGGTGGTCGAAGAGGTCGGTTTTCGTTCGACCAAGATCCGCACATTTGCCAAGACCCTTATCACCGTCCCCAACAACATTATCGCCAATCTGTCCATCGACAATTTCAGCCGCATGCCCAAACGACGTATCAAGCTTAATGTCGGGGTCACTTACGAAACAAGCCCGGCACAAATGCGCCGGGCCGTCTCCATGATCCGTGAAATGTTGACTGCACATCCCGCAATCCAGCAGGATTTTTTCCTGGTCAATTTTACCGATTTCGGCGCCTCGTCCCTCGACATCATGGTCTACTGCTTTACCACCACGACCGTTTGGGGCGAATACCTCGATGCACGTGAAGATGTCTGCCTGAAGATCATGGATATTCTGGAAAGCCTCGATCTCGAAATCGCCTTTCCCAGTCGCTCGATCTACCTGCGTGAAACACAAGACGATGAGAACGGAGCCGCAGCGTTGCAGACACCGACGGCACCGGTTTGAGATGGGTTCACATGCCCGTAAACCACGTAGTCGCGTTCCGGGCTGTCACTACAGCTCCGCCAGATCCGCGGGAGGGTCCGCTGGCTCCAGGCCGACTTCTACAGTCAGGGATTGCAACAACGCCAAGGCATCCTGACGCCGCGACGGGTGAAAGCCTACTTCAATGAGCCCTTTTGCCGCATCGATGGTACGCATAAACAGCAGCCCGTCATAGCTTTCGAGAATGAACCGCATATAACCGATATCCTTGCGGGATACGATAAAATAAAGCTTTTCCAGCATGATCCGCCTCGCATGTTTTTTTGCTACAGAATGCTTCCCACCGCAAAGGGGTTAGGAGTACCAGGCAAAGTTCAATCGCAGTGTTTAAGTTAAAATCGAAGGTACGTTCAAGCAGCTCGTTTTCAGCCGCAACGACCGCGCGATAAAAATGTTTCAGGGGCAGAACTTTGTGCGCGTCGTGATAAACAATTTATCGTTGAAACGGAACCGCCATGGCCCCGACCGTCGAGCATGACCCCACCCTCTGGCGCACCATCGATCCGACCCGCATCGAGGCTTCCATGCGACAACCGCTGGATGCCGATGTGGCCCGCGATTGGCACCTGGTGCTGACGGCACAGGGCATCGATTCCCGCCTGCAGCCGCTCCTGGGGGGCTGGCAACTGGCCGTGCCCGCGCCGGAGCTGGAAAAAGCCGTACACGAGTTGCAACTCTTTACCGCGGAAAATCGGGATTGGCCGCCCCTGCCGCCAACAGCCACCGGATTCGACAACGCCTGGTTCAACGCCTGCCTTTTGGCCGCGCTGGCATTATTTCACAATATCACGCGTCTGCCAAACACCCCCTTCAGCCTGCGAACCGAGGATTGGCTGCATGCAGGCAACGCCCATGTCGCCGCGATCCGCAGCGGCCAATGGTGGCGTCTGGCCACCGCCCTGACGCTGCATTCCGGCCCATTGCACCTTGCAAGCAACATCCTCATCGGCGGGATATTCGTGATCCGCCTGTGCCGCGAACTCGGCTCGGGCGTCGGGTGGTTTCTGTTGTTGCTGGTCGGCATGGCCGGCAATTTTCTCAACAGCCTGATTCAACCCGGCTATCACCAGTCGGTGGGAGCCTCGACGGCCATTTTTGGCGCCATCGGCGTCCTGGCGGCCCTGAACGCCCGGCGTCACCGTTTGCGGCTGACAAGGAAATGGACCCTACCGCTGGCCGCCGGCCTGGCGCTTCTGGCCCTGCTCGGTACCGGTGAACGCCGCACCGACCTGCTGGCGCACCTGTTCGGATTTCTGTGCGGCCTGCTGTCAGGCTGGTTCATCGCGCCGCTGCCGCAGGCCGGTCCCCGCCTCAATCGCTGGCTGGGGCTGCTGGCGGCCTTGATTATAGTGCTGGCATGGTTGTTAGCCTTGCAGACCATCAGGTAAGCAACGCTCACTTAATTGTCCATCATTTTTCACCGTGCAGCCCCTGAAACGACCCTGCAGAATAAAAAAGCCGGCACGATGCTTCCATCGTACCGGCTTTTATGTTTAGCGTTTCGCACTTTTCCTAGGCCTGGTGCCGAATGCCATCCCGCCACTGGGCCAGCAGTAACATACCCACACCGACACAGATGGCCGAGTCCGCCACGTTGAAAGCCGGCCAGTGGTACTGATACCAGTGGACATCGAGAAAATCGACAACTTCTCCAAACCGTACCCGGTCGATGAGATTGCCGATCGCGCCACCGAGCACCAGACTTACGGCGCATCGCCCCAGCACCTGATCGGGCCGATACTGGCGATAAAACCACGCCAGGAAAACCACGGCCACCGAGGTGGTGATGATAAAAAAGGGCACCCGGTATTCGGTATTGGCCAGGATGCCGAAGGCCGCACCCTTATTGCGCACGTACACCAGATCGAAAAAATTCGGCACCACCGGCAGGGCCTCGTGCAATTTCAGGCAGCGCACGATGAGTCCCTTCGTAAGCTGGTCAACGGCCACCACCAGGGTGGCGATCAGCAGCAATATACGAAATTGGGCCAGTTTCATCGATCGGTAAGTACCGCAACGCAACGATGACACAAGGCCGGATGTTCGGCGCTGTCACCGACGGAGGTTGCATAGTTCCAGCATCGCTCGCACTTCTCGCCCAGGGCTTTCTCCACCTTGACCTTGAGATCGGGAAGGTTTTCGCCCGTCAGACCATCCGCCAGATCATCGACCAGTTCAACCTGGGAAACAATGAATAACGAGGCCAGCTGATCCCGGTATTTTTCCAGCAATTCCAGGGTCGCTCCGGCCGGCGCGCTCAGCAGTACCCGGGCATCGAGAGAGTGTCCGATAACCTTTTCATTACGCGCCAGCTCCAGAGCCTTGGAGACATCGGAGCGAATTTCGAGCAGGTTATCGTAACGCTCTTCCAGTGCGGCATCGCGGAAACTGGTGGGGAATTGAACAAATTCTCCCAGATGCACACTTTCCGAACGCTCACCGGGCATAAACGCCCAGATTTCCTCAGCGGTGAAGGACAGCACCGGTGCGATCAGGCGCGTGATACAATCCAGAATCCGGTACATGGCCGTCTGCGCACTGCGACGTGCGATACTGTCGGTTCCGGAAACGTAAAGACGGTCTTTAAGCACATCGAGATAAAACGAACTCATTTCGACACTGCAGAAATTATGCACCGCGTGATAAATGATATGGAACTCGTAATCTTCGTAAGCCTTCTCCACCCGTCCGGCCAGGTCCTCGAGCTTGGCCAGGGCCCAGCGGTCGAGTTCCAGCAACTGATCGTCGGCCACCATATCCCGTGACGGGTCGAAACCGCTCAGGTTGCCGAGGATATAACGGGCGGTATTGCGGATACGACGATAAGCGTCGGAAAGCCGCTGCAGGATTTCGTTGCTGATACGAATATCATCCCGATAGTCCTGGGCCGCTACCCACAAACGCAGGATTTCCGCACCGTACTTCTTGATCACTTCCTCCGGCGCGACCACGTTGCCCACCGACTTGGACATCTTTTTGCCCTTGCCGTCGACCACAAAGCCATGCGTCAGCACCGACTTATAGGGCGTGAGTTCGCGGGTTCCCACCGAAGCGAGCAGACTGGAATGAAACCAGCCCCGGTGCTGATCGCTGCCTTCCAGATACAGATCGGCAGGCCAGCTGAGATAATCACGGTTATCGAGTACGGCGGCATGGGACACGCCGGAATCGAACCAGACGTCGAGAATATCGGTCTCCTTGGTAAACTCGTCGTGACCGCAGCCGGGGCAGGTCGTGCCGGCCGGCATCAACTCCTTCGCCGGTTTGTCGAACCAAAGGTCGCTGCCGCCTTCCTCGAACAGGTCAGCCACGTAGTCCATCACCTTGCTGTCTTCCAGGGCTTCGCCGCATTTGGCGCAATAGAAGATGGTGATAGGGACCCCCCAGCTACGCTGGCGGCTGATACACCAGTCGGGGCGGTTTTCAACCATATTGTAAATACGATCGCGGCCCCAACGCGGAACCCAGTTCACGTCATTGATGTGCCCCAGGGCTTTTTCCCGCAGCCCGTTGGCCTCCATGGAGATAAACCATTGCTCGGTGGCACGGAAAATTATGGGCTTTTTACAGCGCCAGCAATGCGGGTAGCTGTGACTGACCTCGGATTCTTTGAGCAATGCGCCCACCTCGGTCAGCTTGGCGTTCACCGCGCCGTTGGCCTGGTTGATTTTCATACCGCCGAAGAATTCGACGTCCTCGTAGTAGCGACCGTAATTGTCGACCGGATTGTAAACATCCAGGCCATAAGCCAGCCCGACCACATAGTCATCCTGGCCATGGCCAGGCGCGGTGTGAACACAACCGGTACCGGCTTCCAGCGTGACATGGTCACCCAGAATAAGCAGCGACGGCCGATCGTAAAACGGGTGGCGGCAGGTCTTGCGCTCGAATATCGGCGCTTCGAAGGTTTTCAGTACCCGGTAGTTTTCCAGCCCCAGCTCCTGCATGACACCGGAAACCAGCCCTTCGGCCATAACCAGCAGTTCGTCACCGGTTTCGACGACGGCATACGGCAGGTTCGGATTCAGGCATACTGCGAGATTGGCGGGAATGGTCCAGGGAGTCGTGGTCCAGATGACAAACGATAATTTACGCCCGGCAAGATCGTTCAACTCCGCAGGCAGTTCCCCGTCAAAGGGGAATTTAACGTAGATAGACGGCGACTTATGATCGGCGTATTCCACCTCCGCTTCCGCCAGGGCGGTAACGCAGGAGGAGCACCAGTGAATCGGTTTTTTACCTTTAAACAGACCGCCTTTTTCCACAAAGCGCGCCAATTCGCGGGCCGTCACCGCTTCGTAGTGGTGAGTCATGGTCAGGTAGGGACGATCCCACTCCCCCATAACGCCCAGACGTTCGAACTCCTCACTCTGGATCTTGACCCACTGGTCGGCATAAACACGGCATTCCTTGCGGATTTCGACCTTGGTCATGTCCCGTTTTTTTTTGCCGAGTTTTTTATCCACCATCAACTCGATGGGCAGACCGTGGCAGTCCCAGCCCGGTACATAAGGAGCGTAGAACCCCTTCATGCGACGGCTTTTAAGGACAATATCCTTGAGAATTTTATTCAGGGCATGGCCGATGTGAATGTGGCCGTTGGCATAAGGGGGGCCATCATGCAGAGTGAAATTGGGCCGGGTGCGACCGGCCTCCTCCATCTTTTCATAAAGCCCCATGGACTGCCATTTTTCGAGGATCTCAGGTTCCCGCTTAGGCAAGTTGCCACGCATGGGAAACTGGGTATCTGGCAGATTCAGGGTCTGTTTGTAGTCCATCGTTCTCCTCCCGAAGGTCTTCTGGGTGGCAAAAAAACAAGTCTGATAAGGTAGCAAAACCCCCATATAAGTCAAGCAAAAAGGGGGTTTACTGCACGACAAAGGGCTGCCTGGCGCGCTTCAGCACACGCCAGGCAGCCCTTCATCCCTTCCTCCCCCGGAAGTACGGTAAACTGCCTTCAAAAAATAAACAAATGCTACGTCTGCCTTTAATACGGCAACACCGCGGATTTAGCGGTAAAAATCGTCAGGATCAGGTATGACCCTGCGCCATGGACAAAATACTCTGGCGCATCAGATCAGAAATGTTGGTGCCGGCCTTTTTAGCCAGATCCTGCAGAGCCTGCATTTCCCGGTCGTTGACGCGACAGGAAATGATGTTCTTTTTCGGATTCTCTACGCTTTTACCCATTTTGTGTCTCCTTTGTGAGTCCCAATCCACATCACAGCAAACGAAAAACCGATAACATGCCTATGCAAAAACATAATGGCTACTGTATACAGTATTGCAAAGGGTCTGCCATCTTTTATTGTTTTTTTATTTTTGAATTTTCGTTTTAATTCCGAGATGTTAGAAAGACACCAAAGAAAATCCGAAGCAGCCCTCCACACTGCCGGGGTGATCCAAAAGAGGACAGAGAGACACGTAGCGCAACAAATGTCCAATTTTTAATGGTCAATGGGCCTTGCGGGCAGAAGCACGCGAAAGAACAGTGAAACCTGCCGCACCGGCCAGCATGGACGCGATAAAAATGCCAAGCTTGGCGTTATTGGACATGACGATATTCATAAACGCCAGATTACTGATAAATAACGACATGGTAAACCCGATGCCACCAAGGATGCCGACCCCAAAAACATCCATCCAGGAGGTTCCCCGTGGCAGAGCACAGAGTCCGACACGAACCGAAATCCATGAAAAAAACAGAATGCCAAGGGGCTTGCCCAGCAGCAATCCCAGGGCCACCCCGAGGGTGACCGGATGGGTCACCGCGGTAACCAGATTTCCCAGTTGCAGCACCAGACCGGCGTTTGCAAGGGCGAAGATCGGTATGACGCCGAAAATCACCCAGTGGTGCAACTCGTGCTCCATGCGCTGCAAGGAACTCATGGCGTCATGGCAAATGTGCTCGAGCGCGAGCAGCGCGCCGAGCCGTTCCTCATGATGAAAAGGCCCGGGAACTTCTCCGATTTCCTTATAACGTGCCATGTATTTTTCCGTCTGATCCACGAACTCCTCGTGGCAAAGGCGCGGCCTCGCAGGAATGACCATCCCTATCAACACCCCGGCAATGGACGCATGCAACCCGGATTTCAACAACACCACCCACAGACAGAATCCGAGCAAACCGTAAAAATTGAGGGACTGCACCCCCAGGCGGTTGCCGGCGATCAGAATCAGCAGCAACACCAGGGCCACAAGCAATTTTCCAACGGCCAATTCGCCGCTATAAAACAGGGCGATCACCAGCACCGCGCCGAGATCGTCAACAATAGCCAGGGCCGTTAAAAAGATGGCAAGCGACCTGGAAATCTTGCCCCGGAGCAGCGCCAGAACCCCCAGGGCAAAAGCGATATCCGTCGCCATGGGGATCCCCCAGCCCTTGGCTTCAGGTACCATCGGGTTGATGAAATGAAAAATCAGGGCAGGCACCAGCATACCGCCAAACGCCGCCGCAATGGGCAGCATAGCCTGGCGGAAACTGGCCAGTTCGCCGTCCATGAATTCTCGTTTGAGTTCCAGACCGACCAGGAAAAAAAACACGGCCATCAAGCCATCGTTGATCCAATGGTGTAACGTCTGGGTCAGACCGAAATGATCAAATCCGATGGTCAGCTTGATTTCCCAGAAATGGAAATACTGACCGCTCCAGGGGGAATTGGCCAGGACCAGAGCTAAAACCGTGGCCCCGAGCAAGACGATACCGCCGGACGCCTGGTGTTTGAAAAAGTCCTCGAACGGCTGCTTCAGAAAAGCGATTCGAAAAGGCATGATAATCCTCGATGACTTACAAGGAAGCGTTTATCCGCAGCGCTCCGACAGAAGACTGCAGTCGGGTCAATCCGCCATAACATTCCCGCCGCCAACCTAAAAACCCCTCTCTAGATACCGCACCTTGGCAGATCGCAATCCACCAGGTTAATGCTGCTCGACCTGTTTTAATTCAACGCTACGGTCTTTACCAAGGTCGGCGCCGGAAAACGCCGATGAATCCGGCAGGCGCAACAATATTTCGTTGGTCTGGTCGGTTCGAACGCTGGCCTGCTGAACAGTGAAGGCGAGGATGTGTCCGCCGGCACGATGGTCGGAGGTAAGGAAATGCAGATGATAGCCGGGCACCCCGATGCCTTTGACAAAAGCCGGGCTGCGGTAACCGACGATCACCCCTTCGACATCCTTGAACTCGAATTCCGGCTGATGCCGGGCAACCTCCGCCAAAGCCGGATAGGGTTTGGTCTGCGCAGGAACGCTACGCGTTTTCATGAAACGAAAGCGTCCTTCGATCCGTATCGCATAAAACAGATTGGGATTGGGCAGCAAGTCATCGAGCCATTGCTGAAACCCTTTAAAATCGGTATTCGCGGGGATCTGCCGCTGGAGTTCGGCGTCAAAGAAGGTTACCGCGGCAAACGGAGTGGTCTCCGTACCGGATACGACATCCACCCCTCCGTCACTGCGGATACGGTAGACCACACCATCGACCAGCATCATTTCTCCGTTGAGGCGATCAAAGGTACCGATGCCGAAATCACCGTCACGACGCAGCTCTTCGATAGACAGGGTACCGTCGTACAGTCCGCCCAGCAACGCATCGATGGTCGATACCTGCACCAGGGTATCGCGGCCGGCCCAGACCGGCGAACAAAACATCAACAGAGACATGCAACTTAACACCAACTTTTTCATCATCTAAAATCTTTCCGAGACAGCTCCTGTCTCACGCTATTGTCGTTGTTCCCCGACCGGGTCGGCCTCACCAAAGGTCGTGAGCAAAACCAGCTGCTGAATCCGTTCCTGAAGCAACCCGCCGGGTCGTTTTATCCCGATCAGTTCCTCACCAACACGCAGTCCGGTGACGACGGTTTTCCCCACCAGATAGCGACCTTCCCGCCCCTGGCGGTCCTCGACTTTGATCCCCCACATGGCATGCAAAAACACGGGCTGATCCCTGAACTCTCCTACATACAACATAATATGCCCGGGCATATACGCCAGTGTCAACCAAGGCTGTGCCTGACTGCGGATAACCTGCGGCCGGTCCGTCACGGCAACCTCGCTCAAGCCGAGACGCTGCGCCACAACGGCCTGCGCAGCGGAATTGCGCGGTAGATAGAGTCCGAAACAGGCAAAAAGATCACGCAGAGTGGAGGAGCAGTCGCGTTCACCGAACTGGTCGCCCCAGTCGTAGGGCTTGCCAAGCAGGCGATTGCCGATGATCGCCATATTCGCCGGCGTGCAAAGCACGGGGAAGCGGCGCACCGAGTCGGCATGATAGTTTGCCCGCCGTAATTTGGCGCGACCGTCTTCGCCCCGCACCGCCACCCACACCACGCCGGACTCGGGTTGTGCCCAGAGGCTGCCGAGACCGGCCACCGCCAGCACATTACCGGCCGCATCGGTCAGCGGCACATCGTCCTTGACCGCAACGTACCAGGATGCGGCCTCGTACTGCTGTTGCAGCCGGGTGTCGACAGCAGCCACATCCATGGCCGGCAACCAGCCGAACATGGCCTCGGTCTCCACCAAAACCCAGCAACCGTCGGCAGAACGGTGACGAACGCGCACCGGGGTACTGGCCGGGATCGAGGAATACTGCAGATAATCGAAAGGAAAGCCTTCTCCGGGCTGACTGAAAGCATAAAATGCCGGCTGCCGCGTCGGCAGGCCCCGGAGATTCGAGGGGCGTAAAGTGATGGCTGGGTAATCGGCATTGGGAAAGGTTTCGATGGCGCATTGGGCCAGCCATCGCTGCCGTCGCGGCATGGGGACAGGCTGGCGATTCCCGCCATATAGGGCATTTTCCATAAGCCATTGGCGGTTTCCAAACAGTTCTTCGGCAGAGCGCCCGCTCCACCCAGCCTGCCATGGAGCCGCAAAACGACAGCGATAATCCTCCGCCAGACGTTGCTGGCGAGCCTCCGAAAGCAACCTGACATCCGCTGTTTCAGAAGCGACATAGGCATAGAGGTTCTGTGGCGGCAACTGCAGCGCGCCCGGCCTGTGTTGCACGACCTGCTCGCCGCAGGCCGTCAACAACATCCATGTTATCCATACTGTTATGTTTTGTACCCACCTGGCCACGACCGCACTCCTTGCACTAGGTGCAGGTTAACGCCGATGCCCCTAAACGCACCTGCAACGATCGGGTATCGCCCTTTTGGGGCGTAGACTGCGGCATACGTCGGGAACGCACCAGTTCTTCGTCATCGACGACCATAAGCCATTCGCCGTCTTGTTCATGGGGAGGCACCGACACCTCGAAGGTTGTGGAGAACATCCAGAATCCGACGGTAAAATCGTGCCCCTTGAAACCTTTGATGGAACCGGTCAGGGATACCTGGCCTCCAGGCTTGCGTCGTTTATACTTTACGGACCCGTTCGCCTGGATAAGGAGATACATGTCGGGCGAGGTCCATTCCCCGACATAATCGGCGAAGTCCTGAGGCACAGGCTCGCTGCAGGCGGTCAGAGTCAACAGCAATGAGAGAATTGCTAAATATCGTACCGTAAAACCCATCATCCAACTATCCTTTATAAAAAGCCGATCTTCAGCTCAGGAAACCCGGGGGCCGGACAGGAGGCCCTGCCGGATATCCGCCGCAGTAGCGGCCTCGGCCAGAATTTCCGCGCAGCTGGCCTGGCTTTCGATCAACTCCTTAAGCCGGGCGGACAAACCTGTGTCACCCATCAGGATTGCCCCGACAAGGCGGGCATTGCGAAAGACAAAAAAGGCATAGCGGTCGTCGTCATGGTCTTCAAACAGCTGAAAACTGCCATCGTCGGGATGAACCTCCCCAACACTGAACAGATCGACATCGAGCACCTTAAGAATACTGGAACGCGGAATGCCGGTAAAACGGGCCTGACCTCCTGCGGCATTGATACCGGCAACCTTTCCCTGATGTTGCGCCGGCATCCAGGTTCCGTAAATCACCCCCTGATGTTCGGCCACGTCGCCGACGGCGAAAATATCCGCATTGGAGGTACGCATGCTGTTGTCCACCAGGATGCCGTTGTTCACTTCCAGCTCGGCCTGGCGCGCCAAGGCGCTATTGCAGCGAACCCCCGCGGCAAAAATAACCATGTCCGCCGGCACGACTTCCCCCGACTCCAGCACGACACCGGATACGGCCTGTTCGCCCGCTAGCTCCCTGACCCGACCGCCGCAAATCAGGCGCACCCCCAGAGCTTCGACATACCCGGCCAGACGTTCTCCGGCAGCCCGGTTCAGCTGCCGCGGCAGTAACCAGTCAAAACCCTCGATGATGGTCACAGAGACACCTCGTCGCGCCAGAGCGGCGCCCGTTTCCAACCCCAGCACTCCGCCGCCGATGACCACACACGACTTTTCGGGTCTGGCCGCTTCGAGAATCTCCGCGGCGTCTTTCTGCGTGCGCAGGGTTTTGACATGGGCTTTGGTGGCCCCGCCTACAGGTGGCACGAACGAATGGGCCCCCATGGAAAGAATCAGCTTGTCATAACTGATGGTATCCCGGCTGCTGAGGCCGAGGGTCTTGTTCCGGACATCAACAGCCGTAACTTCGACACCGAGATGTAATTCGATGGCGTTATCTTCGTACCACTGCGCCGGATGAATGAGCAGTTGTTCGGTGGTCAATTCCCCGGCCAGGTAGCGGGTCAGATTAATCCGATAGTAAGGCAAATCCGCTTCGCGACTGATAACACTGATTTTCGCTTGCGGTGCCGTCTTGCGCGCTGCCTCCGCAGCGGAGATTCCGGAAATACCCGCGCCGACGATGACGATGGCATCGGCGGAGTCAACTTTTCCGGTCGGCTGCACCTGTTTAAATACCGGCTCAAACTGATCGGCACCAGCTCCGCATACCGGACATGACTCGGGCGGCACGGGGCCCTCGTGCAGATAATTGCAAATCAAACAGCGCCACGCCGTAGGCGCGGCTTCAGCGGCCTTCGAATCCGGGGCCTGTTTTTTCTCGAAAAGTTCTTTCTCAACGCCGCAGACCGGGCAACAGTCAGGCAAATCGGTTCCAACATGAATATATCCGCAAACGGTACACTGCATAAGGTCGTCGGCCATTTTGCTTCTCCTTTTCAAACACTGGGGGCAGCCTTGCCCCGCATATGATTATGAGACCAGACTATAGCAAAAACGATCACAAAAGGCTTTACTCACCTTCCTCGAGCCTCAAAAAAACGTCGGCATTTCTTCCGCAAACATCATCCCCAGATAGACCCAATCGAGCCCCTGCCACCGCGTTTTTCAAAAAAATAAATCATTTTTATTAATTGCAGCCACATTTGCCAATAATTAGCCCGGACACAGGTTAATGTGTGGATATTTCTCTTTTTATTTGTAAAGACTTATCTTGGTCGGCCTTCCAGATGCTAAAATTACATAAACCTCATCATGATTGCAGTAAACCGAGCACTTTATTTAATAAAGTAAATTAAGACTCCTATTGAATTTGATTTATACAGTTATCTTCATCAAATCTTTTGGCTTCTGTTGCCTTGGGTTAATGTTCAAACGGGCTTTTTTTCACGCATAAATAAAAATTCATGGCCATAGCGTTGCCCTCATGCGTTCCATACCCGCTTTAATCCTTAAGGCCCGGAGATTAACAAAAACCCATACCTCCAACATATCGAAAAATCCGTTTTAGCGAAACAAAAACAAAAAAAGGGCGCCACCCGCCAATCGCGAGGACGCCCCTGAATTAGTATTTATGCGTTTTGCGGATCAGAGCTTGCCCGCCCGCCGAGCGCGCTCTTCTGCCGCCTGAACCGTATTAAGCAACAGCATGGCAACCGTTGTGGGGCCAACGCCTCCGAGACGCGGGGTAATCCAACCGGCGACCTCGCCAACCGCCTCATCGACATCGGGCAGCAATTTGCGCCCTTCCCAGCTGATGCCGCCGCTGATAACGACAGCGCCGGGGCGGATCATGTCCGGCTGAACGATACCGGGACAGCCGGCAGCGGCGATAACGATATCGGCCCGGCGGGTATAAGCGCCAAGATCCTTGATTCCGGAGTGCACCACGGTGACGGCGGCATTGGCATAAGGCTGTTTAAGGGTCAGCAGCAAAGACAGAGGGCGACCGAGAGTCGGTCCTCGACCGATGACCACGACCTCCTTGCCTTCGATGGCAATGTCATAATGCTGCAGCATGGCGCGAATACCGGCCGGGGTACAGGGCACCGGGCCGGGCTCTTGCAATACCAGCCGTCCGAGATTGACGGGATGCAGGCCATCGGCATCTTTTTCCGGAAGCATCAGATTAAGGGCTTCGTTAAAATCGAACCCCTTGGGCAGCGGATACTGGATAATGTAGGCATCCACATCCGGACTGTCGTTGAAATCGCGAACCGCCGCCAAAAGATCCGACTGGGTGGCCGAAGCGGGGATTTCATTATGAAAAGAAGCGATGCCAACCTGCTTGCAGGTTTCGCGCTTTTTATTGACATAACTGACACTGGGACCGTCGTCACCGACCAGAATCGTACCGAGACCGGGCGAAATACCCTTGTCCTTGAGAACAGCCACCCGCCTTGCCACATCTTCCAGCACGGCAGCTGCGACGACTTTTCCTTCGAGTAATTGGGCAGACATTTGGACTCCTTTTATAGAAAACTTGTCACTTGTCACTTGTCACAGCGCAAGGAGGCCTCATCATAGATTCTCCCCACGGAATGTCAAGGGATTATGCATATACACCTGCTGCGCACCGGGTCAGTTCACGACGTTTTGCGGCGTTCCCGCTAAAAAAGCCCGCACATTGTTCACCGCGATGTCCATCAGTCGCTGACGGGCTTCACAGCTTGCCCAGGCGATATGCGGCGTAATGAAAGTATTGGGAGCCTTGAGCAGAGGATTTCCGGCGGATGGCGGCTCGCAGGACAAAACGTCGGTTCCCAACCCGGCAATACGGTTTTGAGCAAGGGCAAGGGCCACAGCCTGCTCATCGAGCAAGTCGCCCCGCGCCGTGTTGATGAGCAGGGCGGAATCCTTCATCAGGGATAATCGACGGGTATCGACAAGCTGGCGGGTGGCATCGGTCAGGGGGCAATGCAGACTGATAACGTCACTGCGCCGGAACAGTTCATCGAGAGAGACAAAGGCAACGTCTCCGCGCTTTCGATACGCGGTATATTTGTCGGGATGAGCGGTATGGGCGATGACCTGCATGCCGAAAGCCCGGGCGATATCAGCCACCTGACGCCCGATCTGTCCGAAACCGACCACACCGAAAACAAGTCCGTCCAGTTCGATCAGAGGTTTATCCCAGAAACTGAAATCGGGACTGCGGCTCCATCGGTTCTCCTGTCGCACCAGATGGCTGTGATAACCGACCTGCTGGGTCATTTCCAGCAGCAGGGCAAAGACCATCTGCGAAACAGAACGGGTACTGTAAGCCGGAACATTGGTCACCACGATCCCCCGCCGACGGGCCGCTTCAATATCCACAATATTGAAACCGGTGGCGGTAACACCGATATAGTCAAGTCCTTCAAGCTGAGCAAGGCGCGTTTCGTCAAAAGCAATCTTATTGGTCAACACCAGTTGCGCGCCTTTGGCCCGCGAAATGATGTCATCTTGGGCGGTGCGATCGTAAACCGTCAGTTCTCCCAATGCGGCCAGTGCATCCCAACTGAGATCGCCGGGATTCAGGGTATGCCCATCCAATACAACTATTTTCATTGTAGACCTCCCGGTCCGGAACACCACACCAGTCCGCTATTCGCCGGCAATCCTGTATCCCAGGCGTCTGGCCCTGTTTCGGGCACGAGCAGGCAGTGGCTGATTCTTTTGTTGCGCGACCTGGCCGACAATCAACAATCCGACAATCCGTGCCCCCAGAACCGTCGCCGCCGATTTCATCTCCCGCGGCGCACCGCAGAACATACGAGCCAGAAATACCGGCATGGCGCAGGACAACAGCAACACAGCCCGGCGCGGACGACCTTTGGAACGTAACCTGGGGACCCTGGCGCCCCAGGGCCACCAGGCATAACAAACCAGGCGCTCGATAAACCGCTTGGTCAGCGCCGTCACGGTGAAAAAATTAATAGGGGATCCCAGCACGATGCCGTCGGCGCTTTCAAGTTCATCCAGAAGTGCGGCCATGTCATCCTTAATCACGCAGACTCCGCGCCGATCGCCCTGTTGCTGGGTACAGCTGCGGCAGTTATCGCAGAAACCGATCTGCTTTTCCGATAGATAGATTTTGCTGACACGGGCTCCACGCTCACCGGCCGCGGCCAGAACTTCGTCTACAGCAGAATCGATAATACCTCCCTTGCGGTAACTTCCGACCACGGCCACGATTTTCTTTGGCTGTTGCATAAAACCTCCGTAAAGGTGTCTTTCGGTTAGGCCACCATCAAGAAAGCATACCGCGCCATAGGCTGTCCTGCAGTCTGTGCTATTGCCGCCTCAAATCCAGCCAGCCTTGCGGTACCGAAGATATCGACCCCGAGAGCCTCGGGACTGGGACGGATATCGGCGGGACGGTGGCACGTCCGTCGTTCACCGCTGCACGTCCGGCACAACCGACAAGGGCCGGGAAACAGGACCTGTGCCTTCACGTAGCCGGCCAAAAAGACAGACCGTTCCAGCTCAAGCAGCGCCTGGCCGACATGACGGTTCCAGACCTCATCCTCCTCAAGCCCGCTCACCGATGCGCTCAGGCGAAGAACGGCAACATGTTCGTAATCGGCAAAGAATTCCCGACACTCGTCAAGGTTCGGTACAGAGGGCGGACATGCCGCATGTGTGCCGAAATTGGGACACCCGTAGCGGCATTTGAACCGGACCCACTGGCGCACCGGCAGTTGCGCACCGGCCAGCCAGCGAAAATCGTCGTAACCGCTTTGCCGCAGCAATTTTTCCACGTCGGCACGATCCAGCATACAGCCTCCGCTCTTAACCCTGATAGGTCTGGGCTCTTAGCTTGAGTTTACGGGCCAGGTTTTCCACCGCCATCATCAGCGACAGAGACAATGCCGAATTCTTGCTGAAATCCGCCGGCACCAGGTTGGACACCCGACCGTCTTCGATAAAGCCCCAGGCGCGGCCCCATTTGGCCTTGTTGTCCCGGTCGAAAACACCGAGAGCATACCCGCCGCTGCGGCGGACCAGGGAAAAACAGGGGATATCGGTGAGACCGTCGCCAACCACGATCATCTGATCGAAAGGCACGCGCAGTTGCCGTTGGCTGATTTTACGGTTGACGGCAAAGGGTTCGCGTCGACATTCCGGACCGGTGATCCCCTTGGCGATCTGAAATAAAAAGCGGGTTTTGTCCGTGAAACTGACAATATTCTTGGGATAGACAATACCGCCATCATCGCCATAGTGAAAATCACAGGCCCATATATCGCTGAATTGGCGAGCCAAACGGGTATGACGCAGAATATCTCCGATACCGCTGCTGATCAGATAAAATTCAACCACTACCTTTTCGTTGATCGACTCGGCATGTCGGCGAACCCGATCAAAGATCCGCGTGGCGCCGGTAAAAGGCTTGATACGTTTGCCCCATCGGACAAAATCGTCCCGCCGGATGGGGGAACCGCTATCGGACAACACGATCATTTCGTAAAGGTAGGCCGGCACCGGATCCCAGCCGGCTTCAATCCGGGGGAGCACCTTGTGTTGCCAGAAGTGCGGCACATCGATGCCCCGCGTATCGAGAAAACTCGAGGTACTGTCCGGTGCCAGGGTATCGTCGAAATCGAATACGATCGCAATGGTTTCCTGCATACCTGTCCTTTTCATAGGGTATCGATACGCGCTCCATGCACAAGCCGGAGCATCTTCCAACCGACGGCAACCAGCCGGGCAAAAATTGCAGGCGTCGGCAAACAACGACATTCCACACCACCATTACCACAAAAAAACCCATAAAACCATATCGGCAACGGGGCAACCGATTGTTCTTCGCAAATGTGCTGAGGAGTGGTATTCTTTTTGCAAAATGAAACATGGTTAATCTTACTACACTAAGAACGGGGCGCCAAAATAAACAAAACCACACATTCGCCTCGACTCCGATACAACCGAAAGGAGAATACCATGGACCGAACCTTCCGCGTCATGTTGCTGGGAGAAAACCAACGTCTGTCGAACTTTCTTACGGATTACCTGCACCGTCACGGCTATGAAACCATGGCGGCATTGCAGGAACCTGGCATTTGTGCCGCCGTCGCCTGCGATAAGCCGGACCTGATGATTATCGATTCAACACCTTCTGCCACCGACGCCGATACATTGTTCCACGATATACGCACGGTTTACCAGGGACCGGTGATCGTGCTGACCGAACCGACGGATACTCAGCCCATGCAGGATGATACAACCCTGCTGTCCGATGCCTATGTCAGCAAACCTATCGAACCGCATACCCTGTTGGCCAGGATGCGGACACTGCTGAAACGATTTTACGGCTCCAGGGGATCGGATCTCTCGGCGGACATGGCCAAAAGGCCAATACTGCACTTCGGCCGGTTGCTGATCAACCGTCCATCCCGCAAAGTCATGTTCCAGAAAAAAACCATCCCCTTGAGCAGCACCGAGTTCGACCTGCTCACCCTGCTGGCCGGCCATGCCGGTACCATACTCGACCGGGACACCATCAACCGGCGATTGCGCGGTATCCCGTACGACGGAATCGACCGCTCCATCGATGTCTCTGTGTCGCGCCTGCGTAAAAAGCTGGGTGACCAAAAAGGGCACCATTCCCGTATTAAGACGGTCTGGGGCAAAGGATACCTGTTTGTACCCGACGCCTGGGAATGACAACCTTTCCCAGGGTCTGCGACAGCAAAAATTGGCGAGCCTAGTCTAACCCCTTTTGGCGAATCGGTGCTTTGACATTTCCCCTATTCTAATCATTCCCAATAAATGGTATATTTTGTCCTTGCCTATAGGCATGACATACCTGAAGGGTATGATTTCCCTCTTATTCACACACTGTCAGTCAATATATCCTCCCGCCCTGGCCGGTTTCATCGAAGACCAAGGCGTTTTTTACACTGCGGCATCCGCTCACCGCTAGCTTCCATCAGGCGATGAGAGCCGGGGCGAGCAGATCCGCAGAGAGGATATTTGCCTTCCGGGGAGAATAGCGATGAAGATCCAGGGCAAAATCATTGCCATGGGGGTTACTCTGGTAGTGCTCACGACAGCGGCTATCGTCGGCATTACCCACCTCCAGGAAAAACGCATCGGTCAGAGCGTCACCAACGTCATAGAAAACCAGGCCCGCCAGGAAACCGCCAAAGTAGCGCGTAATATCCATCTGATGTGCGAGGTGATGCGCGAATCGGTGACCGAGACGGTTCTGCACAATCTCAAAGTCACCGAGGCCCTTATGCATCGGGAGGGCGACATCTCCTTCGCTTCCGAAAAGGTGCGATGGGTGGCGGTCAACCAATTTACCAAAGAAACAAAATCCCTTCTTTTGCCTAAAATGCTTCTCGGCAATCAGTGGTTCGGACAGAACCGCGATGCCGAATATCCCACGCCCCTGGTCGATGAGGTCGAACGCCTGGCCGGGGGGACCACCAGTGTTTTTCAGCGCATGAATGAACAGGGAGATATGCTGCGCATTGCCACCAATGTTCTGCAAAACAACGGCATGCGGGCCATCGGCACCTATATCCCCGCCGAAAACCCGGACGGTACCCCCAACGAGGTCATTACGGCGGTCATGCGCGGCGAGACCTTTCTGGGCCGCGCTTTTGTCGTCAATGCCTGGTACATAACCGCTTATCAGCCAATTTGGGACAAGGGCCACAAGGAAGTCATCGGAGTTCTTTATTATGGCGCCAAGCAGGAGAATGTCGCCAGTTTGCGACAAGGCGTAAAAGCCATGCAGGTTGGCCAGACGGGTGAAGTTTTTATCCTCGGCGGCAAGAACAAAAATCGCGGCATCGTTCAGATCAGCCGCCAAAGCAAACTGGAAGGCACCAGTTTATGGGATTTTCAGGATAGCCGGAACGGTCGTTTCTTCATCCGCAGCCTGGTGGACAAGGCGCTGGCGCTGCATACCGAATCCGAAACCGATATTCCTGTCGCGTTTGAACGGTTTGAGTTTCAGCACAAAGGGGAAAAAGCGCCCCGCCTGCGTACCGCGGCGGTGACCTATTTCGAACCTTCGGACTGGGTGATTGTCGCCATTTTCAACGAAGACGATCTGCAGGCGGCCCAGGATTCGGTCAAGGCCGGGCTGTTTGCCATTATCCGTTCCACGATGACCGTAGCGGCCCTGGTGCTCGTGGTGGCCGTTATCGTGGGATTGATCATGGCCCGCAGCATCAGTAAGCCACTGAAACAAACCCTCGACATGATCCTCGATTTGGAGGAAGGCAATCTGGACCAGCGGTTGAATTTCTCCCGCTCCGACGAGATCGGTGAAATCGCCGGAGCCGTGGACCATTTTGCCGACAACCTGCAGGAAGAAATCCATACGGCTTTCGATAAGCTGGCGCATGGCGATTTCACCTTCAAAGCCAAAGGCCTCATCGCCAAGCCGCTGGCCCGGGCCAACATCGCGCTGAATGAACTGGTGCAGGAAATCCAGGATATTGCCAACCAGGTTGCCAGTTGCGCCGCCGATGTTTCGTCGGAAATAACCATACCGCTCCCCGACGGACAGTCTGAACCCAACGGGCATGATCTTATGGACGGCATGGCACAGACCGTCGCGGAGATGAACGCCTCGGCGGAGGATATATCCAAAATCATCAAGATCGTGGATGAAATCGCCTTCCAGACCAACCTGCTTACCCTTAACTCCGCGATGGTGGCAACCCGCGACGGCCAGCAGAGCAAGGGCTTTGCGGCAGTGGCCGAAGAAGTGCGGACCCTGGCCGCCCGCAGTGCCCGCGCCGCCAAAGAGACGGCAGATCTGATTGAGAGCACCGGCGACAGCAACGGCAGCGAGCTGGCCGACCATACCGCCCAGACACTACGAAAGATCGTTGCCGGCATCGGAAAGATCACCGACCTTGCATCGGAAATCGCCGTCGCCAGCCGGGAAAAATCCCTCGGCATCACCCTGTATCCGCCAACGCAGCCAGAGGACAATGATGCCACCGAGCATCTACCCGCCACGCAGGAAAGCACCGACTCGGCAAAGACCCTGGCGGAACAGGCGCAGAGATTGAAACAGTTGCTCGGCAATTTCAAGGTTATGCAGAAAAACAACCTTGCGGCCTGGACGGAACTGCGCGCCCAGGCCATAACCCGCAAGGCGCAGAAACAATCACGACGCTCCCCCAAGCCGTCGGAAACGGCGCAGGATGAGGAAACCTGAACCGAGCGGCAGCCTGATAATGCTACGCCAGGATTGACGGCGCCATGAGAGGCAAAAACCTCTCATGGCGCTTGACGACGTAGTCCCCAGGGCAGCACGACCAAACCGCTGAAAAGCGCCAGTCCGGCAACCATGAACAATATCTGCAGCCCCAGCCATTCACCGATATAACCGAGCAAAATGGAGCCGCAAAAGTTGCCGCCATCCAAAGCGCCGGTGTAAATCCCGGTAATTTTGCCGCGTATACCGCCCGGTTCATCGCGTACCGCCAGGGAATTCAGGGAGGGGAACAACAACCCATGCCCGCAACCGGTCACGGCGCCGGCCAGAGTCAGGGACCAGGCCTGGTAAGCCACGCTGAGAGCCAGCAATCCCCCTCCGGTAATGACCAGGGCGTAGGGGATAACCCGCAACTCCCCCACCCGATCAGCCAAACGCCCCCCACCGATCCGCACCAGTGCGGCCGCCACCGAATACGCGACAAAAAACAGCGAGACATGTACCACCTGGCGTGCTGCGGCCAACGGTGCCACAAAGTTTCCGGTGCTCGCCTGTCCCAGACCGAACAGTATGGCCAGCAAGGCCACGGTCGTGATTTTAGGGCGTTTGAGAACGTCTAAGAACGAGGTGTCCACGTCACGGGCTTGCCGTTCGATCACAGGCTCGGACAGTGGCAGGTGGGCCACCAGCCCGACGCCGGCAAGCAGCGAAGCGACCACAAACATGGCGAAAAAACCGTAACGGTGAAGCGCGAACTCGGCCAGGGCCGGACCGACCGCCATGCCGACCAGTCCGGATATGCCAAAGATCCCGATCCCTTCGTTGAGACGTTCCGGCGGCACGATATCGGCAACAAAAGTGAACGCCGCGGTAAAGCACAAGGCCATGCCCACCCCATGCAGAATCCGCAACAACATCAACCCCGGATAGAATCCGGCCAACGGGCCGGACAACAACATATATCCGACGGGCAGACCGACCATCATCAGGGAACCGACGGTAAAGCTGCGTCGCCGGCCGATGCGATCGACCAATCCGGAAACCCAGGGACGACAGAGGGTCGCCGCCAGCCCGAATACCCCCATAATGATACCGATATCGGCTTCGGATCCGCCACGCGCTTCGATAAAAAGAGGAAACAAAAAAAACACGCCGAAACTGGCCGCAGTGGAAAAGTTGGCCAGCGACATGGCCCAGAAGGCCCGGCTGTACAATTGTGACGAAAAACAAACCATGCTGGCTCCAGATTTGACGCAGCCGGACAGCGCCGTCCATTTTACAGTTGCATAACTTCGATATTTGATTAATGTAGAACCATTGCCTATTCGCCTGGGAGGACTCATGAACCAGATTAAACCATGGCTGACCGTCTATGGACTCAACCTGTTGGGTGCTGTCCTGATCCTGGCCATCGGACTGTGGCTCAGCAAACTGATTTCAAAACTGGTACGCAGGCTGATGAAAGCCCGCGCCCTCGATCCGACCCTGATCGCCTTCTGCGGCAATCTGATCTACGCGTCCCTGGTGACGTTTGTCATCATCGCCGCCTTGAGCAAGCTGGGCGTGCAAACCGCCTCGCTGATCGCCGTATTGGGTGCCGCCGGTCTGGCCGTCGGCTTGTCTTTGCAGAGTTCGCTGTCCAATTTCGCCGCCGGCATCATGATGATCGTCCTGCGGCCCTTCAAGGCCGGCGATTTCATCGAAGGCGGCGGTATAGCCGGCACCGTGGAACTGATCCACATCTTCAGCACACGACTGAAAACGCCCGATAACCGCACCGTCATCGTTCCCAATGCCAAGTTGCTCGGCGACAATATCATTAACTATACCGAACGGGGCACGCGGCGCATGGATCTGGTCATCGGCGTCAGCTACGAAGACGACATCCGGCAGGTCAAACAGACCCTGCTGGATATCATCGCCGAGGACAAACGCTTCCTGACCGACCCGGCGCCGGTGGTCGCCTTGCACGAATTCGCCGACAGCAGTCTCAACTTTGTCATGCGGCCCTGGATCAGCGTGAAAAACTACTGGCCGACCTATTTCGACACCATGGAAAAGATCAAGCTGCGTTTCGATGAAGCCGGCATCTGCATCCCCTTTCCGCAGCGGGACGTGCATCTCGTCCCGGCACCGGAAAATGCCGACTGAGACCGCGAGTCGCCAACATCGCCAAAAGCCCTGGGAGCAGCCGCTCCTCAGGGCTTTTTTCGTTTTGTGGAGCGTGTCGGGATCGCCCGCCATGGATCGTCGGGCCAGGGATGTTTGGGATAACGCCCGGCCATTTCCCGGCGCACCTCGGGATACACATGGTCCCAGAAATGGCGCAGGTCCTGGGTTACGGCAAGGGGCCTGCGCGCGGGAGACAACAGGTGCAACTGCACGGCGACCCTCCCGCCGGCCACGCTGGGCGTATCGGCCAGGCCGAAGAGTTCCTGCAGTTTAACCGCCAGTATCGGTGGCCCGTTTTGCTGGTAAGTCAATCGCACCCGATGACCGCTGGGGACAGCGAGATGGGTTGGCACCTCCGTATCCAGGAGACGGAGGTGCGACCAGTCAAGGCGACTGCGCAACACCTCCACCAGATCGAGGCGCTTCAGATCGGCCGCGCGGCGCATGCCCGCCACAAAGGGCGACAACCATTCCGCAAGGCTTTCCCGCAAGGCGTCATCGGACAGATCCGGCCATGACTGCTCAGCGTAAGCCTCCGCCATCACAGCTACGCGATACTGCAACTGGCGCGCTTCGTCCTCCCAGGGCAGGGCATCCAGGCCAAGCTGGCGGATACCTTCCAGCAGGGCCTGGTGCATTTCATCGCCGCTCGCTTCAACCGGCCGGCTGGCCAGCAACAAGGCTCCGAGGCTACGCTCCTCCCGGGCCACGATACGCTGCTGGGCGGCATCCCAGAAAACCCGGCGCTGCCAGCCAAGACGCTCAGCATAGAACGACTCGATCGAGGCAAGGCCCACGGAACTGGCCTGGTGAATAAAGGCATCCCCGGTGCGCCCCCCGCTGACATGTACCGCAACCAGATATTCCGTCCCGCGCAAGCCGCTGCGCGGCGACAGGCAGCCTCCCTGACCATTGGCCAGCACATAGCGTTTTGACCCGACCTCGCGCTGCCGTGCCAGCCGGTCGGGATAAGCGGCCAGCAACAGTCCACCGATGGAGTCGGCATCGGGCATGGCTGTCTGTGCCCCTTGCTCCAGACGCGAACGTCGCCGCCAGGCACGCGCCGCGCGATCCACGGTTCGACAGGCGGAGGCATCCACCCCCTCGGGCAAGGACGCTTTGGTTCGCCAGGCCTGCAAAATATCGAGACGTTCCAGCAGATCGCTGTCCGTGGCATGGGATGCGCGGCGGTTGCCCCGTAACAGATCCCGCTCTTCCAGCAAAGCCGCCAGATCGCAGGCCCACGGTGCCAGGGGGTTGCCACGACCGGCCACCAGAAGAGCGGCGATGCGGGGATGAGCCGGCAGCTCGGCCATCGCCTGCCCCAAACGGGTCAGGCGCTGCCGGGCGTCCAGAGCCCCCAACTGCCGGAGCAATGCCCGCGCTGCGCTCAAAGCACCGGCGGGCGGCGCATCGAGCCAGCACAGAGACATGGCATCCGGCACCCCCCAGCGGGCCAGTTCAAGAGCCAGGAGGGTCAGGTCGGCGCTGCGTATTTCCGGTGCGGCAAAAGGCAGCAAACCGCCATGGGTAGCTTCGGTCCAGAGTCGATAACAGCGACCGGGCCCCAGACGCCCGGCGCGCCCGGCGCGCTGATCGGCATTGGCGGCGGTAATCCGCACCGAAACCAGGCGCGGCAGACCGGAGCCTGCATCGAATCGGGACTGTCGCATAAAACCGCTGTCGATAACCACCCGCACCCCCTCGATGGTCAGACTGGTTTCGGCAATATTGGTCGCCAACACCACCTTGCGCCGTGGCCCGGGGCGCAAAGCGCGTTCCTGCTCCGCAAAAGGCAAATCGCCATACAAAACGTTGATCTGCGGATCGTCGACAACCGGTTCCCGCAACAGCAGATCGCGGCAGCGAAGGATTTCCCCGGCACCGGGCAAAAACACCAGCATATCGCCTTCGGTTTCGCGAGCCGCCCGCCGCACGGCCCGTGCGACCACTTCGGCCAGCGGCCCTTGAGGTTCTCGGGGCAGGTAGGTCACCTCCACAGGATGGCAGCGACCGGGACAGCGCAGCAACGGTGCATCCCCCAACAGACGCGCCACCGGTTCGCCATCAAGAGTGGCCGACATGACCAGCAGCTTGAGATCTTCGCGCAACCCCAGCTGCGCATCCCGGCACAGGGCCAGGGCCAGGTCGGAATTCAGATTGCGTTCGTGAAACTCGTCAAAAATCACCAGACCGACCCCCTCAAGAGTCGGATCGGCCTGCAAGCGCCGGGTCAGGATGCCTTCGGTGACCACCTCCAGACGGGTCGCCGCCGAAGTTCGTCGATCAAAGCGAATGGCATAACCGACGGTCGCGCCGACCTGTTCCCCCAGGCAACCGGCCATATAACGCGCGGCATTGGTCGCTGCCAGCCGACGCGGTTCGAGCATGAGAATACGCTGGCCGGCCAACCAGGGCTCATCCAACAATGCCAGAGGAACACGTGTGGTTTTGCCGGCCCCCGGTTCGGCCTGCAAGACGGCGGCCTGGTTCGATCGCAAAGCCAGCGCAACATCGCCAAGGATACTATCGATGGGGAATTTTCCGTAATTCGAAATCATAAAGACAGGGACCTCAGGCCAGGCGAATAACCTCCACCAGCAGTTCGGCTACCCGGACCATATCCGTCACCCGCACCGACTCGTCGATGGTATGTACATCGGTCATGCCGGTGCCGATAATCACCGTTTCGATACCGTGACCGTTGAAAATGTTGGCGTCGCTGCCTCCCCCGCCATCCCGCAGTTCGATGGTTCGATCGAGACGTTCGGCCGCTTGTTCGATCAGCTGCAGGATGCCGGCCTCTCGCGCCACCGCCATATGGGGATAATCGCTGAGGACCTCGGTTTCGATACTTACCGTCACCAGGTCCCCCTGAACGATCTGCTGCGTCGCGCCGGTGGCCTGTTTGAGGCAGGCAAGCATATGCTCGGTCTGGGCCTGGAGCTTGGCAGGATCGTGACTGCGCGCTTCGCCTTCCAAAACGACCTGGCGGGGGATAATATTGGTTGCCTGGCCGCCATGAATGGTGCCGATGTTGGCTGTGGTTTCATGGTCGATACGCCCCAGACGCATGGCCGCTATGCCTTTGGCGGCAGCGACGATAGCCGAGACCCCGTTTTCCGGCTCGATGCCGGCATGGGATTCGCGCCCGGTCAGCACGATGCGCATTTTATTGGCCGCCGGTGCCGTATTGATGACACGGTCGGTACCGGAGGTATCGAGGGCCAGCCCGCGTTTGGAAACCACTTTGGAGTAATCGAGATATTTGGCGCCCAGCAGGCCCTTCTCTTCGCAGATGGTGATGACGACCTCAATCAGGCCATGGGGAATGTCCTGTTCGATGACCACCTCCAGCGCTTCGATAATTTCGGCCAGACCGGCCTTGTCATCGGCACCCAGAATGGTATCCCCGGCGCTGGTGAAAACGCCGTCGCAAAGAACCGGCTCGACGCCGTCGGCAGGCACCACCGTATCCATGTGCGCCGACAGCAACAGCGGCTCGCAAACTTTGCCCCTGGCCGACAAGGTGGCGATCAGGTTGCCGCTTTCACTGCCGACCTTGGGCCCCGCATCGTCCATGACCACCGTCATGCCAAGTCCCTCGAAACGTTCAACCAGGTAACGGGAGATTTCCCCTTCCCGAAAAGACGGACTGGCTATACCGGCCTGCCGGGCAAATTCTGCAATCAGACGTTCGCTGTTTACCATATCCACACCCCCATCTGCGATGAAGTTAAATTGTCGTATCTGCCGCCCCGACAAGCTTGCACGGATGTTCTCGCGGACAACCCTGCCGACTACATACATAGACTATATGACCATGCTTTGGCAACGACCTTGCAACGGTCGCTGTGGATCATCGCGAACCGCTGGACAATGGCGGCGAGAAGCTGGTAGCATAATCGCGGATTATGATCCGCCCCGTGAGCTTCATCCCCCGACCATCAACCACAAGAGAATCCTATGCTGCGAGACAGACAACCGCCCCGGCGTTTCGAAAAATCGAAAAATCTTTACACCTTGCTTTGTTTGGCGACAGGACTGGCCGTGGGGTGCTTTTTTCTCGGGCTGTGGTTCGGAAAAACCTCCGCCCCTCCGGAAAAGCCGGTCCTGGCCGCACCGGCGGAGCCCCCGGCCCCGGTCATCGACAGAAAAGTGACCAAAAGCACCGTCCAGCCAGGGGATACCGTCACGTCGCTGCTTGGAGACATTTTCACCCCGCGGCAGATTTACCTTCTCAATCAGTCGTCCCAGTCGGTGTTTCCCCTTTCCCGGCTGTGCGCCGGGCAAAACTACGAGCTGTGCCTGCTCGACGGCAGGTTCGAAAGCTTCGTGTACGATATTGACCGCGAAGAGCAACTTGTCGTGAAACCGGAAGGCGACGGATTCGCCGTCAGCAAAATCCCCATCGAATATGCGGTCAAAACCGAACTGGTGACCGGCACCATCAACTCCAGCCTGTTTGAAGCCGTGGTCGCAAGCGGCGAAAAAGAGGCACTGGCCATTAACCTGGCCGATATCTTTGCCTGGGATATCGATTTCATCCGCGACATTCAGGTTGGCGACTCTTTCGAAGCCCTGGTGGAAAAACGCTATAGGGAAGGAAACGAGGCCGGCTATGGGCGCATCCTGGCGGCCCGATTTACCAATCAGGGACAGGCATATAATGCCTACCTGTTCCAGGATGGAGACCAGGCCCCGGCCTACTACGATGAAAAAGGCCGCAGCGTACGCAAGGCTTTTTTGAAAGCGCCGTTGTCCTTTTCACGGATCTCTTCCGGCTTCAATATGCGGCGCTTGCACCCCATCACGAAAAAAGTGCGACCACACCCCGCCATCGATTACGCCGCACCGACCGGCACCCCGATCAAGACGGTTGCCGACGGCACGGTTACCTTTGCGGCGTATAAGCGTTACAACGGTAACTGTGTCAAGGTTCGCCACCCCGGCGGGTGGGTCACCATGTACAATCATATGAGCCGTTTCGGGCGCGGCATTAAAAAAGGCGTCAAGGTCCGTCAGGGACAGTTCATCGGCTATGTCGGAACCACGGGGCGTTCAACCGGCCCGCATCTCGATTTTCGTATGTATAAAAATGGCGTGGCCGTCAATCCCCTTAAAGTCAAATCGCCGCCATCGGCGCCTGTTTCCTCGCAGCGACTGGCGTCTTTCAAGCTGGTGGTGAATCGACTTGCATCCCGCCTGGACGGCATAGACGCTATCCAGACAGCCCAGCTTGAGGTCGGCAATCAGCTGACCTCTGAGGACACGAACACCCTCGCCAATTAAACGCGAACCTGCGCTCTGCCTCAGCAAGGCGGACGCAAGGATATACAACGGGAAAGCTTTTTGAACCATCTGCTGCATCTTTATCTGGTCGATCCGCATCCGGAGTGTCGCCTGGGGGCGTTATTCGGGGATTATGTCAAGGGGCCACTCGATCAACGGCTGCCCGACGGCATACGCCATGGCATCATGCACCACCGGCGACTCGACAGCTTTGCCGAAACCTCGGTGGTGTTTCGTCGCAGTCGAAAACGTCTGAATCCGGCCTTGCGGCACTGCCGCGGGATTTTGGTCGACATGGCTTACGACCATTTCCTGGCGCAAAACTGGGAAACCTACCACCATCAACCTCTGGAGGACTTCGCCACCTCCATTTACCGTCTCCTTCAGCATCACCAAAGCACCCTTCCCAAAAGGCTGCAAGCGAGTCTGCCACGCATGCTGGCAGCCAACTGGCTTGTTGCCCTGCGCCACATCGAGCATATCGACAGCGTTCTGCATCGGCTGGCATCGCGCCTCAGCCGTCCGAACCTGCTGGCCACCGGCAAGGCGGAAATCCTGCGAAACCGTCATGGCCTTGAAGCGGACTTTACCGCCTTTATGGTGGAATGCCGCCACCGGTTTCAGAGCCCTCCATCCCGGCATCTCATGCAATCCCGATAACAGCCCGAAGCGCAATAATCAAACAACATTTTGTAGTAAAATTTAATCTATTGACACAAACCTTGCTTTTAATATATTAATCATAGCTACTTGAGTTCATTTGCCAAGGTTGTCTCCTCGCACTCCCCTCAACACCATTCGGCAAGATCAACCCCACAAACAAAGGTATTCAGCTGCACAAACCCTGTTCGGTTTGAGCAGCTGAAGGATGATTTCTTTTTCAGGAGGTGTTTCATGGCAGGGAAAATACGGCAGATGATCGACAGCATCATCGCCCAGACGGCAACGAACAATCCCGTACTGGAACGTGTAATCAAAACCAAGATGATTCTCAAAGGAATCAACCCGGCTAAATTCACCGCCGAGTCGGATGACGACCCCGCCATTATCGCCAAACTTGAAAACATGAAGCAGGCATTCACAGGCACCGGCGGCAAAAACACCCCCGCAGCACGGCAACGCTCCGGCGCGGGAAAAATCAAGACAGCCTTCTCCAGCAAAACCACAACGGCCGATTGCGTCAGGGAAATCCAAAGCCAGATCGCAGACCTGGATCCGTCCGCTGTCATTTTTTTCGCGTCCACCGTCCATGCTCCCGAGGCCATAAGCCGCCAGATGCAGGACGCCTTTCCCAAGGCGCAGGTTTTCGGGTGTTCTTCGGCGGGGGAAATCACCAGCGGAGCCATGCTCAACGACTCTGTCGTCGCCATGGCTTTTTCTGCCGAGATGGCACCGGATCTTAAACTCGAGGTTATCCGGAACCTCGGGCAACGCCACGGCATCGAACAGGCATTCGGGAATTTTGAAAAACACTTCGGGCAACCGGTGGCCGCCATGGATCCGACCCGCTATGTGGGCCTGCTGTTGATCGATGGCCTGGCCGGGGTGGAAGAGAAGGTGACGGAAACCCTCGGCGATTTGACCAACGTGCCTTTTATCGGAGGATCCGCCGGGGACGATCTGCAGTTCACCGGCACCTATGTTTATGCCAACGGCAACTGTTACCGGAATGCCGCCCTGCTTGCCCTGCTGAAACCGGGGGTTCGTTTTTCGTTCATAAAAACGCAAAGCTTCCGCCTTCTGGGCAAAACCCTCAAGGTCACCCGGGCCAACGAAGCCAACCGGGAAGTCATTGCGTTTAACGGCAAACCCGCAGCCCAGGCCTATGCCGAAGCCATCGGGGTGCCGACCCCAGAAGTCAGCCGCCGGTTTATGCGCAACCCCATCGGCCTTATTGTCGACGGCGAGCCTTATGTCCGCAGCCCGCAAAGGCTGAAGGGCGACACCATGGCGTTTTACTGCAGCGTCAAAGAGGGCATGAAGCTCTCCCTCCTGGAGTCAACCGACATGCTTAGCGACACTCGTGACGCCATTTCCCGGGCCGAGAAAACAATGGGGCGCATATCCGGGATACTCGATTTCGACTGCATTTTGCGAACACTCGACCTGCGGCAGAAAAACCTTTCCACCGAATACGGCAGGATTTTTACCGATATTCCAACCGTCGGATTCAGTACCTATGGCGAACAGTACATAGGGCATATCAATCAAACAGCAACCATGCTGGTCTTCGGCTGACATGAACATACCTGGCCCCAGGACCGGATTCCCGAATACCAATGGCAACAATCCGCAGTGAACACCTTCACAATGAGGATGGTTTCCCATGACCGGTTTCAACAGCTCCACCCTGACAGGACCTCCGAAGGATAACGGTCTGCACGGCAGTCTGTCCCTGACCACCATTACGGATCTTTTGCAGTTTCTGGCCGCCAGTGCCAAAAGCGGCGCCATCAGAATCATACGCGAACCGGAAAATGACGAGGGCATGATTTATTTCGCCAAAGGAGAGATCCTTTCCGCCCGGACCGGCGAAACGACGGGCCTCCACAGTTTCGCCACCATGATGAACTGGGAAAAGGGAACTTTCTATTTTCTGCCCGGCATCGCCCCCCTGGAAACATCCATCGGCTTGCCCGTTCAGCATGCCATCCTTGAAGCCATTGTCCTGCTGGAAAACAAGGCGAACAGTTTCTCACCCATCACCGAGCAAGAGATTGAAGAAGGGAGCACGCATATGGAACAGGAACCGAGAGAGTCTACCGAGGTCATGAATAATCTGCTGGAGATCTCCGGCATCGATGCCGTGGTGGTCGTCGGTCGTGACGGTTTTGTCATTGAATCCACCGGCAGCAGCGCACGCATCAATATCGACGAACTCGGTGCATCTCTGGCCCACGCCATCAACGGCATTGAGGAAATGGGTACGGAATTGAACATCAACTGTTTCCAGGACATGTTCATCGAGTACGGCAGCGCCGTCATCATGTGCAAACCGGTAGGCGATGCCATCGCCGCCGTCGTTACCCCCGATGCATCCAAGTTGGGCATCATCCGCCACAAGACCAAAAAGTTATTCCAGGAGCTTGGCCTGTCATTCTAGGAGGAAACATCACGATGCTTAACCTCGATTTTACCCTCGATGAAAAAACCTACCGCCACTACCTCAACGGACACCCGGTGGTCATGCACTCGCATCACTACCTGGCGCTTATAACCAAGCTGGCGGAAGATCTCGGCGATGTTCGCGGGCCCCAGATCCTGGCCGAAACGGTTGAAGACAGCATGCGCGCCATTTTTGACGATTATTTTCAGAAAAACGCCATCAGCTCCACCCAGGACAGGGCGGCTGTATGCACCCGGTACTTTTCAGCTTTCGGCTTGGGAAAAATGAGTATCAAGGGTGACGAACAAAACGGCGAAGCCCGTTTGATCCACTCCCATATCGATGAAGGCTGGCTGAGAAAATGGGGCAACCACGACAAGCCCGTCAATCATTTTACCCGCGGTTATGTAGCCGCCGCTTTTGCCGCGCTTTTCAATCGCCCCGCCAGAAGTTACGTCGTCACTGAAACCGCCAGCATGGTCACAGGCGAAGAACAAAGCGTCTTCGTCGTCAAAGCGGCCTGAACAAGGAGAACAGACTCAAATGACGGTCATGCGTAATAACGTGGTAAAAGCCCTTGCCAAGGTTACCGTGCAGAGCAACGAACAGGGATTGATCCCCGAATACGAGGTGCTGGTCAACCTGCTGCCGGTATCCCTGCTCAATACCTTGACGGAAAGACTGCTCGCCGCGGCCCCCGAGCGCAAAGAAGAAATCGAAGCGGGCCTGGTCAGGGCTGCCTATGAATGCGGCTATCACACCGGTTGCGGCATCATCACTTCCGATATTTTCAGCGAAGTCGTCATGCCTATGGTTACCGAAGGCGAGAAAGACATCCTGCGCGGTGCCTATGCGGCCTTTACCGCCTGGGGCTGGGCCAAATCGGGCATCGTACAGCTTAAAGAAGGCCAGAGAATGATTATCCGCGCCTTTGATTATTACGAAGCGGACAGCCAGGGAGAAGGATTGCGGGCGTATATGCTGCGCGGACTCAATCAGGCCTTCTTCGATCTGGCCTACGCCGACCCTTACCCGGATGGCATGAATACCTTTGTCTGCAAACAGACCAAAGGCCTGGAAACCGGTGACACTTATGGGGAATTTATCGTTACCCTGAAGTGACCACAGCCGTCACTTCTGTAAACGGGCCCAAGCTGCGATAGGGGCCCTTCCGACTATGCAACACAAATCGCAATGGCGGACCAGGCAATCCCAGGACCGTACCAGTAGGCAGGCCCGGTCGAACCAACAGCGCTTCATGTAATGCGGTGAATAAAATTATGGCGAATATTATTTCGATTATCAGCTCCAAAGGCGGGGCGGGAAAAACCACCATTGCCCTGAATCTCGCAGTGGCCCTGGCTGAAACAGGAGATTCGACCCTGCTCATCGATGTTGACCCCCTCGGGGCGGTGGGGTTTTCATTGGCCCGTAACGACACGGAATGGCGAGGCCTGGCGGAACATATCGTGGACGAGACGCCCCTGGATGAAGTCATCATACAAACCAAACTCCCACAGCTCTCCATCCTGGCACGGGGGTGTCTGGATCCTTTGGACATAGACATTTACGAAAATGTCCTGCGCTGTTCGGATGCCTTGAAGGACATCGTATCGGCAGTCGAGAATCAATTCCGCCACATCATCATCGACACCCCCTCGGGCCTCGGTTCCGTCACGCGCGCGGCCCTGTCTGTCAGTACCCACACCCTGCTCCCGCTACAGGCCGAGCCCTTGGCGCTGCGCTCCATTTCGCAAGCATTGCATGTCATCCAGCATGTCAAGGAAAATGAAAACCAGGATCTGGAGTTACTCGGGATTCTGGCCATCATGGTGCAGTTGAACAAGGATGTTTCCTTCACCATAATGAATGCCGCCTGGTCGTCCCTGCATGGCGTGCTGGAAACATACATCCCGCGTGCGGAAGTATTCCATGTAGCCAGTGAAAAAGGGCTGCCGGTAGCGTTCCTGCCCGGCAGATACCCCCCGGAAGCCAAACGCTTCGAAATGTTGGCCAGCGAAATCAAAACCCTCATCCAGGATATGGGTGGCGACATGGGAGTCGAAGATGAAAGGCCGCAACGTGAACTCATATAATCTGGTGTACGCCCGACAGATCCTGTCGACTTTGGCACCACGCAAACAAGCACAGCACACCGCTACCTTTCGCCAGGAACCCCGCTCCTTCGTGCGGCTGTCCGCGCAAAAAAAGCTGGCCAAAGCAGCGCAACCTTCCCTCCCCGAGCCACCGGATGCAACAACTCCAGGCACATCGTCTGTCGATGCGCCGTCACAGCCCTTCGCCGATTGGGAAAGCTGCATCGCATGGTGTATGGGCGTGACCCGTGCCGAATCCGCCTTTGTGGTCGATTCACAGGGATTTGTCATCGCCATGCGCGGCCGTATCCCCGGCCATGGCTTCGAGTGCACGGGAGCGGAATTGATCTACGCCATGGATCAACTGGAGCGCATCGACCCCGAAGCAGGCAGGCTTTTGTGGATAGATCTCGACTTTAACAAACGCCGTCTGGTCGGCTTTGTCACCCCGGGAGAAAGTGCCGAATATTTCATTGTGGGACTGGTCGCACCGGACGCTTCCTACAATGCATCAAAGCACGTTATGTCAAAACACATTATCGCCAATCTGGCGAACATGAATTAGCCCTTTTGCAAAGCCCCTGTTTCCCTGGCGGCAGGAGCTATCCGTTCATCACTTACCCTGGCGCCGTAACAGATCGAGCCCCCGGATAACATTGTCCTGATGTCGGATGATGCGCTGTTGCTCCTGTAGTTTCTGCTGTTGTTGCAGGATAATGCCCTGCTGGGTTCGGATGACGGAACGCAATCGCCGGTTGCGTTTTTCGCAGACAGCGACGGAGTCGTCCGGTTTCTGAGGCACATCTTGGACTACCGGGGGTTCTTCTTTGCGCACTTCCACCTCCCCGCTCTCCCAATCAACCGTTACTTCCGTAGCGGCGTAACCAATCCCGTTACCCAGGCAAGAGACCGCCAACAGCAAAAGAACGTTCCAACCCCGCATAGGATCACCTCTTGTGTCATCATATTTGTCGCATAGACCTCATAGATATTTATAGCATGTCGACTCGGGCTCGGCGGCACCGGCCCCCTTCTGCGTAAAAATGTTCTGGTCACACACATGAATAGGCCCTATCATAGTACCGATTCGGCGTTTACAACTATCGAGCGCCTTGACCGGCGCAGCGAAAACTCCTGTGACATCTGATTCCGGCGACCCCAGGCAAAACGTGTGCAGAGGGAACCGGCGGTCTGTCACCAAGCCCCGAAAACTACGATTCATGACGATCCCAGCAACCTTTTTGATACCGACCGAAACCATCGCCGTCGAACAGGAAGTCAAGCGCAGTCGATTCACCGCTGTTGTCGGGCGTGCCAAGGGGCGTGAAGAAGCCCACCGCTTCATCGCCGAGGCAAAAACCCGCTGGCCCGGCGCGCAACACTATTGCTGGGGGTTTGTGGCCGGCGACCCGGCTGCGACCATGGATCTCGGCATGAGCGATGACGGCGAACCGCAGGGCACGGCGGGCCGGCCGATTCTCAATATACTGCGCCACAGCGGCATCGGGGAGGTGGTGGCCGTGGTCGTGCGCTATTTCGGCGGCATTCATCTTGGCACCGGAGGACTGGTGCGCGCCTATTCGGGAGTGGTTCAAAAAGCCCTGGAACAGGTACCGCTGGAGGCATTCGTACCGTCGCAGACGGTGCAGCTGCTGGTACCCTTCGCCGATGAAGATGCCGTAAGGCGTCTGGTGGCCGACAAGGGGTTTACTCTGGCGGATATCCGTTATGCTCAAACCGTGGAGATGTTCGTGAATTTACCCAGCTGCCGCGTATCCGATTTTTGCACCTGGGTACAGGATCGCTGTCGGGGACGTATCCGAATCAAAGCTACCTCGCAGTCAGACGCAGCTGCGGATCATCCGGATTCAATTCCATAAGGGGAGGGAAAAATCGTGAAAAAACTTTTGATGCTCGTCATTGCAGCGGCCATCGGCTATGCCGCCTACACCAACCCGGACCTCGACGCCCATCAGCAGGCTATTTCCGACCAGCTTCCGGGCGGGCAGTATTATTCCGAAGAGCAGAATCTTGCGCGTTTTAGCGACCTGGACTATTCCAATTTCCTGATCGCATCGGCCACCAAGGACACCACTAAAATGAGCATGGTTTCTTACGGTTTCCTGGGGCGGGTTACCGTCGTGGATGAAGACTGGCAACCGGGCCAAGCCCCATAAGCAGGAATAACCGTCATGACATTGCACTTTTTTTTATTGGCACTGCTGGGCATCCTGGTCGGAGTCGGGGCTTCCTTCAGCGGCCTGGGCGGCGGCTTTTTGATGATTCCGCTGCTGCTGTTTCTGGGTTTTTCGGCGCAAAAAGCGGTGGGAACGTCCTTCCTTGCGATCCTGGTTATTTCCGCATCGGCATTGCTCGCCCACAACAAACTGGCCAATGTCGATTACCGGGTCGGCCTGCTGCTCGGCGTCGGCGGCATCATCGGCGCACAGCTGGGGGCACGTGTCCTGGAACATGTATCGACGGCCAGCTTCAAGCGCGTCTTTGCCTGCATCCTGCTCGGTCTGGCCGGTTATCTGTTCTTTCAGAAATAAATCGGTGCCGGATAGCCTGGCGGCTCGCTGCGCAATCCCCTTTGAGGTGCTATACTTGGGGCCACCCAGGCAACCCTGATGCCAGGGTGTGGAGTGGAGATAAGCATGGTTTGGTTTTTGCTGACATTCCTGTGCCTGTACGGTGCCATGCACACCCTGGTCTACTGGGGGCTAGTGCCGTTGCTGGCCGGCAACCGCAACGTGATCAATGCCGGCCGGGCATGGATGGCCCTGATGCTGGTAGCCCCGATCATGGTTCGGCTGCTCGATCGCCACGGCTTCCCTGCTCTGGCCCGCTACATGGCCTGGACCGGTTACAGCTGGATGGGACTACTGTTTATCGCCTTCAGCATGCTGCTGCCGGTTTTTTGCTGGGAGTTGCTGATACACGCCTGGCAACGTCGGTATCCCGCCCTTGCGCGTTTTTCCCTGCGCGGTCCGGTTTGCGCGGGCATCATTCTGGTCGTCACCCTGGGCGTGGGAATGTATGGATTTTACGAAGCAGCGTATCTTCGCGTTGAACGTATTATCCTGATCTGCAACAAACTCCCGTCCGGCACGCCACCGCTACGGGTGGCCCAAATTTCGGATCTGCATCTGGGCCTTATGCATCGGGATAAAGCCCTGACGCCGGTCATCGCCATTTTGCAGCGTCTGCAACCGGATCTGCTGGTGGTCACCGGCGACATGGTCGATGCGCAGATGGATCACCTCAACGGTCTGAGCGATATGTGGCGTAGCATCGATCCGCCGCTGGGTAAATATGCCGTACTTGGCAACCACGAGGTCTATGCCGGCGTACAGCAGTCCCTCGACTTTCTCCAGCGCAGCGGCTTTACCCTGCTGCGTAACACCAGCGTCCCGATAGGCCGGTGGCTGCTGCTGGCCGGTGTTGACGACCCGGCCCTCGCCTCGCCACCCGCATCCCCCCTGCTCGCGGGAGGCCCCACAGAACGTTTCAGCATACTGCTCAAACATCGACCCGTTATCAACGTGGCGGCCACCGGGTTATTCGACCTGCAGCTGTCCGGCCATGCCCACCGCGGCCAGATTTTCCCCTTCAACCTGCTGACGCACCTTGCCTACCCCATGCAGAACGGTCTTTACCGACTGCCGGCCGGCAACATCCTTTATGCCAGTCGCGGAACCGGCAGTTGGGGCCCCCCCATGCGTATCGGCGCGCCGCCGGAAATCACCTTGTTCGAGCTTGTCGCGCCAAGTCCGAAACCATGAAATCTCCTACTGAAACCGAGGGAAACAGCCTTCTGGCCTATGCTTTTATCCACTTTAAAAAGCCCAGAGAAAAGCCAAAATCCCCGCAATGCAGCACAGCGCCGGCAACACAAGAGAAACGCGCCACTCGTCGCTACGTCGCCGATGACGACGGCTGTTAACGAGGAGGCCGGCAAGGCTCACCACGAGTCCCGCCACCAGCAGCCACAGTAAAGGGCGAAGCCATGCCGTGTCCCAATACAACCGCAGGTGAATATCGTAATAACGATCAAAAAAGGTTTCGACTTGAGGTTTGGCCCGGCCAAAGATGAAAAAGCAGATGATTAAAGCCGTCCAGCCAGCCAGAGCCAGATAACGCAATGAGCGCACCCGGATATCGGGACCCCGCCGGCGATCCTCACGCTCCATACCCCCTCCAAGCTTTGGAAAGATGCTTCCCTTTGATTATTTATCGGACAAACAGCAACCTGGGCACACAAGCTGCAAAAAAAATATTCCCTGCGCTAAACCTTATCTGCCCGGAGGTCGCCATGAGTATCAAAATTGAGTCCATCGGTTTGCCGCCCGCTGCCCGCACTGTCAGCGACAAAAAAAACTCGACCGACTTCGAGGGTCGGTTGCGACAGGTTCTGGCCGAGCAGAGCCCTCAGGCCGCGGCGGCCCGCCAGGCCCAGCTTAAAATGCATATGTGCCAACTGGAGCTGGCCCGCAGCCTGTTTGAAGAAACGGACGGTGCGGAGCTGGACGCCATGCCGGGAACCATCCCCATCGGCGGACAAGACAGCCTGGACGGCCTGACGGACAGGCGGATTTTTGACAGTCCGCCAACACATGGCAGAGCGTTGACAGGGTCAAGCTCACCGGTAACGGCAGCACCACGAGTCCAATCGCCTGCCATGGAACAGATCATCCAGCAGGCAGCTGCCAGTCACGACATGGATCCCGAACTGATCCGCTCGGTGATTCGCACCGAAAGCGCCTTCGACCCAAAGGCGAAGTCACCGGCCGGTGCCCAGGGGCTGATGCAACTGATGCCCGACACCGCCGCCGAACTGGGCGTCACCGACCCCTTCGACCCGGAACAGAACGTCATGGCCGGTACCCGTTACCTGCGGCAGCTGCTCGACCGTTACGATGGCGACCTCGACCATGCCCTGGCTGCCTACAACTGGGGCATGGGCAATGTCGACCGCCACGGCCTTGAGCGTCTGCCCGAAGAAACCCGCAACTATTTGGCTCGAGTCCGCCAGTCCTGAATAGCCCTGTCAGCCCATCACAATAAGACCTTCGGCCAGGGCCGCATCGCAAAACCCGGCCAACTCCTTGTCGGATGGACGCACGCCGCCACAATCCTGCAGACTCTTTAGCCAGGACAATTCCTGTGGAGAAAAAATCCCCAGGGCGACACTGCCCTGGTGGACGTACAGCAACCCTTCGCAAGGTTCCTCGGCAACCAGCATGGCCACCACTTCCAGATCGGTGACGCCCATCTCCAGTTTTTCCAGCAAGGCCTCGGGATTCCGCTCGAAGGAGACGAAGCAGCTGTCAGGGTTCAGATAAAGCCGCCCTGCTTCCTTCGGCCCAGGGTCTTGTCCCAACTCGCCGCACATGAGCGCCGAAGAATAACCGAACCAGGCGACGACATCGGCGGCAAGAGCCGCAGCCACCATCTTGTCCTGGGACCGGAACTTTCCGGCCAGCACCTGCTGTTGCCAGTCTATGAGTGCCACACCGGCAGGATCATGCTCCGGGAGCAGACCCGCCAGGCTGGTAAAGAATTGCCCCGGTGTAATCTCCAGGTTATCCAGCATCAGATCGAACCAGGGCACGGCACGGCCTTGATTGTAAAAGAGATCGCAGGCCCGGGCGATCCCCGCCGCGCTCTCCATGTCATCGGCACTGAAATGCGGGGACGACAACAGGGTGTAAGGGGCCTGGTGCCGGTACTGCAGTCCGAAACCGTTGGCGGTTTCAGCCAGGCGCGTACCGGGCAGCACCGCCAGGGGAAAGATATCGAGATGGTTGGGGCGCAGGCCGAGAGCGAAGTCCAGGCTGTCAATAAAACCCTGCAGCGTGTCGCCGGGCAATCCGTAGATCAGGTCGAACCCATAAATCACCCCGGCTTCATGCAGCAACAGAATGCGTTCGGTAAAATCCTCCGCATCGAACTGCCGGTGAACACGGGCCAGTACCGCCGGATCGGCGCTTTGCAAACCGATCTGCAAAGCACAGTTGATGTCGGCAAACAGACCGGCCATTTCTTCGTCGATAAACTCGGCGCGAACCTCGATGGTATAGTGGATTTCCGGGGCCAGCTCCGCCATCATGCGCAGCATCTGTTTGGCCTGCGGCTGATGGTAATTGAAGGTCGGGTCGAGCACGAACAGCTGCCGGACGCCAGCGGCCGCGAAGGACTCCAGTTCCGCCCGCAGGCGTTCCGGGGGAAAACGCCGTACTTTGTCGCTGCCGCGGGATTCGAAACAGAAATCACAGCGGAACGGACAGCCTCTGGATAACTCCCACAAAAGACCGGGATAGCGCTCGGGGGGGAGAAGCCCTGTGAGGAAGGGAGAGGGCAGGGTCGCCAGATCCGTTACCGGAGAGGGATTAAGCTGCTCACCGACCTGCGCGGGAAGGCAGCCCTCCTGCAGCAAACGCAGGGCTGCGACCACGATCTCCTCGCCCTCCCCCGGCAGCACGAAATCGATGGCGGGATGTTGCTCAATCCCGGACGGGGCAGCCGTCACCTCCGCCCCCCCGGCAAAAAGAACCAACTGCGGCCGACGCGCCTTCAGCTCGGTCGCCAACGCCAGCAACGCCTCCCGGTTCCAGACATAAACAGACAGCCCCACCACATCGGGATCCTGCCGCAGGATCTCAGCGACGCATTCGGCGCGGTCCTGGCCCAGGTAAAAATCGGCCAGCCGCGTTTGCAGTCGCCCTGCAAAGGCCTGCCCGAGATTGGCCGCCAACATCGCTGTGGCCAAGGGCACGGCCCGCGCCGAGGGTTCAATATGCATGGAAACAAGGGTGAGATTCATGGTATCGCCTTTCAACGAACGCCGGCCCAACCGAAGCAAGGCCCGTCGACACATCAATAATCGGCTTAAAGTGGATAGTCGCCGACCTGCTCAGCCAGCATTTCAGCCCTTTCTATACGGCAAATCGGGTTGCGAAGCAAGTTATCCCTGTGCGCGACATACCGCCGCAAGGGCTGATCGCCCCCCCTGCTATCGACACAAATGACCGCAGGGCTTGCGATGCCCGGATCACAAGCCCTGCCTTTACGCCGCATGCCGGATCAGCATCCGGCACCGACCATATCACAAGTGAAAAACCGGGGTCGTCAGTGCGCCGTCTCAACCACCTTTTCCCCTTTGACGCTGACGGGAATCGGATTACTCACCACATCGAATACCGGCGAACGCTGCACGGCCAGACGGATGAGTTCCTCGATTTTCTCCTGGGGGGCATCGGCTTTGATGCGGAAGTTCACACGGATGTGCTCGTAACCGTTACGAACCTCCTCCGACAATCCCAAAAAACCGCGAATATCCAGATCCCCTTCGAGATCCGATTCGACTTCCCGCAGGGTGATGCCTTGAGCTGCGGCAAGATAGATCAGCGATGTCGTCAAGCAGGCGGACAAGGCGGTCAACACATATTCGACAGGGTTGGCGCCGATATCCTCACCCAGCAGCAACGGCGGTTCATCGGCATCCATCCGAAAATCATGCCGGTGGGTGATCTCCTGCCCGGCCCCATGAAAATCATGAATAACCGTCTGGGAATGCCCTCCGCCCTGCCATCGATTGGTGGCCCTGAACTGGCAGTGGGCAAGAGAAGGGTCTTTTTCTATATTGGATATGTTCTGCCGCAATTGCTCTATATCTACACCATTGATGCAGGTCTGTTTTCCTTTCATATCCATCTCCTGTGGTTTGCGTGCTTCCATGTAAGGGTTTACCTATTCATTATACCTCTGCGGCCGTCCCCATTGTTCAAAAAAACACCCTAAATCATTGATTTACAGACAACACCTG
Source organism: Syntrophotalea carbinolica DSM 2380 (assembly GCF_000012885.1). Lineage (NCBI taxonomy): Bacteria > Pseudomonadati > Thermodesulfobacteriota > Desulfuromonadia > Desulfuromonadales > Syntrophotaleaceae > Syntrophotalea > Syntrophotalea carbinolica. Next base: position 2,927,729 of record NC_007498.2, read on the forward strand.
GCCGACTTAACATTCTTGGTTCAGACCCCGGGCGTGGCAACGCCCCCACGACAAAGACCACTTTTTCCATGACAACAGCGGTTTTCCTGTGCTTTAATGCCATGTTTGAATGATCCGCCGTTTACACGGCTTATACATTTAGAGGAGAAAGAACCATGCTGACCTGTTCCGACCTGCGTAAAGGCACCAAACTGATGATCGATGGCGAACCGCATGTCATCGTCCAGTTCGATTTCACCAAACCGGGCAAAGGCCAGGCCCTGTACAAATGCAAACTGCGCAACATGATCACCGGCTCCCTGTTCGATCGCACCTACCGTTCAGGCGAATCCTTCGAACCTGCCGCCCTGGAAGAACGCGACATGCAGTACCTCTACCAGGATGAAACCGGTTATGTCTTCATGGACCAGAAGAGTTACGAGCAGACCACCCTCGGCGAAGAAGCCCTGGGCGATCAAAAATACTTCCTGGTCGACAACATGGAAGTCAAAATCCTGATGTTCGGCGATCGCGGCATCGGCATCACCCTGCCCAACTTCGTCAACCTGCGCGTCACCATGGCCGAGCCCTGGGTCAAGGGCGACACCGCTGCCGGCAACAACAAACCGGCTACCGTGGAAACCGGTTACAATCTGCAGGTACCGTCCTTCGTTGAAGAAGGCACTTTGATCCAGATCGATACCCGCACCGGCGAGTACGTCACCCGGGTTAAGGAATAAAGCATGATGCAAGGCAACTGGACGCTGGCAAAGAAGCGTACCAGACTCGAACAAAGGGCCCGGATCGTTCAAACGATCCGGTCCTTTTTCGTTGGACGGGATTTTTTGGAGGTCGAAACTCCGCACCGGATCCCCGGCAACGCCCCCGAGGCGCATATCGATGCGGTGCAAAGCGACGACTGGTTCCTGCATACCAGCCCCGAACTGTGCATGAAACGGCTGCTGGCCGCCGGCTATCCGCAATTGTTCCAACTGTGCCGCTGCTGGCGCGCCGCCGAACGCGGCTCCCGGCACCTGCCGGAATTCACCATGCTCGAATGGTACGCCGCCGGCTGCGACTACCATACTCTGATGGAGCAATGCGAAAGCCTGCTGGCAACGCTTCTGCCCGGCGGCAATCTCACCTATCGGGGACAAACCATCGATTTGACGCCCCCCTGGGAACGTCTTACCGTCGATGAGGCCTTTGACCGCTACGGCTCGCTATCCTTGCGACAGGCTCTGGACGAAGACCGTTTTGACGAAATCATCTCCTTTGAAATCGAACCTCGCCTCGGCATCGGCAAACCGACCTTTTTGATGGAATATCCGGCCGAGCTGGCAGCCCTGGCACGTCGGCACCCGGAGCGTCCCCATGTGGCGGAACGCTTCGAGCTCTACATCGCCGGACTGGAACTGGCCAACGCCTTTTCCGAACTGACCGACCCCGTTGAACAACGCGGGCGATTTGTCGCCGAAGAAGCAATGCGCAGAGACACCGGCAAGCCCCCCTACCCGTCTCCGGAGAAATTCCTACGGGAACTTGAAGCCATGCCTGAAGCCGCCGGCATTGCCCTCGGAGTAGACCGTCTGGTGATGCTCATCACCGGCGCCGAAACCATCGACGAGATCGTGGCCTTTACGCCCGAATTGCTTTAACTGTCTTAGCCCGCACCCGCGGATCGCCGGCGATAAAACCCCATCATTCCGTGACAGGGAGCGAACAGCCGCAGCTCTTCACCTCGCAGAGACTCCCTGGCCCCGATCAGCAACATTCCGCCGGGTCGCAAGGCACGCCACAGACGCCGCGCCGCCTGCAGACGGCGCGCACCCCGGTAATAGGTGAAGGGAAGATAACGGGCCAGGATCAGATCGAAACTTCCGGGCGGGGGATCACGCATAAAATTGTGGTGAATAAAACGCACTCGGCCGGTCACACGCGGGGACAACCGCCACAGCCCCCCATAGACGGAAAACCACCTACCCCGCAGAGCACCGGAAAGTTCCCGCAAAGAAGAAGGGGCATAACAGGCCTGCCGAGCCCGCCGCAGGGAAACGGCATCACAGTCGCTGCCCAGAATCAGCAAACGTCGCTGCGGATAACGGAACCGCAGCCGCTCGAGCCACAACAAGGCAAGACTGTAAGGCTCCTCGCCGCCGGCACATCCGACACTCCACACATGCAGTGGACGCCTCCCGGCAACCCCCGCCAACAACTTCGGTAAAACCTGCCCTTCAAGCATTTCCCACACCTGTGCCTCACGGAAAAACCGACTGACACTCACCGCCATGCGCTCCGCCAGAGCAGAAGCCTCGGCAGCGTCCGCATACAGACAGGCAAGATATTGCTCGTAACTCTCCAGGCCGAGTTCCGCCATGCGCTTCTGCACCCGATGACGGGCGGCGCGACGACGATATTTGCGCCAGTCCAGACCCAGGCGCGGACAAATCTGCTTCAAAAACGCATCAAAATGCATAAGGGACATCCATAGGGAAAAGCAAAATGCCCGGGGTGGATTGGGGACCGATCCTGCTCGAGCCAATATGCAACCTATTCCCAGCTATTATACCTCTAAGCCGGCGCAAACGACCGGGCATTCCTCCGGTTGCAACTCTCTAAAACCACCCTGCCATCCCCGATAGGACCTTGGCCGGTGTATTGGTTTGCGGTTTTGTAAGATGTACTCAAAACTAACCGGGCGAAGCCATAAACAGGTTGAGAAAAAAAGTGCCTGGATGGAAGCGTATCGGCATCGTTTTCGAACCCCGCTGCGTTTATGGAGATTTCCGTCAATCATTCATATGGCAAAAAGGTTTTCTGCGTTTCTCAACCGTTCGCCTTGAAATTTAGCCCTGAGCCGGGAAAATATAAGGGTGGCAAAACGTTAACCCCAAAAAAGGACAAAACAATGAGCTCTGTCCCAAGATGGCAATGCACAGTCTGCGGCTTGATCGTTGAAGGCCCTGCGCCCCCTAAAATGTGTCCCAAATGTGGCGCCAGATCCAATCGCTTTATCAAGATCAATTAAACGGAAATAGTTAGCATTGCCGATTCCGGCAGCGGAATTTCCGGCGAGTGGGAGGGAAAAAAGCGGCGTGGATGCCCTGTTGCAACAAGTGGCGGATGTGGTGTGGGGACCGGTCACGATCGTCCTGCTGGTCGGTACCGGCGCGCTCATGACCGCGCTGCTCGGCCTGGTGCAGCTGCGTCGGTTCCGCTATGCCTGGCAACTTGTCTCCGGCCGCTTCGACAGCCTCGAGGATGCCGGCGAGATCAGTCATTTTCAAGCGTTGAGTACGGCTCTTTCGGCCACCATCGGCACCGGCAATATCGCCGGGGTCGGAACCGCCATTGCCATGGGCGGGCCCGGTGCGGTGTTCTGGATGTGGATCACGGCAATATTCGGCATGTCACTCAAATTTTCCGAATGTCTGCTGGCCCTTCACTTTCGCACCATCCACAGTGACGGCACGATCAGTGCCGGCCCCATGTATTATCTGGAAAAGGGCTTGGGCTGCAAATGGCTCGGTCGCCTGTTCGCCCTGTTTGCCGTGCTGGTATCCTTCGGCCTCGGCAATATGGCCCAGGCCAATTCCGTGGCCGAACCGGTACGGACCCTGTTCGGAGTGCCCAAGCTTTTTACCGGGCTGTTTATCGGCGGTCTGGTTTTCGCCGTGACTGTCGGTGGCATCCGCCGCATCGGCAAAGTGGCCAGTTGCCTAGTGCCGTTCATGTCGGCATTCTACGTGCTGGGGGCTCTTTTTGTACTGGCCCGCCATTGGCAGGCGATTCCGGCCGGGCTTGTCACCATCGTGCAAGATGCTTTTTCCGGCAGTGCCGCGGCCGGCGGTTTTGCAGGAGCGGCCGTAGCGCAGGCGGTGCGCTTCGGCGTTGCGCGCGGCGTATTCTCCAACGAGGCGGGGCTCGGCAGTGCGCCTATCGCCCACGGCGCGGCGCGCACCAAAGAACCTGTGCGCGAAGGCCTGGTCGCCATGCTCGGCCCCTTCATCGACACCCTGGTCATATGCACCATGACCGCCCTGGTGATCATTCACACCGGCGCCTATCGCAGCGGCCTGAGCGGCGCCGACCTGACCGCCCGGGCCTTCGACACCGGTTTGCCGGGGCCGGGCGGATACATAGTCGCCATCGGTATTATATTTTTCGCTTTTTCCACCTCCCTGAGTTGGTCCTACTACGGCGATCGTTCCGTGGAATACCTGTTCGGAGGCAAAGTCGTGTTGCCTTACCGGGTGCTGTTCTGCCTGCTTTTGCCGGTAGGCGCTTCCATCCGTCTCGAACTGGTCTGGATCATCTCCGATATTTTCAATGCGCTTATGGCCTGGCCCAACCTGGTCGGTCTGCTCTGGCTCTGTCCCCTGGTGGTACGCCAGACCCGGATCTATTTCCGTGACCCCGGCCGTATGTATCCGGATCATTAAACAGAATAGGCAGAATGCCGAAAAAGTATATCCATGCCTACCACAGGCAGTTTTCCAATAGCCTGCCAAAGGCCCGCCAGAAGAACCGACGGCCCTGCCAGCATTTCTGGCGGGCCGCTTTTTTTGCTGGCTAGCTGTCAGGTCCCGCATGATTCCTGACCTGTTTACGGAAAAGTTTTGGTTTCTTTTTTTGCCAATCCTTCAGAGCTTGTATGGGAGTTTTATGCCCCAACGCTCGCTGAGGAATATGCTGGTTGTATAGATAACCATAACGTAACAATGTCTGCTCCAAATTTTCGGCGGAATCGAACCGGGTTGTTGCCAAAACCTCGCTGATGCGACCGTTGAATCGCTCAACCATCCCGTTGGTCTGAGGGTGGCGTGGAGGAATAAGCCGATGTTCAATACCATGCTGAACGCAGGTTTTGTCGAATACATGATTCCCTGTTGGCTTTCTCTCTCCAGCAGTGGAAAATCGATCCGTGAATGCCTTGTCGTTGTCGGTGAGCAATTTTTTGATCACAAATGGCGCTTTGGCTACCAGGCGATTCAAAAAGCCCTTTGCGGCTTGGGCGGATTTGCTCTTGCACACTTCCAGGTAAACCCAGCGGGTAGCACGGTCGATGCCTACAAACAGGTAACGCCGAGAGGTTTCGTCCGGCATCTGTGGCAAATATTTGATATCGACATGAACGAACCCCGGATCGTAGTTTTTAAATGTTTTGGGCTTGTTGTTGGCCGTTTCCTCTTTCGGGATCAGGTCCGCCAATCGGGATACCCCATGTCGTCGCAAACAACGGTCAAGTCCCGCACGAGAGACGTCAGCATTGACAAATTCCCGAGTGACGACCAGGAGATCATCGAGAGACAACAACAAAGAGCGACGCAACTCGATGACAACAGCTTCCTGGGCTTCGGTCATCGTTGTATTCAGTCGGTGTGCCGTATGAGACCGATCGTGAACATCGTCACGTTTGCGCCAGCGACGTACCGTGTCAATGGATATGCCCAGTTCTTTAGCTAAAGCCTTGTGCGATTTTTCCGACTCTTGGATATATCGTCGGATTTTCGGGGTCGTTGTGGCATTAGCGTGTAACCGTATCGTCATGTCAGACTCCTTTAGATTTCACCGCAGAGAATATCAAAAAGCATATCCCGAGCTAAGAATAACGGGAAGCTTTTTCTGCTAATGGAATCATCCGGGACCCAACAGCTAGCATCTTGGAATTTAGGGAGGATTGGAACCATCAACCCGTGAGAAATTGACCATTGTTCTTTTCAGCGAGAAGATATATCGGGTTGCGTTTACGGTAAAGCTTGTTAACTTGTTTTTAGTAGCAACCATCTTTTATCAGACCTACTTTCAAAGATGTGACCGATCCGCTAATTGCCGGGGGCGAATTTTCGGATCTGTTCACCAAAGAGATATGGAGGTTCAAGATGGAAATTGTGGGTAAAGGTAAGGTGTTGCGAATTTTCGTTGGGGAAAACGCTATCTGGGAGTCCCGTCCTCTTTATGAAGTCATTATCGAAAAGGCTCTGGAGGAGGGCCTCGCTGGTGCCACGGTTGCCAAAGGGGACGAAGGTTTTGGGGCGTCTTCACGCATTCGAAAAGTCAGAGCTCTGCGTTCCACTCATTTGCCTGTTATGGTTGAAATAGCGGACAAGCCAGAAAGAATCGCTAAGTTTATACCTCTATTGGAAAAAATGGTGGACAAGGGGCTGGTTTACCAAGAAGATATTGACATTCTGATCTATAAGTAACAGGTTGATGTTTTCATTTGTTTGGTTAAAATCCCTCCAGTCTTAAGTGGGTTGGGGGGATTTTTTTATCCGGAAAAATCTCAGGTAGTGATCATCTAAGAACAAGGTGTCTCAGAGTGCAGGGTTTGGGGAAACGCAGAAAAGTTACCAGAGATCAGCCTGGAATCATTCTGAGACAATAAGCAAGACAGCCTTGCCAGCACACCTGGCCGGTCGTTTTCCCATGGTGCTTATGTCTTGGATTTGGAGGGGCCCCGGATCCAAGTTTAATGCTTGACTATTCAATTGAATACTAGTATAGATATGTAGCTGTCTACTTGACGGGGAAGCTTACGATACTACTTCTGCAACAACACAGCAGAATGCCTCGTTTCTTCTTTTATATATGTGTAAATTCTTGAAAAGGATATTTTAATTTGAACTAAATCCAGTTTTCTTGGCGGTCTGACATGCGTAACAGAGTTTTTCCTCCCCTTGTGAGCTTAAGCGACATACGAAAGAAACTAGAGTCTTCAGCCTCTATCCTTCCTTGCTTATAACCATACTCACTTCTGTTTTTGTGTGTCAGGCCGCAATTTTTATTAAAAACACTACATAGATAGCCCTCTTCAGGGTGTTTCTAAATGATAGTTTCAATCTCTCAAGAACAACTTCCGAGACATGTTTTAACCATTGACCAAAGATTAGACTTTTTATTTGACGGAACAGCCTCAGTCGGCTTTATCGGTGAATTCGTGATCATGTTTCAAGAGGAGATGATTGATCGTGTTTATCTTTAAATAAATCTTAAACTTTTTAATTTTTTATAAGATAAGTATGGGATGGATGGCATGAAGAAAATTATTATCTTTTTAATTCTTTCTTTTTCGATAAATAGTTTTGCGGGTACATTAAATAGTCCAAGCCTTTCTCAAACAAAAACTGAGGGAGTTGAGGTTGTTGAAAAAGTTATGGATAATTTAATGGCTTATTTAAGTCTTGAAACCAGTGATAGATATAATAGGGATAAATATAAAACTGCAATAATTGGCCAGTTTTCAGAAAAATACTTTAGAGACGCTGGCATTGATAAATATATGCTTAAGATAAATTATTATATGCCTGAAGGATATAGAATAGTAAGTATTGATCCTGGGTTTATAAATGTAAAGTTGTATAGCAATACGTATGGATGGAAAAAATATATATCTATTAAACTAGTAAATGAAAATGGTTGTTTACTTATAAGGCCATCAAAAATTTATAAAAATTATATTTATTGGTGGACGGATACAAAATAGTGTTTTACCAGATTAGTGAAAGTTAGAAATATAATATATGCGGATTGTGTTTGATATATGTTCTTTAAAAAATATGGAGCAGTTTCCGCATTTCCGACAAATCACAAGAAACAAACAACCCATGGCCTGACCTGTTTCCCACAGGTTGGGCCTTCTCGTATCTTGTCCCAAATTGATTATCAGATTATCAGGGAACTATCGGACATAAGGCAAAAACCGGCCGGGCCGCCTCCCTGCAAACATAAACCTCTGCGGAAAATAGCAAACCACGATGGCCAAATGGGCACGTACACTGTATGCTGAAACAAACGGCAGAACACCATACGAACGACGGTAAATGGGCCGGATGCCACCGACACCGTCTCTCTGGAGTATTGTCATGCTATGCATCGACGGATCCCGGGGCGAAGGGGGCGGCCAGATCCTACGTAGCGCCCTGGCCCTGTCCCTCGTTACCGGAACCCCCTTTCGCATCATCAACATCCGCCGCGGCCGCAAAAGACCGGGGCTTATGCGTCAGCATCTCGCGGCAGTACATGCCGCGGCCGAGGTCGGTGCGGCGGAAGTCGAGGGGGCCGATCTCCACTCCCGACAATTAACCTTTATCCCGCGGACCATCCGGTCGGGAAGATTCCATTTCGACGTGGGCAGCGCCGGCAGTTGCACCCTGGTTTTGCAGACGGTCCTCCCCGCCCTGTGTCTGGCTGAAGGGCCTTCCTCCCTGGAACTCGAAGGCGGCACCCATAACCCCTTCGCGCCCCCCTTCGATTTTTTAGCCCGTGCCTTTTTGCCGTTATTGACGCGCATGGGGCCGGGGGTCGAGGCGCACCTCAAACGCCCCGGATTTTACCCTGCCGGCGGGGGCAAAATGACCTTTCGCATTTCACCGGTGGCCGATTTCAACCCCATCGAACTATGCCGAAGGGGCAGAATCCTCGACTGCCGCGCCCGCGCCCTGGTGGCAAATCTGCCACGCCATATCGCCGAACGGGAATTGCAGACCGTCGGCCAAAAACTCGGTTGGAACCCGGAGCAACTCCTTGTCGAGGAGATCACCGACGCCCGGGGGCACGGCAATGTTCTGCTGCTCGAAATCACCGGCGAACATGTCACCGAAGTCTTTTCCGCATTCGGTGCGAGAGGCGTTCCCGCCGAACAGGTAGCACGGCAGGCATGCGGTGAGGCCCGACAATACCTGGCTGCGCCGGTTCCGGTCGCCTTTCACCTTGCCGACCAACTCCTGCTTCCTCTGGCTCTGGCCGGCGGCGGAGCTTTCCGGACCCTACACCCCACCCCTCATACCCTGACCAATATCGAGGTGATAAAAATTTTCCTTCCGGTCGACGTCAAGATAAATGAGGCAGAATGCAACGGTTGGGAAATCCGCCTTGAAAAAAGGAGATAACAATGGCCATGGAGTAATGAGCCTAAATGCGCTCCCCGCGGACCAGGACAGATCGCTCATATCAAAAAAAAGACTGGCATTTCCCTGCGTTTAAGCTCATGATGCGCCGGAGACATTGACACAGGCCCAATATACATTGCGGAGAGCAGCACCATGCAAGACATCGACCTGGATCTTCTCGAGTATCTGGTTTACACCGATACCGACTACATAAAAGCCGCCGTTGCCGACACCACTTACCTGCCCCGTACTGTCCTGGGGGTCGGCACGTTTCTGCTCGACAACGAGGGGCAGGTGGATCTGTTGACGGCCAAGCAGCAAGTCACGTTCACAAAATTTCTCAAGCCGCTGCTGTTCGATGTCGCTTGCCACGGCATCGCCGGGCCGGAAACCTGTATGGGCAACGGCCGGATCGAAGGGGATGGGCTGCTGCAATGTTACAAGAGCAACATTTTCCGTTGCCGCGCCTGCCGCAACGCCACCAAGACCCAATCCAGCTCTCCCGAGGAAGCATAAAGATATGGCAGGCGAATACCGTAAGGACATCCATCCCGGCCTGCAGGTGGCCATCGTACTGAAAAAGGATCAGCGTACCGGCGTACTGAGCTACGGTATCGTTGACACGCTACTTACCAAAGCGCCCTTCCACTCCAGGGGTATCAAAGTGAGCCTGACCGATGGCAGGATTGGCCGGGTTCGACATATCGGACCGCAGCAGACGGATTGAGCAACCTGATTTCAGAACCGCCCTGGTGCAACCAGGCGCAAGCGTTTTAAACACCCATCTCCACGGAAAGACAACCATGAGTAAAGATCTGTACGTCAAAAACCTTCCTCCCGAAATCACCGAAGAGGAACTGCGAAAACTCTTTTCCGTAGCGGGAAAAGTATCCTATATCCACATGGGGAAAGACACCAAATCCGGCCAATTCCGCGGATACGGGTACGTCAAAATGGCCAGCGAAGCCGAGGCCAAGGAAGCCGTGGTGTGTCTCGACGGCGCACGCATCAACGATCGTTACATTTCCGTCAGCATTGCCAAACCGCAGCAACCTGGCGGCGCCCGCCGCAACCCCGCCCCCAACACACAAGGCCCGGCAAAACAACGGCAGAAACGCCGTAAATAGGTCGACACGCAACCAGGCACCACCGAACAAAGCTCATCTTACAGGCGAGGCCGTACCGCGCCGTGGCATAGGGGGCAGGCATTTTAAATATTGACATAAATGCCATGGGATTAGAAAATACCCGCAAATCCTGCAAAATCAGCTGCCCTTATTCTTCAATGTTGTTCCAAGTCTCCAGTGTTCCGTTGACCAGGGCCTTGGGCACGGGTGGAGGCCACTTTGACCAATCCCGAAACTCTGCTTAGCCTTGAAGAACGCATTCGAGAACTCGAAATCGAAAACAAATCCCTCGCTGAAACCTGTCACAACCTTGCAACCAGCCAGAAGAAACTCGAAGAACTCGTCGCGGCTTCGACAAAAAAACAACTGGCCATGGAAATGCAAAGCATGGAACTGGAGCAGATTTTTTCGTCCTCTTCCGACCCGATCTGGGTCGTACGCCAGGACGGAACCATCGTGCGTGCCAACAGCGCCATGCTCCGACTTCTCAACAGGACTCACGATGCCGTGGTAGGACATGCCTGCCATGATGTATTCGATTTCTGCTCCAGGGACAGTGCCCGCTGCCCTCTGACCCAGGCCCATCTTCCCCAATCGTTTCATGAATGGGATATCGAGTGCCCCAACGCCAAGGGCGAATCCGATTTCTATATGGTCTCCACTGCGTCCCTGGTAACCCTCGATGGCTCGCCCGGCATCGTCGGACATTTTCGGGACATCACCATACGCAAGCGCGCGGAAGCGGCCTTGGAGCAAGCCAATACCGCCCTCTCCCATCTGGCGCGTGTCGACGCCCTGACCCAGATCCCCAATCGACGGGCATTCGATGAGGCACTGCAGGCGGAATGGGGGCGTTTGGCCCGCGAAGAAGGTCCGTTGTCGCTGGTTCTGTGTGACATCGACTGTTTTAAAAAATATAACGATCACTACGGCCACCAGGCTGGCGACAAAGTTCTTCGTCGGGTTGCCGAGGCACTGGCGGATTGCGCCCGGCGCCCCGCCGATCTTGCATCCCGCTACGGCGGCGAAGAGTTTGCCCTGCTGCTTCCCCAGACCCCCCTGGAAGGCGCTTTGAGCGTTGCTGAAAAAGCACGCCAGGCCGTAGAGGATCTGGCCTTGCAACACCCCACCTCCAGCGTAAAACCGATCCTTACCCTCAGTCTGGGAGTCGCCTCAGTCATCCCCTCGCTGCATATAGCCCCAACGACCCTTATCGAATCCGCCGACAAGGCTCTCTACCAAGCCAAAAACGCCGACCGCAATCGGGTAGTGCCCGCGGTATGCAGCTCCCCAACCAGCCTTAACCTCTGACCAGAGCTCATGGCCATCACCAAAAAACCCAACGCAAATATGCTCTGGATGTCGCGGGGAATCAGCCGGGTTATTCCTCCATCACCATAAAGATATTCCACCGAACAACTCAAATACAGGGAACAAGCATTTCTCCCGAAGTACCTCACTGTCATGGGCATACGCTTTATCGGGCAGGATCCGTTGCCGCTCTTCTCTGCAAAGAAACGACTTCACCAGCGTTGCCTGAAGCTCCCTTGAAACACCATGCAGGCGTTGTTCATGTAAATAAAATCATCCGATACGACTTCGGTTCCCCAAAAAGCATGTCACTAAACTACAAGTGCTACCATTCCCGGTAAGGAAGGTGGGGTTGGGATTGTACACAATTTTGGTTGCTTATCTTTTTCAACTTTAGTATTCTGAAAAAAATAAAAGAACCTTTTAAATATTTGGCTATTTGAAGAAAATAGATCGAGGTCACTATGTTCCGTTCAGCAAGTCATGACAAAATGTCAACCCACATTATCCGTCAGGTGAGAGAAGCGATACTAAAGGGCCAGTTGCAACCCGGGCAATGCCTGCCGCCTGAAAAGGACCTGATTACACAATTCGGGGTAAGCAAGCACACCCTGCGCGAAGCGCTCCGCAGCCTGGAGGCCATGGGTTTCATTGAAATCAAACGAGGCGCCGGCGGCGGACCGGTGGTCAGCGAGGTCGATATGGAAACGACCCGCGACTCCATCGCCAATTTCCTTCATTTTCAGAATGTCTCTGTGAAGGATCTCTCTGAAATCCGCAAGATTATCGAACCCTACCTGGCAAGGCTTGCGGCAGAACGTTTCAGCGCCCAGGAAATCGAGAAACTGGAAGACATCGACCGCAAATGCCGGAAGATTTTTGAAAAGAAAAAGAATGTGGTTGGTGCCAAAGAAGAGGTCGACTTCCATGTTTTTCTGGCCCAGGCCAGCCGCAATCCGGTAATGGTCATGATTCTCGATTTTGTCAACAGCATGCTGACGGATCTGAAAACCCATATCAAACCGGGCCAGGAATTTTCGCAGCATGTCCTTGACTCCCATGAAAAAATCTTCAATGCGATCAAGGCCGGAGATGCCGATGCGGCAGAAAAAGCCATGTTGGGCCATATCTGCGATGTCGAAAATGAGCTGGAGGCTATGCGGGACAAAGAAGAGAAACAACCCAATCCCAAATAAGCAGTCTGACGATGTGAAAATCACCCTCATAAAAAGGGCGGAGCCTTGGCTCCGCCCTTTTTATGTCTCTATATCGTACTTCTTGCCTTCCTCAGGTCGGATATGGCCCCGTCATATAAGAGACAGCATGTCCGTCATTATTCTCCCCTCAGAGAAACATGGGTATAACCTTCCCCCGAGATTGTGAACAGTCCGAAAAGCTGCCACAACAACACCAGAAGGACTGGCATGGCTTCCTCGATCAGAACCAGTACCTTTTTTCTGGCTATGGGGTCGTGTTGTCGTCCTCGTCCCCCCAGATGTCGTGGGCTTTTTTTTTGAGAACCAGCAAGGCTGCAGCCTCAGCCAGGACCCTGTCTTTGCGCCGAATCTCCTTCTCTAGTTCATGGATTCGTTTTCGCTCGTTGCGCTTGGCTGGCGATGGCTCAAGCCCGACCAGCATCTGATCGAGCCATTGCTGCAAATGGGCTTCATGCAGACCTCGGCTGAGCAAGAAAGGGCCAAGGTCTTCTTCATAAAGCGAGGCAGCTTCTAGAACGGCTGCCAACTTTTCTTCGGGAGTCCAATCTTGCGGACGCTTCATGACCGATATCCTCTGCATCGACTTGGAGAAGGAGGGTGGATCCGGTTGCTCAGCAACATCCACCGTATCAGTTTCGCTCATCCATCGATAGAGTGTACTGCGCGATACCCCGTTTTCCTTGGCAATCGACATGGGGCCAAGGCTATCGGGGTCTGCCAGCTTCCTGATCATCAGGGCTCTGAATGACTTGGAATACATGCGCCTCCTGACTGCCTTCGATCTTTTGGAGTTCAGTTAGAGGCGACAGTTATGCTGACACAGGGGGCGACCGGTTTGGCGGAATGTGTCACCAAAGCCCTGTAGTCCCCCCGTCCAACAATAGTTTTTCCCTCTTCCGGGAAAAACTCCTGCAAGCATTTCAGACAAATTCCGTGGCTTTCACCTTTAGAGGCATTAACCCACCCCAACCGTCTCTTGCACCAACTGCAAATGATAATCACGGAAACCCCGATCTTTTAGTCCTAGTGGTTTCTGATGGTGTTTCGCCGCATGAGGCTGCGACTTACTGTTACTCCGGTTGTAAAGATGCAGCTTGCACCGTTCCTACCGGCCTTCCGAAAGCTCGTCCCAGATTTCCTTAATGGTGTGTTTCACCACCCGCTTCTTGTCCGTATAGGTGGTGTGAAGATATTTATGCGACCGCTCGGACGAGTAGGGTTCGCCGAAATAGCTGTCGTACATCTCTTTCACCAAAGGATTGCGGTGGGACTGGCGCAGTTCGCTGCCAGCGTCGATGTCGTAGATGGCCTTCTGACGCGCCGTGAGGAATTCTCGGTAGTTGCGCTTGTGCTTGGGCTGACCTCCGCCTCCCATACAGCCGCCGGGGCAGGCCATGACCTCGATGAAATGGTACTCCTTCTCGCCGCTGCGCACGCGTTCCAACAACTCCCTTGCGGACTTCAGACTGTTGGCAATGGCCACGTTCACAGTACCCAGCTCGCCCAGATCCACGCTGGCTTCACGGATGCCCTCCAGGCCGCGCACAGCTTTCAGGTCCACGCCGGGGATTTCCTCGCCCGTGACGATGTAGTGCACGGTGCGCACGGCCGCCTCCATCACACCACCGGTGGAGCCGAAGATCTCGGCCGCGCCCGTGGCCACGCCCATCCAGGGATTGTCGAAATTCCCCTCCTCCAGATCGGGCAACCAGATGCCTTCCCGTTTCAGCAGCGAGCCAAGCTCGCGGGTGGTGAGCACCACATCCACCTCAGGACGGTCTCCGATAGTGAATTCAGGACGCTTAGCCTCTTCCTTCTTGGCCGTGCAGGGCATGATGGAGATGACGCGCATCTTGGCCGGATCAATTGCCATCTTCTCGGCCAGATAGGTCTTGGCGATGGCGCCCAGACACTGCTGAGGCGACTTGGTGGTGGAGAGATTGCAGATCATATCGGGATAGAATTTCTCCACGTAGTTGATCCAGCCGGGGGAGCATGATGTGAGTAGGGGCAGGGTGCCGCCCTCTTTCACGCGGTGAAGCAGTTCGCTGCCCTCTTCCATGATAACCACGTCGGCCGTGAAGTTTGTGTCCAGCACCACATCGGCCCCCATCTTGCGGAAGGCGGTGATCATCTGGCCCTCCACATTGCTGCCGGGTTTCATGTTGAACTCCTCGCCCAGTGCCACGCGGGTGGCTGGAGCGAACTGAACCACGGTGAACATCTCGGGATCGTTGAGGTAGTCAATCACCTCTTCGGTATCATCCCTTTCGGCCAGGGCTCCCACAGGACAGACCAGGGTGCACTGGCCGCAGCTCACGCAATCCGACGTGTTCAAAAGATCGCTGTCGCGCACGCCTATCTCGGAGTCGACGCCCTTGTTCGCATAGAACAGCACGTCCGTGCCCTGTACTTCGCGGCAGATAGTCACACATCGTCCACAGCGGATGCACTTGGTCATGTCGCGGATCACCGACGGCGAGCTGATATCCTTGGTACGGCCCCCTGAAAAGTCGTACTTGAAGCGCGCCTCTTTCAGGCCCACAAACTGGGCCACGTCCTGCAGTTCACAGTCGCCGTGGCGCACGCATGTGGCACAGTCCTCTTCATGATCGGTGAGCAGCAGATTCACCTGAAGACGCTGCTGCTCGCGCACCTTGCGACTACGAGTCTGCACCTCAATACCCTCCTCCATAGGCGTATTGCACGAGGTCACGATCTGGGTGAAGTCATCCCCCTTGCGCTTGATCTCCACCAGACAGACGCGGCAGGTGCCGGGCGTGTGGTCGAGATTCTCCAGCTCGCAAAGGGTGGGAATAAACATATCGTAACGTCTCGCGGTCTGGAGAATGGTCTCGTCTGCCCCAAATTCCACGAGTTTTCCGTTGATGGTTCCTTGCATTGCAATCTCCTAAAAGATTTGTCAACGCTGAATAGCGCATGCAATCTTAACTGAAAACACTCATTGTTTTCTAATGGGTATAACGGTATCGCTGTCGTCTTTTATGTTGCCAAAGCCATTAATGATCCGTTATCACAGAATAAATCCGATAACATCGCAGACACCGATCCGCCTCGCGAAACGCCTCGTCCTCGGTGATGACCTTCTCAACCTCCTCGAAGATCTCTTTCCGCTTCTCGGGCTCCAGTTCCTCAATGCGCACCCGGTACTGATGCTTCACGGGCTGAATCACGTCGTCGTCGGCATGCTTACGGACACATTTAACGAACTGGCTCATGCGGCTATCCGAATCGAACTGGGGGCGGCCGTAAGTCAAGTACTCGTCTATGGATCGGGCCGCCATCTCGCCCTGGGCCATGGCCTGGATCAGGGTGGCTGGCCCCAGCACGCAATCACCGCCCGCGAACACACCCTTGCGGGTGGTGGCCAGATGGTCGTCGGTCTTCAGGCATTCCCAACGATCGAGCTCCATCCCGTCATCCTCGCCGAGGAAGGAGGTATCCACTTCCTGGCCGATGGCGACCACCGCGTTGTCGGTATCGATGATGAATTCCGATCCCGGCTTGGGAGTCACACCCCGGCGTCCGCTGGAGTCCACCTCGCCCAGCTCCATCTCAACGAATTCAATGCCGGTGACCTGTCCCTTTTCAGAAATCACCCGAACCGGCTGACTGAGGAAATGGAAGCGAATACCCTCTTCCTTGGCCGCGTGGATCTCTTCCACATCGGCGGGCATCTGCTCTTCGGCGCGACGGTAGGCCACATGCACCTCTTCCACGCCCATGCGCAGGGCGGAGCGAGCGCAGTCCATGGCCACATTGCCACCGCCCATCACCAGCAGCTTCTTGCCCAGCTTCAGCGGGAATTCGGTCTGCTCTTCATTGAGGACAAACTGATTGATATAGAGTAAGAACTTGACGCCGCTGATATAGCCTTCCAGAGAATCGTCTTCACCGGCCACTTTCAACTTCTTGCCCTTGTGGGCGCCCACGCCGATGAAGACCGACTTGTACCCCTGCTTGATCAGATCGTCGAGGGAAAAATCCTTACCCATCTTCTTGCCATAATGGATATGTCCGCCAAGCGACTCGATGATGCTGACCTCTTTGTTGAGAATCTCCTCCTTGGGCAAGCGGTACTTGGGAATGCCCACACCCGCCATGCCGCCGGGTTCTGTGAGGGACTCGTACACGTCCACGGGATAGCCCTTGAGCAGCAGATGGTAGGCCGCAGAGATGCCGGCCGGGCCCGCGCCGATGACGGCCACTTTCAGATCGTCGCCCTTTTTTTCATGGATGAGGTCCTCGTTGAACCACTGATCCTTGATGTAGCGCTCCTTGTCGGCCACGAAGCGCTTGAGCACCTTGATACCCACGGGCTCGTCCACGCGACTGCGGCGGCAGGCGGCCTCGCAGAAGCGCACACACACGCGGCCGCAGGTGGCGGCCATGGGGTATTTCTTCAGAATCACGCCGATTGAACGGTCGAATTTACTGTCTTTCACATACTCGATGTAGCGAGGGATATCTACCCGGGAGGGGCACTGCTCGATGCATGGGGCGGTCACATATTCGGTGTAGGCCTGCCTTCCGGTCTCATCGTACCGGCCGATATTGACCTCGAATTCATCCCGAAAATGCCGGAGCATGGCGATAAGGGGATCGGTGGCGGTCTGCCCCAGGCCGCACATGGAAGTGGACTTGATATGTTCGGCCAGAGTCAGAATCTCATCCACGGCATCAGCTCCAAGCTCGCCCTTGCTGAGCGCTTCCAGCTTTGAGGTGAGCACCTCGGTGCCCACACGGCAGGGCGTACACTTGCCGCAGGACTCCCTGGCTGCAGTGGCGACATACTGATGTGCGGCGTCAAGAATGCTGGTCTCCTTGTCGAAGACAAAAAAACCGTTGGCACCCAGGAACGCTTTCACCGGATTTCCGGGATCGAATTCATCCATCTGATCGAACTCTTTCAGCTCTTCTATCTCGAAAAACCGCTTGTCCCGGTTGTCGGCGATCTCTTCATTCCATACTCCGTAGAGTATCCTTGCCATGCTTATCTCCTCTATTTGACTTTTACCGGGAACTTCTATACTTAGATCTTCCCGTATAAGACTCTACATAGTGCCGAACTCTTTCTGCGCCAAGTTACCGATGAGTGATCTTGCCGTTGCTGGAACAGTTCAGAAATCTGCTGCGTTTAGCAGAATCTCAAACATTTAAAACCTCTTTGTTCACGGTTTACTTACCGAATGCCTGCACCACAGAGGCCCTCTAATATCTGGGACCCCACCTCCCACGGGAGTACCGACAAGTTTCAGCGAAGCTGCACTGACCGCATGAACAATCAAACTAATGGTGCCTTCTGTAGGATCGGCGTCATCAATGGTAAGGGGGACACCGTCGCCGTCCTCTTCGGCACCGATGATGACAAACTGCCCCGGCTGACGAACCTTGGCAATCCACGGGGCGCGAATAACCATACGGTGGACATCCGGCGCCAGAATCTCGTTTTCCAAAATCTCAAACTTGTGAGTCAGATCAAAAACCTTATGCGCATTCAATAGAAAAGCTTTGCGCCACTCCCAGAGCTGTGTCTTTTCAACGTCATACTCCCGGCATATCTCTGCCACAGTACGACCGGCCAGGCTTTCCAGCACGATAATCGCCTTAGTTTGGGCATCTATGTCTTTAACAACATGCATCGTCATCCCCCAGGCTCTGGCAAAACAGCTGCGGGCGGCCCGGCCTTGTGATGCCGAGCCGCCAGACTCTTCATTACTTAAGAGACCTATTATAGTTCTCTGTTGATAGTGCCTTCCCAGGTGGAAACCCTGTCCTGATCACTGAGTTCCTCTGGAGATACCCACTTCGTGGTAACGGTCTTGGTCTGGGTATAGAACTTGACCCCGTCGCGCCCCAGGCAGTGGAGATCGCCGAAGAAGGAGCGCTTATGGCCAGAGAAGGGGAAGAACGCCAAGGGCACCGGAATACCGACGTTGATGCCGACCATGCCACCGTCAGTCCGACGGGCGAATTCCCTGGATTTATGGCCGTCGCGCGTAAAGATCGACGAACCGTTGGCGAACTCGTTGTTATTCATGATGGTGATGCCTTCTTCGAAGTCTTTAACCCGCTTGATGCTGACTACCGGGCCGAAGATCTCCTCATCGCCAACAACCATATCCGGCTTGACGTTATCGAAGATGGTGGGACCGACGAAGTAGCCCTCTTCGCAGCCTTCGACGACGACTTCGCGACCGTCGAGCACCAGTTCGGCACCTTCTTCAACACCCTTATTGATCATGTCGACAACGAACTTCTTCTGGCCGGCGCTTACCAGGGGACCAAGCTGGGTGGTTTCTTCGTAAGCCGGACCCATGGTCAATTCCTGGGCATACTTTTTCAGCAGGGCGACGAATTCGTCGGCGATGCAGTCCTCGACAACTACGGTCGGCAGAGCCATGCAGCGCTGACCGGCACAACCGAAAGCCGAGTTGATAATCCGACGCGCAGACCAGTCCAAAGGAGCGTCGCGCAGTACCAGAGCATGGTTCTTGGCCTGGGTCAGGGCTTGCACCCGCTTACCGCTTGCGGCGCCGGCCTGATAGATCTTCAGGCCGACGGGAGTGGAGCCAACAAAGGAGATGCCGCGGATGTCCGGGTGGGACAGCAGGTCAGTCAATTCGTTACGGCTGCAAGTAATCAGATTGACGACGCCTTTGGGCAGGCCGGCTTCGATCAGCAGCTCGAGCAGACGCATGCTGGTCATCGGAACCAGGCTGGCAGACTTCAGAACCACGGTGTTGCCGCAAGCAATGGCCAGGGGGATGAACCAGCCAAAGGGAATCATCGCCGGGAAGTTGTAGGGGGCGATGCCGAGAAAAACACCGACCGGCTCACGATAGAGCACCGAGTCGTGCCCGCGAGTAACCTCCATAGTGGAGTGACCCTGCATCTCCAGCGGTGCGGCGACAGCTACTTCGCAGGCCTCGACGACCTTGTGCACATCGCCGCGGGCTTCATTGAGGTTCTTGCCCATCTCGGTGGCAAGGATGGTGGCCAGCTCATCGAAATGGTCGTTGACCAGGTCGCGGAATTTGAACAGTATCTGGGTGCGAATCGCGGCCGGCTTGCTCGACCATCCGGGGAAGGCCGCCTTGGCAGACTGTACGGCAGCTTCAACTTCCTCGGTGGTGCAGCAGGGGGTTTCGGCAATCTGAACCCCGAGACTCGGGTTCATGATGGCCATGTACTTTTCGGTTTTCGAGTCTCTCCACTCGTTGTCGATGCAATACTGCAGTCTTTTGATTTCAGGAGCCAGTTCTCTAGCTTCACCCATTGCGGTTCTCCCTTCAGTTTTTGAATATTACCGTCTCGTAGTCACGAGAGGCTTTCAGGTTTATGTCGCCGACATCCATTGCCGACATCCATACATTCAATTGTTTGGCTATTTTTTTCAACCGATAAAAAACACTCCTAGAGTGCTGCCCGATAAAGCTCGATAATCTCCCCCTTAGAAGGCTTGCGCGGATTGTTGCCCGGGCTGCCGCTGGCGATGGCATCCTCGGCCATCTTCTCTACCACTGGCTCCAGCTTCTCGCTGGTAACGCCCAGCTCGCTAAGGGTCGGCACTTCCAGCATTCTGATCAAATTCTTAACCCTTTCGGCGCCGACTTTGGCGACCCCCATGGTGTCCTGACTACCGTTTTCGACCCCCATGGCCCTGGCAATATCAGCATAACGCTGAGGATTACCCTCAAGCGAATAGTCCATGACAACACCCAACAGACAGGCGTTGGAAACACCATGGGGTACATGAAAATTGGCGCCAATCGGCCGAGACATGCCATGCACCAGGGCTACGGAGGCATTGGAGAAAGCAATCCCGGCCTGCAACGAGCCCAACATGGTGTTCGCCCGAGCCTCGCGATTCCGTGGATCGCCCCAAGCCAGGAGCAGGTTCCCGCTGATCAGCTTGATGGCAGAAAGAGCCAGCACATCGGTCATCGGTTGAGCCTTGACCGAGACGTAGGCTTCGATAGCATGAGTCAGAGCATCTAGCCCGGTAGCGGCGGTCAATTTCCGCGGCAGATTCAAGGTCAACAGAGGATCGACGATGGCGATCCGCGGCATGAGAAACGGGCTGCCAATCAGCATCTTAACGTCCCGACTCGTATCGGTGATAATGGTGAACATGGTGGCTTCGCTGCCTGTACCGGCAGTAGTCGGTACGGCCATCAGTGGCACCCCAGGCACGGTGAACTTGTCCAACCCCATGTAATCTTCGATCTTGCCGGGGTTGGTTGCCATGATACTGACGGCCTTGGCCGCATCGATGGGGCTGCCGCCACCGCAAGCTACAATGCAATCACACTGCTCTTCTTTGAGCATCTGCAAACCGGTTTTGACATGCGACAGATCAGGCTCGGAATTCACGCCGTCAAATACGACAACCTCGACACCACTATCGTGCAGAGATTTGACCACCGGATCGATAGCGCCGACTTCTGCTAGCACCTTGTCGGTCATCAACAGGGCCTTACGCGCCCCAAGGCGCTTGGCCTCCGGCCCAGTATTGTCAGCGGCCTCTTCGCCGAAATGAACGGTGGAAGGTGTACGAAACGGACGGGATGGAATCATGGTTGTGCCTCCTTAATCTGTGTCTACCTGGCCCTCCCGGAACGGCCAGCTGTGCAACACTATAAAAGCCTGAGACCCGAATAGGTCTTTCTCTTGAGTATATTCTTACAACAACAACCGTGGCGGGTCAAGCAAAATTACAAATATATGGCTATTTATTTTTATTGCACTAGAATCGCTTAAAATTACAGAGTTTTTTATCTATTAAATTTACCGCCGTTAGAAGCCTATAGTGCATTTCGGAGACACGGCCCAGCATTTTTACCCCTTGCAAATGCGAACAGGGAGGACACCTGCACCCCCCTGTTCATAACTCCGTCTTGTCAAATAGGACCTCAGCTACACTTTATGTAAGGCATCCACAGGCAACATCGCCGGCAACGATCTCTGCCCAACCCTCCAGCACATCATGGGTCCAGCAGTCATCGGCACCAGACGCTTCGCGCATCACTAGGGCCAGGATATAGGCCAACTCCTGAACCGTAGCACCGGCATCCAGCGCACCCTTGAAATGTTTCAGTACGCAAGGTTTCGAGCGGGCCTTGATGGACACGGCGAAACAGATGTACTGATAGGTTTTTTCGTCAATAAAACGCTTTTGCCGATACAACTCATCGGTCTTATCCAGTAATTCTACAAATTCGGGGAAAAACTTAGCCAACAAACGCATACTTACTCCTTATGGCGAAATACTCAAGCCTGCCCGCCAATAGACTGCGCGAATTTCACCTGAAAAATAACCCCGGTGCTGCGGCAGCCGAAAACTTGTAAAGCCCTCAGACTAAACACCGGGCCCAGAAACTAAAATTCGCAAACGTTATGCACAACCTCGGCATCCATAGTTACCATGGCACCGGCAGTGACCATTTTCTTGAGAATGGGTACCAATTTACCTATCTTTTCTTCGGTATCGATGAACTCGATGACCATGGGCTGACATTTGGAAATAGTCAGACTCGGAACAGAAGTCCTGCAGATCTCGCAGCAAAATCCGGATCCTTCGATCCCCCGGAAGACCATGGAACCAGCCAGACCGTGCTCGAAGGCCTTTTCCACTATGACTTCATAGAGAGGCTTACCTCCCAACTGCTTGGTTTCATTGAGGTAAATTCTCAACAACTTGCCTTTTCCTTCATTGCTCATATCGAACTCCCTAAGCTCTTGAATATTTGTTTAAACAACCTAAATTTCACGACGAACTCGGCATTCAGAAAAATTTCTCAACCCATACGCTTCCAAGCTGGAGCTTAAGCTGTTAATTGAAAAACTTGCCGAGGTTCAAAAACTCGGGCTTGAACAATATATTCATTATGAAGGTTGAAAGGGCAATCCCCGCAGCAGGCGGATCAAGATGGTTGCTACCGTGGTTGTAGAACATGCGCGCCGTCAACTCTTCGACGAATGCGCCGCCAATACCAAAGATCATGGCCATCACCAGGGAACCGGTCTGCAGATACCCCCAAGCCCCCATGATAGCCATACAGTGGGTTACCGGAGATTTCTGGGTGGTGCCCTGACCGAAGTTGAGCATGGTCAACATGATAGCGGAAAGCCCCCAGCAGAAGATCAACGGCGCTACGAAGGCAGCAGCGTCACTCACCATGCCCTGTGCGGCCAACGGCTCCAGGTATTCGCGAAAACCCATGGCCACACCGCCCGACAACAGGCCCATGCCGGCGCCGAGGGCCAACAGACGGGACGGCGGCGACATCCAACCGACCCAGGAAATGGCGTAGCCATTGGTTTTCAACCAGCCGTGCTCCCTGATCGACTCCATGTTGCCCCAGGGCGCCTCTTTCTGGAACAGGCCGCGGGCCAACCATATATTGATACAGATCGACAGGGCCAGCATGTCAAACTCCTTGACCAGGGGAACCTTGCCCAACAGCGGCACGATTACCAGGCCGAAAACGGCCGATACACCGCCAACCACCAGCACGTCCCATGAAGTATCGACCAGAGGCGACAGGATATCCTTGGCCGCCCCAGAGGGGTGATTCTTCTTGAAACCGGCGGCGTAGGTCGAAGCAACAACCCCGGCAACAAAGCCTCCGGTATGGGGTCCGAAGATCGGCCCCAGACCGACCTGCAGCAGCAGAAAATCAGGACCGCCGCCCAGTACTACCAGGCAGCCCAACATGGTCAGCAGACCACACAGACAGAAAGACCACAGTGCGCCGAGACTGGCACCGAACATGCCGCCCCCGAAGGCCAACAAAATGGCGTTCAAACTCCAGGCATCCATAACTATCCTCCATTTTATGACATCCGTTTATAGCAAGAGCTCCATACAAAAAAGGGTCCTTGCTAAAAAAACAGCCTGTCATCGACTGTGCCAACCACCGTTCCCACTCAGGCACAGGATGCAAGCTCTTCCACAATCCCCGGCTCGATTATGCTTGCTACAAACCGCAAAGGGCTTCGACCTTTTCCCTGACCATCCAGCCGGAACTGCCTAACTGACGAACAAAGCGCTGCACCAGGGCGATCGCATCCGACCCGCCAAGAACCTTGACAACCGTCGGCTGGCCTCCCGAATTACGATTACCCATCGGACGGGAATAAACCCACACCGCTGTCAAACCATAGCCGTCGAGCTCTTTGACCCGGCCGACTATCAACTCGTAAAAAGGCCCGCCCCCCCATCAACCCATCGTTCCAGGCATAAACCTTCAGGAGCTCTGCATGTTCCTTCATACGCATACCCGTTGTGCTCCTCAGTCCAAGGTTCTTTGCAAGCGCCCTCAAAATAGAAGTGGCACCTTCGCACTGTAGCGGAGGTGCCACCATTTGATACTAATTACATGGCGTTCTTGAACAGTTGGATAATGTCTTCGACCTTACCGACACGCGGGTTGGTACCTGCGTTGCCATCCTGCATGGCCAGCTTGGCCATCGGCTCGAGGTCGGACTCCTTGACGCCCAGATCAGCAAGATGCTGAGGGATGCCAACGTCGATGGACAAGCGCACGATGGCATCGATGGCTTTTTCAGCAGCTTCCATCTTGCCGAGGCCGTCGATATTTTCGCCCATAGCTTCAGCAATATCGGCGAATTTCTCGGGGTTGACCATCAGATTGTAGCGTTCGATGTGCGGCAGCAGAACGGCGTTGGCGATGCCGTGAGGCATGTCAAGCAGGCCGCCCAACTGATGAGCCATGGCGTGAACGTAGCCGAGGCCAGCGTTGTTGAAGGCCATCCCGGCGAGCAGGGAACCGTAAGCCATGCCTTCGCGGGCTTCGAGATCTTCGCCGTTGGCCACAGCCCGACGCAGGTATTTGCCGATCAGCTTTATGGCGTGAATAGCCACGGCGTCGGTAGCCGGATTGGCATCTTTGGTCACGTAACACTCAACAGCGTGGGTAAGAGCATCCATGCCGGTGGCTGCGGTAAGCCCGGCTGGCTTGGCTACCATCAACTCGGGATCATTGATAGATACTTTGGGCAGATTGCGCCAGCTCACGATAACAAACTTGACCTTCTTGGCGGTATTGGTGATGACACAGTGGCGAGTAACTTCACTGGCAGTACCTGCGGTCGTGTTCACCGCGATAATGGGCGGCAACTCATTGGTCAGCGTCTCAATTCCGGCATAGTCTTCATAAAGATCGCCCTCATGCGTTGCAGCAATGCCAATACCCTTGCCGCAGTCATGAGAGCTGCCACCGCCAACGGTAACGATCAGATCGCAGTTTTCGGATTTGTAGATTTTCAGACCGGCAGCGACATTGGTATCCTTGGGATTAGGCTCGACACCATCGTAAACCGCGAATTCAACCCCCGATGAGGTCAGAGTATCTTTTACTTTGGAAACGGGACCGCCCTCGAGCTTGGCAAGAAAACCGTCACAGACAATGAGCGCCTTGGTACCAAACATCGCAGCCCTGGGACCTGTTTCAGCTACAGTACCGGCACCAATGAAGTTTACCGCGGGACACAAAAAGTCAGCCATTTCTTCCTCCTTCGTTGTTGTAGATATCCGGCCACCAGCACAAGTGGTGGCTCCTCCTCACATTCACTCCAGGCGCTTCTTCCTCTTGTTCCCCCGAACCGTCGCGACCCCTTCACTGCCACTCAGAAAAAGCCTCCCGTGGAGCACATGCAATCTTTAAAATATTTGGCTATTTGTTTATTTTAAAAAAAATTTTCCCTGCAAGCTGTGCATCATCAATCCTTCGTATACAATACATACAACAAGGCAAACACCTTTTCAACCAAATTTTTGAATGTTTTGGCTATTTTTTTAAAAACCATTGATTTCATAGAGTTTTCCGGGTCAACTTTTTTTGGAAATGAAACAGGGTTTATAACTAAACCATCCTCTGTGAGGGTCGGAACGCTTTCGGCCACCCACCTCAATGATGACACTGAAAGAATTGTCAGACCGCTGAAAAACAAGAATTTTCGACTTTGGACAAATAACCAAATATATAATTTATTACTTGACTAAGAAAAATGATGCCGATATCTTTTATTCACGCCCCCTTCCCCATGTAACACCGTTCTAATCAGGCCTGCCCTCCCCCCAAAATCCCATAAAAATCAAAGGAGGTCTCAGACGAGAACCCAATGGAGAGGATTGTCCGGAACCGGGTGAATACCGGCTCAGATTGGACCGGCCCCGCCTAAAACAGCCCCGGCAATTCATCCCGCATGCATGCGGTTTCTAAGGGAACGGCAAATTTTCAGAACATTACAGTTGAACTTATGTGGAGGTTGGAGATGAAAAGATCGATATACCTGCTTTGCGGTTTATGCTTCAGCGTGTTGCTTTTTACTGCCAGCAGTCAGGCTGCCGTTGTTATCGGTACGGACAGCGGATGGGCATTCAGCACCGACGGCCTGATCAATATGTTCGCTGCCTATGAAACCGGGGACGCCAAACCCGACTTCGGTTCGGGCATCAGACGGGGCGGAACCATCGTTGATAACCAGGAAGGTTACCGGGAACGCATTGGCCTGGTGCCGGGGGTCCTTGCTTTTAATATCAAAGCTCCGACAATGGGGGGGCTCGACATGGCTGCCCGTGTCGGATTTTATCCTACATACGATGCCAAAGATGTCGGAAAATCCAAAAACTCCTTTGGCAACCAAATCGATCTTCGCGAAATCTTTTTCACCGTCGATGGTAACTTCGGTCAGATGTTGATCGGTAAAACGCTCAGTCAGTTCCAAGGCCAGAACCTCCTGACGGATATGACCATCTGGGGCTACGGTGCCCAGGGCGCACTCGACGGCGGCGGCACGCCACTGGGGCGTATCGGCTATGGTTATGTCTATCCGCAATTCAATGCCCAGGTGCGCTATACCTCACCGGATCTCTACGGTTTCAAGATTTCGGTGGGCCTCTATGACCCCAGTGGTATTGCCGGACCTGCAGCCAAAGCGGAAGAAACCAAATTACCGCGTTTTGAAGGCGAGTTATCCTATGCCGGCACCTTTGAAGGCGGATCCTTCAAAACCTGGCTGTCGGGAGTCTGGCAAGAAGCCGACTTCACATCTGACAGCAGTTTCGATGGCACCGTCGAAGCCAGCGGTATCGCCGGCGGCATACAGGTCCTTTACAAAGGCTTTGATCTCGTCTTGTCCGGATTCGACAACACGGCCATCGGCTCCGTACTCATGCTTGATACCGATGCCTTGGATGCAGCCGGCAAGGAAAGGGACAGTCAGGGCTTCATCGCCCAGTTGATGTACGGTTTTGACAATCGCTTTGGCACAAGCAAATTCGGCGTCAGTTACGGCGGCAATTACATGGATGAAACATCGAGAGATAAAGCAGATCGCCTGCTCGGAACCGAGGTGCAGATCGAAGAGCAGACACTGTGGGTTTTCGGCATTTATCATGATATCAATCCGAACCTCAAGGTTATGACGGAAATCATGTTGACCGAAAACTCCTGGTTTGACGGTGAAGATCAGAATACCGAACTCTTCAGTATCGGCACCTTTTTCGTCTGGTAACCTTTCACCCTTGCCCAGCCATGGTAATGAAAGCCCCTCGAAAATAGAGGGGCTTTTCACGTGGCTATCTTCTGCCCTCTGTTTTCGCTCAGACCATCTCAGCAACTGGCGAGAGCCTTCCATACTTGCGGTTCCTTAGACAGAACAATCCCGCCGAAATGTCAAGCCAGCAACCAGTTTCGTTATCCTCGTTCAAAACATCCGGATAAAAAACACCCCCCGCACTGCCTAGGAGGTACAGTAACGGGGGGTGCAATGGGAGTGGTTGGCCCCCATCAAGTGTATTTGGCCTGACGAATCACTCGGATCGATGCGGCTCATCGTAACGGAAGACTCTGTTCCGTCCGGGCGGGGGAGGGGGAATTGTGGCGGTGCCACTTACCCGGAAAGTGGCACCGCCTGAGAGGAGGCATATAAAGCCACAAGCATGCACCTCTCCCAAAAGCATCAAATTTTCTCTTTCCCCCAGCCTAAAGAACGACCTCACCCTTGAGCAGCAATTCCAACACGAGATTGGCTTGCATGGCGGCCACCATAGCCACCCTGGGTGCCATGGGCGGGTTTATTGCCACATCGGTTTTTCCGTCACCACAGACATAAACATGGTCGAAAAGTCTTTTGGCACAAATCTGATTATTTTTTCCATACCCCCCCATACCACTACCCATCACCACCGGCCTCCCCGGAAATTTCTCGACACAGGTCTCCAGAAATTCCAGTTTGGACTCCACGCTGTCGAAGGCCTCAACCATGATATCGACATCGTCATATATGAGAGGTATGTTATCGGCATCGAGAAAAACCTCATGGACTTCAAATTCCGAAAAAGGATTGATACGTTCGAGATTTTCCTTTAATGCGGTGATCTTAAATTGGCCGATCTGGTCAAGGAAATACTGCTGCCGATTCAAATTATGGGGTTCTACGCGGTCGAAATCAGCGATAACGAGCTTGCCGACCCCTGAACGCGCTAGTGCTACCGCAATATTTGAACCCAGCCCACCGGCGCCGGCAATCCCCACTTTGGCTTTTTTCAAAATGGGGACAATCGCTAACGGATGCCTTGAGAAAAACTCCTCTTCCAGAGAATCCATATATACAGCCTTTTCCTCTCTGATCTCGCCACACATTATTGAAACGAAACGCCAGAACCGACACGGACAAAAGAAAACCTGCTGTCGCTAATGATGCCCGCAATACATGGCCAAAAAACCTCCGCCATGGGCCATGCCCGACCCATGGTGGAGTCATCAAATGAGGAAGCGGACGTTCCCGTTGTTGCTAACAGCATAATTCGGAGAAAAACCAAAGTCAACAAATATTTCATATATATGGCTATTTAACCTGAATGTCGTCAACCTATGGGATACTTTCGGTTTCCACCTTTTATACGAGAGCCTCGCACGGTTGCAGGCAACACGCAAAAATTATCTGCGAAACAATACCTGTCCGGCTGGCCATGCCTTATAAAAATAGCGAAGGTACGCATTGGGTCGTACCTTCGCCAAGGAGGCAGGGGAACATGAAATCTCGCAAAGTCCAGCCCCTTGCCCTCAAACCATGCATAGGTACCGGTATATCCCGGTCCGTTGTCAACTTTTTGCGAGCCATGGACCTTATCCACCGCCAACGAACGGATACGCTTTAACGATGGCTCCTCTCCGAATATGGAGTTCACAAAACTGCTGTTTCTGGATGACCTTACCGTTCACCCGAACCATGACAGTCGCAGGGCTGATATCGTGTAAACGCAGCAATTCGAGGAGTGCGATAGTCTTTCCATCAGGAATCCTGTCGGTTTTCAAAACCACCATCGACATTGATGCCTCCCTTCGACACTTTGAAATCCCGCCCTCTGCCGGAGGCCGGTTTGTCCATCCCTTATCAGGGCAGAACAAACCGGCCCTTTACTTCTCAGCCAGGATTCTCCCGGCAGTTAAATCTACCGCTGGTTTTCCGTGGTGCGCTCTCCCTTGCGGTATTCATATTTATCCAGGCTAAGCCGTTTGAGGGTTTCCGGTGTAGGTATGCCCCACTCGTCCCAGCCGCGGGCGCGATAGTAATCGCGCAACATATAGCCCAGATCGGGCACGTAATCCCCGGAGCCGCCCTGACGGGGGCTGGCAAGTATACGAGGCGGCAGGGTATCGTCCTTACGGCTGACGCCTTCACGGGTATTGAACAGACGCTTGAGGTTGAAGATCCGCTCACCGCATTCCAGCCACTGTTCGTTGGTGAAGTCCCAGCCGACGATATGATTGAGGAATTGGGTCATGGGGCCAACGGTCATACCGCCGAAGATGGAGAATTTGCAGAGCTTCAGCGAATCCATCATGCTCATGAAATGCTGCTGATCGGCAACGAACTTGCCTTTGCCTTCGTTGGTGTAAGGAGGCAAAGGCGCATCGTAGCCCAGATCCGCGATATTGAAGCAGCCTTCGCCCTCGAAGTCCTGGTTGTAGGCCTGCATATGACAGGCACCGCGGTTGGAGGTGGCGTAGGCAACGCCGAGGCCGCCGCGACCGCGCGGATCATGGGCGGGGAACATCATCCCCTTGGTATGAATGGCAAACTCTTCGCTGGCAGGGCCGACGCGTTTAACGGCTTCAAAAATGCCCTGGGAACAAGGGTCACCGATACCTTTGCGCAAACAGACCTTCTCGAGCATCTCGCACATGGCCAGGCCGTTACCCCAGGTCATCTCCAGACCGTCGGTATCGCCCTCGTCGATCATGCCATGTTCCCAGGCCTCCATAAGGAAAGAGATAATCCCGGCGGCTTCGATGGTATCGACACCGTAATCGTTACAAATTTCATTACCCTTACAGATGGCTTCCACATCGTCAACCAGACAGTTGGAGCCGAGCAGGCCGAGGGTTTCGTACTCGGGACCGCCCCCCTCTTTCATCTTGAAAGCACCCGCGGGAATCTCTACGGTACGACCGCAACCGATCAGGCAACCGCCGCAGTGGTAGCGCTTCTTGAGAACTGTCTTGGCCAGCTCCTGGCCTGAAACTTTGGCAGCCTTGTCCCAGGTTCCCCATAGCCAGTTCTTGATCGGCAGGTCACCGCAGTCGTTGAAAATTTCAACGGCGCAGGAGGTGCCGTAAGTGCCGAGCGGTCCGTCGTAGACTTCTTTGGTTTTGGCGCGAATTTCCTTGACCAGCTCTTCATAGGGCTCGGGTCTGGCGATAGCGACCTTTTTTGACCCTTTACAGGCGATGGCCTTAAGGTTCTTGGAACCCATGACGGCGCCGCCGCCGCCACGACCGGCAGCGCGACCTTCCCGGCCATCGGTCATAATAGCGGCAAACTTGACCAATTTTTCTCCGGCTTGGCCGATGGAAATAGCCTGGGAACCTCTGCCCAGTTCTTCCTTGAGAATCTTATCGGTATCAAAAGTGCCCTTGCCCCACAGCTTATCGGCCTTTTTGATCTGAATATCGTCGTCCACGATGGTGACATATACAGGCTGCTTTGCCTTGCCCTTGACCATCAAGCCGTCGAGGCCGCAGGACTTGAGGGTCGCGCCCCACTTGCCGCCGCAGTCGGATTCGAGATAAATCCCGGTCAGAGGACCTTTAGTGATCAGCTCCCAACGACCCGACTGAGCCACCTTGGTACCGACATAAGGACCGGTCATGCAGATCAGGACGTTTTCCGGCCCCAACGGGTCGATACCGGGCGCGGTGTTTTCATACAGCAACTTAGCACCCAGACCGCTGCCGCCAATATATTTTTTCAGGTCATCTTCACTGGGCTCGATGTATTCCACTGTTTCGTTGGTCAAATCAATGACCGCGATCTTTTGCCAATAACCACCTAACATGTGCTGTTCTCCCTTCCTCAGACGAGGTTGCTCAAAATGCAAATATCTCCTTTCCGAAAGGGAGGCTCCGCCGTTTCCAGCGAAACCCTGCCGGCCCGTCAGCCATGAGGTCCATCCTTTTAGGCTTAAGACTCGGAGACGTGTTCTGTACCCTCCGCAGAGGAGAGTCCATTTGTACGTTCAGGGGCATAACAGGGATCCAGGGGAATACATTTGGATTAATATAATAGATGCTACATTTTTTCAAGTGAAATTTTATATTATTTGGCTATTTATTTTTTATTTAAAAAACTCGCCCACGAACAGCGATCAGATTTCTGCCTTGCCGAGCAGCAAAATGCTCAAAATGACAAACAGATCGACTTGTCACCGGATAGCGAACGAGACTATCTCGAAGCGACTGACTTGAGACAACACTGCTGCTACTGCAGACACTGCAACAATCCCATGGCCCACTGACAGGCGCCACACGGTTCATTGCCGGAATAGCAATTTTCCTGAAAGTCTTCCTCCTGCACCAGATTGCAGGGTGCTCCCCAGCAGTTGCTGCAGTAGGGATAGTCAAACTCTAAAACATTACGGCGAAAAACCTGAAACTCGGTATCGTTCCAGATCTCCAATAGCGGCCGTTCGTTGAGATTACCGAACTCCTTAACCTTGACCAGCCGGTCCCAGTCGCCGACATAGCATCGATACTGGTGCCAAAGGTAATAACAGGGATGCACCCCACCGTACCAGGAGATGAAAGCCGAGCCACCAGTGACGAAATCACACCTGCGATCCGCCAAGGGGGTGATAGCCGGCAGTTTGAGTTCGATACCCATTTCATCGGCCACCCTCTGCGCCTCTGCGTAAACTTCTTCCACTTCGTCTTGCAGTGTCATATCCCGGGTGAGTATTTGCCTGACGTCCACGAAAGTCTCCCGCCGACGCGCCTCGAGCCGCATCTTGTCGATCAGCTGATTGACCTGGTCAATGCGTGGATCGCCCTCCAGGCCTCCCGATCCTTGCCGTCTCCAAGGAATTTTGGAGGTATTATGGAATCTATAAGACGCCACTTCCAGCCCCCCCTGTGTTTTCCGCTTCCAAGGGGTTTGATCGTAAAGATGGATATCCAGGCCCAACTCCGCCAAGCGCTGCTTCCACTCGTTAAAAATAGCCACTGCTGCCTCGCTGGAGCTGTGGTAGGTGGCCTGTTGCACCGAAGCCGGGGTGTAGGGCAAGGTCTGTGAAACGATGCAGAAATCGGCGCCGCGCTGCGCCACCCAGCGCACCACATCAGGCAGCTGGCGAAAGTTTTCACGCATGGTGACGAACTCGGCCCCAACCTTCAGCCGGCTGCCCGGTTGGGTTCGGCGGGCTTCGGACAATACCGCAAAGGCTCGCGCCATATCGCTGAGATTCTCGCCTTCCCGAACCTTGCTGAAAGTTTCCGGCTTCACTCCGTCCACCGACAGGCAGATGCGGTCGAGCCCTGCGGCCACCAGCTTGCGGGCAATGGACTTGTCGAGCAGCAGGCCGTTGGACTGAAATCCGATCCAGGCGTCATCAGGCATTGCCTGGCGGGCTCTAGCAACCCAATCAAGCAGATGCGGGTGCATAAGCGGTTCGCCGATGCCGTTGAGGACCAGGGATTCGAGCCGAGGGAAAGCGGGTTCGAGGGCGTCGAATAACTCCGGGCGGAGGTCTCCGTCGGTCACCTGGCTGTCCTGCGACTGCTTGACACACATGGGGCAGCGCAGATTGCAGTGGGTAGTGGTCTCGACGAACAACTTGCTCGGATAATCCCGCAAAGCCGGCTCAGTCTCTGTTCCTTCTGTGCTCACGGCGTTAAACATATGCGTATTTCCCATTTGGAAAATTGCCAAAGACACATAAAAAGAAGAATCGTCCTGAATAAATATGTATACCAGGCCGAAACATTTTACAAGTTATTTTTAAAATATTTGGCTATTTTTACAACCGGCCGTTTTCACTGAATTCAGTTATCAAGGATCTTGGCGAGGGCATTATCTCGCAGGGAACGATTTATTGCCGGATACGATATACTGCTTTTATACTTCCACCATAACAGGAGGTTTTCATGCCCAATCAGGTCAAAACGGTTTCGCAAACGAGGGTCGTACTGGCACAGGTCGCCATGCCCGGAGACGCGAATCCGGCCGGCAACGTCCACGGTGGCACGATCATGAAACTCATCGACAATGCCGCCGGCGTCGTCGCCATGCGCCATACCCGCCGCAACGTCGTGACCGCCTCCATCGACAGGCTTGACTTTCATTACCCTGTCTTCGTCGGCAACCTGATTATCCTAAAAGCCTGCCTCAACCGAGTCGGCAAGACCTCCATGGAGGTCGGCGTCAGAGTTGAGGCCGAAAATGTCATGACGGGAGAGATTCGGCACACGGCATCTGCCTACCTGACCTTCGTTGCCCTGGATGCCGATGGATATCCTACAAATGTACCTGAATTGATCAGCGAAACACTGGAAGACAAGCGTCGCCTGGCCGAGGCCGTGGAACGCTACGAGCGTAGAAGATGCACAAACTGCAGGCGGTGAAGAAAATAATCATTCGATACGTTGCCCGGTGCAAGGAGCTACTTGCCGGCCCTTCCCAGAAGCCCATCGGCCAGCCGGATGTGCTCGACCTGCTGCCAGGGGATACCAAGCAACTCTGAGCCGGCGGCATCCACCGCCACCGGGTCGAATCCGGCCAGCAGCTTGTCGACGGGGGGCTCGCAGGTCGGTCCGCCCAGGTGATACTCGGCCAGTCCGACACTGGCGTCGATAAACGCCAGATCCGGCTTGCGATAGCGGTTCAGTTCAAAAATCGATCTATGCATCTGCGCATGGAAAGCCGATTTTTTCCAGTGTCCGCCCTGCTGGTAATAAGCCGGCGGCGCGACGCCGATCATATTTTTCATACTGAGAGTGACTTCGGCCAGGGAATGAGCCTTGAGGACCGCCGCGGAGATGACAAAACTGTCCATCACCATTCGTGGCATCATGAAGGTGGGGAAAACCTCGCAGAGCGGATTCTGAAGCTCGACCAGTTCGGCGTTGTTGAGATCGACCAAATCAACGTCATATCGGCGAGCCAGACGCTCGTAACCGAGACGTTGAAAGATCTCACCGGTACTCAGATCACGGTCCCCGCTGCCTTCGGCGATGACGATGCGTGCCTTGCTCCAGCGGCGGCAGGCGGCCACCAGCGCTTCGCAGGCAGCCACCGGCAGAGTCACCGGCGGCGGCGAGGCGTTCACCAGGTTGGGCTTGATGAGGATGCAGGACTGACGGGACAGGAGACCGGGCGCACCGACGGCTTGCAACAAGGAGGGAACCGTCTCCTGGTAGCTGCTGAAAGGGGTAGCGATACAAGGTTTTTGCATGGCGTCATTTTATCCGGAACCACGCGGCGATGCAAACACCTCTGATCGGGCTGGATGAAAAATGGGCGGGCTGCAGATGCAGCCCGCCCATTGTGTCACATTCGAACGAAAAAGCTTAAACGATGGCTTTCATACCCTGCATGGCGGCACGCAGTTCTTCGCCGACTTCTTCGATCAGATGGCTGCGGATCTCGGCATTGACAGACACCAGGGTGCTGTTATCGACGCTGTTGTCCTTGGCGTCCAGCCCCTTGCCGATAAGATCGGTGCCCACCTTTTCCATGAAATCCTGCAGCAGAGGCACGCAGGCATGGGAGAACAGGTAGCAGCCATACTCGGCGGTATCCGAAATAACCCGGTTCATCTCATACAGCTTCTTGCGGGCGATGGTATTGGCAATGAGAGGCGTTTCGTGCAGCGACTCGTAGTAGGCGGACTCGGGCTCGATACCGGCGGAAACCATGACTTCAAAAGCCAATTCAACGCCGGCCTTGACCATGGCCACCATCAGGATCGCCTTGTCGAAGTATTCCTGCTCGCTGATGTCACCGGCACCTTCGGTTTGCTCGAAAGCGGTTTTGCCGGTTTCTTCGCGCCAGGTCAGCAGCTTGACATCATCGTTAGCCCAGTCTTCCATCATGGTGCTGGAGAATTCGCCGGACAGGATGTCGTCCATGTGCTTTTCGAACAGGGGACGCATGATCTCCTTGAGTTCCTCTGCCACCCCGAAAGCCACCAGCTTGGCGGGATTGGAGAGACGGTCCATCATATTGGTGATGCCGCCGTGCTTGAGAGCCTCGGTAATGGTTTCCCAACCGTACTGGATAAGCTTGACGGCATAAGGTGCGTCGATGCCGTTCTGGGTCATTTTGTCGAAGCACAGCAGCGCGCCGGCCTGCAGCATGCCGCAGAGGATGGTCTGCTCGCCCATCAGGTCGGATTTGACCTCGGCGACGAAAGACGACTCGAGAACCCCGGCACGATCGCCGCCCTGGGCGGAGCACAGCGCCTTGGCGATTTCCAGGCCGTCGCCGTTGGGATCGTTTTCACCGTGCACGGCGATCAGGGTCGGCACGCCGAAACCGCGCTTATACTCTTCGCGCACCTCGGAACCGGGGCACTTGGGAGCAACCATGATAACGGTCAGATCCTTGCGAATCTGGGTACCTTCTTCAACGATATTGAAACCGTGGGCATAGGAAAAGACCGCGCCCTGCTTCATCAACGGCACCACGGTGTTGACCACGTCGGTGTGCTGCTTGTCGGGAGCGAGGTTCATGACGATATCGGCGGTGGGCAGCATTTCTTCGTAGGTGCCGACGGCAAAGCCGTTTTCCGTCGCGTTGAGATAGGACTGACGTTTTTCTTCGATAGCCCCTTTGCGCAGGGTGTAGGAGACGTCGAGACCGCTATCGCGCATGTTGAGACCCTGGTTGAGGCCCTGGGCGCCGCAACCGACGATGACGATCTTTTTGCCTTTGGCGTATTCGCAACCGTTGGCGAATTCGGAAGCGTCCATAAAACGGCAGGTGCCGAGTTCCTGCAGCTGACGACGAAACGGCAGCGAGTTGAAATAGTTCTGACCCATCGGTATCTCCCTTATGTGCGTTGTTGGAAAAGTAAGAGTATAGGGGACCATACCCGATTTTGCCTATTGCGTAAATTGATTTATTTAGAATATTGTATTGCACATTACGCAACGTGGAGCCGACATGGACATACGTGAACTGGAAATTTTTCTGACCGTGGCCGAACTGCTGCACTTCGGCCGGGCCAGCCAGGCCTGCAACCTCAGCCCTTCGGCCTTGACCCGCACCATTCAACGCCTCGAAGAAGAAGTGGAACGGCCTCTGTTCATACGGGACAACCGCCGGGTCGCCTTGTCACCGGCCGGCGAGCAGTTCCGCACTTACGCACGTCGCGCATTGCAGGACTGGCAGGCGTTTCGCGGCACCGTCAAAGGCAAGGAAACCATCAGCGGCACCCTGTCCATCTACGCGTCCATCACGGCCGTCTACAGCCTGCTGCCACGCCTGCTCGAAGCGTTTCGCAGTGCCCATCGCGAGGTGCAACTGGAATTGAGCACCGGCGCCGCCGAGCGGGCCGTGGCCCAGGTGCAAAGCGGCGAAATCGACCTGGCCGTGGCGGCATTGCCCGACCGACAGCAATCACAGCTCGAGTTTTTGCCCATCATCAACACCCCGCTGTTGTTCATTGCCCCCAAACAGGGCGACCCCGCGCCCCTGCCGGTACGCGACGGCGAAATCGATCTGCAACGAACCCCACTGGTGTTGCCACAAAAAGGCCTGTCACGCCGGCGCCTCGATCAATGGCTCAAAACCCGACGCATCACCCCCAATATTTCCTCGGAAGTCTCCGGTAACGAAGCCATCATCGCCATGGTGCGCCTCGGCTGCGGCATCGGCATCGTTCCGGAACTGGTATTGGCGCGCAGCCCGTTTCGCGACGAAGTGCGCGTTATTGAAGCGGCGCCGCAACTGGCCCCCTACGTGGTCGGACTGTGTTCCACCCGGCGCAATCTGCAGCGTCCGGTGGTACGGGCTTTCTGGCAACTGGCCGAGGAGCGCTCCGGCGTGAAGGTTGATTTTTAGAGCTAAACGCCAAAGTGTGCCGTTAAGTCACGCGTGCAAGGTCTATTTGGCAATACTTATCACCACGAAGAGCACGAAGGACACGAAGGAAAAGCTAAAACCAAGATTTTTCAGGTTTAAACAAAAGATCCTGGTTTGTCTTTTAAGTCCTTCTTCGTGATCTTCGTGTCCTTCGTGGTGAGATAAAATCAATAACTGGCAAAGACCATTCACATCTCGCCATTGGGAAATTCGATCATTTCACCGGACGGCGTACGCAGCAGGGCGGTATCGCCAAGCTTCACCAGATACTCCGGCAGCAGGGGAATTTTGCCTTTGCCGCCGGGGGAATCGATGACGTAGTGGGGAACGGCCAGGCCGGAGATCGGCCCGCGCAAGGCGGCGACGATATCCAGGCCGGTTTCGATGCGGGTACGGAAATGCCCCGTACCGGCCGCCAGATCCATATGGTGCAGATAATAGGGGCGCACGCGCATTTTCAGCAGGCCTTTGACCAATTGCCGCATCACGGCAGGCGTGTCGTTGACGCCGCGCAGCAGCACGGTCTGATTACCCAGGGGCAGGCCGGCATCGGCCAGTCGTCGGCAGGCCTCAAAAGCTTGCGGGGTCAGCTCGCGCGGATGGTTGAAATGGGTATTGAGATACAGAGGATGGTAGCGCCGCAGCATGGCGCATAGTTCTTCGGTGATGCGCTGCGGCAGGGTAACGGGCACTCGGCTGCCGATACGGATGATCTCCACGTGGGGAATGGCGCGCAAGCGCATGAGCAGATGTTCGAGCCGGTCATCTTCCAGCAGCAGCGGATCGCCGCCGGACAGGATCACGTCGCGGACCTGCTCCGTGCGCGCGACATAGTCGATAGCCTCATCGAGATGCCGATCGCTAACCCCCATGGCGGCGCAACCGACCTTGCGTTTGCGGGTGCAG
Source organism: Syntrophotalea carbinolica DSM 2380 (assembly GCF_000012885.1). Classification (NCBI taxonomy): domain Bacteria; kingdom Pseudomonadati; phylum Thermodesulfobacteriota; class Desulfuromonadia; order Desulfuromonadales; family Syntrophotaleaceae; genus Syntrophotalea; species Syntrophotalea carbinolica. The sequence goes on from NC_007498.2 coordinate 2,965,577, forward strand.
AAACGGCAGTAGACCGCACACTGGCCGCTGGCCAGCAGCAACACCCGATCGGGATAACGGTGCACCAGCAGCGGCACCGGCGACAGACGTTCCTCGGCAAGGGGATCGGCATCTTCCTGACAGGGGAGCAATTCGCGCCTGTCGGGTACACACTGCCGCCAGATGGCATCCCCCGGTTTTTCAATGAGATCGAGATAGTAGGGGGTAATCCGCATGGGATAGCGTTGCACCACCGCATCCAGCTCGCTCATATCCGTACCGAATCGCTCCGCCAGACCGGCGGGAGCGGTCACGCTATCGATCAATTGTCGTTGCCAACTGCTCATAAAAAGTAAAATCCTCCAGCGCGCAGGTTTACCACAGGGCATACGTCAAGTCCATGGTTCCGGTAAACCATGAATGTTTTGACGTTCACTTGCGGCTTACAGCTTACGGCTGGTTTCAACCTGAAGTTTGGGGCTGAAAAAAAACGCATGGTTGGAGGTAAACAGCGGCGGCGTACGATTGACGATAGCCTTGATAGCCGGCGTAGCGAGAAGCTCCTGTTGTAAAAAACGGCGCGCGGCTCGTCGCTCCGTGGCATGTTCATCAACGGGCAGGTAGAGATCCAGAGGCGAGGCCCCACCAGCGGCATCCGTTGCGGCCAGCGCCGAATGCCGCGGCATGTTCATGATGGCCAGGTTGAGATAATCGATACAGTCGGCATGGTCTTCGAGAAAGGCTTTGGTCCGGCGGGCCTCGTCCGGACTCTCGCCGGGCGTGCCGAGAAGCACGTACACGTAGGTCGCGATACCCGCCTGCCTGAGCCGCCGCAGCACTTCGGCAGCGATGGCCAGCCGGGTACCTTTGGCCAGACGATCGAGCACCGCCTGACTGCCGCTTTCCAATCCCAGCTGCAACAGCCGGCAACCGCCACGGGCCAGGCGTTCGATCAGATCGCCTTGCAGCAATGCCGCTTCAAAACGTACAAACCCGTACCACGACAAGTCGCAAAGCCGATCGGCCTGCGCCGCCAGAGCCTGCAGGGCGGACGGCGGTATGGCGTTATCGGTCAGGTGGAAATGACGCACCTTCCATCGTTGAGCCAGGCTACGCAGCAACTGCGGCAGTTCATGACCGGGAAAAGCCTTGTAGGGATGCGTCGGGCTGCTCGCCTCCGGACAAAACAGGCAGCGCGCCCAGTAGCAACCGCGGGAGGCCGTCACCGGCAACACCGGATGGGGGGACAAGTAGCCGGCGGTGTCGAGGTCGGTAAAATCAGGCTCCAGAGCCAGGGTTGAGCGGTCTTCCAGCAGGTAATCCGCCCGGGATTCCGCTTCCAGCAGATCGTACAGTGGCTGTTCACCGGGACCGGATACCAGATGATCGAAGACCGGCAGACGCATGCCCGTTTCCCGCAGCGCGGATTGCCAGGAAGTGATCATGCCGCCCCCCGCTACCAGAGGTATCCCGGGAAAATGGCGACGTAACAACCCTGCCAGTTCAAAAGCCGGCAAGACCTGGTGGCGATAATTGATGGACAGAGCCAGCATCCTCGGAGTTTGCCGCTTTATGGCCGGTAACAGCTCGCCGCAAAAATAGGAATGGAACAGGGTCTGCTCCTCGCCGGCAGCCAGGCGATCCATATCGGCTTCGGAATATTCGGACAACGCGCCGTGACGATAGTCCCCGAGGGTGAGTCGTTCGCTGCCGGAAACGCCATCATACAGACTCAGAGCATCGTTCAGGTAACGCACGGCCGTGGCATAACGCGCCGCATGAACAGCAGCAGCCGGCGAGCAGAGAAATGCCAGAGAGGAGTCGACGTGGCGCAGGGCGCGCCGCAAACGGGTGGATGGCGCAGGGCCGGCCTTGACAGCCAGCGTCTCAGGCCGCAACAGATAACGATAAGCGTCGCGATTGGCATCGACAACGCATACGTTTAAGCCGCGCGCTTTGAGATGGGCCTGCAACACGGCCAGGCCCAAAGGCGGCTCACCGGCTTTGGCCGCCGGTGGATGGATCAGCAGTACCGACATGGCTCAGGCGCGGCGCCGAACGCTGCCGACAAACGTCACAACCACCAGTACCATGAGTCCGATATCACGCCACAGAGCGGCGGTAACGGACGAATGGGCGCCGGGGCGAAAACAGCCGCAATCGATATCGAGACCGCGCACCAGCAACGATGACAGCGCCACAATGAATACCAGGTTCAGGCCACCGATAACCAGGCTGGCAGGACGCACCTTGCGATTGATAACTAACAACAATCCGGCCAGCATCTCGACAAAAGGCAGGGTGGCCGCCACCAGAAAATTGAGCCGATACGGCATGATCTGGTAGTTGGCGATCTCCCCGGCAAAACCCGCGGGATCGAAAGCCTTGACCACCCCCGCGTACAGGAACAGCCCTCCCAGCAGCAAACGGCTGACATGGTACAGGATAGGCTCGAAACGCTTCATGGCTGCCCCTCCTCCACCGGCATTCCGGCATCCTGCCACTCCGGCATGCCGCCTTCGAAAACACGGACATCCTTAAAACCGCTAGCCATCAGACGCTGGGCCAGCAGAAAAGAATCCTCGCAACTGTAACCACTGCAATAGGTAACCACAGAAACATCGACCGGCACCTCGGCGCGGAAAACCGCCAGCAGGGATTCCACCTCGCCCCACGGCAAACTGCGCGCCCCCGGCAGATGGCCCTGCAGGTAAAGATCGCCACTGCGGGCATCCAGCAATATGATCTCGCCGGCAGTCAGCTCCCGCAATTCCGACAGGGACATAGGCATCGGCAGCAAATCGCTTTCGGTCAAAGTCTCCGAAGGGACAACCGCCCCAGGGGCCTGCCCCGACCAGATCTGCCACAACAGGCGACCGTTGATGGCCGCTCCAGCCAATGTCGCCAGCAGAACAATCACTACGGCATCGCGCAGCAACTTGGGTAAGTCCGCGCCTATCAGCCTGTCACTCATCGGGAGACTCCAGCATTTCAGGCGAAAGGCCTTTGAGCATCTGGCGAAAGGCCATATTCTCCTGCCGCAGCGCAGTGATAATATCGGCGCTTTCGGTCAGCACCTCGTTCAATTCTTCGAGCTGTCGAGCCTGGTGCGTAAAACGTATCTCCAGTTCGACAATGCGCTCTTCCAGTTCCGCCAGGCGGTTTTGTTCGGTCTCATTCATAAGAAGCATGCTAGCAGAACCCCACCACCGACGCAATAAGTCTGAAAACAGGGCATTGCATATAACGGTGGGATCCATATAATGTAAAGGAACCAATAATAACCAGGGCACCGCATGGTGTTCGGACACCAAACCGCCGATACCGATCGGCACGAAGGCCTTTTCATGAGAAAACTATCCCTACCGCGCCCCCATGGCCGCATTCTTCTGGTAAGCTGTCTTCTAGCGGCTTTTTGTTCCACGCTTGCGCCGTCGCCGGGCCACTCCGACACAGGGCACAAACACCATACTCATCGTCAGCCGATGAGGTCCATTCCTGAAGTCGGCCTGGAAGAGCGCATTGGAGCCGTCATCCCCCTGGAGACGACGTTTCTGGATGAGCAGGGGCGACCGGTCGAATTATCCGAACTGATCACCGTGCCGACCCTGATCGCGCCGGTCTATTTCAGCTGCCCCAACGTGTGCAGTTTTCTGCAGGGCAGCCTGGCACAGGTTCTGCCCGACGTTCGCCTGACGCCGGATAAAGACTATCGTGTGCTGTCGATCAGCTTTGACGAACTGGAAAGCCCGACCGACGCCCGCAAAGCCCGGCAGACATACCGCACGGCCATGAACGCCCCTTACCCCGAGGATGCCTGGCGGTTTCTGACCGGCGACGAGGCCAGCATCCGGCATCTGCTGGATGCCGCAGGTTACCGTTTCACCCGCCGGGGAGAGGACTTTCTGCACCCGGTGGCGGTCTTCGTGGTAAATCCGGATGGGCGTATCGTGCGTTATCTGCACGGCACGCGCATGCTGCCCCTCGACGTCACGCTGGCCCTTACCGAAGCGGCCCAGGGACGTCTTGGCGCCACTATCCGCAAGGTGGTGCAGTTCTGTTTCAGTTACGATCCGGGCGGACGCCGCTACGTTTTCAACCTGTTGCGAGTCAGCGCCGTGGCCGTTATTCTGATGGCTGGAGGATTTGCTTTCTACCTGATTTTATCCAGCCGTAAAAAACCGGGAGAATAAGGAACAGCATGGGAAAAATCATCCGCATGGGAGAATACTTCAGACGCGGTTTCCTCGAACCTTCAGGCGACCAACCCTCCTTGTTCGATTGGATATTTTCCACCGACCACAAACGTATCGGCCTGCTCTATCTCTACTCCATCAGTACCTTTTTTGCCGTCGGCGTGACTTTAGGTCTGCTGATTCGCCTGGAACTGATCGCTCCGGGTAGCACCATTGTCGGGCCCGACACCTACAATGCGCTGTTCACTCTGCACGGGGTGGTGATGATCTTTCTGTTCATCATCCCTGGAATACCCGCCGCCTTCGGCAACATCCTGCTGCCGTTGCAGATCGGCGCACGGGATGTGGCTTTTCCGCGGCTGAATCTGTTTTCCTGGTGGCTCTACATCATCGGCGCCAGCATGGCCCTGTCCTCCCTGCTGGGAGGCGGCGGCCCGCCGGACACCGGCTGGACCTTTTATCTGCCTTTTGCCGGCGAGACCGCCACCAACGTGTCGCTGGCGGTATTTGCCGTCTTTATTCTCGGCTTTTCCTCCATTCTGACCGGCCTCAACTTTATCACCACAATACATCGGATGCGGGCCCCCGGCATGACCTGGACACGCCTGCCGCTGTTTATCTGGTCGCTGTACGCCACCGCCTGGGTGCAGGTACTGGCCACACCGATACTCGGCATCACCCTGCTGCTGATTCTGGCCGAGCGGATTCTGGGCCTGGGGCTGTTCGACGCCGCCCGCGGCGGCGACCCGCTGATGTACCAGCACCTGTTCTGGATTTACTCCCATCCTGCGGTCTACATCATGGTGCTGCCGGCCATGGGAGTGGTATCGGAAATCATCCCGGTCTTTGCGCGCCGACCGATTTTCGGTTACAAGGCCATCGTCGCCTCGAGTATCGGTATCGCCGCAGCGGGCTCCCTGGTGTGGGGACATCACATGTTCGTCAGCGGCATGAGCGACACCGCCATCCTGGTCTTTTCCCTGCTGACCTTCATCGTGGCGATCCCCTCGGCGGTCAAGGTGTTCAATTGGGTGGCGACCCTCTACGGCGGGTCGATCCGCCTCGACGCGCCGATGCTTTTCGCCCTGTCCTTCGTGCTGCTGTTTTCCATCGGAGGCCTGTCGGGGCTGGTGCTGGGCGCCGCGGCCACCGATGTGCATGTCCACGATACGCATTTTGTGGTGGCGCATTTTCATTACGTGATGTTCGGTGGCACCGGCTTCGCCTTTTTCGGCGCCCTGCACTACTGGTTCCCGAAAATTTTCGGGTGCATGTACAATAACCGCCGGGCCACATGGGGCTGGGGCATCATGATCATCGGTTTCAACCTGCTGTACTTCTCCATGATGCTGGCCGGCCTGCGAGGCATGCCGCGTCGCTACTACGACTACCTGCTTCAATTTTCCCAACTCAATCGTCTGGCGACCTACGGCTCGTGGATTCTGGCAGTGGGCCTGATGCTCATGGCCGCCAACCTGTTGATTGCCCTGCGGCGCGGCCAATGCGTCGGCGCCAATCCCTGGGAGGCGGCAACCCTTGAGTGGACCGTAGCATCGCCGCCGCCGACCGAAAATTTCGCGCAACTGCCACAGGTTAGCCATGGCCCGTACGACTTTAAAAAGGCGGGGAAGCCATGAACACATCGGCACAGCATCACGATGCGGAAGGCGCACGACTGGGCATGTGGCTGTTCCTGCTCTCCGAGCTGCTGCTGTTCGGCGGACTCTTCGTGCTTTTTGCCGTTTACCTGCAGCGCTATCCGGACCAGTTTATCGCCGGGGGCAAGCAGTTGAGTCTGGCTTTCGGCGCCGGCAATACCGCTCTGCTGCTGACCAGCAGCCTGACCGTGGCGCTGGCCCTCGAAGCCCTGCGCCGCAACCGCTACCGTCTCTGCCAGTGGCTGCTGGGCAGTACCATCGGCGCTGCGCTGTGGTTCCTGGTCAACAAGGGGCTGGAATGGCACGCCAAATTCGAGCACGATCTCTACCCCGGCTCGGTGACATTGCGCCAGGCACCGCCCGGCCATGACACCTTTTTCGGTCTGTACTACCTGACCACCGGCCTGCACGGGCTGCACGTGATCATCGGCGGCGTCATCCTGGCATGGGTACTGTGCCTGGTGCGCCAGGGCCGCATAACCGGAACATCCCCGACCATCCTGGAGAACAGCGCCCTTTACTGGCACCTGGTGGATGTGATCTGGATATTCATTTTTCCTCTGTACTACCTGCTGCTGTAGGAGAGTTCACCGTGCCTGACGACACCCGACATACCGGCGCCATGCGTCAGTTAATCGCGACCTGGGGGCTGCTGCTGTGCCTGACGGCCGCCACCGTCGGCATTTCGCGTATTGACCTGGGGGCGGGCAACATCTGGGCGGCCCTCGGCATCGCCACCGGCAAAGCCGCTCTGGTCATCTTCTTTTTCATGCATTTGAAAGAAGAAGGACGGGTGATCAAAATCTCGCTGCTGGTCGCCCTTGCAACCCTGGCAACCTTTATCGGCCTGACTTTTTTCGATGTTCTTTATCGCTGAGAGGCTTACGTGACCCCAACGTGGCTCGATACCGCCGAGGCGGTGGACAAGGTTTTCCTGTATATCTTCGGCATCAGCCTGATACTGCTGGTCCTTATCACCGGTGTCATGGTGGCGTTTGCCATCCGCTTTCATCGCAGCCGACAACCCCAACCGAAAGAAATCCCAAGCTCCTGTCTGTGGCTGGAAATCACCTGGACCCTGATCCCCACCCTCATCGTATTGAGCATGTTCTGGTACGGATGGCAGGGCTACCTGTCCCTGACCAACGTACCGCCCGACGCCCTGCCGGTCAAAGCGGTCGCCCGCCAGTGGTCCTGGAGCTTCGTCTACCCAGGCGGCCGTACCAGTCCCGAACTGGTGGTTCCGGCCGGCCGGCCCGTACGGATCGCCATCGTCTCCGAGGATGTGCTGCACAGCCTTTATATCCCGGCCTTCCGCATCAAGAAGGACGCGGTGCCGGGGATGACCACCCATGTCTGGTTCCGGGCACCGGAAACCGGCACGTTCGACCTTTTCTGCACGGAATACTGCGGACTCGCCCATGCCAGCATGATCACCAGCGTCGAGGTGCTGTCCCCCGACGCCTTCGCAGACTGGCTGCAGAAACCGCAACCTGAAGCAGGCCTGGCCAAAGGCCGACAACTGCTGGAACAGTACGGCTGTCTGGCCTGCCACTCTCTAGACGACAGTCCCCGGGTCGGACCGAGTTTCGCGCAGCTTGTCGAAGGGCAAAAGCGGGCTTTCGCACAGCCTCCGGACACATCCCAAAAAGTTGACCGTAATTATGTTCAACGCAGCATTCTCGATCCGGCAAGCCAGGTGGTGCAGGGCTATGCCGCGGTCATGCCGGCATATGGCGAAAAAATCGGTGAGCAGGACCTGCAGATACTGATCGACTTTCTGCTTCAGACGGCCGACAGCTCCGCAGGCGAACAACCCACGGCTACGGAGACGCAGCCATGATTCGCACTCTGTTGCGCCTGCCGCTATGCAGCGCAGTGGCAGGCGCATCCCTGGCCGGGTACCTGGCGGCCGGCGGAGCGTACGGCGCACGAGCAGCCTGGCTTGGCCTGGGTGTCCTGTCGGCGGCGGCGGGCGCCTCGGTGCTCAATCAATGGCAGGAGCGCCACACCGATGCCCGCATGGAGAGAACCCGCTGCCGCCCCCTGGCCAGCGGACGCCTGAAGCCGGCCACCGGTTTGAGCATCGGCCTCGGCCTGGCGATATCTGGAGCCCTGTTGCTGACCGCTCTGGACCGACGAAGCGGCTTGCTGAGCCTGAGTATTTTCCTGCTCTACCACCTCGTCTACACCCCCTTGAAACGCCATACCGTACTGGCTCTGCTGCCCGGCACCCTGTGCGGCGCACTGCCGCTGGCCATCGGCTGGCTGGCGGGCGGCGGTCGCGGGCAGGACCCCCGGCTGACCTGCATGACCGCCATACTGCTACTATGGCAAATCCCTCACAGCTGGTACATCCTGCTGCAACACCGCCCCGACCTGCGTCGTGCCGGCCTTTTCCCGGAGCTTCACCTCCTGCCTGTCAAGCGCCTGCGGCAACTGATTTTTGTCTGGATTTTGGCGCTGTCAACCGCTACCCTGTCGCTTCCGGCCCTTACCATGCCCGACTCCACCACGGTCCGTTGGCTATGCACGGGGCTGGCCACCTGGCCCCTTGTGGCCTTGCGGCCGTTCGCTACCGGAAAAAACCGGGAACCGATTGCTGGCTGGCAACACAGCACCGGCGTGGTTTTTCTGGGAACGGTTATGGCCCTGCTTCTGTTCCATTGATATTGCTATCGACAAGGAGAGGAACCACATGCATGCTGCCAAGGAGCGAATGCGCCTTCGCATCTATCTTGCCATATTCTGTTCGGTAATGATTCTGGGTACTGTCGGCTTCATGTTTGCCGAACACCTTTCGGTTATCGACGCTATCTACTTTACTATTGTGACTATCGCCACGGTGGGCTATGGAGACATCTCGCCGGCAACGGCCGGCGGCAAAGCACTGGCTGTTGTTCTCATCGTGACCGGGGTGGGTACTTTTGTCAGCACCCTGGCCGCCGCAACGGAAGTGTTTCTCAATCGTCGGGAATACCAGACCCGGCAACAGAAACTGCAAATGATTGTGGGATTGTATTTCAGCGAGGCGGGCTGTGAACTCCTGGCCCACTGTGCTCGCGCCGACTACCAGAGAGGCTTTCTGGAACAGAGGTTGGCCATCGACGGCAGCTGGTTGCCCAAAGACTTTACCCGTGCACAGCAGGCCCTGGCCGCCCATGCTTTCGAAATTCAGCAGGGGCGATTCGACCTGGACTCTCTGCGGGTTCTTCTCAATAATCAGGGCCCCATGCTGGTGCGGCTGCTTGAAAGTCCCTACCTGCTGGAGCATGAGACCTTTACTGATCTTCTTCTCGCGACGCTGCACCTCAGGGAAGAGCTCCAGCATCGGCAGGGGTTTTCCCAGTTGCCGGACAGCGATCTCGAGCACCTTGCCGGGGACATACGCCGCGTTTACCAACTTGCGACAGGCCAGTGGCTCAATTACACCCAGCACCTGCTGAACCACTACCCGTTCCTGTATTCGCTGGCGGTACGCACCAACCCCTTTGTTTCCGAAGCCTGCCCGCTGGTTCAAGCAAGCTAGTGTGCATCCGGAAACTCAGGATGCACACTGCGCAGTTTTCATAAGAGAAATGAGTGATTTTTCCCAAGGTCAAGAAAATCGAGCACTTGCGCGGAGGTGTAGTTTTTACGCCACATCATGGAGCAGGATGCGCAATGGACAGCCTCCGGCTGCCCGTAGGGCGAGGGCCAGGGATGGCCCAAGTCACAAGCAAGTGGGAAGATTGACGCAGAGATTGGGGAAAAGGACCGTTTCCGGATGAAAACAAGCTGAGGCAAAGGAAAACCGCTGGGTCAATCGACATCCACCCGTCGGCGCTGCTGCTTACGCTGGGAGCGCATCCGCTTGCCGGTAAGTCGTCGCTCGCGGGCTGCCTTGCCGGGTTTGGTGGCTATGCGCCGGCGCGGTTTACGCCGCATGGCTTCCAAACGTTGGGCCAAACGCTCAAGCGCATGCTCGATGTTGGCCTGACGGGAACGCCGTTCGGAAGCGGTCACCGTGATGCCGCTGGGACGATGGTGAATGCGGACGGCCGTTTCGGTCTTGTTCCGATGCTGTCCGCCCGGTCCGCCGGCTTTAAAAAAGGTGATGTCCAGATCCTGCTTATTGATTGTCATGACACCGTTCCGTGAAGGGGCTGGCCTTTTCAATCCGGCCATGGTAGAAATTTTTCTTTTATCGATACTTCGGAGGACCGACATATGAGTCATTTTGCCCTGACCATCATCGGCCGGGACCACCCCGGCATCGTCGCCAAGGTTACGGAAGTTCTCTACCACCTCGGTTGCAACATCGCAGATTCGAGTTGCACCATTCTGGGTGGGCAATTCGCCATGATCCTGATTATTTCCCACCCCGATCTGCAGGAACAGGCCGAATTCGACAACGCCTTTGCCGCCCTCGAAAAAGACGGGCTGTCCGTCTTTCTTCGAAAACTGCAACCCGGCGGAGAAACCGCACCGCAACTCGATGGCGAACTTTGCATGATCTCCGTCTATGGTTCCGACAAACCCGGTATCGTCTATCCCGTCGTCAAGGAACTGGGAGATCGTCAGATCAACATCACCGACCTCAATACCAAGCTGGTCGGCTCCAAACAAAATCCGGTATATGTGATGATGATCGAGGCCGTACTTCCTGTGGGTCTCGAGGTCGAGCAACTGTCCACGGTGCTGAATCGCTTAAAGCAGGACCTGCAGATCGATATTTCCGTACGCAGCATAACCCCCGTGGAACTCTAAGATCATGGCCGTCAAGGACATTCTGCTTTATCCGCATCCTGCACTCAAGGAAATTTGCACGCCGGTAACGCAATGCGACGAGAACGTCGATTCTTTGATCCAGGATCTCATCGATACCATGGTGGCCGCCGGCCACTCCGTAGGCGTCGCCGCCCCCCAGATCGGCATTACACGCCGCGTGGTGGTGGTCGATGTATCCCACAGCAAACTCGGACGTAAGGAAAACCATGGCCTGATCGTCATGATCAATCCCGAAATCCTCGAACAGGAGGGGCGCACCGCTTCCCGGGAAGGCTGCATGAGCGTACCCGATTACACCGGCAATGTCACGCGGGCCGAAAGCGTGGTGGTGCAATATCTCGACCGCAGCGGCAACAAGCAGGTGATCCGCGCCACGGGGTTCGAGGCGATAGCCCTGCAACACGAAATCGATCACCTCGACGGGTTGCTGTTTCTGGACCGAGTCTCCAGCCTTAAAACTGATCTTTTCAGACGAAAAAAACGCTGACCGTCCGGTCTTCACGGTAAATATCCCGAACGCCCCTTCATTGAATACCGAGACCCATTCAGTATACTTTGAGCAAGCTTTCCAGCAGCAACCTTCATTTTTATCCAAGGGGGCAGCATGTTCAGTGGTCACAACCGTCCGGCAAGCACCGATGCCGAGCGAATCTGGATAGAGAATGTGCGTCCATCCGACTGGACGAATCCCGAACCAGCCCCCCGATATAATCTGGTGGTGGTCGGCGCCGGTTCCGCCGGTCTGGTTACGGCTGCGGGTGCCGCCGGCCTCGGTGCACGGGTGGCCCTGATCGAAAAACTCAACATGGGCGGTGACTGCCTTAATTTCGGGTGCGTCCCCTCCAAGGGCTTGATCCGATGCGGGCGTGCCGTTTCCGCGGCCCGCAACGCCCACCGCTTCGGGGCCACAGGTACCGACAAGGTCAAAGCCGACTTCACCTCGGCCATGGCCTATATGCAGGAAGTCCGTTCCGCCATCAGTCAGCATGATTCGGCCCGACGCTTCCAACAGGAACTGGGTGTGGATGTTTTTCTGGGGACGGGCACGTTTGTTTCCCATGACACCCTGACGGTCGACGGAAAACCGTTGAGATTCCGCAAAGCCGCCATCTGCACCGGTGCCAGAGCCTCTGCGCCTCCCATCCCCGGACTGGAAGAAACCGGCTACCTGACCAACGAAACGGTCTTTTCCCTGAACAAACGACCTTCACGACTGGCCATCATCGGTGCCGGTCCCATCGGTTGCGAGTTGGCCCAGGCGTTTGCCCGCCTCGGCAGCCAGGTCACTGTTTTGGAGTACGGCAGTGGCGCACTGCCTCGGGAAGACCGTGACGCTGCCGCCCTGATCGAGCAGGCCATGATCCGTGAAGGGATCACGCTTTACTTCGACTGCCGCACCAAGCAGATCAGCCGGCAGGGCAACACCAGAAACATTGACATGGATCTTCCCGACGGCCCGCGGCATATTGCGGTGGACGACATCCTGGTAGCCGCAGGCCGCACCCCCAACGTGACGGGCCTGGGTCTTGAAAAAGCCGGAGTCGCCTTCGATCCCAAAACCGGGATCAAGGTCGACAGGCGTCTGCGCACCAGCAACCGCCGCATCTTTGCCGCCGGGGATGTCTGCTCGCCCTACAAATTCACCCATACGGCCGATGCCATGGCCCGTATGCTGCTGGCCAACGCCCTGTTTCCCGGTCGGCAGTCAACTTCCTCCATGGTTATCCCCTGGGTAACCTATACCTCTCCGGAAGTGGCTCACGTGGGGCTCTATGAAGAACAAGCCCGGCAAAAGGGCCTTGCCGTCACCACCCTGACCGTCCCCCTTGCGGATACCGACCGGGGCCTTATCGATGGCGAAACAGCCGGTTTTGCACGGGTTCACCTCAAAAAGAACAGTGACAAGATCCTCGGTGCGACCATCGTCGCCGAACACGCCGGCGAAATGATTGGCGAAATGGCGCTGGCCATTTCCGGCGGACTGGGCCTGGGGGCCATCGGCAGGACCATCCACCCCTACCCGACCCAGGCGGAAATGATGCGCAAACTGGCCGATGCCTACCAGCGCAACCGCTTGACGCCAAGGATCAAGAAACTCCTTAACATCTGGTTTCGCTGGCAGTGTCGCTGAACTTATCCCCAGGCAAAGGCGGTTTTTAACAAGTTATCCACACCTGCACCCTTTTGATGTCGAGGAACGGACATGTCCCCTCTCTCTGAGCCACAACGCCGACAGCTTGAACAGGCAGCCCGCCAGGCGGCCGAGAAAAGCTACAGCCCCTACAGTCGGTTTGCCGTAGGCGCCGCCTTGCTGGCCGCTGACGGCAGCATCGCTACCGGCTGCAACATCGAGAACGCCTCCTACGGCCTGACCCTGTGTGCCGAGCGGGTAGCCATGGCCCGAGCCGTGGCCGACGGGCAGCGGCATTTTATCGCCCTGCTCCTGTTTACGGCGACAGCACATCCGACCCCGCCTTGCGGCGCCTGCCTGCAGATGCTTGCGGAATTTGCCCCGACATTGCACATCACGGCGGTATGCGATACCCATTTGACCCTTGAAGGGCCACTTCAGGATTTCCTGCCCCATGCATTCGGAAAGCCGCCTTGCCCCTAAGCCTGTCATAACAATATTTGGAACAATCACAACTCTATCCAGGAGACACCGCGTGACGGACAATCCCCCCCTTTACCATATTGGTTTTTGTGCCGAGGACCTCGGCCCCACGCCACCGACCACCGCCCTGCTGTGCGGCGCACCGGAGCGCGCCAGGCAAATCGCCATGGCCAGCGAGGGTGTGTCCTGCCAGAAAACACTATCCGAAAACCGTGGACTGAACAGTTACCTGCTGACCCTCGACACCGGCCAACCCCTGCTGGCGGCCACCAGCGGCATGGGGGCCCCCTCCTTGAGCATTGTGGTCAACGAACTGTACAGCGTCGGGATCCGCCGCATAATCCGGGTCGGGACCTGCGGCTCCATCCAGGAACATGTCAAGGTCGGCAGCGTGGTCATCTCTTATGCCGCTCTGTGTCGCCAGGGAGCCGCCAACGATATCGCGCCTGTCGAATATCCCGCGGCAGCTGATCCCTATATCAGCGTGGCCCTGGGCAACGCAGCCGCCCGGCTGCATATCGACCACCACCTGGGGCTGACCGCTTCCGTCGACTCCTTTTATGAGGGCCAGGAACGCGTCGACACATCCGCCAACCGCTATCTGATGCGCCAGCTGCAGGGTATCACCGAAGAATATCGCCGCTTGAATATTCTCAATTATGAAATGGAAGCCGGCACTCTGTTTAAAATGGCAGGTGTCTACGGATTTTCTGCAGGATGCGTCTGCGGAGTACTGGCCGGACGTACCGCCAGCGAAGCGATCGATGGGAAGCTTAAGGACCAGGCCCAGAGCAATGCCATACGGGTCGCTCTGGAAGCCGTTCGCCATCTGGAAAACCACATGCCGGCATGAGGCTTTCCACCCCGTCTAGAAAATCGTAGCACATTCCCCGGCAGCCTGGTCATAACCAGGATCGCTCGCTTCGCTGAGCACGAGCTGATCGCGACCACCTTCTTTGGCTTCATACATGGCGCTATCGGCCCGCGCGATAAGATCATCGGCATGTTCTCCTGGGAAATACTCGGCCACTCCGACACTTAACGTCACCAATGAAATCAAGCTTTCCTTTTCATGTTCCTGCCATTGCAGCAAGGTGCCCTGGAGGCGCGTATAAATGTCGACGGCCGTCTGGAAATCACCGCCCGGCAAAATGACCGCAAACTCTTCCCCACCATAGCGGCAGGCCACGTCCTTTTCACGGATCACAGACCCTATCATTTGCCCCAATTGTCGCAACACCTGATCTCCCTGGAGATGCCCGTAGCGATCGTTGAACAGCTTGAAATTGTCTATATCCATCATCATCAGGGTAAAAGATTGGTTCAACGGCTCCGCGCACTGAATCGCAAGATCCAGTTGAGTGCGAAAATACCGCATATTGAACAATCCGGTCAAAGCATCGGTAAACGCCAATTCCATGTGTCGCCGTTCCGACACCCGCAAAACTTCGCGCTCGTGCTGCAAAGCTTTTACACTGTCACCCAAGGCACAGGCCAACAATCCTATACCCGCTATGCCCCCAACCTCGTACAGGTAGGAAAACCCGGGTCGACAGGATAAACAGCCACCTAGAACAAGAACATGCACAACACCGATGGCGCCCGCAGCAACACTGGCGATGAATATAAAACGGGCCCGCCGGTTGCCTCTGCTCCAGGCTATCAAACTGGCACCCGCCATAACGGCAACAGCCATGCTCGCTACCCCGATATAGGCCATCTCGAACATAAGAGAGGCACCCCCAAGCGCCAACAACAGAAGACACCCTCCTTGCAGCATAAAAAACAGCAACAAGCGGTCAACAATCCGGTCGGCAGCGTGCAAAAAACATCGTGCGAAGCACCCGGAAAAACAGAAAGCTCCGCCGAGCGCCAACAGAGCCAGGCGATGCACCATAGCCGCCGGCAAAGCGAGCAGGTACTCCGAGCTCAAAGGCTGAATAAAAAGAAAAAATCCCCCAAACGATAAAGCCGCCAGGGAATGCCATGCATAACTGCGCTCACGCAATGCAACGAACATGATCAGGCTATAAACGGACAGGGCCAGGAAAATCCCCAGAATGATGCCGAAACGCAGCATTTTGCGTGTCACCTGCTCCTGGTAAGCCTTCATGGTCGTAATCACGGGCGACAGCACCAGGCTGGACAATGGAACCACGCGTATATACAAGGTTTGGGGGGTGGCCGTAAGTTCGGGTAAATAAAATGCCGAATGGCAGCCGGGTCTCGATACGCGGCCCGGAAAGCCGCATTGGGAAGACTGCGACGAAATCTTTTTGATCTTCGCCGCGGCGCCGGGCCCTTGCGATACGACATAGACCTGCACATTTCGGACAAAGGGCCGCCCCAGATCGAACACCCACACAAACGGTGATCCTTCGGCACCTCCATGGGGCCCGATTGAGGTGTTGACTTCCAACCGCAGCCAATACACAGCGTCGGTCATCCCCAGATTGAGCATCTCCCCCTGTATCGGCGCGAAAGCGGCAGCAGAAACGGGATTCACAAGTTGCTCTATAGACCGGTCCCCCGCGGGATCTTCGAGAATCCCCATATAAGGAGCGACCTTCCTCACGGGCCTGCTCTTTTCCAGGCTCAGAACCTTGGCGCGGACGGGCAAGGCATGCCCCAGAAGCATGCAAATGCTCAACAGTATCCATACCATTCCTTGCTGTGAGGCCTTCGTCTTAAACGACATATGTCTGCAACTCGTGCTCCGCCCTGCTGTTTTGGTGAAACCGCCACCTGCCGACATGTATTCCATAAGCTTCCGGACTGGCAGCCGTTTTCCCCAGACGACAAAACCTGAACTCAAAACCTAATCCCCCCATCGGCCCCACCGGGCAAACCGCATGCGATTGCACCGCTCGGCGCCGATTGTAAGAAACAAGCCATAACTCATTGTTCATTAGATACCTTTCAAATGAAAACTTTACCCTGTTTTTTAAATTTATCAACATTAGATTCCTGCCACAGTGAACCTACAGCAACATTGCCCCCCTCCTCCCCTTGACAATGGGGTGGTGAATGTCTACATTAGGATCGAAATCAGATATACGGAGGTTTTCCCAATGCCCATTTACGAATACCAATGCGATGCATGCGGCTTGATTTTTGAAGCCCGTCAGAAATTTTCCGATGAGCCTTTGAGCCAGTGCCAGAAATGTGGCGGCTCGGTGCAGAAGCTTATTTCCCAATCAGCGTTCACCCTCAAAGGGGGAGGCTGGTACCAACAGGGTTACTCGTCCAGCAGCAAACCTGCTGCCTGCAGTTCAGGTAGCCCGGCAGCAAGCTGTGGCGGCTGTCCCAAGGCAGCCAGCAACGGTTAAAAAAAAGCGCCCCCCGGCAATCCGGAGGGCGCTTTTCAGTTAAGCGCTTCACGGCACATTTTTACGGTACCCGGCATCCTGCCCCCAGCACCACTTTTCTCCCTGCGTTTTCCATCACGGCACGGGCTTGCCCGTTCTGCATCGACAACTCGCCACAACCGGGCAAGCGAGCCCTCGCCATAAAGAAGGTATCCAAGAGTGCTCCGGCCTTTACAAGCCACCATCTTTTCCGTATATTTCGCTAAAATCGGGTCGGTTGTGCAACACGGCTTTCATCCGACGCCGGTCATCGCCAACGGCTGGCCAAACCAAGCACACAGAAGACGCAACGATTCCCGACAGTCGCAGGGAAACGATGCCGTCTACAGGGGGGCACATGTTCTTTCCGGAAGAATTGCTCTACAACGAGGACCATGTCTGGATCGAAGAAGATGGAGAACAAGTCACTATCGGCATCACCGAATCTCTTCAGGATGATGTCGAGGAGATCCTATCCATCGAAATGCCGGACGTCGAAACGGAACTTGAACTGGGAGATACCCTGGTGACGATCGAACTGCGCCAGGGGATGCTGGAGATCTACGCCCCTCTTTCGGGGGAAATCGTTGAGATCAACAAGGATCTCTCCGACTCACCCGAATGGCTGATGTCTTCGCCCTATGAAGATGGCTGGATCATCCGCATGAAATTAACCCGTCCGGAAGAAATAGACGACCTGATGGATGCGGATGATTATACGGAGTTCGTGCAGGGAGACCTATAGATAGATCCCTCCCATGCAGGGTGGCGAATCAAAAACAAAAACTTACCTTCCGGTTATATTGCGGGATACGCCATTGCCGGAAAGCCTGTATTGAAAATAGGCCATAATGGTAAGCTGATCCTTGGCATAGGATGAGGGAAGGTTTCCGTAAGACGCGCCGCGATAGACAGCGGCGATCGCTTCCCGATCAAGGGTGGGATACCCGGAGCTTTCCAGCGGTTCGACCGCATCGACACTGCCATCCTGATTGATGACGATCCTAAGCAGACAGACACCGGACTGGCCGCGTTCGGCTGCCGCGCGGGGATAGTTCCAGACCTGATAGATATTATCGCGAAAGCGCTTAAAAAAGGATGACAACAGGTCCTTTTCCGTATCGAGCCATACCGCCTCGCCTTCTTCCACATCCTCGCGATATTTACGAGCCCATCCCTCCCGCAATCGTTGCTGCGTCGTCTGCGGCAAACCAAGATCGAGAGGGGCGGGCGAAACAGCCCCCGTATCTCCCGGCCGCTTGCGCTCGACTGGTGCTGCCGCAGGAGGCGGAGCCGCTACCGTCGGTAGCGGTTGACGGTCCTCGGGAGCATCCCCCCTGGGCGCGGTTTCCCGCGGCACCACCTGGTCGCGGGGCGCAAGTCTTTTGGCCGGCTTTCGGCGCGGTTGCGTTACAGGCTGTGCGGGCATATCGACTTCGCGCGGCCGTTGCTGTGGCGGTCGCACTTCCACCACCACGGGTTTCTTGACGGAAGGTGCCACCAGCAGATCATCCGCAGGCAACAGGTACAGCAACAGCGCATGCAACAGCAGAGACAAAACGGCGAAGGCAGCCAGAAGAATGTCTTGACGGGAAGAGGGACTCATCGTGTCCTTTGATTCCACCTTGGATGCTGTCTGCTTTGATCGCCATTGCGCACTCGAATTAATCGAAGACCGATTAACCGCAAGTACTTTCGATCCATACCGAAGCTCGACAGTCCCTCAGTGAAATGATTATTTTTTTAAGCCATTATACATGAACCCCAGCGCTTTTGGCCAGATCAGAATCCCAGCCTTCAAGACATCCGGAAGCTGGACAATAATCCGAAAAGAGGTTGACCCCCCTGGGGGCATACAGTATAAATGAGGCGCCCATACATTCTACATCCGAAGGAGGATTCCTGATGCATTTAGCCGATCAAATCAAAGCCAAAGCCCGCGAAAACCGCCAAGTTGTCGTATTGCCCGAAGGCTACGACGACCGTATGATCCAGGCTGCCGGCCCCATCGTTAAAGACAACCTCGCGGACGTTGTGCTGCTTGGCGAGCCCGCTGCCTTGCAGGCCAAAGCCACGGAACTCGGTGTATCCCTCGAAGGCGTCACCCTGCTCGACCCTAAAAGTGCTCCCCAGCTCGACACCTATGCCGACGAACTGGTCGAAATCCGGAAGAAAAAAGGGCTGTCCAAAGATGACGCATTGAAACTTCTGACCGCCGATGACAACCTGTTTTTCGCCACCATGATGGTACGTCAAGGTGATGCCGGCGGATGTGTTGCCGGCGCCTACAACACCACTGGCAACGTACTGCGCGCTGCGTTCCAGGTCATTGGCCCTGCACCCGGCATGAAAACCGTATCGTCCTGCTTTATCATGGTAACCAAGACCCCGGAATTCGGCGAAAACGGTGCTCTGATTTTTGCTGACTGCGGCGTCAACCCCAATCCTGACGCAGCTGCCCTTGCGGAAATCGCCGTTTCATCGGCTCAAAGCTGCAAAAGCTTCCTCGGTGCCGAGGCCCGCGTAGCGATGCTGTCCTTTTCCACCAAAGGCAGCGCAAAGCATGAAGACCCGGACAAGGTCATTGCGGCCCTTGCAATCGCTAAGGAAAAAGCCCCTGAGCTGCAGATCGATGGCGAGTTGCAGGCCGACGCCGCCCTGGTACCCGCAGTAGGCAACAGCAAAGCTCCCGGCTCAAACGTCGCCGGCAAAGCCAACACTCTGGTTTTCCCCGATCTCGATGCCGGCAACATTGCTTACAAACTTGTTCAGCGTCTGGCCAAAGCCGAAGCTTTCGGACCTATCATTCAGGGACTAGCCAAACCGGTCAACGACCTGTCCCGCGGCTGCTCGGTGGATGACATCATCAGCGTTACCGCTATCACTGCGGTTCAAGCCCAAGGCTAATCGCACAGAACATTTACTGTCACATTCTAAAATAAGTCTCCCAGGTGTAAACTTATTTCAGGACGGGACACACGACCCAAAAAAGGCCGGTGGAATTTATCCACCGGCCTTTTTACGTGCGATTTCTTTTTTCGATTTACTTGCGCTCGTAGTCCTTGGACTTGAAGCTGTAATCGAAGCTCATGTGGTCGCTGTAGGTGTTTTCCAGGATACCGACCACGTCTTCGGTGAAGACCAGTTCTTCGTCGGTGGGGATGACAAACACCTTGACCGGGGAATCGGGAGTGGAGATCTCCACTTCGGCTTTCTTGGTGCGGGTCTTGAGGTTGAGTTCCTTGTTGATCTTGATACCCAGCGCCTCGAGCCCTTCCAGAGCATCCTGACGGATTTCCGCGCCCATTTCACCAACACCGGCGGTAAAGACGATGGCGTCGACCTTGCCGAGAGCAGCCATGTAAGCACCGATGTACTTCTTGATGCGATAGGCTTCGATATCGTTGGCCAGCTTGCAACGCTTGTCGCCGGCCTTGACCCCTTCGCCGATATCGCGGCGGTCGGTGTACTTGCCGGTGATGCCGAGAAGACCGGACTTTTTGTTCAGCAGGCTGTCCATCTCCTTGGCGGTGTAGCCTTCGCGCTCCATGATGAAGGTCGGGATCGCGGGGTCGATATCGCCGCAACGGGTACCCATAACGGCACCTTCGAGGGGGGTCAGACCCATGCTGGTATCGACGCAGACGCCGCCGCGGATGGCCGCATGGGAAGCACCGTTACCGATGTGCAGGGTGATGATGTTGCAGTCTTTGGCATCCTTGCCGAGCAGCACGGCGGCACGCTTGGACACGTAGAGGTGCGAAGTGCCGTGGAAACCGTAACGACGCACGCTGTGCTTTTCGTACCACTCGTAAGGCAGCGGATACATGTACGCTTCCTCGGGCATGGTCTGATGGAAAGCGGTGTCGAAAATAGCCACATGGGGAACATCGGGCAGAACTTTCTGGGCTGCCACGATGCCCATGATGTTGGGCGGATTGTGCAGAGGAGCCAGGTGCTGAACGTCCTTGATCCCCTGGAGAACTTCCTCGTCGATCAGAACGGAGCTGGCGAACTTCTCCCCGCCGTGGACAACACGGTGACCAACGGCCGAGATTTCGCTCATGGACTTAACCACGCCGACCTTCGCGTCGGACAGGGTCTTGATGATCAATTCGATGGCCACGGTGTGATCGGGGCAATCGTGCTCACTTTTGTAGTCTTCCCGTCCGGGAACCTCGTGAGAAATGAAGGAGTCACCGATGCCGACCCTTTCGACAACACCCTTGGCGATTACTTCACGGCGTTCCCAGCTGTACAGCTGATATTTTACGGACGAGCTTCCGCAGTTCAAAGCGAGAATATCCATAGAAATTAACGTGCCTCCTCTTTAAATGTGTTACGGGCGGAAAGGCCGGCCCCCTTCCGCCCATCTGTCAGGCTAGTCAAACGCATAGATACTATAAGATGCCCTCTATAAATGCAAGGCCTTTGTCCTGGATGTCGTTTACACCACTATGTGAGTTCTTTTACATCTTTTGGGGTGGACAAGCTATAAAAAGGTGTTGTAGAATCCGCAGCAGAATTAACAAGGGAAGAAGAAAGTGATTTTAAAGCAAAGGAGGTGAATACCTTGGCCCATACCATCACTGAAGATTGCATCAACTGCGGTGCTTGTGACGACAGCTGCCCTCTCGGCGCTATCGAAGAAAAAGGTGACGCCCGCGTTATCGACGCTGACGCCTGCACCGACTGTGGCGCCTGTGTTGACAGCTGCCCCGTAGACGCTATCAAAGCGGACTAATCCAGCAAGACCATTGTATAGCGGGAGAAACCTGTAACGGATTCTCCCGCTATATTTTTACAAACCTCCGCACCATCCTGCCAAAGACAGCGAGGCAAGCATGCCCGGTTTCTGGGAACTCGTTCTGCTCCTCATCATCTGCCTGTTGTTGTTCGGTGCCCGCCGATTGCCGGAAATAGGCGCCAGCCTGGGCAAAGGTCTGTCGAATTTCCAACACAGCCTGCGCGGCAACAAGGACAAAGACTCCCCCGACGATTCGAACCCCCCGCAAGATAAACACTGAAGCCGGGAAACCACTTAGCACAAGCGCGATACCCTGCCACCGATCGGCGGCAAAAAAAAGAGCCGCACCCAAGTGCAGCTCCACGATTCAAGTTACCTTTTGCTCTGGCCCCAGCCGGTGCTTCGTCACCAAGCCGCCTTGCCCGGCAATCCCTAACGGGAAGCGGGCTTGGAATCGACAACCTCGACCGAAAATTCACTCAAGCCGGGCGGCAAATTGCGAAACACAACGGTAAAGGGAATGGACTTGCCCGCAGGCACGTTGAGGTTGCTCAGAGAATCTCCGAATTGATTATTCATCTGTTCGACAATGCGCTCAAAAGGCATGCCCTGCAACTCGTCGGCTGCCAGGGGGTTACCGCAGAATGCCGTCTGCTGCAACAAGGTTCTACCTGCACCGTCGAACAGCAAACCCTTGACCGCCACCGCAGAACGTGGCCCCCGGTACTCGTTAATCGCTTCGCCCTGAATAACGAATAAACGCCCGGCCTTTTTGCTGTCCAGGAAAAAACCCTTCAATTTCTCCGTCCGGATCTGACCTTCCGACACAGCCGCACCGCCGTCAAGATGCAACAAGGATCGCACTTTGTTCACATCCAGCACGCCCTTTTGCCAGGCAAAATAGCCCCCACCGGCAAGTCCCCCCAAAATCAGGAAAAACAACAGAGCCAAACCTTTATGACCCGACTTGCGCGCCTTGGGTACTTTTTGCGGCGGAGGCAACTCCCCCAAATCATTTTCATCCAGGGACTGTTCGCCGAACAAATCCTCATCGCCGGACATCATACCGTCATCATTCAACAGCGAATCGTTCGAGACCGACGCGTCGTCGGTCGTTTCACCGGTGAAGGCAAAGGACATGGAGTCGGCGGTCTGTTTGGTTTTTTCCTCCGCAAAAATCGCAGAGGCGGCCTCATCCCCCTTTGGGGCATCCTCTCCCATGGAGAACTCATCGCCCATGGAAAAGTCATCGCCCTCCTCGAAGGAGGGCTCATCTTCGAAGCTGAACGCTGCATCCGAATCTTCCGCATCCCCGAAAAGGCCGTCCGACTCCTCCCCGAAGTCGGCACCTAAGGCATCGAAATCGAATTCATCGGAGAACTCTTCCTCAAAGGCCGTATCGCTTGCATCGCCGGCGGCATCCGGCTCGGCTGCAAAATCGAACTCGTGAAACGCAACCCCGCCCTGCCCGGAAACATCCTGCCGGGTTTCGGTATGATCATCGGCAAAGTTCGGTTCCGTTGGCAAAGCAGGTTCCGCCGCTGGTTCGAAGGATGGTTCCGCCGGGGAGGGCTTTACCGTAAAAATCTTCTGGCATTTGGAACAACGGACTTTGGTACCGCCCGGCTTCAACTTTTCATCCGCCAGGCGAAACCGACTGGCACAGTCAGGACATTGCACAATCATATCGGCCTCTCCTCATCGACAGGGGGCGCATCTTCAAGCACATACAAATCCGGCAGTTCTCGATACTTCTCCTGATAATCGAGCCCATAACCGACAACAAAACCATCATCCAGTGCCAGACCTATATAATCGGCCTCGATATCAACCCGGCGATCCACCCGTTTGTCCAGCAAGGTGCAAATCTTCAGAGACCGCGGCTTACGATCGAGAAGCCTATGATACAGAGTCTGCAATGTATATCCGGTATCGACAATATCCTCAACGATGACTACATCCCGATCCGTAACGGAAAATTCGAGATCTTTGCGCATCTCGACCACCCCCGAGGAGATTGTTTCGCAGCCATAGCTGGCCAAACGAACGAAATCCACCACCACCGGGCAGGTAAGGGTCCGAACCAGATCGGCAAAAAATAAAAAGGAGCCTTTCAATACACAGACCAGCAAAATTTCCCGACCAGCGTAATCGCGGTTGATTTCGCTTCCCAACCTGCGCACCTGCTCGGCAATCTGGTCGCGCGTATACAGAATTTTAAGAGAGTCTAACATAACCAGTTCCAAATCAAATGAACACCGCTTTCAAGTCCGCAATGTATAACAACACTCCACTGGACTGTCAATCCTAATGCCCCCGCCTGTTATAAATATCGGACTGATCGTCCCTCATACCGGATGGTCGCCGACACGGCCGAATGGAGATTTTACCAAAAGCTTCGCATGCGCTGTGAAAGGGTGGTTTGAAAGGTTAAATAATGCTATATAAGTCTGACACCGATTGGATTACCGTACCGACGATCGGGACTCGAATGTTTTCACCATGGAGGTCGTTCATGAAAAACCTGTTCGCGCTGTCTTCTGCGCTGCTCTTACTTTTCGGCTTTTTCTGCCCGGCTCTGGCCGCTCCGCAACTGGTTACACCTCAACCGGCCTTTCATTTCGGAACCATCGCCGAGGGGGATAAAGTCCATCACGTTTTCACCTTCACCAATCAGGGAGATCAACCCCTCATCATCAACCGGGTGCGATCCACCTGCGGTTGCACAGGCACCCTGCTGTCCCAAAAAGAAATCCCGCCTGGAGAGTCGGGAGAGATCAAGACCGTTTTCAACTCCAGCGGCATGCGGGGTCCGATCGTCAAATGGATCCATGTATACAGCAACGACCCCATAAACCCCAAAGTGCGGCTGCAGATCAATGGTGTCGTCCAGCCGGAAATCGACTTCACCCCCAGACGTCTGCGCCTTACCGGTATGGAACCGGGGAAAAAACACGAAGCGCTGGTCACCCTGACCAACAATAGCGAGCAGCCCATTTTTCTGTCGCATCTGACCACGACACCCGCCGTTCTTTCCGCCCGTCTATCCGAAACCAGACTGGAACCCGGCGGTACCGCAAACATCAAAATCAGTTTTGAGATCCCGGCCGGCAAAACCCACCAGAATGGATATATAAGCCTTAAAACCAGCAGTCCACGCACACCGAAAATACGCATCCCTGTCTTCGGCGTTGGGCACGCCCAGACCCGCTAACGGTCTGCGCCGCTTACCTGGACATGTAGATTTACCGGCGCCAGTCCTCTGCCCAACGGACGATGGGCAGACAAAGAGCCCCCGGTCCCGAATCAAAATTACCGTCATTGTACTGCACTGCATTGCCGCCACACATCCTGTAAGGAGAAATTATTTACCCCCCGGTATCGACTTGGCCATTTGCAATCCAGGGGGAATATGTTTGAATTTTCATGAACCGTCAGACTCGTCAGTCCCGGTTGCCGTGTGCACATTGTGTGCATGCCTCACAACGCTTGCGAGTAGACTATGTTGCCAGAAATACAAACCCATCTTTTGCAGCTCAAATGGCTCCTGATTCTGCTGATCGCACTGGTGTGCCCGCTGCTGGCCCTGATGCTGGGCGGCACCACTGTCTCCCTCGCCAGTGCGGGTCTGAATCGAAGAGCCGGCCTCAAAAAGCCGCCGGCCTGGGTCAACGCCCTGCTTAAACGAGCAAATCCTTCTGCGGAGCACGACACCCTCGTTGTCCTGACGGTGATCGCCAGCCTGCTCCTGGTAAAAATAATCTATCGGCCACACCTTTTTTCCAATGCGGCCTGGGCCGGGCTGATCATTGCCCTTACCATGGGCCTGGGGTTGATGGTCGCCTGCCGCTACAAACTGGTCAGCCACCGTCCGCCGAACCGGACAGTCCTGGCGGCCGGCATGCTAGGCGTCCTGCTGGTTACGGCTTGCTGTTTGGTACTGTCCTGCACCGAAAGCCTGCTGTTAACCCCCGAATACTGGCCTTTTTTACCCCGTTTACCCTATTTGTTTTTGTCCTGGCATGGATTGGTACGCTTCGTTGAGTTCCTGCTGCTGACCGGCGCGATTACCGGCAACGCCCTGCTCTTTTCGAGGGCCACTCCCCCTCCCGCACCGGACCCCATCAACCCTGCGGACCACATCGCCAAACGTATCGGGTTCGGCCTGATTCTGGGCTCTCTGCTTTTGTGGCCACTGGCCCTTTGCCTCGATATGACCATCATCCCTTCTCTGGCGCTCAGCCGTTTGCTTTCGGGCCTATCCATATTATCGGTTGCGCTTGCCGGTTTGGCCGCCGTGCTGCTGGTAACCATTCGATGCCGTTCATTCTACGCCCCGCGATTTTTTTTCGTTATCGTCGTCCTTTTGTTCTGGTGCTGGGCCTTCATGGGACATACGGCCAGGGAGCGGATCCTCGTACCGGTGGCTGTCGCAGGGCTGGCCATCGCACCTTCAGCAGCAACAACCCAACCCCAACCGGCCACCCCGGTCAAGCCCATGGCCCCGGCGGTAACGGACATTTCCGGCCAGCGCCTCTTCGAGCAAAAATGCAGCGTCTGCCATCGCTTTGACCAGCGTGTCGTGGGCCCGCCGCTGAATAGCGTTATTCCGGATTACCGCAAAACGCCCGATGCGTTGGCCGCGTTTCTGCTGCAACCCGTGAAACGCAATCCCGACTATCCGGCCATGCCCAATCTCGGGCTGACAACCGCCCAGGCACAAGCCCTCGCCGACTATCTGTTCCGGTACGCATCTCCATGAGGCTGCGATGAGCGACACGGTTCCCAAAAATTCCAGGCCATGGCTCAAGAGACTGTTTAGCCTGGCATTGCTATGCTATTTCATCTTGTTCGCACTGTTGATCGCAGCAGCGGGGCTTTGGAGGGGAGCTTTTGCCGGCCCCCGACAGCAACCTGTCGCATTTCCCCACACGGTTCACGCCGGCAAGCTTGGTCTGGCCTGTGATTTCTGCCACGACGGAGTAAAACAGGGGAGCAACGCCGGGGCACCGGCCCTGTCGCTATGCCTTTCCTGCCATCGTTCCATCGCAACCGAGCGCCCCGAAATCAAAAAACTGCTGGACTATGAACGCCGCAAGGAAGCCATTCGCTGGGAGCGGTTGCACAACCTGCCGCCGTTTATTCACTTCACACATCAGCGCCATATTCAGGCCGATCTACCCTGCACCACCTGCCACGGCGCTGTTGAACAGATGTCCGAAGTGCGCCGGGTGCGCTCGTTGAAAATGGGATGGTGCGTATCCTGCCATCGTTCCAGGGGAGTTTCACGCGACTGCGCAACCTGCCATAGATAGGATGGATCGAACATGGATCGAAGGAAATTCCTACAGATCATGGGCCTGGTATCAGGCGCCACCCTGCTGTCATCCTGCGGCTCGGACCGCAACCAGAAAGAGTTGATTTCCTATCTGGTGCCGCCCGAAGATGGCGTGCGCCCCGGAACCTCCGCCTGGCGCGTCTCCACCTGCAGCGAATGTCCGGCCCATTGCGGCATCATGATACGCCTGCGGGAAAAACGTGCCGTCAAACTCGAGGGTCTCCCCGATCATCCCATCAACCGCGGCGCACTGTGCATGCGGGGACAGGCAGCCTTATGGCGGCTGTATCATCCCGAGCGCCTGCGCACGCCGCTGCTACGCAAAGGAAACGATTATCAGGCCGTTAGCTGGGAGGTCGCCCTGGAGCACATAGTCCAGGCCATGTCGGACCGGCAGCGGAGCCATATGCTGCTGAGCGGTGCGACGACCGGTAGCCTGGCCGCCTTGCAGGAACAGTTTGTCGCCGCCTGTAAGGTCACGCGCCTGCCGGAATTCGAACTCTTCAGTCACGCCGCCCTGCGCCAGGCCTATCAACTATTGTATGGGCGTTCCACCCTGCCGTATTTTCGCATCGAGGATGCGGACCTGCTGCTCAGCGTCGGCGCGGACCTGCTGGAAACCTTCAGCAGCCCGGCGGGTTATGCGCAAAAGTTATCCGAAGCGCGACGCGACCATGACCTGCACTGGTGCCACATCGAACCTCATCTGTCCCTCACAGGGGCCAACGCCGATCAACGCCTGAGCATCAAACCCGCCGGCGAACCGGCCCTGTTGCTGTGGTTGCTGCAGACCCTGGTCGACAACCGGCATATGCCTGCGGCAATCCGCGCGGCCCTGCCAAAAATATCCCTGAGCCAAGCGGGCCACGCCACAGGCCTGCCGCCCTCCAGGCTGACCCGGCTTGCCGAATCGCTGAAAAAAGCCCGCAGGCCCCTGCTTATTGTCGGCGGCATCGCCACCGGCCACCAGGCTGGTCAGCAGACGGCCCTGTTCGGTTGCCTGCTGCAACGGTTGCTGGCTGAACCCTGGCGGGGCATCGACTTCGCGCGAGCGGATAAACCAGACCGAACCGGCGATCTGCGCGACCTGCAGACCTTGAACCAGGCCCTGCAACGGGACGAAGTCGGCATGCTGTTAATCAGCCGGGCCGATCCCCTGCGCCATGCGCCACCCGATTGGCAACTGGCCGACAACCTGCGTCGTGCAAGATTGAGCGTGGCGATGGCCGATATGCACGATGCCACCACCCGCGCCGTCGATCTGATCCTGCCGTTGACCCACAGTTTTGAACGCTGGGATGATGCCGAGCCGCGCAACGGCGTGTACAGCCTCATCCAACCGGGCATGACGCCCCTCTACGATACGCGCACCGAAGGCGATATCCTGTTGCAATTGCAGCGCCGCCTGACCGGTCAAAGCGCCACCGACAGCTACGAGTCTTTTTTGCAGCAACGCTGGCGCGAGCAGTTCTCAACCGCCGAACTGCGCAGTTTTTTGCGACAGGGCTTCGTAACCACAGACACCTCACGTACCTCCACCCCTTTGCGCATCGAGCGCACCGTCGCCGCTCTGCGAAACAGCACCTTGCCCGAGACGCTGCCGACTCCGGCGCTCGTCATCACGGGCTCCATCCGCAGCTTCGACGGCCGCAGCGCCGCGTTGTCCCTGCTTAACGAAATACCCGATCCTCTCACCACCGTCACCCACGGCACATGGGTCGCCCTGTCGCCCCGCTGTGCACAAAAGTACGGCGTTGCCGATGGCGACCAGCTGCGCCTGACACACGGCGATTTTCACCTGACGCTTCCGGCCCGACTGCAGCAGGGATTGCCGGACGACGTGTTCAGCCTGCCCGTCGATTGCCTGCCGGCCGGTTTACCGGATTTTGATCCGGCCACCGGCGAGGCCCTGCGGACCATCGGCCCGGTAAAGGCTCGGCGGGTCGGCAAAAAAATCCCCCTGCCGATTCTAAGCGGATCTCCTTCCCAGCAAGGGCGCGGCATCATCCCCAGGCCGATCCATCACGACAAAGGTCATCACGCCGAACACCGTTCCCTCTACCCGGAACCGGCCTACCGCGAATACCGCTGGGCGATGGCCATCGATCTGCGACAATGCATCGGATGCGGAGCCTGTGTCGCCTCCTGCTATGTGGAAAACAGCGTACCGGTGGTCGGCCGCAAGGATCATCTCAAAGGGCGGGAGATGTCATGGTTGCGCGTCGAGCCATTTTACAGCGACCAGGGACAGATCTCCTTTATCCCCATGCTCTGCCAGCACTGCGACTATGCGCCCTGCGAGCCCGTATGTCCGGTATATGCGTCCTATCACAACCCCGAAGGACTCAACGTGCAGGTTTACAATCGCTGCGTCGGCACCCGCTACTGCAGCAACAACTGCCCCTACAAGGTGCGACGCTTCAACTGGTGGGAGCATATATGGGCTCCGCCCCTGGAAAAAATGCACAACCCCGATCTGGCGCCACGCACCAGGGGCATGATGGAAAAATGCACTTTTTGCATCCAGCGCATCCGAGCCGCCCACGAAATTGCCGGCAAGGAAAACCGCCGCATCCGCGACGGCGAGGTGACCCCGGCCTGCGCCCAGAGCTGCCCGACCGCCGCCATCACCTTCGGCAACCGCCTCGACCCCGGATCCGCCGTGGCCCGCATGATCGAAAGCCCCCGCGCCTATCAGGTATTCGAGGGGCTCGGCACCAAGCCCGCGGTCTATTATTTGCGTCCCGATTAAGTGCGCTTCAAAAAGCTACAGGGAAACGGTCTTTATGAACAACAACGTACCCATGCCACAGGTTGAAACCGATGTACTTGCCGCCATGCGCCGCCCCCGTCTTGCGTGGCTCGGCAGTCTGGCGCTTGCGGGCCTGCTGTTTGCCGGCGGACTGGCCTTATGGGCTTACCAGATCAGATACGGCATGGGCGTGGCCGGCATCACCCACCCTGTCGGCTGGGGCGTCTACATTACCGACTTCGTATTCTGGGTCGGCATCGCCCACAGCGGCACCCTGATCTCGGCAGTGCTGTACATTTTTCGGGCGCGCTTCCGCACCAGCTTCAACCGCGCCGCCGAAGCCATGACCATTTTCGCCCTGATGGTGGCGGGCCTGTTCCCCCTCATTCACCTGGGCCGGGTCTGGGTTTTCTACTACCTCTTTCCCTATCCCAACCAACGCCAGCTCTGGATCAACTTCCGTTCGCCGCTGGTCTGGGACGTATTTGCGGTCTCCACCTATTTCCTGGTGAGCCTGGTGTTTTTCTATGTCGGACTGATGCCCGACCTGGCCATCGTCGCCCGCCATCGTAGCGGCTGGATCGGGCGTGCCTACCGTGCCCTGTCTCTGGGATGGACCGGCAGTTTGAGACAATGGCGGCATTACGCCCGTCTGTACATGTTCCTGGCTGCCTTCGCCACGCCGCTGGTGGCTTCGGTGCATTCCATCGTATCCTGGGATTTCGCCGTCAGCATCATACCCGGCTGGCACACCACGATTTTCGCCCCTTATTTTGTCGCGGGGGCCATTTTATCCGGCACCGCCATGGTCCTGACCCTGGTCATCCCCATGCGCCGCATGCTTCACCTGGAAAAACATATCCCCGTCGACCATATCGAAGCCATCGCCAAGATCCTCCTGCTGACCTCGCTGATCGTCGGATTTTCCTATGTGATCGAGCACGGCATGGCCTTCTACGGCACCAATCTGTTTGAGATGGAACAGTTCCGGTTCCGGGCATTGGGGCATTACCGCCTGCTGTTCTGGATCATGATCATCTGCAACGCCCTGCTGCCCCTGCTGTTGTTCGTAGGTCGCCTGCGCCGCAACCTCGTGTTTCTGTTTGTGCTGAGCCTGCTGGTCAACGTCGGCATGTGGCTGGAACGCTTCGTCATTGTGGTGTGTTCCCTGGCCCGCGACTTCGACCCTTACAACTGGGGCAACTACCTGCCTTCGCCGGTGGAGATCGGTATTACCCTGGGCAGTTTCGGGTTGTTTTTTGCGGCTTTTCTGGTTTTCGTCAAGACCCTCCCGGTGCTTTCCATCACCGAACTGAAGGAGCGTTGACATGCCACGGCAACTGTTCTTCGATACACCGGAAGCTTTTCTGCAGGAACTGCGTGCTCAATTGGCGTCCGGCGTACCGCGCCGGTGTCTGCAGGTCCACCTGCCCTACCACCTGCATGAAGTCGAGGAGCTGCTCATCGGCCGCCCGAGTCGGCTGCGCTATTTCGCGCTGACCGGTGGGCTGGCAGGCTTCGGCGGCGGATTTTTGCTGGCGTTGCTGACCTCCATCGACTGGCCCGTCATTACCGGCGGCAAGCCTATCGTCTCGGTACCGCCGTTTCTGCTCGTCGGCTACCTGATGACCATTCTGATCGGATCGCTGTCCTGCTTCGCCGGATTTTTATGGCTGGCGCGCCTGCCGAGTCCCGAAAT
Source organism: Syntrophotalea carbinolica DSM 2380 (assembly GCF_000012885.1). Taxonomy (NCBI): domain Bacteria; kingdom Pseudomonadati; phylum Thermodesulfobacteriota; class Desulfuromonadia; order Desulfuromonadales; family Syntrophotaleaceae; genus Syntrophotalea; species Syntrophotalea carbinolica. The sequence goes on from NC_007498.2 coordinate 2,996,677, forward strand.
TCTGCTGGCCGGGCAGCCGTTTGAATCACGATTTGTGCTTTCCATCCAAGATGAGGATGCGACATGACTTCCATGGTGCTCAACAAAGCCGGCATCTATGCCCTGCTGATCATTGCGGCCCTGCTCATCGGTCTGACCGAGTTTGGACTGTCGGGCGAACCCGGTGCGCTGTTGCTGACCCTGCTGTTCTGGTCCAGCGTTGCCCAGGGCTGCATCGCTCTGGTCGCCGTCTGCGAACTGGTACGAGCCCGCTGGATCGCCGCCCTGCGTCAGGAACTGTTGTCCCTCTACCCGCTGCTTCTGCTGTTGCCGCTGCTTTTTTTATTTTTCTGGCCGCAACTCGACCTTTATCCCTGGACCGAGCATCCCACACTGTGGCTGAACAAGCCTTTCTTCATGACTCGCAATCTGGCGCTGCTACTGGCCGTGTTTTTCTCCGGCCGCGATCTGGCTCGCCGTTCCCTTGCACGCCAGCCGGCAGGCGCGTCAGCCGTCATTTACCTGCTGTTGTTTGTTGTCAGCCAGTCACTGGCCGCCTTTGACTGGCTCATGTCGCTGATCTGGCCATGGATCAGCACCCTGCTGGGCTTTTATTTTTTTACCGAATCCCTGTATGCCGCAGCGGCCGTCAGCGGGATATTGATGTTGCTCTACCACAAACGCAAAAACCGGGAAAACAACCTCTGCGCATCAAAAAATCTGCGTGATGTAAGTCTGTTGCTGTTCGGCTTCAGCGTGTTGTGGTGCGGCTTGTATTTCGCTCAGTTCCTGCTGTTATGGTACGGTAATCTCCCCGAGGAAGCCGGCTATATCCTCGACCTCATAGCCGCCAGCCCGGGCCGTGAATTAGCCTGGTTGTTCCCTCTGGGTTTGTTTCTGGCTCCCTTTATCCTGCTGCTGGCCGCTGCCGTCAAACAAAACCGCTACATGGTCGCCGCGGTCGCCGCGACCATGCTGGCAGGCTTGTATATTGAACGGCTGTGGCTGGTTCTACCGACCATTCCGCTGCATGGCGGCGCCCTGCTGTTCTACAATCTGCTGGTAATCGCCGCCATGCTGGTAATGCTGCACAGCAGCACCCATATCTCCCCTGACACCGAATGAAACGCATGAGACTACAATTTGCCATTGCAATTTTTCCAGGGATGCGTTATACAGTTGAGTCCGCGCGCGATTAGCTCAGCTGGATAGAGCGCTGCCCTCCGGAGGCAGAGGCCGCAGGTTCGAATCCTGCATCGCGCGCCATAAAAAAATCAAAGGGTTACGCCATCGGCGTAACCCTTTTTTATTGTCCGGCATTCCGCTTCATTTATATCTTACTTTCCATCTCGACACTCCCTTCAAAGGACCTATCTGGACATCCAGCCGCCTATATCGGATAATTATAGAAGTTTTCCGTTCTAAACATCTTTCCCAGAAGCGCCAACATAGAGGAGATGCCCATGTTAAGCGAAAAACTGCTGGATGCCCTGAACGAACAGATGAAAAACGAATTTTATTCGGCTTATCTGTACAAGGCCATGGCAGCCTATTTCGAGGCCGAGGACCTGCCGGGCTTTGCGCACTGGATGAAACTGCAGGCCCTGGAAGAATTGTGTCATGGGGAAAAATTTTTCAACTATATCTGCGAGGCCGGCGGTCGTGCCGTATTGCGCGCCATCGATGCGCCGCAGGCCGATTACGACTCCCCGCTGGCAGTGGTTGACTTCTCCCTCAAACACGAGCAATTTGTCAGCGAGCGCATCAACCAGCTCATGAGCCTGGCCAAGCAGGAAGGCAACCACGCCACCGAAATCTTTTTACAATGGTTTGTGACCGAACAGGTCGAAGAAGAAGCCAGCTTCGGACTGGTATTGAAAAAACTGCAAAGACTGGCCGGAGACGGTCGCGGGCTTATGATGCTGGATCAGGAGATGGGACAACGCACCTTCGCACCGCCCGCCGGCATGAATATTACCGGGGTATGATAACAATAGACTCTGAGCTGTAAGCGAAAGGCCCGTGCGGAAGGTTTGCACGGGCCTTTTGATTTCCGAATTACTCTGCATTGGAGAAGGCAGCCCGCGCACCCTGCAGATCTCCGAGCCGGGTACGGGCCTCGCCGATAATCCGCCAGTTCTGCGCCCGCAGGGCCGCATCACCGGCCGCGAGGGTATTCGACTTGGCCGCGAGGTTTTCCGCCTGGCGGTATTGTCCCTGGGCCAGCCTCACGCGGGCCAGTTCCTGCCAGAGCAACGGATTTCGCGCTTCGATGCGCAAGGCGCGCTCCAGAAGGACGCTGGCCTCGGGCAACCGCCCCCCCGCACTCTGAACCCGGGCCTTGTTAAGCAAAGCCGCGACAGCCGTGTTGGAAGACGGCGCAGCGGATGGCGGTTCCTGCTGCAGACCGGTACAGCCCGCGAACAGCAGCATAACAGCCAGACATGCCCACAGAAAAACGATCTTGGTCATTGAAAGATCCTTTTGAACCAGTTCTTGATGGAATTTTCCACCGAGCGGGGGCCGCACGGTGCGCTTTCGGTGGGCGCCGACCCCACAATAAAAGGCAATTCAACGGCATCGGGGCATCCGCCATCGCTGAGCAGCCCCGATGGCGGATCGATCCACACATGTTCAACATTCTCCGGCCGGGATAGCAGCAGGGGTTCCGGATTCAAGGCCAGCATAAGGTCTGCCCAGATGCCCATGGCCCCGCTGGCGCCGGTAAGTCCCGTCGATTCATTATCGTCCCGTCCGACCCAGACCACCCCGAGACGATCCCCGGTAAAACCGGCGAACCAGCTGTCGCGATAATCATCGGTGGTGCCGGTTTTACCGGCAACATCCAGCGTGGGCGACAGACGGTTATACAATCCCTGAGCCGTGCCCTCATGCGCCACCGCCTGCAGGGCCGTAGTCAGCAAATAGTTCGATCCCGGCTCGATAACCTGTTCCACATTGAGGGGATAGCGCTGCAGGGGCTCGCCCTCCGCCGTCAGCACTTCGCGAATGGCATGCAGCGGGGTGCGAAAACCGCCACTGGCCATGCACTGGTAAACCTGGGCAATCTCCAGGGGAGAAAGGTCGTTGGCCCCGAGCAGACTGGAGGCAAAAGCGGTCATCTCCCGCTCCACGCCCAAGCGTCTCAGATTATCCATGACCGAGTCCACCCCCAGAGTCAGGCCGAGCCTGGCCGTCGATACGTTATAGGAATGCATCAGCGCCGCCCGCAGCGGCACCTTACCGTGAAAACGCTTGTCGTAATTCTGCGGTCGCCACGGCTCTGTTCCCGCTTGTTTAAGAACCAGGGGACTGTCGTCCAGCAGGGTTGCCAGGGTATATTGCGACGGGCGCTGTAAGGCGGTAAGAAAAACCACCGGCTTGATCAGCGAACCGATGGGACGCCGTGCATCGAGAACCCGGTTGAATCCTTCGAAGCGCGGGTCGCGTCCACCGACACAGGCCTGCACCTCGGCATTCTGAGTGGCGGTCACCACCACAGCCCCCTGCAAACTCCCGGCAGGCATCCGGCGAACGGTCTCCAGTCGCGTCAACCGTTCCTGCAGAGCCTTTTCCGCCACGCGCTGCACCCCGGGATCGAGAGTGGTAAAAATCTGCAAACCTTCCGAACGCAGATCTTCATCCCGGTAATCGCGCTGCAACTGACGATGCACCAATCCCAGGAATGCCGGATACGGAGATGTTCCGCGGGGCGGTCTGTCAACCACACCCAGAGGATCGGCTTTGGCCGCAGCGCATTGCTGTTCGGTAATGAAACCGGCTTCAACCATCTGGGACAACACCAGATTACGCCGCTCCAGGGCGCGTTTGGGGTGATGGCGCGGGCTGTAATAAGCCGGCCCCTTCAGCATGCCCACCAGCAGGGCCCCCTCGCTCAGACCAAGATGGGGCAACGGCTTATCGAAAAAATAGGAACTGGCCAGGCCGAAGCCATGAATGGCCCGGTTGCCGTCCTGCCCCAGATACACTTCATTGAGGTAAGTCTCGAGAATCTCCTCCTTGCTGTAATGCATCTCAAGCAGAACAGCCATAACCATTTCGGTCACTTTGCGACGAATCGTGCGCTCGGCGCTCAGATAAAAATTCTTCACCAATTGCTGCGTCAGGGTACTGCCGCCTTGTACACTTTTGCCGCTGACCGTCATGACCAGGGCCCGGGCAATACCGCGGGGGTCGATGCCATGGTGCCGATAAAAGCGGCGATCCTCCACGGCGATCAGCGCCTCGACCACCGATGGCGGGACCTCGTCCAGTTTGATCAGGACCCGGTCTTCGTTCTCCCCGGGGTAAATCCCTCCGATCAGGGCCGGATCCAGGCGCAGCAGATCCAGATCATTTGAAACGACGCGATCCTGCAACCCCACCACCTGGCCATCGGCAAAACGTACGGTGCAGCTTGTCGACTCCTGGGGGCCGTCGCCAAAAGTGAAAGCACGACTCACCAGATCAAGCCCCTGTCCGCGCCAGCGATAGGTGCCGGGCTCTTGTGCCGCGGCGGTCTGCCGGTACCCGAGCAGGGCAAGCTCGGCTGTAAGTTCCGATATGTTGAGTTCAAGCCCCGGATAAATTTCCAACGGCCGGGCATAAACCCTGGCCGGCAAGGCGAACCTTTTGCCCTCAAAACGTCCCCGCACGGCGAAGTCGAGGTAGACGGTATAAACGATGGCGGCAAACACCCCAACCAGGGCCATGCTCACAAAAAGCTTGATTTTGTTGATTTTGATTTTTTTAGTCTTGCGTTTGGCCATAATCCGCGCAGAGCTCCAAAAGAGTGAAACCAGCATGGTCCGATAAATAGTAAGATCCTCATAATAACCATAATGAAGCTTTTCAACAAGGTTAGCGACTCATACAAGGTATTTCCGTCCATGCATTCCGGTTCGAGAATCCCCCGTTTGCGTCAACGCCCCCATCCTCCATGGATAATTGCAAGAAATGCCCCATTATCGCATCCACGATTACAGACAGTCTTAAATACGGTTTGCGAACGGTTTTTGCATAAAACATACAGATCGGAAAATTCTTCGTGATTGTGTCAGACCTCCGGCGCACGGCATGGCAAGCGAATACTGTGCATGTCGATCCGTTGATGACATCCACAGAGAAAATTGCTATGCTCACCAACCTTAGAAATATCTGAAATACAAACTTTTTTCGTCATCAAAGGTGACAGCATGTGCAATCTTCCGGTTGTGGCCGCAGTGCCGAGGTCCCGTGTTTGACAGCTGCCGGCGTGACACCGTTTTGAACTTTTCACCTGACAAGAGCCTTTGCTCATGTACCGCCGGCGGTACATCCGGTTACATTCCTGCCGCCTTGCGGCAAGCCGGACACTGCGGAGACAACACCTGATGGACAATGTCTTTCTTGCCCTGATTCAAAACGCCGCCCTGCTGCTCGCCATGGCATTCATCTACGATATGATGACCAGCCGCTATCGCCTCAAGCACCGGCTGATCGTACAGATCTGCGTTGGCATATCCCTCGGCCTGCTCAGTATCATCCTCATGCTCTCTCCCTGGCAGTACATCCCAGGCATTGTTTTCGATACCCGCTCGGTGCTGTTGGGGATATCGGGGCTGTTTTTCGGGGCTGTCGCCACCAGCGTGGCCATGCTCATGGCCGCCGCCTTTCGCCTCTTCCAGGGCGGGGCCGCCGCCTGGATCGGGGTGGGCGTCATCTTTGCCTCGGGGATCGTGGGCATCTACTGGAAATACCGAAACCGAAAATCGGCCGAACAACTCACCTGGTGGCAGCTCTACGGTTTCGGCGTGCTCGTGCATCTCATCATGCTGGCCTTCATGTTGCTGCTGCCCTGGCAGACCGCGTTTCGCGTTTTGCATCATATCTCCCTGCCTGTCCTTCTTATCTACCCTCTGGCTACCGCCATGCTCGGTTCCCTGATGCTCAAACGTCAACGCCGAGACCAGATATCCAAAGCCCTGCAGACCAGCGAGGAACGGCTGCGGATGGCCCTCAAGGCGTCCAAGCAGGGCCTCTACGATCTCAACGTGCAATCCGGCAATATGATCGTCAATGCCGAATATGCCCTGATCCTCGGCTACGATCCCCAGAACTTTCGCGAGACCAACGGGGACTGGATAGCACGCATGCACCCCGAGGACCGGTCGGCGGTACTGGCGGTTTACCGCAATTATCTTGCCGGCAAAACAGAGGAATTCCGTGCCGAATTCCGCCAGCGGACGCGCTGCGGGCAATGGAAATGGGTGCTGTCCATGGGCAAGATCGTCGAGCGGGATACCCACGGGCAGCCGTTGCGCATGCTCGGAACCTTTTCCGATATCACCGAACGCCGCCAGTCCGAGGAACAGACCCGCAAAGCGGAAAGGGAAAAAGCCGACCTGCTCGAAGAAGCCCAGCAGGCTCGCCTGACTTTGCAACGTCTGTTCGAAGAACAAACCCTGGCCTCGGCGGAAATCGAGCGTACGTCACGTCTACTGGCAGAGGTTCTCAACGCGGCGTCCGAAGTATCCATTATTGCCACCGATCCGCGAGGAATCATTACCGTCTTCAATCGCGGGGCGGAAAAGATGCTGGGCTACTCAGCCGAAGAAATGGTCGGCAGAGAAACGCCCACGGTATTTCACCTGGCATCGGAACTGCAAACCCGCTATACGGAACTCGGCGCCGACCGCGGCACGCCTATCAAGGATTTTGCCGACTACATGGCCCACGCCACCACCGCTGACGCCGAACATCGCGAATGGACATATACAAGCAAACAGGGCGAACACATTTCGGTGTCTCTGGTCATTACCGCCATGCGCTCCCCCGCTCATGGAATTGTCGGCTACCTCGGCATCGCCCAGGACATCACGGAACGCAAGCGCCAGGAAAATACTTTGCGCAAACTCTCCCAGGTGGTGGAGCAAAGTCCGACGGCCGTCATACTGACCGACCCGCAGGGGAACATCGAATATGCCAACCCCAAATTCACCCAGATCACCGGCTATTCCCTGACGGAGGTCCATGGCAAAAACCCCCGCCTGCTCAAATCCGGTGAAACATCCGCCGAGGAATACCGCGATCTATGGACGACCATCACAGCGGGCAGGGAGTGGCATGGCGAATTTCATAACAAACGTAAAGACGGATCTCTTTTCTGGGAGCATGCCTCCATCTCCCCGGTGCGCAACGACGCGGGCGACATCAGCCATTTCCTGGCCATCAAAGAAGACATCACCGACCGCAAACGCTACGAGGAGCAACTGCAGCACCTGGCCACCCACGACAACCTGACCGGCCTGGCCAACAGAGCCTTGCTGCAGGATAGACTTGAGCAATCGATCCTGTTCGCCAAACGCTCGGGGCGATTGGTAGCCGCCCTGCTGCTCGATCTCGACCGCTTCAAAATCATCAACGACAGCCTTGGTCACAGTTTTGGCGACAGGCTGCTGCAGATTGCGGCGGACCGGTTGCGGGAATCCGTGCGTGGAGCCGATACCGTTGCGCGTCTGGGCGGGGACGAATTCGTTATTCTGCTGGCCGAGGTGGCCAATGAAGAGGACGTGGGCAAGGTGGCAAAAAAAATCCTCGACAGAATTACGGCACCGTTTCAGATTGCCGATCGCGAGATCACTGTCACGGCAAGTTTGGGCATCAGCATCTACCCGCAGGATGGCGAAGACGAGGAAACCCTGATCCGCAATGCCGATATCGCCATGTACCAGGCCAAGGAGGAAGGAAACGCCTTCCGCCTCTACGCGCCGGAGATGAATATCGTTGTTCATGAAGCCATGGAGATGGAAACGGACCTGCGCCGGGCCCTGGATCGTGGCGAGTTACTGTTGCATTATCAACCCAAGATCGACCTGGATAGCGGTAAAATCACCGGAGCGGAAGCTCTGGTGCGATGGCAACACCCGGTACGCGGCATGATTGCGCCCGGGATGTTCATCCCCCTGGCGGAAGAAACCGGCCTTATCCTGCCGATCGGAGAGTGGGTTCTGGAAAACATCTGTTTACAGATAAAAAGCTGGCAAACCCAGGGATTCCCCCTCGTCCCCATCGCTGCGAACCTGTCGGCGCGCCAGTTCCGTAACGATGAGCTGATCGCCACCATACAGCGGATTCTGCAGGACACCGGCCTTCCTCCGCATCTGCTCGAACTGGAATTGACCGAGAGCATGATCATGCGCAACGTTCAGACCGCGGCGGAAACCATGCAGGAATTAAACGCCCTCGGCGTCAGTCTGGCCCTGGATGATTTCGGTACCGGATATTCATCCCTGAATTACCTGCGGCGGTTTCCCGTTGACTGTCTCAAGATCGATCGCTCTTTTATCAGCGATGTCGCGGACGATCCCAGTGCAGCGGCCGTTGCCACCAGCATCATCGCCATCGCCCACAGCCTGGGCCTGCAGGCCGTGGCGGAAGGTGTGGAAACCGAAGAACAACTCGAATTTTTGCGCCAATGCGCCTGCGACAGCTATCAGGGATATCTTTACAGCGCCCCCCTCGCCGTCGAGGAATTTACGGCCATGCTGCGCCAGGAGTCTACGCGCACCGCCCCCTGATGCCTCACGCTCCGGCCAGAATCTCCAACGCCAGATAGGGAACAAGATTGAACACGATGAAGAAGATCTTGAACACACCGATAAATGCGTAGAGCACTACGTTGAAGGATTCGCGCGGCAGGGAAAACAACCTGCCGTGCAAGCGGTAAATCCAATCGCCGGCAAACGCGCACATCAAAGCCGAGAAGATCAGGAGAATACCGTTAATAATGGTACACCACATGAAAAACTCCCGAACGATGGATACTGTCATGGTCGACCTCCCCGTTGATAAAGCGGATACGTGCCCCTACCTGTTCAGTATAGCCTAGAAGGCTGTCGGACTATCCATGATCCTTCCCCACGCCTCACCGCGCAGAACCTTTACCTGTCCGAAAAACCGCCGGACATGGCCATTTCCTGCACATTACCTTCTGCAAATCAGGCTGCGCCCCGGGCAAACCTGCGGCAAAAATGTATACAACCTCGGACACCAAACTTTACTTTGAAAACAAAGACGGTTTTGTTAATATCGATTGGTTTGTCTGTTCGAATCGGTATGTCTTATACGCCGAATCGCCTCAGCCTGGAATAAAGCCTGGCGGAAACGGGCCTTGGTACCGTTGTGAAAACAGCCGCAGAAGGAGACTGAGTTTTGCTATTCGTCCAAATCCTTATCGAAACCATTGGCGGCCTGGGACTGTTTGTCCTGGGCATGAAAACCATGACCGAGGGGCTGCAGATGGCGGCAGGGCCCCGTATCAAAAAAATCCTTTGTGCCCTGTCGGCCAATCGCGTTATCGGTTGCGCAACGGGAGCCCTGGTTACGGCCATGGTGCAATCGTCTTCGGCAACCACGGTTATGCTCATCGGCTTTGTCAGTGCCGGCCTGCTTTCGCTGCATCAGGCGGTGGGTGTGATACTGGGGGCCAACATCGGCACCACCATGACCTCGCAGCTGATCGCCTTTAAACTGTCGAGTCTATCCCTCCCTGCCATCGCCATTGGCGTGTGCATGAAGTTTTTCGCCAAACAGAAAAAGTATAAATATGCCGGAGAAGTCATCCTGGGTTTCGGTCTGCTCTTCTTAGGCATGGAAACCATGAAACACGGCCTGAAACCCTTGCGTACCGACCCGACTTTTCTGTCCTTCTTCACCCGCTTCGACCCCAGCACCATGGGCGGCCTGCTGCTCTGCGTTCTGACCGGCGCGTTATTAACCATGGCCGTCCAGTCTTCCTCGGCAACGGTAGGCCTTACCATGACCATGGCGACGCAGGGCCTGCTGACCTTTCCGGCGGCGATTGCGCTGGTTCTGGGAGAAAACATCGGCACCACCATTACCGCCGAGCTGGCCACCATTGGCACCACCAACATCGAAGCGCATCGGGCGGCGCGCGCCCACACCATGTTCAACGTCATCGGGGTCACGATCATGGTGCTTATTTTCCCCCATTTCGTCACCTTTATAGAAAAGATCACCATGATGTCGGGGGTACCCGCTCCGGACACCCTGGTCAACAGCGAATTCGTCTATGTGCCTCGTTACCTTGCCAACGGCCATACGCTGTTCAATATTACCAACGCTCTGGTCTTTTTGCTGTTCCTGCCGGCACTGGTCAAGGTGGCGATCAGACTGTCACCGGCAAAAAAGGAATCGCTGGATGCCGAGCCGGTTCCCGAGTTCAATGATTTCTACGACGAATCCCCCATCGCCGCCCTGACCCAGGTACGCAGCGAAATTCTGAAGATGGCCAAGAAAGCCCGCCAAACCCTGAACAATGTCATTCCGGCCATCAAACACCGCGACCCCGACATGATGACGGGATGGAAAGCCCAGGAGAAGTGGCTCGATCAGGCCCGCAAGGAAATCACCCACTACCTGATGAAGATCTACCAACTGGAGATCAATGAGGAATCGGCCAAGGAAATCCACAGTTTCTTCCGCATGGCCAACAATTTCGAAAAAATCGGTGATGCCGTGGAGCACCTGGCGCATTTGTCGGAAAAACTCTTCGAAAACAAACTGCTTTTTTCCGATGAATCGGTTAAGGATCTGGAAGAAATGTCCAAACGCGTACTGGCGTTTCTCGACCTGATCATCGAACAACTGCAGGCCCCCGACGACACCTTCATGCAAACGGCCTCCAGACACGAAACCGGCATCAATCTGCAATTCAACAAAATGCGCATGGAAAAGATCCAGCGCTTGCAGGAGCGCAACTGCTCCATCGAACCGGGACTATGGTACATCGATATCATGGCCTATCTCGAACGCATCGGTGGTTATTGCTTCAATATAGCCCAGGCCATTGCCGGCCAGAAATAAGACGGCGGCATTTCCGGTACCATACGGGGACCCCGCCCCTCAGAAACCACTCCCTTTTATCGAAATCACTCTATAGAACGTATGCGAGCCGCCAAATCCATGAGATTTGGCGGCTCGTTTGTTTATCCGTATTTCTTTTAACGCCCCAACTTTATTTTCAAAAATTATATGTCATGCATAAAAATAGAAAAGATAACTACCCTAAATGGAGGTTGGCGCTACGAGCGCGGTTGGAAATGATGGTCGAGTCGATGACCTCGCCGCAACAGATACATTTCCAGGCCTCAAAAGCGCGAACATAGTCATAAAACTTTTCCGTATACATCTTGGCTTTACACTTGGGACATTTCATTGTTTAGTCCTCCATGGTTGTCATGATAATCATCGAAAGCGATGGTTTTTAATCACTTGTTGCCATGGATACTTTCACCATACATGCCAAAAGACGATGCGGACCAAGAAAAAGAACGGATTTATTTTTTCTTTTAAAATCGGACACTTAGACAGCACCTCAGGTTTTTTGAGAAGGAAGGAGGGAAAAGGGCCTTTTTCGAGAACGCCATTTTATTGACGCACATTCAAGGTAAAATCCGACGAATGGTGCGAAGCGAAGATCCGCTTTATATCGTTACCGGCCAGATGATTATAAAGGTGTTTTATTTTTCAAGCATTTAAGGGCTCACATGGCATGCCCACAGGAGGCCGCCGTAAATTTGGCGCCCTCCCGGACGGGCGCGTCATTAAAATGGCGAAACCGTTAAGCGATGGAGACAATCTCATATTCCCGACCGACATCGCCGGCAATCTCGACCAGATCGCCGCACTGTTTGCCGAGTAATGCTTTTCCGAGGGGGGACGCAGGCGTGATAACCATGACCTCCCGCTTGCCGAACGACAGACGCAGACCACCCGCCGCCGGGCCGAGAAAAAGCCATCTTCGTTGCCCCTCTTCATCCTCCAACTGCACCAGGGCCGTCTGGCGAATCGGCGAATTTTCGGAAAACCGCTGCAAGGTCAATTGCCGAAATGCCTGCAAAGCGTGACGTATTTCCTGGGCGCGGTTGGCATACCCCTGGGCGAGATAGGAGGCTTCCAGTCCCAGGGTGGCATATTTGTTATCGGGGATATTCTCTTCATGAGTGGCGGTGGCATGCGCAGTCTTCGCAGCCTGTAACTGCGCGGCATAGTCGTCTTCCAAACGGGAAATAATCCGCGTGAGAAGGGCATCTTTGTCCATGATCAACTCATAGGTTAGGGAGGTTTTCAGATAAACCGAAGCTACCGGACAGCCCCAGCGATCTTCCGGTAAAGGCATGCGCCGCACAAGTCCTGATCTTTACAGGAGATGAACCAGCCCGCTAGAAACGGCGCGGCCGATCTCGCACGATCCGCCGATCCCCTTAATGCCGGAGAAGCGGCTGATACTTTTTGGCCAACATGCATGCCGAGTTTCCAGATGCACCCTAACCCAGTTGCGCATCCTGTCAATGGAAAACTGCCTCTTGGAGAACAATCTAATCTCGGGTATCTTTATATTTCGATCTTTCGGGAAGAATGGAGCTCTGCCATGGAACGACAAAAAGCCATCAATCAATTTCTGGTCCGTTTTTTCGGGTCCAGTGAACCGGACCTGTATGAACTCATCGACGGAATCAGCGTATTCCAAAAACGGCGACGTAAGGAAGTGTTGTTTCTGGAGGGGGAAGAGGGGCATGCCGTGCACTTTTTACTGCACGGACGCGTCAAACTCTACCGTGCCAATGAGGAAGGCAAAGAAGCGGTCATCCGGTTTGTGCAGCCGGGCGAGTTTTTTGCGGAAATCCTGCTCGATCTGCAAAACCGCTACCCGGTTAACGCCATGACGCTGGAGGATTGCTCGCTGTTGCTCATCGATGTCCACAAACTGTTCGGTCGCCTGCAACAGGCGCCGGACCTGGCCATGCATCTGGTGGGCACCCTGTCCCAACGTCTGATTTTTATGCTCAAGCGTGTGGAACAACTGGCGATCGTCGATATTCGGGAACGTTTTATGGGCTACCTCAGAGCCCTGGATGAAAAACACCGTACCGGCGTAGTGCAACTTCCGGCTCCCAAGCGCGAAATCGCTCTGCTGCTCGGGACCACTCCGGAAACTTTTTCCCGCTTGCTGAAGAAACTCTCGGAAGAAGAGGTCATCCGGGTCAGCGGAAAATCGATTCAACTGCTGGCAGGGTTCCATCGCAAAACGGGTAATTAAGCGCTCTCCCGGGTTTAGCCGAGAACCGGTTCTATGCTCCGGTCAACCGGGCAAAGCGGGCCAGCAGGCCTGCACTGATCGGGGTTTCCTGCACGCCCGCGAGCAGCGTCCCGATATCAAACCCATCATCCAGCAAGGCCCCGGCATCCTGGGCGATGTAGGAACGCATGATGCGGGCATCGAATTCGGGGTGAAATTGCACCCCCCAGGCGTATTCGCGATAGGCAACGGCATGGTGCGGCTCAAAATCGTTACCGGCCAGCACTTTGGCGCCGGGCGGCAACTGCGTAACGCTCTGGGCATGAAAAACCTGGGCCCCAAAGGTACTGGCAACCCCCGCAAACAAGGGATCGTTGCCGGCCCCTGTTTGCAGTTGCACCCCCACCGTGCCGATTTCCCTGCCGCGCGGATGATATCCGACTTCGCCGCCCAGAGCCCGGGCCAGCAACTGATGTCCAAAGCAGACACCCAACACCGGAACCGAGGCCTCCACCACCTCCACAAGCCAGTCGGCAAGCCGTTCCATCCAGGAGCAGGCATCCGTGACCATGGCATGGGAACCGCTGATGACGACCCCCTGCAGCGACTGCGGCGCAGGAAGGGCCGCATCGGTAAATGCCGGAATCACCTGCAGCCTGTCGCAATCCACCTTCAGGCCGGCAGCCATCCAATCGGAAAAATCCCCGAGTTGAGCTGCCATTGGGGGAAAGGTCCGCCCTGCTTCAATAATTGCAATATGCCCCATATCCTGACTCCTGGTTGGATGGTTTCGACGGAAATCTGCCCATTCGATCTGCAAGAAACAAACCCGCAAAACCCATCGCCCTTAAATACCTTAAACCCCGTCCCGCAGCCGAACAATCGGATACAGCGCTCCTTCAAAAAGCGGCCAATGGTTTCTAAGATGCTGAGAAGACAGGCAGACTGCCGTGAATTTGATCAATCGGCGCAAAGACGGGAAAAAACTGTCACATGGGAAAATCGCCGTCTCGGGCTGCGAGCAAATCGCGCAAAGCCCGCAACAACCGCCAGCGATCCGGGAGACCGGGAGCCACATCGACATGCATCAAACCATGAACCAGATAAAGACGACTTCGACGGCCGGACACCGCACCGGCCAGGGCAATGCTCTCCGGAAAGGGAATCATCGCATCTTCGTAGCCATGGATCAGGATAAGCGGTGCGCGCAGTCCCGCCAGATTCTGCTCGGCAAGATTGAGAGCCGACAATTCATCTTTGATGGATCCCGGCAGATTCTTCAACAACGCCGGCACCAGCTGCGGATCGCGGTTAGCGACAAAACGCCACAGAGCCGCCCCCTCACCGCCCAGTTGCGCAACAAGATCCTGGGTTGCCGCCTCGGGGTTGCGCTGCAGACGCCGCGCCAGGGCTGTCAGCAGACGACGGTCCCCGGCATCATGAAGACGATCGATATTACCAACGACAAACGCCCATTTGCCGTAATTGTCCGGCGGGAGAGAATACTGCCGGCCTTCGTGGGAATAATAGCCCGTGGTAAAATAGCTCAAAACGCGATGCAGATCGTAATATCCGCCCACGGCAAACACGAAGCCGACCCGGTCCCGAATGCTTTCGTTCAAGGCCGCAAGCACTGCCGGTCCTGCGGCATAACTGAAGGCCGCCAATCCCGCTCGCCCGGAAGGTGCCAACTCTTTCCGGCTGGACAGCCACGCAACGGCATCGGTCACCTCCGCAACGTCGGCGCTTGAAACCCGTAGTTGTCGCAGACCGGCCAGCTCCGGCACCAGCACCGCAAATCGGGCACGGGCCAGTGCCTGCGCAAAAGCGACCAGGCGCGGGTCCTCACCGCCCTTTTCCGCCACCCCCGGCAGCAACACCACCGCAACCCGAACCCGACCAGGCCACCGGTAAAGATCCGCTCTGCGATTGCGTCCCTGCACCTGATAAGCGACCTGTTGCCTTTGGACGCCGGATCGGCTTTCCCCAAGCTCCCGGGGAGAAGCGCCATCCGCGATATCCGTCAGCAAAAAACCGGCTTCAACATACCGCCAGAGACATCGCCACCGGACACTCATAAGCAAACCAGCCGCTAGAATAATCGACAATACGATCAAAAGAACCGGTCGGTTGTTTACCATAGCGTCTATTCCGTCGCCTCCGCTGCCAAACTAATCGAACAAGGAAGAGCCTCCGCGAGGGTATTGTTGTGCCAGAATTTCCGCCGCGGTCTCCACTGGCACGGGGCGGCCGAAATAATAGCCCTGGCCTTCCTCGCAGGCGCGATCCTTTAAGAAAGCCAATTGTTCCCGGGTTTCGATCCCTTCGGCGATCACCTCGATTTTGAGACTGTGAGCCATGGCGATGATGGCTTCGGTGATCGCTGCGTCATCGGTATTCTCAGGGATATCGCGCACGAAACTGCGATCGACCTTGATCCGGTCAATGGGAAAATGCTTGAGATAGCTGAGCATGCTGTAACCTGTTCCGAAATCGTCAATGGCAAGCTTGATGCCCCGGGATTTGATATCGACAAGCGTCATCAGGGTTTCATCGGACTTTTCCATGATCAGACTTTCGGTCAGTTCCATTTCCAGCAACTCGGGGTTAATTCCGCTGCGTTGGATGATCGCATCCAGGCGATCGATAAAACCGGCCTGTTTGAACTGACGGGCGGAAATGTTCACCGCCATGCGCAGCGAAGGAAATCCGGCGCGATGCCAGGCTTTGGCCTGCCTGCAGGCACTCTCCAGTACCCAGTTGCCGATGGGCAGAATCAACCCGGTTTCCTCGGCCAGAGGAATAAAGCGCATGGGGCTGACCCGGCCAAGTTCCGGTGATTCCCAGCGCAACAGAGCTTCCATACCGATGATATGTCCGGTTTTCAGGTCAACCTGCGGCTGATAATGCAAGGCCAGCTGCTGGAGATCGAGGGCCCGGCGCAGGCCTGTCTCGATCTCGATGCGCTCCCATGCCATCCGGTTCATCCCCTTGGAAAAGAAACGGAAGTTGTTGGATCCATGCTGTTTGGCCTGATGCATGGCCGTAGCCGCGTTTTTAAGCAGGGCCTCCGCATCCACGCCATCCACGGGGAACAAAGCGATGCCCATGCCACCCGAGCAGTAAAGCTTTTGCTCGCCGATCTGAATCGGCTCGGTCAGACAATGGAGCATTTTCTGCGCCAGCACGGAAAATTCATCCTGCGATCCGACACTGGCAATCACCGCCGCAAATTCGTCACTGCCCAGACGGGCAAGCACATCCTCCCGGGACATACAATCGCTCAAACGTTGGCTGACCGTTTTAAGCAAGGCGTCACCCGACTCATAACCGTAAGTATCGTTGACGCCTTTGAAACGATCGATATCGATGATGCAGACTCCCAGCGGGCTGCGATTCCGGCGCGCCTGGGTCAGACTGCTGTTGCAGTGTTCCAGAAACAACTGCCGATTGGGCAGGCCTGTCAAACCGTCGAAATAAGCCAGTTGACGGATTTTCTGTTTGGCCTGGTGATGAGGAGTAATGTTGCTGATCAGCGCCACACTGTAAGAGGGAGTGCCGTCCTCGTTATAATGCCAGGAGGTGGACACATGTGCCCAGAGGGTTTCGCCGTCTCGACGGATATAGCGTTTTTCGTAGTCATGGGAGCGCGTCTGCCCCCCCATTGCCTCGGCAAACAGACGTTCGGTAAGCTCAATGTCGGTGGGATGGGTGATGTCCAGTACCGAAACGCCGAAAAGTTCGTTTTCGCTGTAGCCAAGCATCTCGCACAAGGCCGGATTCACTTTCAGGAAGCGTCCGTCGGGCGAACATGTCGCCATGCCGGTAACGGCATTCTGGAAAATGGATCGGAACAGTTTTTCGCTGTTGCGCAATTCCAACTCGGCTCGGCGGCGCCGGCGACGCTCTTCGGCTTCGCGCAATTCCCGCTCGATAGCCGGTAACAGTCGCGCCAGGTTCCCTTTCATCACATAATCGTGAGCGCCGGCGCGCATGGCTTCAACGGCGGTTTCTTCGCCGATATTGCCGGACAGTACGATAAACGGCAAATCCAGGCCATTTTCCCGGGCGACCTCGAGGGCCGCCAGGGCGCTGAACCGGGGCATGGAATAATCGGATATGATCAGGTCCCACTTCCCCGTGGCCAAGGCCGCGCGCATGGCCTCGGCCGTCTCAACCCGCTCAACGGTCAGACGATAGCCGCCATGACGCAGGGCCCTTATCAGCAACAGCGCATCGTCTTCACAATCTTCGGCAAGCAGCAGGTTCAACGGTTTAGTCATAGGTCACCCTTTACCGAGGAGGAAGGGGGCGGTTCGTTCACATCGAGCCAATAATTGCCCAAGGTCCCCACGACTGTCTGAAAGCGATCAAAATCGACCGGCTTACAGATATAGCTGTTGGCCCCGAGTCGATAAATCCTATCCAGATCCCGGTCCTCCCGCGAGGAGGTCAAAACCACGACCGGCAGGCGGGCCGTCCTTGTTTCGCGACGCAAACGTTTCAACACTTCAAAACCGTTGATTTTGGGCAACTTTAAATCGAGCAGCACGACTGCCGGCAACTCCGGTACGGTTGCCCGTCGCGCATCGCCAAGCAGGTACTCCAAGGCCTCGACACCGTCGCGAGCCACGACGAGACGGGTTTTGACGGAACTTTTGTGAAAAGCCCGCAACGCAAGGGCGACATCATCCGGGTTGTCTTCCACCAGTAAAATGGTCCGATTACGCTTCATAACTGTCTCCAAAACCCGATCCAGGGGCACCGCTTAAAGAGTAAAATAAAAGCAGGCCCCGCCATCGATCCGGCCCTCGGCCCAGATGCGGCCGCTATGGCGTCGGATGATGCGCTGCACGGTGGCCAGACCGATGCCGGTACCGGGAAACTCGCCGGCATGGTGCAATCGCTGAAATACTCCAAACAGCTTTTCGGCATACGCCGGATCGAAACCGGCGCCGTTGTCCCGGACGAAAAACACCGGTTTTTCAAGCGGCTCGCCATCCGGGCCACAGCCTTCCGGGGTTACGCCAAAGGCTATGACGGCATGATTGCACCGCGCGGTAAACTTCCAGGCATTGTCGAGCAGATTTTCCATGACCACTTGCAGCAGCCGGGGGTCTCCTTCGGCAAAAACCCCATCCTTAACGGTTACAGCGACGCTACGTTGCGGAGAGGTCTGCCGCAGCCCCTCGACAATGGTCGTCGCCATGGCGCTTAAATCGACGGTTTTACGAACCATCTCGCCGCGGGTAATACGAGACAGGTTAAGCAGATCGTCTATGAGCTGGGACATACGCTGGGATGCTCGCCTTACGCGATGCAGGAACTGGAGTCCATCGCCGTCCAGGCGGCTTCCGTAATCGTCGAGCAGCGCTTTGCTGAAACCGTCGATACTGCGCAGCGGAGCGCGCAAATCATGGGATACCGAATAGGAGAAAGCTTCCAGCTCGCGATTGGTCGCTTCGAGTTGGGCGGTACGTTGCAGAACCCTGCTCTCCAGTTCCCGGTTCAACTGTTTTAGCTGGGCGGCAGTCTTTTTATGTTCGGTGACTTCGCGATGCAATTTGACATTGGTTTGCTGCAATTGACGGGTTTGCTCTTTCAGATCATTATGCGCGCGGAGCAATCCCTCGGACATTTCCTGAAAAGCCCTGGTCAAGGCACCCACTTCATCCCTGGCATGGACCTCGGGCAAAGGCTCCTGCCAACCGCACGGTCCAAAACTCAAAGCGGCCTTGGAAAGTTGCTGAATCGGACCGACAATGGTAGAAGTAAACCACAGAAATGCCAGACAGCCAAACACCAGGCCGGCCAAAAGAATAATCACCACGTTTCGAAGAAAAACATCCCGTTCGGCGAACATCTCCTTGGTGTCAACCGAAAGAATGATCGTCCACTGCCAGCGGGGAAACGACTCGTGAAAAAAGTAACGCTTCACACCGGCCGACGAATATTCACTGACCCCTTTGCTACATCCTTTGATCTCCTCCAGTGAGGACATATCGAAAGTCGTGCCATCCGCAACCTCCGGCAACAGCTGTCGGGGCCCACGCATATCCACGACAATCAGGTGACCGGTTCGACCGTAGCGGTATTCCCGCAGGGTATCGAGCAGATCGCTCTGGGCTTTGCGAACATAACTTTCCACATGCCCCACACCGCTTTCCTCCAACACCTTGTCGGCCATTCGCAGACGACTGACAACATGGGAGACTTCCGCCGACATCAGTTTTCGATTCAAATTGTAGGTCAAACGCTCGATGGTCAACACGCCGGCGCCGGTGATGGCACTGGCGACAATGACGAGAATGCTCAGCGACAGAAAATTAACCTTGTATTTCAACCGCATAGCGTAAACTCCGGAAGATTAACGGGACACCGGTTCCTTCCGGTATGCTTCCCGCCCGATAATATCTGCCGTTTGCAGCAGGGATACGGGCAACACGATACCGGCAGCCTTAGCCATCTTCAGATTGACGGTCAATCGAGCCTGCTCATTGTCCTTGACGGGAAAATCCCCAGGCCGTCCGCCTGCCAAAATGCGCAGTGCCGTGGATGCGGCATAGTGGCCATGTTCTTCGGGCTGCTTGGCCAGGCAGAAAACAACGGATTTTTTCATCCACGGATGTTCCGAAAAGGTCGGTATGCGGGTATGGTCGGCGAGAAAACGTTCCGCTGCGCTATCATTCCAATTTTCGATCCCGACATGATTGCGAAAATCCAGGATATCGGTCTCCTGCTGGGCGCGTAGAAAGGCTTGCTGGAATTCGGCGAAAGTTCGCACCAGATAAATCTTCAGGCGATCGCCATATTTTTTTTTGCAGGAAGCGGCGACCGCCCTCTCGACCTCTGTGTCGCCGGCAATCAATCCGATGCGTTTGCCGGCGGCAAAACGGAATATTCGCTCCATCTGGTTATCGAAAACATCGACCTCGCGCATGCCGGTGACGTTGCGACAGGGATAACCATATGCGGCCGGATTGCGGTTTACCCCGCAAAAAACCACCGGCACCGCGGTACCCCGTAAATACGGAACGACCAGATATTTTTGGGCATTATCGTCCGAAGCGATAACGACGTCGGGAGTATAGCGCTGCAATGCCGCCAGGGCCTGTTGCCCCGCCTTGCGAGCATAAACTTCATCGCCGTTACGTCTGGTATCCATTCGCCAGATCCGCAAATCCGCTCCGCTCCCCACGAGCGCTTGTCGCAAGCCGCGCTCCAGCCCCTGGCTCCAGGCGTAGTCGGCATCGTAGGAATCGACCCAGAGGATTTTTTTCCCCAAAAAAGACTCCCCGGGAGCGGAGCCCTCGTCACCCCACGCAACCGCACCCGAAACGGCCCAACAAAAAACTGCCGCTGCAAGCGCGCAAAGGGTGACCGCCTTTCCCCATCGACCGGCGAGACCCCCGACATTCATCGATAGGCCTCCTGACCGATGACCTTGGAAGCAACCTGCAACGTGGATACCGGCAATACGATACCGGAAGCCTTGGCCATTTTAAGGTTAATCGTCAAGCTGGCCAACTCGTTGGCCACCACGGGAATGGCGTCCGGAGAAATACCGCCAAGGATCTTCAAGGCTGTTTTGGCCGCATATTCGCCCTGTTCTTCCGGCACTTTTGCAACGGTAAAAGTAACAAACCTCTCCATATAGGCAAGCCGCGATCCGGTCGGTTTGCGGACATGGCGAACAAGGAAATCCTCGACTTTCCGGGAATCCCAACCGGGCATATCGGAGTAGTTGGCGATATAAATCATATCGACTTCGTTTTGCGCCCGCAGGAAAAGCTCTTTAAAATGATCGAAATCCCTGGCCAGGTAGGATTTCATGCTCCCCGAAAAAAAGCGCCGGTTATAGACATCGACGACTTTGCGTTCGGATACCGTATCGGCGCTCAGATAGCCAAGCCTTTCCCCTTTGGCAAAACGCCGCAGGTGCGCGACCAGAGTCTCCACCGGTTCGACCTCGATCATCCCGGTTACATTGCTGCAGGGAAATCCATAAGGACTGGCGTCCCAGTTGATCCCGCAGAACACCACGGGAAGAGAGGTGTTTTTTAAATAGGGAACCACCAGATAACGAGCGGCATTGTCATCGGAAGCGATAACCACGTCCGGTCGCCAGGCATCGATGGCCTGTTTGGCCTTAAGACCGGCATGCTGTTTGGAGTTTTCGGATAAATCCCATTTGGTATTCATCCGCAGAATTCGAACTTGTACCCCGGTGCCACGCAGCGCTTTACGAATCCCCCTTTCGATACCCGCAGTCCATTCATAACCGCCTGCATGGTAGGAATCGACCCAGAGGACCTTTTTCCCGGCAAACCGCTGCCTTTTGTCGGGCTCCTCGGCTGCGAGCCAACCGGCATTCAGAAGCACAACCAGCAGCCCCACCATCGCGGCACAGACGCAGCGCATTTTTTTCCAGGTCAAACCTCCCCAACCACACCGATATTGCACAACATCCCCCCAGCAGGCCTCCAACAAAAATCCTTGAAAAAACAGGCCCTTTACAACAGCATCGCATCAACCAAGCTGCAAACTCATCAAACAAACCGAGCAGCCGTTTCCTACCTGCTCAGCAGGAAACGAATCTGCAAAAAATGGTTACAATTAAGTAAAACAGCATTTTGCAGTCTCACGCCGATAAAATCAACCGAAATCACTTCATTTATATGACCCGTTGGAAACCCCGCTGATTGACAACCCTGGCGGGGCACGTTAAATAATCTGAAGAGACTGATCTTCTTACCTTTTCAGGGATAGCATGCATGAATTATCCGATCTGGTACCTGCCGTCCGTGGGCGGCGGCGCAATGATCGCCGCCATCGCCGTGAGTCACGTCTTTATCTCCCACTTCGCTGTCGGCGGCGGTTTCTGGCTGGTACTGCTGGAAACCCGAGCGCTTCGCCACCGGGACCAGCCGCTGTACCGATTTACCCAATCCTTCGCCCGGCTCTTCGTTTTGACCACCTTGATCTTCGGAGCCTTGACGGGGGTCGGTATCTGGTTCGCTATCTCCCTCGTTCAACCGGCGGGTACTTCCGCCCTGATTCACCGTTTTGTTTTCATCTGGGCCGCCGAGTGGGTATTGTTTCTGGTGGAGGTTGTGGCGATCACCGTTTACCTGCACAGTTTCGGACACCTTGCCCCCCGAAGGCACCTGATCGTCGGCCGTGTCTATTGTGCCGCCAGCTGGCTGAGTCTGTTCGCCATCAACGGCATCATCACCTTCATGCTCACGCCCGGCATGGCCTCACAACATAGCGGCCTGCCCCGCGCCTTCTTCAATCCGTCTTTCTGGCCCTCCCTGGCTCTGCGCACCTGCCTGGCCGGATTGATATCCGGCTTGTTCGTCGCGATATTCGCAGCCTTTCTGGCGGACCGAGACCTGGCCAGCCGATTGATCCGCATGACCGCAGGCTGGTCTCTTTTAGCCCTGTGCGGTGCCTTGCCGGCCGGGTTGTGGTATCTGCAAAGCCTGCCCGTACCGGTACGAACTCTGACCGAGGGCGCCTCGCCGACCATTGTCCGTACTTTGGCCATGGGACGCATCGCCCTCTGGGTCCTACTGCCCGGTTCGCTGCTGGCACTATGGCGACCGGCACGCATCGGCAAAGCCGCTGCCATGGCGGGACTTGCGGCGGGTCTGCTCCTCATGGGCAGCTTCGAATGGACCCGCGAAGCGGCGCGACGCCCCTATGTCCTGTATGGCGACATATACTCCAACGGCCAGCGTGCGGATCGGACAACAACGGAGCCTTTTTTGCCGACTGCCCCCTGGAGCCGATCGTCTTCACCGGGCCGGGAGCTTTTTAAATTCCAGTGCTATGCCTGTCATACACTGGGCGGCCTCAACAACGATATCATCGAACGCACCCGGGGCATGAGCCAGAGTTCCCTGGCCGCCTATATTTCCCAGCTCCATGCCATCAGGCCCTTTATGCCGCCGTTTATCGGCACCGCCGAGGAACAGCATGCTCTGGCCGCGTACCTGATCGACCAGCAACCGACCTCCCCCGATACACAAACACCCCTCGCGCGACCCGGGAGTCAGCCATGAATCCTCTTGTTCCGTCCGCGGATATCTTGCCAGCCTCCTGGCCCCTGCTTCAGGGGTTGCTGCTGATTGTGTTTCCTCTGCACCTGCTGGCCATGAACGGACTGCTCGGAACCGCCATGGTCGTGCTGCTGATTCGGCGACGACGCAACCGGCCAAGCCGGGTGCTGGCCAAACAACTGACCGGCACCCTGCCGACTCTTATGGCGGTGACCATTAATCTGGGGGTGGCTTCTCTGCTTTTTTCCCAAACCCTGCACGGGCAATTTTTCTATCCCGGCGCCATTCTTATGGGACGTTTCTGGCTGGCCATCATCCCCCTGCTGATGGCTGTCTACGCCGGCCTTTACGCTCTTGATCTCGGCACCGAACGACTTGCCGCACGGTCCCCGCTGCTGACCAGTCTGGCGGTGGTCCTTTTGATGATCGTCGCGTTCATCTTTACCAACAACCAGACCCTGATCCTTAATCTGCAACGCTGGGCGGCCTATTTCCATGCCGACGGCGGCACCCTGCTCAATCTCGGCGACCCGACGCTGCTCCCCCGCTATCTGCATTTTGTCACGGCGGCCATGGCCGGCGGCGGGCTGTTTACCGCTCTTGTCGGAGCGCGCCTGACCCGCAGCGAACCGCGGCTCGGGGCGTATGCCCAGAAACTGGGACTGCAGCTGTTGCGGCGTATGACCCTGGTGCAAATGGGGGTAGGCATGCTGTTTCTATGGCAACTGCCCCAGTCCATTCGCTGGCAGATGCTCGGGGGCAGCCTGCCGGCCACCGGCCTGCTGGTGACGGCCGTAAGTCTGGCGCTGGCGCTGTTGGCCAGCTCGGCACAGGGATTGACATCGCTTAGCGCCGCCCTGTTGGCGGTTCAGGTGTTCGTCATGAGCGGGTTGCGGGAAATGATTCGGCATGCCAGCCTGAAAGGGCAGTTACGCCCGGCGGACATGCCGGTGGTCTGGCAGGAAGGGGGCCTTATGCTATTTGTATTGGTATTGCTGGTCGGCATGACGACCATCGGCTGGCTGGTCCGGCAGGCCGTCCGGCCGGCTGAAAATGCCGTTCGCGGGGAATCAGAGCAAAACCGGGCATTCCGGCTGTAGGGGGCAATTTTCGCAAAGCGGGCGCTTGCGACAAAAGGTTTTGCACTGCTCGACGATCAGTGCATGGTATTCGTTGAACAGATCGACCTGCCGAGGCAGATGCGCCATGAACAAGGCACGTATGTCCTCATAGGTTTCATCGCCCTCCAGCACACCATAGCGCTTGAACAGACGCCGGGTATAGGCATCCACGACAAACGACGGGCGATGGCCGGCGTACAGCAAAATGGAATCGGCGGTTTCGGGCCCGATGCCCTTAAAGGTAAGCAAGGTTTGCCGGACCTGCGACAAGGGGCCGCTGAGCATGGCATCCAGATCGCCCTGATGCTTTTCCAGCAGACATGTGGCGAACAGCTGCAGCCGCTGCGCCTTCTGCCGGAAAAATCCCGCCGGCCGGATCAACTCTTCCAGGTCTTGCCGTTGTAAGGCGCAAAGCGCCTGCGGCGTCAGAGGGATGGTCTTTTTAAGAGCGGCGATGGCGAGTTCCACGTTGCGCCAAGCCGTATTTTGCGTGAGAAACGCACCGATCACCACCTCAAAGGGTGAGTCGGCCGGCCACCAGTGCAGCGGACCGAAATGCTCCGCCAACCGGTTGCATAAAAAGAGCAGCGTATCCTTTAAAACAGCGGGCCGCTGACGGCTATCCGTATTTTGGCGAAAATGCGTCATTGAAGTTTCTGCAAACGAGCGCGTGCCAACACCGCCACCGCCACGCTCGAAGCCCCTCCGGCCAGCAGGGTCGCGGCACATTCCCGCGCCGTGGCACCCGTGGTCAGAACATCGTCCACAAGCAGAACGCGTTGCCCCGCAAGTTTTTGCGTCAACGCAAAAGCCCCCTTGAGGTTACGCCTCCGATCGTCCCCCGAAAGCCCCTGCTGGGAATGGGTCGGCCGGACTCTCCGCAGCAATCGCGCAGGCGCCGGGAGCCGCCAGAAACGGCCGAGTTCGCGCGCCAGCAACAGCGACTGATTGTAGGTACGCGCGCGCAACCGCTGCCGATGCAGCGGTACGGCAATCAGAAGATCGGGGCGATAGTCTTGACGGACAGTTTCCAGCCGGGCAGCCAGGAGGCGGGCCAATGGGCGATCGAAATGCACCTTGCCGTGAAATTTAAAAGCATGCACGGCCTCGCGCAATTTCGCCTCATACAAGCCAAGGCAACGCGTCCAGACAAAGGGCGGTTCATGCCGCAAACAGGCTTCGCACAGATGGTCGCTGCCGGACGGCTGGGGATAAGGCAAGGCACAACGGGGACAGCATGCGCTGTCGAGGGGAGCGAAGGCATCGAGACACGCCGGACAGAAAGCATCGCCCACCCCGCTTTTCAGCAGCGTGCCGCACAGCGGGCAGCACGGCGGCAGCAGCAGTTCAAATAAGCCTCGCAGTTCGGCGCGGAGAAAAGATAGCACCGGCCCCTCCAATCAGCCCGGCGTATGCATGGGGCGTTATGAAGGCTCAAGCAGACTGCGCCCGGTCATGGCCGCAGGCTTGTCGATCCCCATCAGTTCCAGCAGTGTCGGTGCCAGATCCGCCAGGATACCGTTACGCAACTTCACCCCGGTGCGATCCGGATCGACCAGGATTACCGGCACCGGATTGGAGGTATGAGCGGTGTGGGGAGCCCCTTTGGCATCGGCCATCTGCTCGCAATTGCCATGATCGGCAGTGATCAGAAGACTGCCGCCGGCGTTAAGTACGGCATCCACCACCCGACCGACACAGGCGTCGACGGTCTCCATGGCTGCGATGGCCGCGCTCTCCACGCCGGTATGGCCGACCATATCGGGATTGGCGAAATTAAGCACGATCAAATCGTAGCGCCCGGAAGCCACGCGCTCCAGCATGGCGTCGGTCACCGCCGGCGCACTCATCTCCGGTTTGAGGTCATAGGTGGCCACCTCCTTCGGAGACGGAATCAACACCCGGTCCTCGCCGTCGAAAGGCTCCTCGCTACCGCCGTTGAAAAAGAAGGTGACATGGGCATATTTTTCAGTTTCGGCGATGCGCAACTGTTTGCGTCCCGCCCGGGACACCACTTCGCCCAGCAGTTCGGGGTAGGTTTCCGGTGGAAAAGCCATGGGCAGGCCGAAGCTGGCATCGTATTCGGTCAGACAGACGTAGCCGGCCAGGCGCGGTGTCTTCTCGCGGCTGAAGCCGCTGAAATCCGATGAGGTAAAGGTACGGGTAATCTCCCGGGCACGATCG
This sequence comes from Syntrophotalea carbinolica DSM 2380, assembly GCF_000012885.1. Taxonomy (NCBI): domain Bacteria; kingdom Pseudomonadati; phylum Thermodesulfobacteriota; class Desulfuromonadia; order Desulfuromonadales; family Syntrophotaleaceae; genus Syntrophotalea; species Syntrophotalea carbinolica. The sequence goes on from NC_007498.2 coordinate 3,023,106, forward strand.
GCGCGGAAGTTGAAAAAAATCATACCGTCGCCATCGTCCACCGTGCAAGGCTTCTCCCCCCCGACAAAACGGGGTTCGACAAACTCATCGGTCTGCCCCTGCGCGTAAGCATCGGCAATGGCCGCGGCGCTGCTCTCGAATGAGGTGCCCACGCCTTCGGTCATGGCGCGGTAGGCCTTTTCGACCCGCTCCCAGCGATTGTCACGGTCCATGGCCCAGTAACGTCCAATGACCGTTGCAACCCGGCCCAGCCCGATGTCCTGCAGTTTGTCCTCGAGTTGCGCCAGATAACCGGCGCCGCTTTGCGGCGGCGTATCACGACCGTCCATGAAGGCATGAATGCACACCTGCTCCACTCCGGCCCGTCGTGCCATTTCCACCAGAGCGTATAGATGTTCCATATGCGAATGGACTCCCCCATCCGACAGCAACCCCATCAGGTGCAGTTTGCCCTGACTCTCCACGACCTGCTGCATCACCTTACGCAGTTCGGTATTTTCGAAGAAGGTATCTTCTTCGATGCTGAGACTGATGCGCGTCAGGTCCTGATAGACGGTACGACCGGCACCGATGTTCAGATGCCCGACTTCCGAATTACCCATTTGTCCATCGGGCAGACCCACATCCCGACCGGAGGCACCGATGCGGGCATGGGGCCAGGATTCCAACAACGCCCGCAGACGCGGGGTATCGGCCTGACAGACGGCATTATGCTCACAGACGGGATTGATGCCCCAGCCATCCAGTATCACCAGTGCCACGGGACGGCGAATTTCTACAGTCATGCGCTTTGTTCTCCATGATGAATCTCCCGCAAATCGCTGACGGGCGGATTCTTGATTCTTTCATACCCGGACAGGCGGCAACTGCCCCAGGCGCCGCACTCTTCGCACCGTCCGAACCATTCCGCGGACGCAGCGTTGCAGGCATCGCAGGCATATCCGAAGTTGGTGCGCCCGTCAAAATCGAGGACTTTACGGAATTCCTTGACCGATTCGTCCATGCGACTGCGGCGGACGTGAGCCTCTGCCAGCAAAAGATGCAGTTGGGGGAAATCGGCGCCGGATTTTTCGATTTCCGACAGCTGCTCGAGGGCTTCCTCAACCATTTCCAGGCGCAGGCAGAACTTGCCGTAATACAATCGCAACAACAAATCCTCTGGCCGGTTTAGAGCGGTGGTACGATAAAAGTCGAGTAGTTCGGTGGGATTTTCGGTGGCCATGGCCAGATCTTCCAGGCGCGCCAGGAAAACCGCCTCGCCAAAACGCCGGTAACCTTCCTGCCAGACGCCTGCAGCTTCCTGGGGTTGTCCGGCAACCTCCCAGGCATCGCCCAGCAGTACGCGGGCCGCGACGAAGTCGGGTTGATCCTTGACCAGAGCTTTCAAATCGGCTGCGGCCGTATCGGCGCGGCCGGACTCCAGTACCATGCGTGCCGTTTCCAGACGCAACCCGCAGCGGATCCGCTGCTCCTGGTTATCGGGCGTGCCCCCGAGTTTTTTAAGTAATCGTTTTTGCAGGTCGGACGCTTCGTTCCAGAGTTCGCTGCGCATATGCAAATCGCGCAAACGCCGCAAGGCTTCCAGATTATCCGGTTCCACGGCAAGAATGGAGCGATAAGTCGCCACGGCATCTTCCACCTGGTCGGCTGCAAGGTAGGTATCGGCAAGCAAAAACAGCACCTGCAGATTTTCCGCCGACTGCTTGCGAGCCTTGAGCAGATATTCCAAGGCTTCGGACGGCTGACCTTCGGCACGGCATACCCGCGCCATGGCCTGCAGCACCTCCAGCTGGGTGCCATCCTGACCATGGGCCTTAAGCAATAAACGCCGGGACTTTTTCAAGTCCCCGGAAACCAGGCGCCCCATGGCCTGTCGATAGAGGTCCATGACACTGCGGTGGCGCTTTTCCGTACGTTTGCGACGCCAATCCCGTACCAGGTGTCCCGTAGCACCGTAAATGTAGAGCAGGTAACCGATCAGCAGGCCCGACAGTACCGAGGCCGCCACGACCACGGCCAGCGAAGAGGTGAACTCGTTACCGAACCAGTAGAACACCGCAACGGTCTGAGGATTGAGAATGTAAAAAAGCAAAAAGAAAATAATCAGCACGAGAAAAACAAACGCCATCAAAATCATGATTTCCCCCTCCTTCGGCTCGACGGGAGGCTTGAGCCGACGGCCAGACAAAACGTCAACGGTTATGGTACGGCTCGTTTCTCACAATGGTAAAACCGCGATACAACTGCTCAAGCAGCACCAAACGGGCCATCTGATGGGTCAAAGTCATCTCCGACAGAGACATCAGCATGTCAGCGCGCTGTTTGACCTCATCACAAAGGCCGTAGGCTCCACCGATAATCAGGGTCAACTCGGGAGTCGACTCCATCATATGCCGTTCGAGTAAAGCGGCCAGCTTTTCCGATGATACGGAACGACCACGCTCATCCAACGCGATCACAAAAGATCCCGCCGGAATTTTTTCAAGAATCCTGCGCCCTTCCTGGCGGCGAATATATTCCGCATCGTTTTTGCCGCTCTTTTCTTCCTTCAGCTCCACAATGCGCACGGGAAGGTAGCGCTGCAGACGCGCTTCGAAATCGGCCGCGCCTTCGCGCAGGTAACCGATGGAGAGGCGCCCCACGCAAAGCAGGCAGATCTTCATGCTCCCTCGATTTCCTCGATGGGCACTTCCGGCGCTTCGGTCCAGAGTCCCTCCAGATCATAATACTGGCGGACCGCCTGCTGAAAGACATGGACCATGACATCACCGTAATCCAGCAGCACCCAGCGTCCTTCCTGCTTGCCTTCGACGGCCAGGGGCATCACGTCATGTTCTTTTTTCATACCGAGTTCGATGGATTCCGCAATGGCCCCCACCTGACGATCCGATCCCCCCGAAACGATCAACAGGAAATCAGTCAACGACGACTTTCCGGTAACATCCAGCAAGCGGACGTCGAAAGCCTTTTTATCCAGAGCATAGGAGGCGCACAAAAGCGCTTGTTGTTTAGCTTGCAAAGTTTACGACCTTTCTTGGCTGCGGTAGAGACCGTGCCGATAAATATAATGTTCAACCCCGGACGGCAGCAGATAACGAATGGAACGACCTGCAGCCACCAGTTGCCGAATATGCGTCGAGGAAATATCGAGAAATGTTTCTTCCAGGAAAATCACCACATGGCCGCTTTGATGGCGCAGCATGTGAGCGTTTTCATCGTAACAGAACTGTTCCTGTATGACAACGGGCAGCAACCGTAACGGATCGTCGCAGGGGCTGCCGGGACGGGCCGCCACCACCAGGTTGGTCAGTTCGAACAGGCGCGGAAAATCCTTCCAGATCCCGAGGGATCGATAGGAATCCATGCCGATAATGAAATAAAACTCGTCCCGCGGGTATTCCTGTCGCAGCAGCTCCAGGGTATGAACGGAATAGCTTTTGCCCGCGCGCCGGTTTTCCAGATCGGTCACCGCGAAGTCGGGATTATCGGCAATGGCGGCCGCCACCATGGCGTGGCGGTCGGCAAACGGAATCTCGCCGGCCAACTCCTTGTGCGGCGGTGTCGCCGCCGGTATGAACAGAATGCGGTCGAGTCGGCAGCGTTCCCGCACCTCCTCGGCGATACGCAGATGCGCCGAATGGATGGGGTTGAAAGTTCCGCCGAGGATGCCGAGTTTCATGGTGCGATCCGTTTTCGCCTGCAAATTTCCGAGACTTAGATTTTAGCCGATATTCTTGAAAAAAAAGCACATACCGGCATTAACCGCTGAGACCGCAAAGTACGCAGAGAAAAACAGTATCTATCATAAAGAACTCTTATCTCTGCGAGCTTTGCGGTTAATTTGACCCTGGATGTCACAAGGAACCAAAATCAGGCAGGGCCTTGTGCGGGACAATCTTGTTTTACTCCCTGACCTGGCCTTCCCCGAACACGATAAACTTGCGGGTGGTCAGATCCTCCAGCCCCATGGGTCCGAAGGAGTGCAGTTTGGTGGTGGAAATACCGATCTCCGCCCCCAAACCGAACTGATTGCCGTCGGAAAAACGCGATGAAGCATTGACCATCACCACGCTGGAGTTGATTTCGCGCAAAAACCGCTGGGAATTGGGATAATTCCGGGTAACGATGACTTCCGTATGCAGGGAGCTGTATTGCTGGATGTGCGCGATGGCTGCATCCAGACCGTCCACCACCTTGACCGCCAGAATCAGGTCGAGATATTCCGCCCCCCAGTCCGAATCAACGGCAGGCGTGGTGCCGGGAGCCAGGCGGCAGGTCTCGGCGCAACCGCGCAATTCGACCCCCAACTCGCCAAGCACGCGGGCGATACGCGGCACGAAAACCTCGGCGGCATCCTTGTGAATCAGCAAGGTTTCCATGGCATTGCAGACGCCCGGACGCTGAACCTTGGCATTGACGCAGATTTTTTCAGCCATATCGAAATCGGCATCGGCGTCGACGAAGGAATGGCAGACCCCCTTGTAATGCTTGATTACCGGAATGCGCGAATTTTCACTGACAAAACGGATCAGCCCTTCGCCGCCGCGCGGAATGATCAAATCGATGTAATCTTCCTGTTTGAGCAACTCGGTGACCGCCGCCCGGTCCGTGGTGCCGACCAGTTGCAGAGCACCCGCGGGCAATCCCAGGGCCGCCAGTACGCCTTTGAGCACCCCGGCGATGGCACGGTTGGAATGGATCGCTTCGGACCCGCCGCGCAACACCACGGCATTGCCGCTTTTCAGACACAGGCCGGCAGCATCGGCGGTAACGTTGGGCCGCGACTCGTAAATGATGCCGATCACCCCCAGAGGGATGCGCATGCGTCCGACCTGAATTCCGTTGGGACGACGCCACATGCCGGTTACTTCCCCGACCGGATCGGGCAGTTCGGCCACCTCGCGCAGGCCGTCGGCCATACCCTGAATACGTGCCTCGTCAAGACGCAAGCGATCGAGCATGGCATCGGACAGCCCTTTTTCCCGACCCGCTTCAAGATCCTTGGCATTTTCCGCCATCAAGGCCGTGGTCGCCGCCACCAGGGCATCGGCCATGCCTTTGAGCAGATCGTTCTTGACCGTCGTCGACACCTGGGCCAGAGTCCGCGAGGCATCTCTTGCTTCTTTTGCCAATTGCTTTATTTCGTCCTGCAGCGTCATCAGTATCTCCTGTCATAAGCATGAATCTCTACACGCCTGGGCATGGTCATTTTTTTACCACCAGGTTATCGCGATGAACCACCTCATCGCCGTATTTATAGCCGAGAACAACCTCGATTTCCGACGAGTTGCGCCCCATGATACGTTCCAGTTCCTGCCGCGAATAACTGGCGATGCCTTTGGCGAAGACGCGCCCTTCGGCATCGCAGATACGCACCGCATCGCCGCGATCGAACTTGCCCTCGATAGAGAAAATCCCCGAAGGCAAGAGACTTTTTCCTTTTTCCGCCACGGCCCGGCGTGCGCCTTCGTCGACCAGCAATTTACCGCGACTGGCCTTGCTGAAAGAAATCCAGTGTTTGCGAGCCGTCATGTGCTGGGGCACCGGCAGAAAGAAGGTTCCCAGTTCCTCGCCGGCCATGAGTTTGGGCAACACTCCCGCCTGGCGCCCGTCGACAATAATGGTTCCGACGCCGTAAAGCGTCGCCCGCTTGGCGGCCTCGACCTTGGTTGCCATCCCCCCGGTACCTACCACGGAACCGGCTCCCCCGGCCATTTGTTCAATGTCTTCCGTGATACGTTCGATCACCGAAAACTTCCGCGCGGCAGGATTGGTTTTGGGATTGCTGTCGTAGAGGCCGTTCACGTCCGACAGAATGATCAGCAGATCGGCCTCGGCCAGCGAAGTGGTCAAAGCGGATAGATTATCATTATCCCCGAAACGGATCTCCTCGACCACCACCGTGTCGTTTTCGTTGATAACCGGAACCACGCCGTACTCAAGAAGCGTCATGAGGGTGTTGCGGGCATTGAGAAACCGTCGGCGGTTCGCAAGATCGTCCCGGGTGAGAAGGATCTGCCCCACGCAACGACCGCACGGGCGGAAGGCATCCTTCCAGGCCCGCATCAGACGGCTTTGGCCGATGGCGGCGGCCGCCTGTTTGAGGGGGATGGTGGGCGGCCGACCGACAATGCCGAGTTCGCCCTTGCCAGTAGCCACAGCGCCGGAAGAGACCAGCACCACCTCGTAGCCCTGGGAAAGCAACGCGCAGATATCCCGGGACAAGGAACCGATCACGTCGAGATCGAGTCCATCCTGACCGAAAATCACTCCGCTACCGACCTTGATAACGATCCGTTTAACCTGGGACAAAAGGTCTTTGCGCATAGCGTTCCACTCTCCACCACGGATAAGACACACCGTGCAAACGAGCTTAGAAAATCCGCCATTTTCTCCACCCCGAAAATGGCCTCTGCAGATCAAACTGCAGGGAATAACAATAAAAAGGGGGAAAGTTTACTCACCCCCCGAGCCTCTTGTCAAGACAGGTCCGGCTGCCAGGGCTCGTCCTCTTCGGCGGCCTTTTGGTCGGCTTGCAGGCGAGACGCGCGTAACTTTTCCAATTCCCGCGCCACCTCGGCGACCAACTCCTTGAGACCTTCGCCGGTCACAGCGGATATGGCCAGAGTTCGGATGCCTTCGGCCGCAAATGCGGCACGCACCGCATCGAGCCTTTCGCGGACCTCGGAGACATCGATTTTGCTCAACACCACCAACTGCGGTTTTTCCATCAACTCGGGATTATGGCGCGCCAGTTCCCGGTTGATGAGGGCAAACCGCTCCATGGGATCGCCCTCTTGCAGATCGGACAGATCGACCAGATGCAAAAACAGATCGGTGCGCTCCACATGGCGTAAAAAGCGCGTGCCAAGGCCATGCCCCTCGCTGGCGCCTTCGATCAGCCCGGGGATATCGGCCATGACGAAGGTCTTGAAACCGCCGCAACGCACTACCCCGAGATTGGGCACCAGAGTCGTAAAAGGGTAGTCGGCAATTTTGGGACGAGCCGCCGAAACCGCGGAAATAAGCGTCGACTTGCCGGCGTTGGGCATCCCGAGCAAACCGACATCGGCAAGCAGCTTCAACTCAAGCCGCAACCAGCGTTCCTCGCCTTCGACCCCCGGTTGCACATGGCGGGGAGCACGGTTGGTGGAGGTGGCAAAACGTGCGTTGCCCCGTCCGCCCATGCCACCGCGCACCACCACCAGCTCATGGCATCCTTCGGTGAGGTCCGCCAGCAGTTCATCGGTTTCGGCATCGTAAACCAGCACGCCGGGCGGCACACGGATTTCCAGATCTTCGCCGTTTTTACCGTGACAGTTTTTGCCCATGCCGTGAGCGCCGCGCTGGGCCTTATAATGGATCTGGTAGCGCAGATCGAGCAGCGTACCCAGGCCTTCATCGACCCGCAGCACAATATTGCCGCCACGCCCGCCGTCGCCGCCATCCGGCCCGCCCTTCGGGATAAACTTCTCGCGCCGGAAAGAAAGGCAGCCGCGGCCGCCGTCTCCGGCCTTGACATGTATTTTGACCCTATCGATAAATTTCATAATACTCTTTTATGGCTACCAGCGCATCCGAATCCGTCCATTCCCTGCATCGCCGCACCGCTTCGCTGACAGCGGTTGTCGCCTTGCCCTGGTTATGAGAATAGGACAGCATTCAAAAAACAAAAGCCCGAAGCTCTCCAACTGGGGAACCACGGGCCTTGTTCTTTGTCGCATTGACTTGAATGACAGTCTGTCCTCGCTTTTTACTGCGCGTAGACGCTGACCTTCTTCTTATCCTTGCCTTTGCGTTCAAACGACACCACGCCGTCGACAAGGGCATACAGAGTATAGTCCTTGCCGCAACCGACATTGGCGCCAGGATGAATGGTCGTGCCACGCTGCCGTACCAGAATCGAGCCTGCAGTCACTTGCTGACCGCCGAAGCGCTTGACTCCAAGGCGCTTACCGGCACTATCACGACCGTTTTTTGAACTACCACCGGCTTTCTTGTGAGCCATGGATAAACCTCCTTAAGCCTCGATGCCTGTAATTTGCAGGCGAGTGATGGGCTGACGGTGTCCGTAGGTCTTGCGATAGCCTTTGCGCCGCTTGCTGTGAAATACCAGCACTTTTTTGTCTTTGCCCTGTTGTACAATGCGGGCTGTGACTTTCGCTCCAGGCAATAGAGGTGTCCCGATCTTTACCTCTTCTCCGCCGACCATGAGGACCTCGTCCAGTTCGATGGTATCACCCACCGCGCCTTCAATTTTCTCGATCTTTACCAGATCGCCTTCGGAAACTTTATACTGTTTTCCCCCGGTCTTGATCACCGCATACATCCCGTATCACCTCACTTTTTTTGGGTATTTCGGTTCAACTCTCCATATCGCCAGCCGGCCCGTCCATCCCGCGGTCTCTCGTATTCAGCAACAACCCCTCAGGGTGCGGCAGATGAAATCCCGGAACGGAAGACGCAACTAACCCCATGCGGCGAACCGAACACGCAATATAGCCTCGAATCTTCCGAACTGTCAAGAAGAATTAGTTGCAAAGAATCTCAAACTGTTCCTGGTGAAAATCAAACCGGGCCGTAATCGCGATCTGCTTGCCGTAGGCCTGTTCCAGATCGTCGATCTCCCAGCGTTCCTCATCACAGATCACCGATGCGATACTTGGGTGCACCAACAGCGTCACCTGCGCCCCCGCAAGATTGCGGATCTCGCGCCGCAGCTCCCGGAAAATCTCGTAGACCATGGTCGAGCGACTCTTGACGTACCCCTTGCCTTCGCAATAAGGGCAGGGTTCGCACAAGGTGCGGGTCAGGTTTTCGCGCACGCGTTTGCGGGTCATCTCGACCAATCCCAATTCGGAGATTTTCAAGATATTGGTCTTGGCCCGATCCCCTTTGAGAGCTTCTTCGAGCGCCACGTAGACCTTCTCGCGATGCGCCTCTTTTTCCATATCGATAAAATCGATAATGATAAGGCCGCCGATATTGCGCAAACGCAACTGATAGGCAACCTCCTTGACCGCTTCAAGATTGGTCTTGAGGATCGTATCCTCGAGATTATGCTTGCCGACGAAACGCCCGGTATTAATATCGATGGCGGTCAGCGCCTCGGTCTGCTCGATGATGATATAACCGCCGCTCTTGAGCCAGACCTTGCGCCCCAGCGCCCGATCGATCTCCACTTCCAGCCCGAAGGCGTCGAACACAGGCTCGTCGCCTTCGTACAGCTCGATAACATAGGTGAGCTTGGGCATGAAGGTTTCGATGAAACGAACAATCTTGTCATACTCGCGCGAAGAGTCGACCACAATCCGCCGCACATCTTCGGTAAGGATATCCCGCAGCACCTTGCTGGTCACATCAAGATCCGAATAGATCAGACAAGGCGCGCCTTTATGGTCACGCAGGGAACAGATGCCGTTCCACAGCCCGGCCAGAAACTCCATATCGGAGCGCATATCCTCGGCACTCTTGCCTTCGGCGGCGGTACGCACGATAAAACCGGATCCAGGGGAACGCATCTCTTCGATAAGTTCGCGCAGCCGCTCTTTTTCCTCCTCATTTTCGATACGTCGGGAAATGCCCACATGGTCGACGGTGGGCATATACACCAGGTGCCGTCCAGGCAGTGAAATATGGGCGGTAATCCGGGCGCCTTTGGTGCCGATGGGCTCCTTGGAGACCTGCACCAGCACTTCCTGGCCCTCCTTCAGCAGATCCTCGATAGGCGGCAGGGCAGCCGAGTCCCGGCCTTCCTCATCCGGCAAACCGTTTTCATTCTCCCCTTCGTCGATAAATCGTTCCAGGGCCTGCATTTGATCGAGCACGTCGGCAACATACAGGAATGCGGCCTTTTCCAGACCGATATCGACAAACGCGGCCTGCATACCGGGAAGCACCCGCAGCACCTTACCTTTATAAATGTTTCCGACGATCCCCCGTTCGCGGGTGCGCTCGATGTACAACTCGGCGATATGGCCGTTTTCGAGCAAAGCCACGCGCGTTTCGTGGGATGTGGTATTGATGACCAGATCTTTGGTCATGGCACCTCCAATGCGTAGTCCAAACCAGCCTGCTAACGTCGGAACCAGGTGCGGCGTCCCGCCGGCTTCTGAACTTATTTGCTGAAATTTGATGTTATCGAAATCACAATCGGATCAGATGCAGAACCTTTCCATGGCGAATCGACATGCATGCGGACCATTTAATCCGGCGCATATCGATCATTATACCTGTTATTCGGATGAAGGTTCCCGGTCCACCGTCACCGAGACCTTGCGCACCGGCAGTCTGGCCGCTTCTTCGACGGGCAGCTCGAACAACCAGCCCAGCAACGGCATCGGGCTGCCTTTGGTCAGCGTCAGCCATAACGCCCCATCTTCAATATGCGCCCCTTCGATCGCCGGTCGCAGATCCAAGGTCTTCTCCCGCCCCTTTTTCAAGCGGGTCACCAGCAATTCATCCAGCCCGTGCAGCCTTTCGACGCGCTCCGATAAAGCCTCCAGGCGCCCGGCCGGAACTTCAACCCGATAAACGGAGTTGCGGATAGCCACCGCCGGCGCGGGAGCTTTCCACGGCACGCTTTGGGCGCCCAGCACCTCCACACCCTTGGGAAGCTGGGCGTTAAAAGCCGCCATTACCGCTTCGGGCTCACAATACCGATAAAGTTTCACATCGATAATTTCGGCATCGCTTTCGACACCGGTGGGCAGTGCGTCAGGGAACGATATCTGCGGCTGAGGGTGAAAGCCTCCGGAGAAACGCACCGGAAGATTGGCGCGCCGCGCGGCACGATGAAACAGCGCCATGAAATCGAGGTGGCCGACAAAACGCACCCGCCCCTGTTTGCGCACCCGCAGGCGAATCCTGCAAAGCTGCTCGGGCGTCTCCGCCCCATCGGTCGCCGGCCGCTCGAGGTGGATACCCGGCGCGGCGAGACGTGGCCGCAAACGCGAAAAGTCACACACCCCGCAGCCGGAGCAGTCTCCCGAGCGGCAATCCGGCGTATAGTCGCAACGCAGCGCCCGCCGCCGCTCAGTCAGCAGAAAATCCTCGGCAAAGCCGCAGTCGATATGAGACCAGGGCAAAACCTCATCCTCGCCGCGCTCCCGCAGATACCATTGCGGATCGATACCGCATTCGGCAAAAGCCTGCTGCCAGAGATCGAAGCGAAAATGTTCCCGCCAGCCGTCAAACCGGCAGCCCAAAGCCACGGCCCGTTGCAGCACCTTACCCAACCGGCGATCCCCTCGGGCAAAGACCCCCTCCATAAAAGACATCTGGGCTTCGTGCCATTTCAAACGCAGCTTTTTACTCCGCAGGGCGTCACGCAGATAGGCCTGACGGGAAAGGGTTTCCTCCACCCCCAGCTGGGCCTCCCACTGAAAAGGCGTATGCGGTTTCGGCACAAACGTCGACACCGAAACATTGACGTCGGCACCGCCCTCCGTACCCTTGCCGGCACGCTTGACCCGAGCCGCCAGATCGACGATGGCCGCGAGATCCTCCTCGGTTTCGGTCGGCAGCCCCATCATGAAATAGAGCTTGATCACCCGCCAGCCCAGTCCGAAGGCGGCGCGCGCCGTTTCCAGCAGGTCCTCCTCGGTGATGCCCTTATTGATAACCTGGCGCATCCGCTCGCTGCCGGCTTCCGGCGCCAGGGTAAAGCCGGTCTTACGCACCTTGCGCACTTCCTCCATCAGCTCTTCGGTCAGGGATCCGACCCGCAGACTGGGCAAGGATAGCGCAACCCGCTCCTGCCGATAGCGATCCATCAGCCCTTTGAGCAAAGGCCCGATTTGACTGTAATCCCCCGTCGACAGGGACAACAGCGACACCTCCTCATAGCCGGAACAGGCCAAGGCGGCTGCAATATTGTCGGCAATCGCCTGGGGATCGCGCTCCCGCACCGGGCGGGTGACGAACCCGGCCTGACAAAACCGGCAGCCGCGGGTACAACCGCGCGTAATCTCGACCGCCACACGATCGTGTACCGTATTCATAAAAGGCACCAGCGGCCGGTTTGATGAACAGGTACGGTTAAGGTCGGCAATCACCCTGCGCCGTACCCGATCACGGGCAGCATCAAGGGGGCGAATAGCAGCCACGGTGCCGTCGGCATGGTAGGTCACGTCAAACAAAGAGGGGACATAAACCCCTTCGATGGCGGCCAGGCGGCGCAGCAGGGCGGCACGCTCCTCCCCGGCGAGACGTGAGGCGCGTACCGCTTGGCAAAGCTCGACAATCGCCTCTTCACCGTCGCCGACCACCGCACAATCGATAAAATCCGCCAGCGGCTCGGGATTAAGCGCCCCGGGACCGCCCGCCACGATCAACGGATCCCCTTCGCCCCTCTGATCGCGGCGCAGCGGGATGCCACCCATTTCAAGCATATTCAGCACGTTGCTGTAGGACAGTTCGTACTGCAAGGTGAAGCCGAGAATCTGAAAATCGGCCAGGGCGCGACGCGACTCCAGCGAGGTCAGGGGCAGGCCGCCTTTGCGCAGATCCGCCTCAAGGTCGGGCCAGGGGGCATAAACGCGTTCGGCCAACGCCCAGTCGAGGTCGTTGACCGCATGATAGAGCAGAGGCAGGCCGATGTGACTCATACCCACCTCGTAAACATCCGGAAAAGCCAGCGCGAGGGTTACGTCAATCGACTGCCAATCCTTTCGCACACTGCCGAGTTCGTCGCCCAGGTAACGGGCCGGCCGGCTGACCTGATGCAAAAATTCGTCTAGATTCATATAATATTCAACCCTGTCGGGAATGTAAGGAGCTGTTGTCGGGAAAAGAATGGATTGTTATAGCACGATAGTCCTCCCGGAAACAACATAAGGGCCACTTCCGGATGACACTCCCGGAATTGTGTCCTTCACGCTGCCATGCTAAAATGCCGGTCTTGTCCAAAGCAACACCCCCCGCCTCATCGCGGGGGCTCACCGGAAAGGACCACCTATGACATCCACACTTAAGGCCGAAGTCGACCTGCACGTCCACAGCCTGGCTTCGGGGCATGCCTACAGCACCATCAACGAGATCGCGGCCGAGGCGGCCCGGCGCGGGTTGCGCGGCGTCGCCATGACCGACCATGGCCCCAACATGCCCGCCGCTCCTCACCCCTATCATTTCGAATGCCTGTACATGATCCCCGACCACCTGTGCGGCGTGCGTATCTTCAAGGGCGCGGAAACCAACATTATCGGACCGGGTCAGGTCGACCTCGAAGACCGCCTGCTGGAAAAAATGGATCTGGTACTGGCGGGATTCCACCGTCATTGCGGCTACGGCCCCAGCGAGCTCCAGGCCAACACACGTGCCGTACTGGAACTGATGGAAAACCCGCGCATTCACATCATATGTCATCCCGGCAACCCCGAGTACCCCCTCGACTACGAAGCGGTCGCACGCCAAGCGGCAGCTACCGGCACCGCCCTGGAGTTGAACAACTCTTCTTTCGTCACAAGTCGCGTCGGCAGCGCCGACAATTGCCGTCTGATCGCCAAACTCTGCGCCCGCTTCCACAGCCCCGTATCCCTCGGCAGTGATGCGCATATCGCCCAGAGCGTAGCCAGCTTCGGCCATGCCCTCGACGCCCTGAACGCAGCCGGCATCGCACCGGAACAAATCGTCAACCGCACCCTGGAAACGACTCTGGACTTCCTGGGCATGAACACCTGAGGACAACGCCCAGCAGGAGCCGCAAAGGACATACAGGATGGAGCAACCGCAGACCACCCATCGCAACTGGGCCACCCTCTGCCATCTGTCAGGCATGGCCGGATTCTTGTTCACCCCCCTGGTCTTTATCCTGGGACCATTGATCATCTGGCTGGTCAAGCGCAACGATGATGCCGAGGTCGATCGCCACGGCAAGGAAGCGCTCAACTTTCAAATCAGCATGATGATCTACAGCCTCGCCGTCACTCCGCTGGCATTCCTGCTCATCGGCCTGCCCCTGCTCCTTTTATTGGCCGCATTCGACTTCATCATGATCATCGTGGCGGCGGTACGCTGCAAAAACGGAGAACCCGTTCACTATCCGCTGACGATTCGCTTCCTCACTTGACATCATACCCGGCACCCCCTCAACCGAGTTTTGAGGACATGAAACTCCTTGCCAGCGGCTGTTTGGATATGCTAAACCTCGAGAATGTTTTGGCATTACTTTTCAAGGATCGGAGGCATGCCCCATGGAGATTGAAATTCAGCCTGTCACCCAACCGAAGGCTCACATAGAAGATGAAACCAAGCTGGTATTCGGTCGCCAATTCACCGACCGCATGTTCGTCATGGAATACGATAGCGGCAAAGGATGGCATTCGGCGCGCATCCAGCCCTACGCCCCCTTCACCCTCGATCCGGCAGCCCTGGTGCTGCATTACGCCCAGGAAATCTTCGAAGGCCTGAAAGCTTTCCGCCGGCAGGATGGATCCATTGCCCTGTTTCGCCCCAAAGACAACATCCGCCGCTTCAATCAAAGCGCCAGCCGCCTGTGCATGCCGCCCGTCGACGAAGAGTTCTTCCTCAAGGCACTCAAGGAACTGATCCGCCTGGAATCCGACTGGGTGCCCCACAGCGAAGGCACCAGTCTCTATATCCGCCCCACCATGATCGCCACCGAGGCGGTACTGGGCGTCAAGCCCTCGAATAAATACCTGTGCTACATCATCCTTTCGCCGGTCGGCGCGTACTACAAAGGCGGCTTCAAACCGGTAAAGATCTGGATCGCCGATGAATTTATTCGCAGCGCTCCGGGCGGCACCGGCGAAGTCAAGTGCGGCGGCAACTACGCCGCCAGCCTGCTCGCCGCCAAAGAAGCCGCAGCCCGAGGGTTTGACCAGGTACTTTGGCTCGATGCGGTGGAACGCAAATATGTCGAAGAGGTCGGCAGTATGAACATCTGCTTTCTCTACGACGGCAAAATTGTAACCTCGCCTCTGCACGGCACCATTCTCAACGGCGTCACACGTCGTTCCATCCTGCAACTTGCCACCGAAATGGGCTACGATATCGAGGAACGCGCAATGAGCGTCAACGAGCTTCTCGAAGGCGCCGAATCGGGTCGACTGACCGAAGCCTTCGGCACCGGCACAGCTGCCGTGGTCAGCCCGGTAGGCCAACTGACGTACAAAGACCGCACCGTAACGATCGGAAACGGCCAGATGGGCGAACTCACCCTGAAGCTTTACAAAGCCCTGACCGGCATTCAATACGGTCAGCAGCCCGACACCCACGACTGGGTCGTCGAGATCTGATCCGCCGGCCAACAAACACACTCCGAAAGCACACTCCGAGCCCCCGCCCATGCGGGGGCTTTTTGTCAGACGTCCCCCACGCCCCCACCCGATCAATGCCTCCATTATGGGCACACGTGCCTATTTTGGAAGCAATTTTTCCCTAATGCGCACCCGCGCATCGCCCAAACCACTGATTTTACAGTACAAATGAAATTGGTTCGAGGCTTGCTATACTGGTATCGATAATCGGGACAATGTCGGCCCCGATACCCAGCATCAAAGCCGGGACAATGTCAGCCCCGACGAACATATCAACAACCGGGACAATGTCAGCCCCGACAGGCGTAACGACGCAAAGACGCAATGGAGGAAAACAGATGTTTCGCATTCCCTTTATCCTAGCCACCGCACTCTCCCTAACAGCGCTGCCAGCCATGGCTCAGGCTGCAGAAAGCGCCAACCCGGGCGATACCGCCTGGATGCTTATTTCCACCGCACTGGTTTTTCTTATGATGCCCGGCCTGGCCCTGTTTTACGCCGGCATGGTACGCGCCAAAAATGTCCTTTCCACCAGCATGCACACCTTTGCCGCACTGGCGATTATCGGTGTGCAATGGGTGGTCATCGGCTACAGCCTGGCATTCGGAGGCGAAGGTCCTCTGATCGGCGGATTCGGCAACATGTTTTTAAACGGCATCACCCCAGGCAGCTTAGAAGGCACCATCCCCACCTATGTGTTTGTCATGTTCCAGGGCATGTTCGCCATCATTACGGCTGCGCTCATTTCCGGAGCCGTGGCCGGCCGCATGAAGTTTTCCAGTTACTGCATTTTCATTCTTCTGTGGTCCACTCTGGTTTACGATCCGCTGGCGCACTGGGTTTGGGGATCAGGCGGCTGGTTGCTTGAAATGGGGGCCCTCGATTTCGCCGGCGGTACTGTTGTCCATCTTTCATCCGGCCTTTCAGCGTTACTGCTGGCAATATTTCTGGGCAAACGACACGGCTTTCCCCATGAACGCATGGCTCCCCATAACCTGCCCATGACCCTGCTTGGGGCGGGCTTGCTATGGTTCGGCTGGTTCGGCTTCAATGCCGGCAGTGCCCTGTCTGCTGGGGCTAACGCCGGTCTCGCTTTCGCCACCACCCAGACCGCAGCTGCGGCCGGTGCCCTCTCCTGGCTGCTGCTCGAATGGCGGCTGGCTGGCAAGCCCAGCGCACTGGGCGCAGCTTCTGGGATCGTGGCCGGCCTGGTCGTGGTTACTCCTGCCGCCGGCTTTGTCACTCCCGGATGGGCTCTGGTCATGGGCCTCATGGCGGGCGCCGTCTGCTACGGCGGCGTCATGCTCAAACACAAACTCGGCTATGACGACTCTCTGGATGCCTTCGGCGTACACGGCATCGGCGGTGCTTTCGGCGCCGTCGCCACAGGTATCTTCGCCACCGTGGGCGCCACCAGCCTGCTTACCGGCGACCTGCACCAGCTCTGGATTCAGATCGTTGGCGTACTGGCAGCGGGGGCCTACGCCGTCATTGTCACCATCGCCCTACTGTGGATCCTCAAGAAAACCATCGGCCTGCGCGTCAACCACGACGAGGAGATCATTGGCCTCGATCAGACCCTGCATTCCGAAAGCGGATACGACTTATAACCCAGCCTCGGGTTCATGGCCTGGCGCCCCTGCTCCCGGGGGCGCCAGGCAATTTTTCCGGCAAACCTTTGTGCACGACAAGCCGCACAGAACGTCACCGCTTGTGCGCGAACCAACCGCCCCGCCAGCAAACAGACAAGAACACCTTGCGGACGCCCTGCCCGCGCCACCACGCCCCCGCGGCGACACAACCTGCCCCTCCCCCCCCTGCCCAAACGTATACCTGCCCCACTCACCTTTCGGTGCAATCCTTGCTAATAAAACCGTGGTAAAAAACATGACAATGCCCATGCCTGTACAACGCATCCATTGATTTACCGGATTAATTGCATAAAATATTGAAATGCCTTAAACATATTGACGCCCATAAATCTGATCCGATTCAAGGCAGACAGCCCAAGATTAAACTTGGCAATTACCAACGATCCCGGTTTCCGAATTCGACGACACAAAATGAATGTACTCTTCCTTGTACCAAGAATAGATAAAGCAAGCACAAGATACCGGGTTCTCCAGTATCTGCCCTTTCTCGAAACCAAAGGCATCGGATACTCCATAAAAGAGCTTTCCAAAAAAAAACGTCACTGGCTTCACCTGGCCAGGGACATCCATGAAGCGGATGTCGTTTTTATACAGAAAAAACTCTTCTCTTTTATCGAAATATCCTTCATCCGGCGCATCGCCCATAGGATCATCTTCGACCTTGACGATGCGATCATGTTCAAAGATGCTCCCGGCAATCGCCTCGCGCAACGCCGGCAGTCCAAACGTTTCGCCTCGATGGCCCGACATGCCGATCTGATCATTTGCGGCAACCGATACCTGCAAGAAAAAACATCAAAACATAGCTCCGACATCCGGATTCTGCCAACGCCCATCGACATGCACCGCTACATGGTGAAAGATCCAACCCGAAACCAAGGCACCCCCTTCACCATTGGTTGGATCGGCAGCAAAGTAACCCTAAAATATCTGAAGGACATCTCGCCGGCGTTGTCAGCACTCGCCAAAAGACACCCGGAGATTCAATTAAAAATCGTCGCCGATGATTTTTTTGACGTAGAGGGCATGCAGGTCATCAAACAACCGTGGTCCGAGGAAAGAGAAATAGAAGATCTGCATTCCTTTGATGTCGGCATCATGCCACTGACCGACGACCCATGGGCCAGGGGAAAATGCGGCTTTAAACTGCTGCAATGCATGGCTGTTGGCGTTCCCGTCATTTGTTCCCCCGTAGGGATGAACCGGGACATCGTCACGGACGGGGTGGATGGTTTCTGGGCGAGTTCCCAAAAGGAGTGGACAGAGAAGCTTTCCGCCATCATAGAAGACAGGGAGCTTCGTGATACCATGGCGAAACGTGGTAGAAAAAAGGTGGAGGACACCTATTCCCTTGCGATCCATGCCAAACAAATGATCCGCCACTTAAAGGAAGCCGGACAACCGTGAAACTTTTCAGCCCCTCGACAAACTGCTTGCCTGCCAACGGGAGGATAGCCGTAGTTATATCAACATGGATCGGCAACCCGGACGACTACCTGCTTCGCTTAATGGACTCCATGAATACCCATAGCGCCGGCATGGATTACGACTTATTCCTTTGCGCCAATGGCGAAACCTACAAACTTCCCGCAAATCTGCAGGCCTCCTTCAAAAAGATCTTCATTCGCGAAAACAGCGGATTCAACCTTGGCGCATGGGATTATGCATGGCGCCGACTGTCCAATTACCGTTATTTCCTGTTTTTGCAGGATGATTGCTTTATAGAAAGAAAAAATTGGCTGCTTGCTTTTTACCAGCGATTTCAGGCCGCCGAAAAATGTGGACTCATCGGCGAAAATCTGAACAAAGGATGGATTCATTCCTGGGACACGCTTAGAGGCCTGAAGAAAGGCACAAAAACCATCTCTGAAGCAAAACGCCAACGCGCCGATTTTTATTATGGTAAAATCTGCAACTGGGGAATCGATCCCGGAGAGACCGCCTCGCACTTGACATCGGTGGTTCATTTCACCTCCAGCGACATCCTTTCTTCCATCGACGGCTACAAACACACCTGCAATTACGAGGAGGCGATAGCGGCTGAAATCGGCTTTTCCCGCAGCATCCGCGCCCTTGGCTACCGTTTATGCCAGCTCGACAACAAACAACATAAATTCATTGGACACAGACAGTGGTCCACAGACTCCTTCATTGAAAGAATTTTACAAAAATTCAAACAACCTGCATCCTGAACAAAAATGAATGGCTATCAAAGCCGCCGAACAATGGTCCTTCTGCAATGCTAAAGATATGACAATAAACTTGAATACTTGCTTTTCACTCTAAGTTTCTGGGTTCAATGCAATTTTAAACATTTTAAATGTATAAATTAAACTTTAATTTTGGATTAACATGAAAAACGTTAGCATTTGCATACCGTCATATAATAGTGAAAAGTATATAAACCAAACCATAGACTCTGTTCTCTGCCAACTCTACAAGAATTATGAAATTATAATTGTCGATGACAAATCATCTGACAATACAAGAGAAATAATTTCCAATTATGCAATAGAAAATAAATCTATCAAATTTTATACTAACGATTCAAACTTAGGTATCGTCGGCAATTTCAATAAATGTTTGAGTCTTTGTAAAGGAAAGTACATAAAATATCTCCTTGCTGACGACCTCTTCCTCACCCCAGACTGCCTGGGACGCTTTGTAGATGCTCTAGAAAGTCATCCGAACGTTTCGCTCGTCAGTTCAGGCAGGCAACTCATCGACTCCCAATCAAATGTGATTGGTGAGGCTGTCAGTTATGCTGAAGGTGTATATTCTCCTGGAAAAGAAATTATCAAGGATTGTCTTTTATATTTTAAAAATAAAATCGGAGAACCAACTTCTGTCATTTTCAGAAGAGATGCTCTAAAAAGAGGATTCAAAGATAACTATAGGCAAGTCCTTGACCTGGAAATGTGGTTTCACTTACTTGAAAATGGTGATCTTTACTATATAAAAGATAAACTGGTTGGCTTCCGAATACATGAAGAACAAACGACACAAAAAAACAAAAACGGCTTAGTTTATTTCAGTGATGTTCCACTTTTACTAAATGATTATTGCCACAAACCTTATATACGATTTGGAAGACTCATAAAGACATTGATTTTGATAAAATTCGGAGAAAAGGCGTTCAAATTATACAAAAATGGTCGGATAAACTTTTATGACATGAAAAGAATTATTAATCACGATTTTTCTTTTTTTACATTTATCATGCTGAGACCGTTTTACAAATTCGTGAAAAACATCTTGCGTTTAAAGTTTTTAAGATAAACGAACAAGCTTGATTGAATACAAAGGGACGGCCATGAAAAAAATATTAGTAACCGGCGGATGCGGATTCATAGGATCCAATTTTATCCATGTGGCCCGGCAATTTCTCCCGGACATTGCCATCATCAACCTCGACAAGCTGACCTATGCCGGCAACCCATCCAACCTCCGCGGACTGGAACAGGGATCCGGATACCGTTTTGTGGCCGGCGATATCTGCGACATCGACCTCGTGTCCCGGATTTTCACGGAAGAGAAGATTGACACCGTGGTGCATTTCGCCGCCGAATCCCACGTCGACCGCAGCATCGAGGGGCCCGCCGAGTTCATCCAGACCAATATTGTCGGCACATTCAATCTACTCGAAGCAGCTCGCAAAACCTGGCTGGCGCAACCCGCAGACGAGAACCGCGATAAGCGCTTCCTGCACGTCAGCACCGATGAGGTTTACGGGTCGCTGGGAGCTACCGGGTTTTTCACCGAAACCACGCCCTACGATCCGCGCTCGCCCTACTCTGCGAGCAAGGCCTCTTCCGACCACCTGGTCAGCGCCTATTTTCACACCTACGGCTTGCCCACCCTCATCACCAACTGCTCAAACAATTACGGACCGTATCAGTTTCCTGAAAAACTGATCCCGCTGATCATCAACAATGCGCTGAACGGCAAACCGTTGCCGGTCTATGGAGATGGCAAAAACGTGCGCGACTGGCTCTTTGTCGCAGATCACTGCCATGCCATCCTCCAGGTGCTGGCGCGCGGCAGAATCGGGGAAACCTACAATATCGGCGGCAACAACGAGAGACAGAACATAGAGGTCGTGCACACGATTTGCGATATTCTGGATGAGAAAGTAGGGTTGTTAGCTTCGGGTAAACCCCGGCGGGAACTGATCTCTTTCGTCAAGGACCGCGCCGGACACGATCGGCGCTATGCTATCGACGCCTCCAAGATCGGCAACGATCCCGGCTGGCAACCAGCGGTTACCTTTGAGGAAGGCATTCGCCGAACCATCGATTGGTATCTGGACAACCCGGATTGGTCCGCCGCCATCCTGGACGGCTCTTACCGGGAGTATTATCAAAAAATGTATGGCGTGAAGCTTGAGACCGTCGCCCCCTGAGTTCTTTTTCCCCTGACCTTTGGAGAGAACAGCAACATGCCGAATCAAAAACGCCGGGTGGCCATTGTCGGTGCCAGAGGAATGCTCGCCCGCATGGTGCTGCGATCGGCGCCGTCCGAGTGGGACATTGTCGCCCTTAGCCACCCCCAATTCGACTTGACCGACCGGGCCTCCGCCAGGATGGGGCTGAGTGCCTTTCAGCCTGATGTCATCATCAACTGCGCGGCCTACACCGACGTGGATGGTGCGGAATCAAACGAAGCTCTTGCTTTTTCGGTAAATGCCGTTGGCCCTGGAAATCTGGCACAGGTCGCCAAAGAGCTCAACGCAACCCTGGTGCACTTCTCTTCCGACTATGTTTTCGGCGGCGACAAAACAGCCCCTTACCGCGAGACCGACTGTCCGGACCCCCGGTCGATTTACGGCAAATCGAAGCTCCAGGGCGAACAGCTGATACAGGACAGCGGCCTGGAGCGATTCTTTATCGTCCGCACCAGCTGGCTGTATGGTCCCGGCGGGAAAAATTTTGTCGAATCCATGATCCGGTTGGCGCAACAACGCGAAGAATTGCGTATCGTGGCAGACCAGTTCGGTTCGCCCACCTACACAGCCGACTTGACGCAGGCTGCGCTAAACCTCCTTGCCGAGGAAACAACGGACACCAGGAAAAAGCGCACCCCAGATCCCCTTTATGGCATTTACCATTACGCCAACGAGGGGCAATGCAGTTGGCACCGGTTTGCGGAAGAGATCGTATCGCTGCTGAAAACCAACGGAGAAACCATTAAAGCGAAGCTCATTCTCCCTATTCCCACAACGGCATACCCCTTGCCGGCACCCCGCCCATCCTATTCCGTGTTATCCAAAGCAAAGTACCGAAAGACTACCGGCGCCATCGTCCCCAACTGGCGCCAGGCACTGGCTCGGTATATGGCAAACCGGCTGAATTCTCAAAGCCACCCCCAAGGCGGAAGCCCTTAAGACAGAACAAAGCGAAAACATCCCTGGCTTGACAACTCATAACTCCTCGGGCTTCAAGAAAGAGCATTTTGAAAGGAACGTATTCGTAATGGCTGCAATTAAAAAAGGCATCGTTCTGGCGGGTGGCGCCGGCAACAGACTCTACCCCTTGACCCTGGTGGCGAGCAAACAGTTGCAGCCGGTCTACGACAAGCCGATGATTTATTATCCCCTGGCAACCCTCATGCTTGCCGGTATCCATGATATCCTGATTATTTCAACACCGCAGGACATCCCCCGCTTCCGGGCATTATTGGGAAATGGCAGCCGATGGGGAATCAAACTGTCCTATGCCGTCCAGCCCGAGCCCAAAGGCATCGCCCAGGCATTTCTGATCGGGGAAGAATTCATCGCCGGCGAATCCGTCTGCCTGATCCTTGGCGACAACCTTTTTTACGGCAAGGTGGGACTGGATACGATCATTGACAACTTTGCCGGAGGCGCAACGGTTTTCGGCTATCCGGTCAGCGACCCGGAACGCTACGGAGTGGTGCAGTTCGACTCCGCGGGCAAAGCCATCGGACTCGAGGAAAAACCGTCAAACCCCAAATCCCAGTACGCCATCCCGGGACTGTACCTTTACGATAACAAGGTTGTCGCCATGGCGAAGAGCCTGCGGCCCTCCGGCCGCGGCGAACTGGAGATCACCGATCTCAATCTGGAGTATCTTCGACGGGGGGAACTCCAGGTGGAGAAACTCGGCCGGGGCATTGCGTGGCTCGATACCGGAACGCACATGAGCCTGCTGGAAGCCAGCCATTTCATCGGTACCATTGAAGCTCGACAAGGGACCAAAATCGCCTGCCTCGAAGAAATTGCCCTGCGCAAAGGATTTATCGACAAAAGCCGGATGACGACCATCCTTCGCGACATCCCGCAATCAAGCTACCGCGATTATCTCGAGCAAGTACTGAGAGACGAGTTATGAACAAGATTGAAACGGAACTTTCTGAGGTTTTTATGATCGAACCGAAAATCTTCGGCGATCAGAGGGGTTTCTTCTTCGAAAGCTTCAACCAGAAACAGTGGCAAAACACGACGGGCCTGAGCACCCGGTTCGTCCAGGACAATCATTCCCGATCCGCCAGGGGCGTGTTAAGGGGGCTGCATTACCAGATCGAGCAGGTTCAGGCCAAATTGGTACGCGTCATCGTCGGCGAGGTCTTCGATGTTGCCGTGGACATCCGGCGACACTCCCCAACGTTCGGCAAATGGGTCGGAGTCCGCCTATCCGCCGAAAACAAACGCCAGCTGTGGATTCCTGAAGGCTTTGCGCATGGTTTTCTCGTGCTGTCCGAGGTGGCGGAGTTCCTGTACAAGACCACGGATTATTATGCCCCCGAACATGAAAGAGCCATTATCTGGAACGATCCGGATCTTGCCATTCACTGGCCCACCGACGAAGAACCGACGCTGTCGGAGAAAGACAAAAGGGCTTTACCTTTAAACGAGGCCGAGCTTTTTTAGCCCTGAAAACCCCCAGACGCCGCGAAACCGGGGGGACAATATCCCCGCTGGCCTTCACCGCAATTCGAACAGGAGCAACTGGCACACATTGATTTTTCCGCTGCCCCCCCATTGTTGTGTTTACGTAACCGGAAGAACATGATAGTTTTCACCTTAATGCATCATAACGAATAGCATTAAGTGACAAAGGTTTCACATTTATGAAAATTGCCATAGTTCGAAAGGAATCCGGCTTCCAGCGGGGAGGAGCGGAAGCATATTGCGCCAATCTGTGTCGCTGCCTCGCGGACATGGGGCACCAGGTATTTCTGGTAGCTCGCGAATGCGATGATAACATTCATCCCGAATTGGTACACGTCCCCGTACAAGTTCGCAATTGGTCGTCGTCGGCACGCAACCTGTCTTTCCATCGCAACAGCCAAATCGCCCTCAAACAACTCAACGTTGACCGCGTATATGCCCTGAGCCGGACTTTTCCTGCCGACGCGTTCCGCTTCAGCGACCCTTTTCATGCCACATGGCTCGATATCCGCTATACCGCCCGGTGGCGAAACACGCTTGAACGGATGAATCCGCGCCACCGCACCATTCTGGCATTGGAGCAGGAGATCTGCCGCACCCAACATACCGGGGCCATCATCACCAATTCCCATTGGGTTCGCCGACAGTTACTCGATTACTACAACTACCCGGGCGAACGCATTCACGTCGTATACAACGGGGTCGATCTGGATAAATTCACCCCGCCCAGCCAAGAGGCTATCGTCAACGGGCCCTTGAAATTATTGTTCGTAGCCAACGATTTCGTTCGCAAAGGACTTGCCTTCATTCTTGATGCATTGCACCAACTGAAAACAGCCGGCATTGCCTGCCACCTGGCCGTTGTTGGCCGAGACAACCCCCTGCCGTTCCGCAAACACGCAGAAAAACTCGGCATATCCGCAGCTGTCGATTTTTGTGGGGCCAGCAGCCACACCCGGAACAGCTACCGTGCCGCAGACCTGTTGGTACTACCCACCCTAAGCGACCCCTTTGCCAACGTCTGTCTGGAAGCGCTGGCTTGCGGCTTGCCGGTTATGACCACGACCCACAATGGCGCCTCGGAAATACTGACCGAAGAGCAGACCGGATATGTGCTTCGTGGCGACCGTCCCCTTACTCCGCAAATTGTAACGGGACTCGTAAACTTCAGCCGTCTGTCCCGGGAACGGCGGCTGGAAATGCGTCGTCTGGCCAGGCTCTGCGCCCAGGGATTCACCATTACAAACAATACCCGGCAGACCGTCGAGGTTCTGGAATCGGCAAACCGACCTCAGCCATTCTGACCCAAGATTCCGAAACCCGCACCCATGCGCCCATTTTCAGCCCAGGCGGTTGTTACGCAAAGCTCGGCAGGGTAGCGGCCGCCGCACAACCGCGATCCAGCGCGATGTACATGCTTTATCCCGAACATCGAACCTCGCAGCGGCACCGGACTGTCTGAGTAGACAAAGTACTCTATCCGTGTAACAACGCCTCCCTGCAATCCCCACTCCCGACTTCGCCGCTGCGCCCCCGAAACTTCCGGATCCCCCGGCTAAGGTGTTGCCATTATAAGACTTTTAGCCTTCTTGAACCCGAACACAGAACACAACGAACACCCACCAAGAGCCCTGGCACCGTACTTGCATTTGAGTATCGGCCACACGAAACCCTTACGTGGTTGTTTGTGTACACACCATCCGGAGGTTAGATCGAATGTGTCGTATTGGAGCTATTAAAAGCCGCCACTATGTGCACCCCAGCCAAGCCCTTTTGCTCATGCAGTCCCAACAGAAGGGACATGACAATTCCGGCTTCGCCATGGTCATGCAGGACCTTGGGGGCATCTTCGAAAACTACAAGCATCTGCCTACTTTGTCGCTGGCCTGCACGGACGAAGGACTACAGATCGCCAAAGCCATCATGGACGCTCGCGGTTTCCGCATGGTCCACGAATGGGAGCCGCAGACCAACCGGCAGCCGGGTCTGGATATCCAGGCCATGCCGCACTACGTCTTCCAGACCTTTGATTATCCCGAAACCTACGCCGACGCCAGCCAGAAGGACAAAGAGGAACTGCTCCTCGACACCCGCCTGGAACTGCGGGCCGGCATGGAAGAGGATTGCAAAGGCTTCGCCTATTCCTTCTGGCCCGACGTCGTCACCCTGAAGGAAATCGGCGATCCCCGCGACATCGGAACGTTCTTCAATATCTGGGAAGCGGACGACAAGTTCACCGCCAAGGTCATCACTGCCCAGTGCCGGCAGAACACCAACTACGCCATCGTGCGCTATGCCGCGCACCCCTTCTTCATTCAGGGTTATACGGCACTGGCCAACGGCGAAAACACCTTCTATCAGAAAAACAAAGAGTTCCAGCAGAACCTGCATCGCGGATACATCGGCTTCGAGTCCGACTCCCAGTGCTTCCTTTACACTCTGCACCACGTGCATCACGAGCTGGGCTGGCCGCTGCCCTACTACAAACACGTCATCACGCCGCTGCCTTTCGAGGATGTCGTCAAACGGGAAGACCAGCAACAACTGCTGGCCTTGCGTCAGTCCCTGGCGCACCTGGAGATCAACGGTCCCAATACCATCATCGGCGTGTTGCCCGACAACACCATGTTCACCTGCTGCGACGCCAAAAAACTGCGGCCGGTCGTGGTCGGCAGGGATGAAGACACCGTGGTTCTGTCCTCGGAGGTCTGCGGCATCAACGAGATCCTGCCGAACCGCAATTGGGAGACGGATATCTACCCCAATGAGCGTGAAATCGTGGTTATAGACAACAACCTGGAGGTCCAGCGATGGAAACAGTAAAAATAAACGACATCGCCTGCAACGATCTTCCCTGGAAGATTCAGTATCATCCCGAGCGCTGCACCCTGTGCGGATCCTGTATTGCGGCCTGTACATTCGACGCCATCGGGCCGAAAATGGAGCGGCGACGCATTACCTTTACGGAAAGCGCCACCCCCGAACCCAAGACCCGTTTCACCGCTCAACCGGTGATCGCCCAGGCGAACAAGATCAAGAACTTCTGCCGCGGCTGCGGCGTCTGCGAGCGCGTGTGCCCCAACAACGCCATCAGCTCCAGTCGCAACCCCGACTCCCGCTTCAACGTGGTCTACGCGACTTCGACCGGCACCGGACCCAAACGCGGCGGTCGTAACAATCTCGAAGTACAGGCCCGCACCCTGGACACCTTGCGCGTCGGGCGTATTTCGCAGATGACCGACCCGAGCCTTGACGCCCAGCGCCATGTCTTCGACTGTCTTGCTCCCCTGGGGCGCATTCTGCCGGCAAACTCGCTGCCCTTTGACCAGGCCGCTGACGGCAATCTGGTCCAGAAGGGCCACACCCCGCCGGTACACTGGATCTACCCGGTTATCATCGGCGACATGTCCATCGGGGCCTTGTCCTGGCGCATGTGGGAAGCTATTGCCATGGCGGTCGCCTACCTCAACGAGGAATGCGGACTGCCGGTGCGCATGTGCTCCGGGGAAGGCGGCATGCCGGTACGGCTGCTGAAAAGCCGTTACCTCAAATACATGATCCTGCAGATCGCCTCCGGGCATTTCGGTTGGAACCGCATCATCCAGGCCATGCCGGATATGGTTGAAGATCCGGCCGGGATTTTGATCAAGATCGGCCAGGGCGCCAAGCCCGGCGACGGCGGCCTGCTGATGGCGGCCAAAGTGGCCGAGCACATCCAGGCCATCCGCGGCGTGCCCAAGGCGGATCTGCTGTCGCCGCCCAACCATCAGGGTCTCTACTCCATCGAGGAGAGCGTGCAGAAGATGTTCCTGTCTTTCAATGCCGCTTTCAAATTCCGCGTGCCGGTGGCCATCAAGGTTGCCGCAAGCGCCACCTCGGTTTCGGTGTTCAACAACCTGGTGCGCGACCCCTATAATATCGTCGGCGGATTCTTCCTCGACGGTATCGACGGCGGTACCGGCGCAGCCCACGACATCAGCCTCGACCATACCGGCCACCCGAGCGTCAGCAAACTGCGCGACTGTTACCTGGCCGCGGTGGCACAGGGTCGTCAGGGGCAGATTCCACTGTGGGCGGCCGGCGGCCTCGGCAAAACCGGCAACCTGGCAGCCGATGCCTTCAAGATGATGTGTCTTGGCGCCAACGGCGTATTTACCGGCAAGCTGATTCTGCAGATGGCCGGTTGCCTCGGCAACGACCACAGCCGCTGCAACGCCTGCAACACCGGCCTGTGCCCGGTAGGCATCACCACGCAGCAACCGGTACTGGTCAAGCGTCTCGATCCGGAACGAGTGGCGGAAAATATCGTCAACTACTTCCTGGCCATGGATGTGGAGTTGCGCAAGCTCATGGCCCCCATCGGCAACTCCTCCCTGCCCATCGGTCGTTCCGACTGCCTGGTCTCTTCGGACAAGGCTGTCGCTGATCGTCTGCAGGTTCAGTACGTCTGTTAAGGAGGTTTCAAGTAATGGCAGCCTTTATCAATGGCTTTGATGAAAATAATCGCCGTATTTCCACCCAGCAGCTGCTGCAGAAGATTTACGACGCTCTGGAGGCCGGCGAGACCGAATTCGAGGTTCTCTCCTCCGGCCATCACGACATTGGCGGACCGCTCTGGACCAAAGACGGCAAGCCTCTGAAATTCACCGTTAAAAACCCCGGCCAGCGTGTCGGCGCCTTCGGCCTGGCCGGCACCGAGATCGTTATCAACGGTCCGGCCCCGGCTGATGTCGGCTGGCTGAATGCCGGTGCTACCGTCGTGCTCAAGGGCGACGGCGGCGACACCACCGCCCACTGTTCCGCCAGCGGCAAGATCTATGTCGGCGGTCGTGCGGGCACCCGTACCGGCTCCCTGATGAAACGCGACCCGGCCCATGAGGCACCGGAACTGTGGGTCCTCAAAAACGTCGGTTCCTTCTCTTTCGAATTCATGGGCGGCGGCATTGCCGTGGTCTGCGGCTACGACAGCGAAGAATTCGAATCGGTGCTTGGCGACCGTGCCTGCGTCGGTATGGTCGGCGGCACCATCTATGTGCGCGGCCCCATCCAGAACCTGTCCAAGGATGTCTGGCTAATGGAGCTGGACGAATTCGACCATGAGTTTCTGACCAGCAACATGCCCGTGTTTCTCGGCAAGATCGACAAACCTGAGCTACTGCAGGAACTCACCGACCTGTCCCAGTGGAAAAAGATCGTCGCCAAATCCTACGAAGAACGCCAGGCCAGCGAACGTATTTCCCTGCGCGAATTCCGCTTGAACAAATGGGTGGAAGGCGGCATCTTCGGAGATGTCGTCACCGACGATTACGATATCGTGGCCAATCTGGTCAACGCCGGCGACATGCGTCTGAAGATTCCGCACTGGAAAAACAAAGCCTATGCCGCCCCCTGCCAGTCGGCCTGCCCCACCGGCATTCCGACCCAGGATCGCATCCGGCTGCTGCGTGAAAACAAGACTCAGGAAGCTCTGGAACTGGTGCTGTCCTATTCGCCGTTCCCGGCCAGCGTGTGCGGGCAGGTTTGTCCCAACCTCTGCATGGATGCGTGCAGCCGTCGCTACCTGGACCATCCGGTAGCCATGAAGGAACTCGGCCGCCTGTCGCAGAGCGTTGCAGCCCCTGAACTGCACCCCTCCACCGGCAAGAAGGTAGCGGTACTCGGCGGCGGTCCCGCCGGCCTGTCCGTCGCCTGGCAACTGGCGCTGCGCGGTCACAGTGTGGTTCTCCACGAAGCGGACAAGGAAGTCGGCGGCAAATTGCGCCAGGCCATCCCTTCGGAGCGTCTGCCGCGCGAAGTCCTGAACGACGAAATCAACCGTATCAAAAACATCGGCGTCGACATCCACACCAACAGCAAAATCGACAAAGAAGCTTTTGAAGCCCTGCGTGGTGAGGTTGATGCCGTGGTCGTGGCTACCGGTGCCCATAACCCTGTGGTCATCCCCTTCCCCGGCCATGAGCGCCTGGTCAAAGGCCTGGAGTTCCTGAAAGACATCAACAACGGTCTGCAGCCCAAAGTCGGCCCCAAGGTGGTGGTTATCGGTGCCGGTAACGCGGGCATGGACGTGGCCATCGGTGCCTATCATATGGGAGCCGAGCAGGTCACCGCCATCGACGTGCAACGGCCTGCCGCCTACCAGAAGGAGATCGACCAGTTCACCAAACTTGGCGGCAAGATCGATTGGCCGGTCTACACCGAAAAGATCACCGAAGCAGGTCTGCACACCAAGGATGGACGCCTGATCGAGGCCGACACCGTGATCATCGCCATCGGCGAGCGTCCCGACCTGTCCTATGTACCGCGCGAATGGCTTACCGACCGCGGCATGATGGAAACCGACGACTGCCTGCAGGTCAAAAAAGCTCCCGGTGTGTTCGCCCTGGGCGACACCATCAAGCCGGGTCTGCTGACTCACGCCATCGGTACCGGTCGCGAAGTCGCCGATTACATCGACGACTACCTTGGCGGGCGCGAGCTGATCGCCAAGCCCGAGCCGGTGATGATTTCCCAGTCACAACTTCACAAGGAATCGTTCATGCCGCAGAATCGCGGTCGGTTCCGGGTCGAAGATGCCTGCAGCGAAGTCGATCGCTGTATCAGCTGCGGCAGTTGCCGCGACTGCACCCTGTGCCTGGAAACCTGCCCGGAAGGGGCCATTGTCCGCGAAGAAAAGCCCGACGGCACCTTCGAGTACGTCTCCGATGAAAAATACTGCATCGGCTGCGGCCTCTGTGCCGGCATCTGCCCCTGCGGTATCTGGCAGATGGAAAAGACCATTTTCTGATGTTTCCATCGCCATAAGGGCTTCAATCACAAAGGCGGAACCGCAAGGTTCCGCCTTTGTTTGGTTTAAAGCGCTATCGTTCTCGACCATCCCCCGACACATCGCGCGCGAACTTGACGGCGAACTCCCCATAATAGGAAAATGAAATCAGGAATGATCTTTCCAAGAGGGAGACGGTTATGAAAAAACACATCATCAACGGCGAGATGAAGATCTGGGATGTCATTCAGGATTACCCTGAAACCTACGGCATATTCCGGCAATTCGGCTATCCGGATATTCGCAAGGGAGACACTGCCGTCACATCCCATTTCATGAAATTACGCACAGCCGCCCATGCCTATCATATCGATCTGGACAAATTGCTTGAAGCGCTGAATGACGCGATCGCCGGGCACGACCGGGGCGCGTGCGCCACACGCCACTAAAGATAGGGCACATGGAGCAATGCCGCCGCCGTGGCTTGCTCCATCCCGCCGTTGCAGCCCCGCACATCGGGCTCCATGAAACAACAGCCGATCTCGGGAAAACGTGTTCCTGCGCTCAATACGGGGGAACAGCTCTCCTGCTTTAGCGTACGTCCCCGCAATAAGGGCAACAATTTTGAGGTGTTGCGTAAAAACATGCCCTTCTTCCTGATTATCCTTTCCCCTAAATACCACCGGATTAAACTCGCCCCGCGAACAACAGGGGTAAAACAGGACTACTTGTCCTCGAAAAACCGCTCAAGACCGGCTTTGATCGCATCTCGCGAGTTCCGGAATGCCGTCAAAATCTGTTCCTCATCACCGACAAGCTGAGATGGATCGGGATAGCCAAGGAGAAACACGCGCTCGCCCCCGTGACTCGATTTTTCAAGATGTGGGCAAGGTTCGCCGCAACGCCCGCAGTAACTGCCGGCACCATGAACTTTGCACTTCTCCCCACTCTCTCCCAACAGACTGATGACAAAATCAAAAGTCTCCTCGGAAAAACCCTCGGCACTCTTTGCATGTTGACCGGAGATGTCGATGCCGACCTCGGACATAACGGCCAGGGCCGAAGGATGGACGGAGCTTGCTTCGGTCCCGGCGGAAACAGCCGAAACCCGCTCCCCCAGGCAGTGGTTGGCCAGCCCCTCGGCCATTTGGGAGCGGCAGGAGTTTTGGGTACTTAAAAACAGGACTCTGATTTTCACAAGAGATCGCCCGATCCGGGGGCCATCGCCCCCTGTTACTGAGAGATTATTTCCTTTTCCCTTCGATGTACACCCAAGCTTTTCATTTAACATGCCAACGAAAAGCGTACTCTAAAAAGCGGAATCTCCCCCCGGATAAGGATTGCGGGGATCGGCCTTGAGTCGCATATCGAGAATCTCCAACAGCAGTTGGGCGGCAGCGCGTGGCTTCAGCCGGATAAGACGTTTATGCAGGTGTGCCACCCCTCCCGGAAGGTTTTCAAGGAGATACGCCAGGGCCTTGCCGGCGTCGGAATCGCGACGGAGTCGTTCGAGTTCGCGAGCGGTTCGCCGGTGGGTAAGGGGCACACCGGCATCAATCCCCCACTTCATCAATTGAAAAACCGCCAGAAGTGTGGGATCGGCAGACACCTCCACCATCCTGAGCTTAAGGCAAGCAACCTGATTGATGGGGAGCAGGTTCAAATGTTCAAGGTCGGAATTCGTCATTTTTTCAGGCTACACCATGACCTACCAGGGAAGTCAAGCCATGGGTTCCCCATCACCCGAGATACAACAACTTCGCTCCTAATCCACATATTGACAGACCAAAGCCGGTCTTTTAAGCTGTTCGGGTTTGTCGGTCGAATAAAATACCCGCAACCGGGATACCCAAAACTCAAAAAGGACCTGCCATGAAATATTTTTTTTGTTCACTGCTCGCACTGACATGCATTCCCGCCGTCGTTTCGGCGCAGGACGCACCGCAACTGCAGACCCCTGAAGCCAGGGCCAGCTATAGCCTCGGCCATAAAATCGGCAGTGATTTTAAGGCGCAGAATATCGTCGTGGACCCCGACCTGGTAGCGCAGGGGTTAAAGGATGCCCTGGCCGGGCAGACTCCGGCCCTTTCCGAGGATCAGCAGCGCGAAGCCTTAAAGGAATTGCAGAAGCGGGTGGCCGCTCGCCAGCAGATGATGAAAAACCAGGTAGCGGATAAGAATCTTTGGGAAGGCAGGGCGTTTCTGAATAAGAACCGGCAGAAACCCGGGATTATAAGCAGCGCCACCGGCCTGCAATACAAGGTGCTTGATGCCGGCGCGGGCAAACGCCCCGGCCTGCAGGACCGCGTGACAGTGCACTATCGCGGCCGTTTGCTGGACGGAACCGAGTTTGACAGTTCCTACAAACGCGGCAAACCGGCCACCTTTCCCGTGCAAGGCGTTATTCGCGGTTGGACGGAGGCCCTGCTGATGATGAAACCCGGGGCCAAATGGCAGCTTTTCATTCCGCCGGACCTCGCCTACGGTAAAAAGGGCAGCCACGGCATCGGCCCCAATGCGACATTGATTTTTGATGTGGAGTTGTTGGAGATCAATTGACGGGAAAACCGTCATTTGTCATTGGTCGTTGAAAAGCTTTTCCTAACCGCAGAGTTCGCGGAGAGCGCGGAGAGGGGTTAAAATCTTGTTAAAAAGATTTGTATTTCTCTGTGTTCTCGGCGATCTCTGCGGTAAATAGATTTGAGACTCAGAACTTGCCCCGCCCCGGGATCCAATCACGAATCACCAGTCACCAATCACTCGCCGTTCGCTCTCACACCTGCAACGCCGGTTCCTGCACAGCCGCGATCTGCTCGCGCAGTTCCAGGATGTGATCACCCCAGTAACGCGGCGTGTTGAACCAGGGGAAGCTCGGTGGAAAAGCCGGATCCTCCCAGCGCTGTGCCAGCCAGGCGGTAAAGTGTATGATGCGCAGACTACGGAGTGCTTCGACAAGCTGCAATTCCCGCGCATCGAAATCGTTGAATTCCGTATATCCGTCTAAAATTTCAGAAAGTTGCGCTGTTTTAGCGGCCCGGTCGCCGGACAACATCATCCACAGATCCTGTACCGCCGGAGCCATGCGCGCATCGTCGAAATCGACGAAATGCGGCCCGCCGTCGCGCCACAGGATATTGCCGGGGTGACAATCGCCATGGGTGCGGATGTATTGCACCTGTCCGCTACGAGATAGAATGTC
Source organism: Syntrophotalea carbinolica DSM 2380 (assembly GCF_000012885.1). Lineage (NCBI taxonomy): Bacteria > Pseudomonadati > Thermodesulfobacteriota > Desulfuromonadia > Desulfuromonadales > Syntrophotaleaceae > Syntrophotalea > Syntrophotalea carbinolica. The sequence continues at coordinate 3,056,908 of NC_007498.2, forward strand.
CTCGATCCCCTGCAGCAGATCACGGGTCAACGCATCGTAATGCCCCTTAAACTCCTGCGGCACATACCGCTCACTCACCACAGCAACGGCATCATGACCGAAGCTGTTGCTATCGAGACACGGACGGGCTTCGAAGGGACGCACCGCCCCGACCGCATGAATACGCCCCATGAGCCGCCCCAGGATCAACAGATTATCCGGATTGTCCAACTCCGGTGCATGCCCGCCCCGCCGCGGATACAAGGCGAAACGAAATCCGCCGAAGGAAAAAAGGCTTTCCCCCTCCGCGTTGACCAGTGGCGCAACCACCGGCAATTCGTGCTCGATCAGCTCGAAACAAAACTGGTGTTCTTCATGTATCTGGATGTCCGTCCAGCGCTCGGGACGGTAGAACTTTGCCACCAGAGGATCCTGCCCTTCGATACCGACCTGGTAAACCCGGTTTTCATAACTGTTCAATGCCAGGGTCCGGCAGTCGCAAAGATAGCCCTGACTTTCCACAGCATCCATGACGAAACCGGGCGTCAAGGTCTGAAAAGGGTGCGGGTCACAGGTCATGCATTCCTCCAGGCAACAGGTCAGGATAAATACGGTAGGAACGAAACAAATACAGGCAAGGGCAATGTAACAGGATTATCCGGATAGCTCAACCGGCATTCCCGCACAAAACCGGGTGCCACCTTCACCATTATGTGCGCGAACAACAAAAAGGCGCCAGCTCCCAACCTTTATCAGGCAGGAGAGGCGCCGCGAATACTGTTGAACAAAATTTTACAGGTAACGCTTGGCCGGCAAGCTTACTTGATCAGGCGCAGGGTCCAGGGCACCTTGAAGTCTTTACCATTGGAACAGGCGATTGCCCCCATGATGCAAAACACCACGTTACAGATCCAAACGGCGGGCAGGATCAGAAAACCGACCAATATGGCCGTCAGGACGCCGCCGATGAGCATGGCGATTGCCGCAGTGATCGACCAGTTCAAGGCCTCTTTCGACTGGCTCAGGACATAGGCATCCTCTTTTTTAATCAAATAAAATACCAACCCGGGAATAAAACCGAAAAATATGGTGCCGATCCATATAAGCAACGCCATATTTTTTGATTCCTGATTTACGGTCACGTCCTTTACCTCTTCCATCAGCACTCTCCTTTTGATCTGGTTTACGCACGCATCCTCCCCTCGGGAGACATGCAAAACGCCCACATTTCCTGCCCGGCCAGCGATGCCGGAACAATACAGACATTTTGTCTGCAAAACAAAAAAGTAAAACGGTTTCTTGAATATAAGCAAATTAAACACACAACACAACGTGTAAAATAGTTATTTCGACAATAAATCCCGAATACCCCGCACATTACCGCGGCTTTTATTATAGGTTTCGCGAATCAAAGGTTTCCTATCTAAACAGATGTCTCACTATGCAACACCGGCGCCAGAGCGCCCTCCAGCCAAACAATTGACCGGATTTAACCCAAAAAATGCACCGGGGCTTTCCTGCCGCCACTTCCATCAGGTTTACGGTCGCTTACGCACTGTCATGAATCCGACACAATAAGCTGTTATATTATTGGCACCTTTTTCCCCCGATATTTCCCCGGGCACATATCTTGCCCATCTTTCTGTCCGCTATTTTACGGCATCCCGGAGCCTGATGAAAATAGCAACAGTGTTTCAGCCGTCACACAGCCACTGTGTGTTTCGCAAGACTCAGCTTATTTATGAATGGGGGAGAACGCATGAATTTCAAAGACCTTAGCCTGACCGCAAAGATTGCCGTCGGATGCGGCGTACCGCTCGTACTGCTGCTGGTTCTCGGCGGTATCAGCTACAACGGAATGTCCGGCCTGCTGGAATCGGCACAACTGGTCGACCACGGCCATGTGGCCGTGGAACAGTCCAAAGACCTGGAAAAGGTGATTCTGCAAATGCAGCTTGGACAAAAGGGTTACCTGATTTCCGGGAAGGAAGCGATGCTGGCCCTTTACAAGGAAGGCGAGCAAGTGGTGGGTGAGCGCATAGCCGAGCTTAAGGGCCTGGTTGCGGAGCGCCCCAACCAGATCGCCCTGCTGGATGAAATCGCGACCCTTGCCGATCGCTGGCGCACCGAAGCGGCCGAGCCGGAGATCCTGGCACGAGAGCGCATCGACATGAGCGCGGAGGAGCGACGCGAGCGCGCCAAAACCGAGGGCGACAGCGGCATGGTCAAAGTCGAGGAGGTTCTCGACCCAGCGACCCTGCGCCAATACCAGAAACTGTTCGGCTCCGTGACCGGTTTGAGCAACATGGTCGCCGAACATGACGGCTCCCCCGTGCGCATGCAAAGCCTCAACGAATTTTCCACCTTTTGTTTCGGCCTGGTCCGGCAGAGCCAAAAAGGCGCCGTGGCCTGCCAGAAGGAGGATGCCAAAGGGGGCCGCGTCTCTGGCGAAACAGGCAAACCCTATGCCTACGAGTGCCACGCCGGCCTGGTCGATTTTGCCGTTCCGATTATGGTGGACGGCCGCCAGATCGGTTCCTGGCTGGGTGGCCAGGTGCTGACCAAAAAACCGGACGATGCGCGCTATCGCAAGCTGGCAAAGGAGCTGAACATCGACCCCGACGCCATGGTTAAAGCGGTCCACGAAATCCCCGTCCTGTCCAAAGTAAAAGTCGAACAATCGATGGAGTTTTTAAGCCTGCTGGCCCAGACCATGTCGAAGCTCGGCAACAACCTGCGACTCTGGCAGATTCTCACCGATCGGGTTGAATCGGGGGTGGGCGACGGCATCATGAATGAAATGCGGGAAAAACTCGACCTGTTCATTACGGCGGAAATCGACCAGGTCAAAACCGTCCAGGCGCAGGCAGAGGCCCGTACCACCAGCACTAAAGTGCTGATCCTGGCTTGTGCCCTGGTGGCCCTGGTGATAGGATGCGCTGTCTCGGTATTTATCGTCCGCAGCATCACCGGTCCCATTGCCAAAGCCATGACCCTTGCTGAAGATCTGAGCCGGGGCGATTTCTCCAAGCGCCTGAATCTGAAACAGGCCGATGAAGTCGGCCAGCTTTCCGAATCCCTGGACCGCATGGCCGAGATGCTCGGACAGAACGACGCGACCTTGAAGGCCAATCTGAAAAACCTTAACGATGTGCTTGCGCAAGTCGACAGTATCTCCCTGAGCATGGACCACAGTTCGCACACCTTGAGCGACTCGGGACAGTCGTTGTCCCAGGCCGCCACCGAGGCTGCCAGCTCGCTGGAAGAGATCTCCGCCGCCCTCACCCAGATCGGGGCCCAGACCAAAGACACGGTGGAAAACGCGGGCATGGCCAACACCCTCAGTGCGACTTCGCTGGAGGTGGCCACAGCCGGCAAAGAACAGATGGACGACATGCTCAATGCCATGGGTGCCATCCACGATTCAAGCCAGAACATCGTCAAAATCACCAAGGTTATCGACGAAATCGCTTTCCAGACCAATCTTTTGTCCCTCAACGCAGCCGTGGAAGCTGCCCGCGCCGGACAGCACGGCAAGGGATTCGCCGTCGTCGCCGAAGAGGTACGCAATCTGGCCGTGCGCAGCGCCAAAGCCGCCCACGAAATCAGCGATCTGATCCTGAACTCCGTCGGCAAGGTGGAAAACGGCAACAGGCTGGCCGGCGAAACCTCTGAAGCACTGGTAAAAATTGTCGATGCGACCGCCAAGACAGCTGCCATCGTCAAGGAGATCTCCGATGCCGCCAGCGAGCAGGCTGCTGGTATCGACCAGATTTCCCAGGGCTTGTCCCAGGTCGACGGGGCCACCCAGATGGTTACCGCCACCTCCGAAGAATCGGCGGCTACCTCGGAGGAATTGGCCGGCATGGCGACGAATCTCCGCACCATCATCGAAAAACAGCGCGGCAACATGGACGGCGACACCTCCCAGACCGCCGCAATAGACAGCGTCCAGAACAAGCAACGGCTGTTGCCGCCGGCATAAAGCATGCGGTGTCCGTTCCACTGTAAATCGCGGCTAGGGCCAGGACTCACCGCCTGCCGCCATGAACCACGGCTCTAAAACGGATACAACCGCACAGATTTCACTGTGCGGTTGTATCTAAATTTGAGTCCCAAGGATATTCGGAATGAAGGTATCGACAGCCCGTCGCATATGGCGACGCATATTACTGGCGTTGCTCTTCTGCGGTGTCGGCTATGGATTCACGCTTATTCCCGGCATGGTCATGGAGTACACGGTAAAGCGGCAAACTGCCGAGCGCAGAGAAGCCGCCGCACCACCGGTCTCTCAAGCACCCCCGGCGGCGCCCTCCCGCCAGACCGAACAGAGTCCCTCCGCTCCCCTCCCGGCGGAACCCGCTGCAACCCGGGCGGAAACGATGGAAAGCGATCAACCGGCTCTCGCAAGTGATCCGGCACATGAGGCGATCATACAGGCGTTGAAAACCGTCATCGACCCTGAGCTCGGCATCAATATCGTCGATCTGGGCCTGATTCGCGACATTGCGGACCACGGTGCGGAAGGGCTGACCATCACGATGATTCCGACCTCCCCGCTATGCCCGTACCTCAAACAGCTTGTCGCGGCCATCAAAACAAAGGTCGGGCACCTTGCCGTTCAGCAAAAAGTGCAGGTCACCGTCGACATGAAGCACCGCTGGACGCCCGACAATTTATCCGCCGCCGGCCGCCGCCATTTTTTCGGGAGCAAACCATGATCGCCAGCGCCTTGACCCTGGGCCTTTCAACGGGATTTTTCTGTCTGGGCACCTGTGCACCGGTACTCATGGCCCTTTTTGCCAGCAGCGAGGAATCGGGTTTAAAACATCAAGTACGCGGCCTCGCAGTTTTTCTGACAGGCAGACTGATCGCATACTGCCTGTTCGGCGCGGCCAGTTACGCCGCCGGGCGTGCCTTGGGAGATCAAGGCATGGGCATGACCGCTTTTCTGCCCTTGGGGGATGTCCTGCTTGGCGGTGTCATGCTTATCCACGCTTCAGGATACCGGCTGCCGCACCTGGTATCGTGCCGGACCACCAGCAGATGGTTCAGAAAGCACAACCTGCTGTTTGCAGCAGGTTTTTTCACCGGCGTAAACCTCTGTCCGCCGTTTATACTGGCCCTTACCCAGGCCATGCGCAGCGATTCGCTACTGCAGAGTGTGGCGTTTTTCGCGGTATTCTTTCTCACCACCTCCATCTACCTGTTGCCCTTTGTGCTAACGGGACTGGCGGCAAGGTTTGCCGAAATGCGGGCCGCAGCACGCCTGGCCTGCGGAATGGGCGGGATCTGGTTCATGATACACGGGGGCATGCTGTTCGCAGCATGGATTGGAAAGTAAAACACCCGAGGACCGGCGAGCGCCGGACTTAGCCTTCTTCCTGGCGATTGACGATGCGATCAGCGTCCTTGAGAATCGCCAGTTCGGGGTAATCGTAACGCGACGGCGAATGATGGTTGCCGATGATGTCGACAACCTTCTGCAACTTGTCGGGCGGGAAATCGATACCGATCAGCATTTCGCGGGCCACGGGCGGTCCATACTGCTCCTGGGTCTTGCCGTTGTTGTAGCCGAGCACGCATTCCGATGGCTTGATGCCCACATCATGCAGCAGCGCCGCGGCGATCACCACATCGGAATCGTAATTATCATAGCCTTCCATAATATTTTCGGCGTGGTGCAAAACACTGACGGCATGCTGAATACGCCGAAAATCGTCTTCGAAATAATCAACCAGCAGTTTTACGATCCGTCCCTTGAGATAGTCCATAATCCCCCGTATTCAGGATAGTTGTGCGCACGTTGGCACTCGGTTTCGCACACGTTAGCGTTGCCTGCGCTTATTTGCAAATATTTTATCTTCTCTTCGCCGATACCCGATATAAGGCATTCCAGGTTGCTGCGATTAGACCGCGTCCCCGGATCAGCGTATAATAAAGGGACTGTTTACCAGCAAACCCGGAGGTGACTCCATGAAACGACACTGGCTCAGGACTTTGTTTTTCACTCCGTTGATCTTCATGGTCGGCATCGCCATGGCGGCTACCGGCCCGAACCAAGGAGCGAACATGACCGATCAAGATAAAAAGCAAATGGTGGCAACCTTTGCCGGGGGATGTTTCTGGTGCGTGGAATCCGATTTTGAAAAAATCCCCGGCGTCACCGAGGTCATATCGGGCTATAGCGGCGGCCACGTGGCGAACCCCAGCTATAAACAGGTATCCGCCGGTGGTACCGGGCATGTCGAAGCCGTGCAGGTTCACTACCACCCCGCCGAGGTCGGCTATGAACAATTGCTGGATGTGTTGTGGCGACATATCGATCCGACGGATGCCGGCGGGCAGTTCGTCGACCGAGGCTCGCAATACCGCTCCGTGATCTTTTATCATGACGAGCAACAGCGCGGCATCGCCGAAAAATCCAAACAGGCCCTGCAGCGATCGGGACGCTTCGATAAACCCATCGTGACGGAAATACTGCCCTTCAAGGCCTTTTTCGTCGCCGAAGATTACCACCAGGACTATTACAAAAATCACCCCATACGCTACAAGTACTACCGCTGGAATTCGGGACGCGACCAGTTCCTGGAAAAAGTCTGGAGTAAAGAAATAATGAACAAAAATTCCGGTTCGGATAACCCTCGTTACAACAAACCGGACGATGCCAGCCTGCGCGACACCCTGACCCCGCTACAGTACAAGGTCACCCAGAAGGAAGGTACCGAACCGCCGTTTAAAAACGCCTACTGGGACAACAAGGAGGCTGGCATCTATGTCGACATCGTCTCGGGCGAACCCTTGTTCAGCTCCCTGGACAAGTACACATCGGGAACCGGCTGGCCGAGCTTCGTCCGCCCCCTGGTGAGCGAAAACATTGTCGAACGTGAAGACCGTAAACTCTTTTCGGTACGCACCGAAGTCCGTAGCCGTTACGGCGATTCGCACCTGGGACACGTCTTCAACGATGGCCCGCCGCCGACCGGCCTGCGTTACTGCATCAACTCGGCGGCCCTGCGCTTCATCCCCGTCGAGCAGCTGGAAAAGCAAGGCTACGGCGAATTCCTCGAGCGCTTTAAATAATCACACGGCCCCTTCCGCCTTATCTTTCACGCAATCCGCGCCAAGAAAAGGAGCCCCTATGCGCATCACCATCTTTAACGGCAGCCCGCACAAAGAAGCGGGTAACACCCACATCATGGTCGAAGCCTTCACGGCCGGCGCCCGGGAAGCAGGTGCGAAGATCGAAAACATCTTTCTGGCAGACCAGGAAATCAACCCCTGCATCGGCTGCCTGGCCTGCTGGGTAAAAACCCCCGGGCGCTGTATCCATCGCGATGCCATGGACCAATTGCTGCCCAAAATTGTCGAGTCGGACGTGATCGGCTTCGCCACCCCCTTGTACATTGACAACGCCAGCGGCATCACGAAAAATTTCATGGACCGCTGCATCCCCTTGGTCGATCCGCACATGGAAACCGATGCGCACGGTGAGACCCGCCACGTCCGGATTCACGAAAAACCCCGTTACGTGCTGGCCATCTCCAACTGCGGGTTCCCCGAGCAGAGTCATTTTGAAGTGCTGCGGGTGCTTTTCCAACGCATAGCGCGTAACATGGACTGTCGCCTGCTGGCGGAAATCTACCGCAGCGGCGGCACTCTGCTATCCACCACCGATCAGGAACTGCGTCCCTTCATCGAACAATACAAGGTGCTGCTGCATGCGGCGGGCAAGGAAGCTGTCACCCATCTCGGTCTGTCTCACGATACGATCACAAGGCTGGAACAGCCTCTGTTGCCAAATCCCGATTATGCAAAGATATACCGTGAGCGGATCAATCAGTGGTTCGATGAAAAATTGGCGGAAGCAGGTGATTTGTAGAGGTGGAGGACAGTGATTGGTGATTGGTGATTGGTGATTGGTGATTGGATGCGGTGTACGAAAACCGATCTCACGCCCGTTCGCTATGCTCACTTAAGACGCAAAGTCGCAAAGAAAACAAAGTCTTAAAGAAGGGGATTGCCTCTCTTTGCGGCATTGCGACTTTGCGTGAGACATGGGGTTTTGGTTTTGGAATTTAAAAACCCTTGACGTCTCTGCGGTTAAATAACCGGTTTTACATTCCCCGCATCTCCAGCGCCCGTTCCCGCAAAAACGCAGCCACCCGATTTTTTTTCTGTCTTGCCAATGCGCTCATCAAGGCAAACGGCACCTGGGAAAAACCGTAGGCATCCTGAAGGTCCGCCGCCATGCGCAGCCACAGATGAGCGGTCATTTCCGCATCGGCCAGCGCCCGGTGAAAACAACCGTCGGTAGGCAGCCCCTTATAGGACACCAGGGTAGCCAGCTTATGGTTGGGCGAATCGGGGTAGACACGGCGAGCCACCAGCAGAGAACAGGCGAACTCCTGCCGCCGGCAACGGTCGATACGCTGCAGTTCGGCATCGAGGAAACGCCGGTCAAAAGACGCATTGTGCGCGACCAGCGGCGCATCACCGATAAAATCGTGAAAAGCTGCCATGACCTGCGTGGCGGGCGGGGCGGCCTGCACCATGGCGTTACTGATGCCGGTAAAACTCTCGATAAAGCTACTGATCCGACATCCCGGGTTCATCAAGCTCTGAAACCGGTCGGCGATTTGCCCACCCACGATGCGCACAGCGCCGATTTCGATGGCCCGGTCACCCTGCACGGGCGACATGCCGCTGGTCTCGAAATCGAGCACCACGACGCCCTCGCGAGTATCACACCCAGCCACCTGCTGCTGTATATTTTCTAAAGACAAAGGACCAAAAACCTTTTCAATATACCGGCATGAGGCCGGGATGATCGCCGGTGATGCAAACACCCCCGGCCGGGGTTACCAAAAAGGTATTTTCGATGCCGACCATACCGACTTTTTCGATACCTTTTTTCGGCTCCAGGGCAAAAACCATCCCCTCCTCCAGCGGCTCGTCGAAACCTTTGGCGATGACCGGAAATTCATCGATAAGCAATCCGATACCGTGACCGAGGAAACGCGACTGACGCGTGCCGAAGCCCATAAAATTCTCAAGGAACTCCGAACTCAGATCCCCCATGATGGACTGATAAATCTCCGAAGGGATCTCACCGGGGCGTAATCGCGCCGCCACCCGGTTCTGAATATCGACACACTGTCTGTGCACCGCAACCACCTCGTCGGGCAAGGGTGCGCCGAACATGTAAGTCATGGTTTTGTCGGTATGGTAGCCTTCGACCCCGCAACCGATATCGACAAACACCAGGTCGCCCTTTTTAAGAGAATGCTCGCGGTTGCCCAGCACCGGGGCTGCCGGTCCCAGGCCGAAATTTCCGCCGGGACCGTCGAAGGAAGTCGGGTAGATGGAACTCGGGCCGAAACAGACATGGCCGATGACGATTTCGGTCTGAAACATGCCGAAACGGGCCACTCCGTGATGGCCTTCCTCAACCATTACCGGATACAGTTCCGCAGCCAGTTGCGCTTCGCTCATCCCCTCGCGCAGCATGCCGGGCAGGCGTTCCTCGAGGATACGACGGTGCACTGCCCCGGAACGCTGCATGATCTCCAACTCGAAAGGGCTTTTGACCGCCCGTACCACGGCCAGCTGCAGATCGACGGATTGATATTCGGTGAACGGAAAGTGTTTCTGAAAACGCTGCAGCAACGCCAGCGGCACCAGCTCCGTTTCCAGATAAATCCGTCCCGGGCAGCCTCCCATGCCCTGCGCCGCGTCGCGAAAGCTGTTCATGGCCTCGATCCGCGGAAACAGTGATTCGTCCCTGGCCCGTTCGCAACTGCGCCGTACCCAGTATACGGCTTCGGCCTCGCGGGGGATCAGCAACACGCCATCCTGCATGGTGCCGGTGAAATAATATTGATTGACCCTGCCGAATAAGGCCGCCATTTCCCATTCGGGACAGGCGGCGTCCATTCGGGCACGAAACCGGGTCATGCGATTTTGCAGTTCCGATAAAGGTACGATGGGATGCATTCCGATACTCCAGCTTACTTGAAACACTGACCTTTGCTACCGCCGCCCGGCTGACCGGACATACGGAATAAAGGACAAATCCTACCGTAAACGGCACGACGAGCCAAGCGGCAATGTCTCCGGCGAGGCGATCGACTCGATCACCCTGCACCATTCTCTCCACGGCAGCCATAGGGAACAGGAAAGGACAACGGGAAGGGGGCGAATTGCGACTACATCGGGATGTGCTCTTCGCCATCCGCGACGGACCGTGCTGCGAGTTCCAACACCTCGGCAAGAGGGAGCAGAGTCCGGGTTGTCGCGATATAGCCGTTGGCGTGCACAAAGCGGATTTGCGGACGGTCCGCAATGGCCCGAAAATCGACCAGATTGCTGTCCCCGAGCCGCAACAATTCCCATCCCTCGCCACGCACCGACGGCGTGATACAGATCATAACCCGCGCGTCCTCAAGGGAACGCAGGTAGAGTTCCATCGACAGTTTGGGGTTGTCTTCGATGGCACAAACCACCGCTTTGAGCTGTTTCACCGGGACGATTTCGGCTTCCCGCCTGAGCCGTTCCAACCGTTCTTTCTTAAGCTTGATCAGGGCCAGCATATCCCGCCCCATCTCCCGCATGAACTGATAGAGAAGATCCTGCGACCGCAGCGTCTCGAGTCTGGAAAAACGGGAAAGGATATAGCCGTCGATGGGTGAGGAGGACGCCAGCAGGACACTGGCATCGACCCCCAAATGTTCGGCGGTTTTGTGCGGCCCACGAACATCCATCATGCTCATGAAGGGATACCAGCCGAACACCGCCTGGGCATCCTCGTGGTAGCCGAGATCCTGCATAACCAGATGAAAGGCACACGGCAGGGACTTGTCCTGATGATGATCGAAGTTGCGTCGTTCCGGATCATACTCCATGCCGACATCGACCACATAAGTCCCGGGATCGGCAAGATCCTCCCGACCGGGATCGCGACGAAACACCTCGGCTTCGTCGAGGATGGCCAGCAATATGCTCACCGCCAGGAAGTCGTCCCGGTGGGCATTGCCCGGATGTACCACGATTTTATGCATGAAACAGACTCCGGAGTAATGTCTTGAGAATATGGAATGGACAGAATCAATTTTTTACCACAGAGGCGGCGGAGATCACAGAGAAAGATTCATCAAAATACCCATACCCATAGAGAACATTACCTCGACTTACTTTTATCGATTCACGATCTTGGTGTCGTTATGCCTGATGCTGTCAAAAAGGCGGGCTCACCCTAAACTCAGCCAACCTCCCCAGCCATACCGGAACCGGCACCGCAACATGCAGGCCGGACATTAATCGCGCAGGGGTGCGTCATCCGCAAAAACATCGTCACTGCCCCCGTCGTCCATAACGGGATTTTCGCGCATAGCGGCTCTGGCAAGCACATGGGACGCCACCGGCATGGTCAGCCATACAAGCAGTATGATCAGCAATGCGCGCCAAACCCAGGACCCGTCGCCGCCGAGCAGCGCCGTACCGGACAGCATCGAAACAAGCCCCAACGCACCGGCCTTGGTTGCCGCGTGCTGGCGGGACAGGGCATCGGGCAGCGAGAACAATCCCACGCCCGCCAAAAGCAAAATAAATATGCCCAGCATAAGAAAAACCAAACCGAGGGCCGTCATGACCGCGATCCTTTCGATGGCATGCCGCGCATTTCCACCAACCGGGCCCAGGCGAGGGTGGCAACGAACCCGATCAGAACGACGCCGATGGCGATATCAAGATACAGCACACGCCGCGTTACAAGCGCAGCAAGGACACATAAAGCGACCGCTGCGGAAAAAAGCATATCGACCGCAACGATACGATCGGCGTCGTACGGCCCACGCACAAAACGCACAACACCCAGCCCCACACACACCAGAACCGGCACAACGAGCCAACCCATCATGTCTCCTCCGGAAAAAGCCTGCAAAGGTCCGGTTCGAAGTTCCTCCGGATGCCCGCCAGGGTCGCACCTGCGGCCCCCTTGTCGAGAAGGTGCAGAAGAATTTCGCGCCGCACCGGATCGATATCGATGGCACTGGTTCCGGGCGACAGTGTGACCATGGCACCCAGAATGGCAGCCCCGGTAGCACTCATCGGTGCGTAGCGCAAACGGACCAGCCCCGCCGGAGGTGTCTGGCGCCGCAGGATAATCCGCGCGGTGCCGATGCCGGCGATGACACAATGCACGACAAAACGCATCCATAGCCTGGCGACGATAAAAGGCCACAGTCTCACGGCGGACCTCCCCACAGTCCGGTGGCGGCTGCCCCGACAAAACCGAGCAGCCCCCCGGGATAAACCCCCACCCATACAACCGCCAGGATCAGTACGCCCACGCCGGCGTACGCGGGGGCCAGCCGCATCCCGGCGGGCACATGCCAGGTACTGTCGGGATGGGGCTTCCAGAAGGCCTCGAGCCATATCTTCATCATCGAATACAAGGTCAAAAGCCCCACCGCCAACGCGGTGCCGGCCCAGAGGTATTCCCCCTGCACGATGCTCTCGCGGACGATGAGGTACTTCCCCCAGAATCCGCTGGAGGGAGGCAAGCCCACCAGGGACAGGGAAAGAATCAGAAACAGCGTGGCCAGCCCGGGCTTGGCGGCGTAAAGCCCCCCGATGCGTCTTAAATCGTAATGACCGACATGCCGGTAAATCATGCCCGCCACCAGAAACAGCCCGGCCTTGACCAAGCTGTGGTGCAGGGCGAAGAAAATCGCGGCAGCATTGCCGGCCCGCGACGCCAGCGCCAGAGCAAGGAGCATGTAACCGACCTGGCTGATACTGTGGAACGCCAGGATGCGTCGCAAATCCCAGTGATAGGCGGCACCGAGCACGCCGGTTACCATGGAGATAAGCGCGATCCATCCGAGCCCCCGGAAAAGAACCTCCGGAGCGGGGTGCAAGACACCGCCCAGGATACGGATCAGCGCACAGATCCCGACCTTGCTGAGCAACGCCGAAAACAACGCCAAAACGGGCGCCGGCAAGGTATGGTAGGAGGACGGCAGCCAGGAGAAAAAGGGAAAGGCCGCCGCCTTGATGAGAAAGGCCAGCGCCAACAGGCCGATCAGCGGCAGCAGCAAGACGCCGTCCCGGCCCGCGGCCGCCGTACCCAGGGCGGTAAAGTTGAGCTGCCCGGTATATGCATACAGCAGCGCGACCGCGGCGAGAAGCAGCAGCGTGCCGACCAGGTTGAGGGCGAAATATTTGAAAGTGGCGTCCAGATGGCGCAGGGTCCCGCCCTGCGCGAGCAAACCGAGGGAGCAGATCAGCGCCAACTCGAACCACACGTAGAGATTGAACAGATCGGCGGTAAGAAAGGCGCCGCAGGCACCGGCAACCAGTCCGTGAAGCAGCGGATGCAGCGCGGGCGACTCCGGTGCGATATCGACATCGCTTCGCTGCCAGACCACAACGACCGTCACCATCACCGCCGCCACCAGTACGAGGGAGATGCCCAACCGATCCGCGGTAAATTCAATGCCGAAGGGCAACGGCCAGTTGCCCGCGACCATTGTGAGGGGACCGCTCCCTACGATACGCCGCAACAATACCCCCGCGCAAAATAATTGCCCCAGTGCCCCGCCAAGACTGACATTCCTCTGCCGATGCGGATCGGACCGGGTGAGGACGCACAGCAGGGCGGTCAGAAGCGGTAACAACAGGGGCGTAATAACCGGCATTACGGTGTCTCCTCCAGGGGCGGTTTAACGGGATCAGAGGCTGGGGGTTCCGCCGCGCGCAACCGGGACACGTCGTCGCTTCCCGCCTGTTCGATAAGCCGCACCGCCAAAACCAGCGAAAAACACAACAGGGCGAAGCTTATGACAATGGCGGTAAGGACCAGGGCCTGCGGCAAGGGGTTAGCCGTCATCCCTGCCATATGGCCTTCAGGATCGATAATCGGCGGAGCACTGCCGATAAAACGGCCGCTGCTGAAAAGCAGCAGATTGATACCGTTGCCGAGCAGTGCCAGGCCGACGAGACAACGAAGCAAATCCCGTGAAAAGGCGAGATAGGTCCCCGCAGCAACAACGGCACCCAAGGCCAGCGCGATCGCCCAGATCATGCTTCCTCCCCGATGATTCCTACCAGCCCCAGGCAATAGCCGCCGAGCGCCCCCCAGACACACAGATAAACGCCGAGATCGAATAACATCGTGGTTGATAGCGGCAAATCCACCGCACCGAACGACACGGTTATCCATTGATGCGTCAGAAACGGTTCCCCCTGCAACAGAGCCGGCAACCCGCTCACCAACGCCATAAATACGCCCGCCCCGCCAAGACGTGCCGGCGCCAGCGGAAGGCGCCGAAGAGCCGGCCCGGCGCCGAATACCAGGGCATAGCCGGAACTTGCCGCCACCGCGACCAGTCCGGCGATAAAACCGCCGCCGGGGGCATTGTGTCCGCGAAACAGAATCCACAACGAGGCTATCAGCAACAGCGGATAAAGCCGGCGCATGAAAACTTCCGCGATCAGCGCCCTGCGCGTCATGACCTTTTCCCCCTGACGACACCGAGCAAGGGCAGCGCCGCCAGCAGCGCAAATGCCAGCACCGCGATTTCGCCCAGCGTATCGAGGGCGCGAAAATCGACAATGATTACGTTGACGATATTGCGACCGTGCGCCGCGGGAAGACTCTGCGAGGCGAAAAATCCCGACAAACGATCATCGAAAGGAAGACCGGAGACCAGCAGCAGCAAAAGCGTCACGATGGTTCCGAAGGCCAGCGCTATACCCCGCGCCAGATACCGTTGTGAGCGTGCTTCGGCCGAAATCGCGGAGGAGATGGTTTTCAGGCGTCTCAAGCGGAGCAATACGCAGGCGACAACCACCACGAACACGGTCTCGATCGCAAATTGGGTGAACGCCAGGTCCGGCGCTCCGGTAAACAGAAACAGCACCGCACTGCCGTATCCGACCACCCCGCTGACCAACAGCAAAATCAGATGATCACGCACGAACAAAACGGTCAAAGCTCCCGCGGCAATTAGCAGAGAGGCACCGAGCACCGGGATCGTCAACGTCTGTAAAACCGGCCAGGTCGCAACGGGGCGCGCCCATAACATCAACAGCGCAATGAACAAAGTCACCACCCCGACCAAAGTCATCAGGTAGCGGGACAACAGACCGTGCTGCAAAAAGCGGGTCTGCCGGGCCACCAGATGCGGTAAAAAAGCCAGCAGATGTCGATACCAGGATTCCGGGCCATAATTGCCGAGAAAACGAAGGCGACTAAGCAAACGATGCAAACGATCCCATTGCAGATAGACGATCCCGCCGAAAAAGAAGGTAAGCAGGGTGGCTTCAATCACCGAAAAGATATCGTAAGAAGCCATAACCCGTGCAGCTTTGAACCCGGGAGCGATGGAGCGGGCGGCAGCCCCCAACACCGGGTCGACCAGGGTCGGAGCGAAACCGAACAGCAAACCGAGCAGCACCAGGATCAGGGGCGGAAACAGCATGCTGGCCTTTGCTTCGTGGGGTTGCGCCTTGCGGGGCACGGTATCGGCTCCCCAGAAAATGCGGATCGCGGCAATGGCCGCAACGGCCACGGACATGCCGTTGACAAACACCGTCGCGTAACTGACGGGGCTCAAAACAACGGCCTCGGTCTTGGCCAGGGTAATCGCATCCTTGGCAACGAAACCGAATGTCAACGGCACCCCCGCCATGGAGAGCGCCGCCAGCAACGCCGCGGCGGCCGTCCAAGGCATATAGCGGCGCATGCCGGTCAAGCGATCGATTTCACGGGTACCGGCGCCATGATCGAGATTCCCCGCGATAAAAAACAGCGGCGCTTTGTAAAGCGCGTGGGCGAAAAAAAGAGCCGCAACCGCCAGGGCCGCACCTTTGCCGGGAAAACCGACCAGCATTGTCAGGGTTCCCAGGGTAGCCACCGTCGACCACGCAAGAATGCGCTTCAAATCACGCTCGCACATGGTCTGAATGGCGGCAAAAACTGCCGTAAAGGTTCCTGCGGCGATAAGTGTATACTCCCAGAACACAACATCGCTGAAGGCGGCATCCAGACGCGCCAGCAGATAGATGCCCAGCTTGACCATGGTTGCCGAATGCAGATAGGCGCTGACCGGTGTGGGAGCGGCCATGGCATTCGGTAGCCAGAAGTGAAACGGGAACTGAGCGGACTTGGTAAAAGCCCCCAGGAAGATCAGCATCAGGGCCGGGGGCAGATGCGGGTCTGCCATAAAAGAAGGGGCCGCGGCAATAAGGGATTGCATGGAATAGGTCCCGGCAAGCCGGCCGAGGATGATGATCCCGGCAAGCAGGCAAAGTCCCCCTGCGCCGGTTATCAGCAGAGCTTGCTGCGCCGACTTCCGGGCGGTCTCCTGCTCATGATCGAACCCGATCAGCAAAAACGACAGGACACTTGTCAATTCCCAAAAGATGAAAAGCACAAGCAGGTGATCACTGATCACCGCACCGATCATGGCGATCATGAAAAGCTGCAACAAAACAAGGACCCGCCGCCTTTTCGGATGCTCGGCCAGATACCCGGACGCATAGACAAAAACCAACGTGCCGATCCCCGTGATCAACAGCAGAAACTGCGCTGCCAGGCCATCGACATACAGCGAAAAATCGACATTCAAAGAAGGGATCCATGGCGCGGAATAGCTCCGGGGCAATGGCATGGTGAACAAGCCGTACAGCAACAGGGCAAACAGGGTCGCAGGCAGCAGGGCCGGCCACAGTCTGCCGATCGGTGTTGCCGTCCCGTTTTTCGGGTGTGTGCTTTCTTTCACGGTCCCTCCCGAACTACTGCTCTTTTTTAGAAAACTTATAAAATAATAACATACTTCCGTCGACGTAACTTTCAACGTTGCCATGCCTACCGTTGCATCACGGGGATGCGGTCCCTTCCGCAAAACAGTCGGCATGGTATACTGGGCGAAAAGTAAACGGGCACATTTTGGGAGGATTTAAAATGGAGCGATTTAAAAACATTCTGTTTGCTTCATATGGGAGCAAGGAGGATGCGACAGCACTCGATCGGGCCAATCGCCTTGCCGGCAAAAACAAGGCACAGATAACCCTTACCCGGACCCTGGCACCGATCCCTTCGGTTGCCGGTTATTTTTTGCCGAAAAATCACCTGGAAGATATGCAAAGCGCCGTACACGCCATGGCGGAAAAAGATCTGGCAACTCTTGCCAAAAAAATCTCCCCGGGGATTAAGGTCGAAACGAAAATCCTGACCGGAAAACCGTTTATCGAATTGATCCGGTCGGTGCTTACCGGCCCCCATGACTTGATCATCAAACCCAAACAACCCGCGCCGGGCGGCAAAACCCTCGCTGGAACCGACCTGCATCTGCTCCGCAAATGCCCCTGTCCCGTCTGGATTATCAACCCCACACAACGCAAACCGTTCGGCAAAATCATTATCGCCGTCGACCCCGACCCCTCCGATCCGGAGAAAGTCGCCCTGAATACGGACCTGATCAAAATCGGCACGTCCCTGGCGCAGAGCGAACAGGGGAAGATCGAAGTGGTGCACGCCTGGACGCTCGATGGCGAAACGACTCTGCGCGGGCCGCGCTTTACCATGAGCGACGCCGAGATCGACGTGCTGGCCGACAATGTCCGGAAAACCCGCCTTCAATGGCTGCAGGATTTGCTTGCACCCTACGGCGACGGCGCCATAAAGATCACGTTGGAAAAGGGGGAACCGGGCTCTACACTGGTGTCGATCATCGAAAGGAAAAAACCGGATATCGTGGTCATGGGAACCGTTGCCAGAACCGGCCTACCCGGCCTTCTGATCGGCAACACGGCCGAATACGTCCTGGGCAGAATCAGTTGTTCCGTCCTGGCCATCAAGCCCCGGGGATTTAAAACGCCCGTTTCCTGAATGCGCAGGGAGCGGACCGCCACCTTGGCGCAAACAGGGTAACTGCGGATCCCGGAAGATTTTTCCCCGACCGGACAAGGGGGCCTGGGCCCGCACATGACCGTTTCAGTCACAAAACGTCCGGCACGCCCCGTCCCGGAAAATAAAAGAGGCAGGCCGCTTATCGAAACGACCTGCCCCACGCATATTTCCCCAAAATCCCGGCGGGAATCTACCCGTTCCGCGCGATCATCAGACGCAGCATGTCGACCACACGGTTGGAATAACCGACCTCGTTGTCGTACCAGGAGATCAGCTTGAAAAAGCGGGACTCGTTGGGCAGGTTGTTCTGCAACGTAGCCGGCGAATCGTAAATGGAAGAACTGGTCGAATTAAGAAAATCGGAAGAGACCAGTTGCTCGGTCATGTATTCCATGATGCCCTTGAGATAGGTTTCCGACGCCTTTTTCATCAGGCTGTCGATCTCCTCGATGCTCGTATCCCGCCCCGCGCGGATGGTCAGATCGACCACCGAAACATCGGGAGTGGGCACGCGAAAAGCCATACCGGTAAGTTTGCCCTTGACCTCGGGAATCACTTCCCCGACGGCCCGGGCCGCACCGGTGGTGGAGGGAATGATGTTGATGGCCGCCGCCCGCCCGCCGCGCCAGTCCTTCTTGGACGGGCTGTCCACCGTCTCCTGGGTGGCGGTATACGCATGGATGGTGCTCATCAGCCCCTGTTCCAGGCCGATGCCCTCCTTGAGCAGAACATGAACCAGCGGGGCCAGACAATTGGTGGTGCAGGATGCCGTGGAAACCACCTGATCGACCTCCGGGTCGTAGGTATCCTCGTTGACCCCGATTACGACGCTCTTCACGCCCCCCTTGCCCGGCGCCGTCAGCAGAACCTTTTTGGCCCCCGCTTTCAGATGCAGGCTGGCTTTCTCCAGGCTGTTGAAATGCCCGGTGGCCTCGATGACGTACTCGACCCCCAATTCCTTCCAGGGCAACTGGTCGGGACTGACCGGAGCCACCAGGCACAGGACTTCGTCCCCGTTGACAATCAGGGTATCGTCGAGTTCCAGATCGGGGCGACTCTTGGCAGTACTCACCTCGCCGTTGAAGCGTCCATGCACCGAATCGTAAAGGGTACGATAAGCGAAGTAACGCGCATCGGGTTTAAGATCGACCAGCGCCACAATATCCAGATCGGCACCGATGAGCCCTTGCTGATGCATGGCGGTCAGTACCAGTCTGCCAATCCTTCCGTATCCGTTAATCGCAACCTTGGTAGCCATGGTTTCCTCCTGGATGAATGGTTCTTGCCAAGGGACGAATCAGAGGCGTCCCCCTAGCTGCCGGAACTCCATACAGACAACGCATGGCTTAACATAACAGCTGAGGAGAAAAACACAAGAATCCTCATCAATATCTGCTAAGCCATGACATCCATCAATCCTGCACACGAACCGGATATCGCTCCCGCCACAGCAATCCGACGCTGCCCAGGGCACATACCGGCATGCCGATCGCCATAACGGCAACCGTTCCGTCGTAGCCCCAGCTCACCAGGGCCGCGGCCAGGGCACCGGCCATCATTTGTACCGCTCCCAACAATGCCGATGCGCTGCCGGCCTGTTCCCTGCCGAACGGCTCCATGATCAAAGCCGTAACATCCGGCAGCAGAAAACCGAGGCAAAACAGGTACAAAGCGGCAAAAACCAGGACCATCCACAAGGGAACCGGCACCAGAATCGCCCCCAGAACGAATAGAGCGCTGACCGCCAACAATAGCAGGTTACTACGCCACAACACGCCCCCCAGGGAAAAACGTTTCAGCAAGCGGGCATTGACCTGGCTGCCGATAACCAGCGCCAGGGCATTGCCCCCCATGGTCCAACCATAATGGGGTCCCGACATGCCGAACATATCCATAAAAATCAAGGGCGAGGCGGTGAGATAAATAAACAGCCCGGCAATGTAAAAACTGCCGGTCACCATACGCAGGGTAAATCCGGGGACGGCCAACACCGCCAGATAGTCACGCAGCGCGCTGCGCGGATGCAGGGCTTCGCGCCTGCCGTGTCCGGGTATGGCAGGCAGAATCCACCATACCCCGGCCAGCATCACCACCGCCGAGCCACCCATCAGAAAAAAAATATAGCGCCAGCCCAGGCTGGCGACGATGAGTCCGCCGAGGGTCGGCGCGACGATCGGGGCCAGTCCCATCACCAGCATCAGCGATGAAAAAACCCGCGCGGTTTCATGCAGCGGGAAAAGATCCCGTACCACCGCCCGTGCGGCGACCATGCCGGCGCAGCCACCAAGGGCCAGAACCAGGCGCAACCCGATGAGCCATTCCACGTTGTAACTCAGAGCGCACCCCAGAGAGGCCAGGATATACAACACCAGGCCGTAGACCAGCGGTCCCTTGCGCCCGAAAACATCCAGCAGGGGTCCGTAAATGAGCTGACCGACAGCGATGCCGATAAAATAACTGCTCATGGACAAACTCACCGTTGCCACATCGGTATGCAGATCCGCGGCAATGGCGGTAAATGCCGGCAGGTAGGTATCGATGGTCAACGGCCCGATGGCCGTCAATACGCCAAGCAGGATAACGACCAGGCGCATATTCGTTCTGATTTCAGTGTGTGCCGACATGAAAAGGATCCGATGAAAAAAGATGCGAGGATATGGGAAAACAGAGAAAACGACTGGAATGCCGCAGTATACACCTTTGCCGATCGTTTGTCTGCCCATGGATCGTCCGACCGCTCCCAAAGCAACGCAAACAGCGATACCCGGCGTCTCCACCGCCCTTGACCAATATCGGCGGTGATTTAAACTATTTACATACAATCCCGACAACTTGAGGAGATCGATATATCCATGACCGAAAAGCTGGACATCGCCAGAAACTGGCTACCCCGCTACACAGGAATGGCCCTGGACGAGATCGGGGACTACATCCTTCTGACCAATTTTCGTTCCTATCTCAACCGGTTCGCCAGCCGCTTCGATTGCGAGATCCACGGTGCGGACAGACCGATGCCTGCCGCCACCAACAGCCACGGCCTGACCATGATCCACATCGGCATGGGCTCGGCCAACGCCGCCACCATCATGGATTTACTCAGCGCCCGCAGTCCCAGGGGGGGTCTGCTGCTGGGCAAGTGCGGCGGTCTCAAGCAGTCTTCGGAAATCGGGCATTTCATTCTACCTATTGCGGCCATCCGCAGCGAGGGCACCAGCAACGATTATTTCCCTCCCGAAGTCCCCGCCCTGCCCTCCTTCAAACTGCATAAGTTCGTGTCCGAAAAGATCGTTGCCCATGGCCATGAATACCGCACCGGGGTGGTCTATACCACCAACCGTCGGCTCTGGGAACACGACCGGGACTTTCTGGAGCGTCTGCAGGCGATGACCTGCATCGCCATCGATATGGAAACCGCCACCCTGTTCATTGTCGGCCACTACAACGCTATCGCGCGGGGAGCCCTGCTGCTGACCTCGGACCTGCCCCTGACGCCGGAAGGCATCAAAACCGAAGAGATGGACCGGATGGTATCCCGCAAATGGACCGACATCCATCTGCAGATCGGCATCGAGGCCATGACCGAAATCGAGGAGAAAGGCGAAAGGATCAAACACTTCCGCTACTGACAGAATCCTTCGCCAGGATATCCGGTCCGGCCGGTCCTTGCGAAAGAGCCCCGTACTGCGTTCATTCTGAAAATTCTCTGCTAGAATGATAATTGATGGTCCCAAACCGGGAGGATATTATGAGAGTTCGCTTCGGCTCGCTCCTGTGGCTGTTGACAGCCCTTTTCATCGCGGCACCGACGATAACCGGATGCATCGCCAATCCCGATTATGGCCGGGTCACGGTGCAAGGGCGGGATGTCCGTGCCGATATCGTCTTTTCCGACCGCGATCGCAGCGCCATCTATAATTATTATCGTCGGCATCTGCCGCCGGGCCTGGCCAGAAAGCACCGGCTTCCGCCGGGCCTGCGCAAGCACCTGGCACGGCACGGCGAATTGCCCCCCGGTCTGGCAGGTTACCGACTCCCTTACGACCTCGACCGACGCCTGAGACGACTGCCGGCCGGTTATCTGCGGTTGCGAGTCGGCACCGACATCATCCTGTTACACCAACGGACCCATCTTATCCTGGATGTCGTGCAGAGCATCTATCCCTGACGCGGAACAAACCACGCCACACCATGGAAACGGTACCCTGTTCCGGCCAGGCCACTGCACCCGGCAGCAGCAACGACGTAAAACAAGCAATATAATCCCACAGAGGAGGTAACGCCATGCGTCACGATGAATTTGAAAACATCTGTCACACCATCGGTCCCGAAACTGACAAACGTGTCAAGCATATCGTCCTCCATCAGGTCGGCAAGATCATCGCCTGTCTTCCGGATGACTTCTTCGAAGTCGAACTGGATAGCGGCGAGCACAAGACCTGGTCCAAAAACAATGTAAAGCTGGTGCATTGAACGACCCGCAAGGGCGCATAACATCATTCGGTAACCGGATTCTTTGCAGGACCTGCTCGGAAAGACAGCGGACGCCATCCGAAAGGGATGGCTGTGCCTGTTTTTCGACAAGACGCGGGGCAAGCCCCTGCCAGGGAGGATCAGCCCCATGAACCTGCAGCGACCGAATGCCAATGAGGCCACCCGAAGTGCCAACCGTTCCCGCAACGTGGTACCCATGAGCGGGCTGTGCAGCCGCTGCCTCGACGGCTGCCGGGGCAATTGCGAAATCTTCAAGGCCACCTTCCGCGGCCGCGAAATGATCTATCCCGGCCCCTTCGGGGAGATCACCGCCGGAGGCGACAAGGATTATCCCGTCGATTACTCGCATCTCAACATCCAGGGTTACGCCTTCGGCGCCAAGGGGTTACCTGCCGGTGTAACCGGCGATTCCGACACCGCGATCTTCCCCGCCGTCGACACCGAAACGGCCTACGGTCGGGAACAGAAGGTCAAGATGAAGCTGCCGATTTTCACCGGCGCCCTCGGTTCCACGGAAATCGCCCGCAAAAACTGGGAACATTTCGCCATCGGCGCCGCCATCAGCGGCATTACCCTGGTCTGCGGCGAAAACGTCTGCGGCACCGATCCCGAACTCGAACTCAATGACGCCCGGAAAGTCGTCAGGGCGCCCGATCTGGATCGGCGCATCGAAATTTACCGCCGCTATCATCATGGCTATGGCGAAATCCTGGTCCAGTTGAACGTGGAGGATACCCGCCTGGGCGTGGCCGAATACGTGTTGGACAGACATGGGCTGGAAACCATCGAACTGAAATGGGGCCAGGGTGCTAAATGCATCGGCGGCGAAACCAAGGTCAAAACCCTCGAGCAGGCCCTCGAACTGCAGCACCGCGGCTACATTCTCACCCCCGACCCTTCCGACCTCGTCGCCCAGGCCGCCTTTAGGGACGGTTCGCTGGCGGAATTCGAACGTCACAGCCGCCTCGGTTTTATCGACGAAGGGGAATTCTATGCCGAAGTCGAACGCCTGCGTAACCTCGGTTTCAAACGCATCACCCTCAAAACCGGCGCCTACGGCCTGCGGGAACTGGCCATGGCCCTCAAGTGGGGGGCCCGGGCCGGGATCGATCTGCTGACCATCGACGGCGCGCCCGGCGGCACCGGCATGAGTCCCTGGCGCATGATGGAGGAATGGGGAATGCCGAGCCTCTATCTGCACGCAGCAGCCCACGAGTTCTGTCAAAAACTCGCCGGCAGAGGTGAGACGGTGCCCGACCTGGCCTTTGCCGGCGGGTTCAGCACCGAAGACCATATTTTCAAAGCCCTGGCGCTTGGTGCCCCCTACGTCAAGGCGATCTGCATGGGGCGCGCCCTGATGATCCCCGGCATGGTCGGCAAAAACATCGACCGGTGGCTGGCAGAGCATGATTTACCGCCGACCGTCAAGCAATATGGCAACACGAAAGAACAGATCTTCGTATGCTACCAGGAAGTCGCCGATCTGATCGGCACGCAAGGCATGGAAAAACTGCCGCTAGGCGCCCTGGGCATCTACAGCTATTGCCAGAAGATCAAGGTCGGTCTGCAGCAATTCATGGCCGGCGCCCGCTGCTTCAACATCCCAGCCATAGCACGCGGGGACCTCATGTCCCTGACGCGGGAGTGCGCCGAAGTCACCGGCATCCCCTATCTGATGGAGGCCAACCGGGAGGAAGCACTACGCATTCTGGAAAGCTGAAAAACCGCGGGAAGCCGCTCAGCGATCGATGCTGCCGGCAACATAGCGATAACCGATCCCGTGCACCGTCATGATGACTTGCGGCGCAGCCGGATCGGGTTCGATTTTTTTGCGTAATTGGGCGATGTGCTGATCGAGGGTACGGGTGGTGCCCTGGTAATCGATGCCCCAGGCCAGGTTAAGCAGGGTATTGCGCGGCAAGGCTTCGTCCGGGTGGCGGTAAAACGCCTCCAGCAGTTTCATCTCGCGGGCCGTAAGGCGGAAGTTTCGTGTGCCGAGGCAGCCCCGGTAGGTCTTGCGGTCGATGGTGGCCGGTCCGATAGCCAGGGTGGAGGGTAATTCCCCTGCGGCGCCGGGCGCGGTTCGACGGCTGCGCCGCAGTACGGCAGCGATCCGGGCCCGCAGCTCGTGAACCCCGAAGGGCTTGGTGATGTAATCGTCCGCCCCCAGCTCCAGGCCGATGACCTTGTCGATCTCCTCCCCTTTGGCAGTCAGCATAATAATGGCCAGGGCCGGATCGCGACGACGCAGCTCCCGGCACACATCGTAACCGTTGCAGCCCGGCATCATGATATCGAGCAGCGCCAGATCAAAGGAAGATTCTTCACTGATCCGCAAAGCTTCATTGCCGTCCTGAGCGGCCAGCACTCCGTAGCCTTCCCCTTCGAGAATATCGACGAGCCCTTCGCGAATATGCGGATCGTCTTCCGCCACCAGAATACGACTGGCGTCCATAAATCGATTCCTTTCCCCGGTTTATCGGTGGTCTTCCCCGGCCACCGGCAGCGCCATGACAAAGCAGGCACCGCCACCGTCCCTCGGGCAATAGCGTAGCGAACCCTGCATGTCCTGAAGCAGGCGCCGGGCGATGCTGAGACCGAGTCCGCACCCCGACTGCTGACTGCTCAGCTCGGTGTCGACCTGATGAAACTGATTGAAAATACGCTGCCGGTGGGCGGCCGGAACCCCCGGCCCGCGATCCTTGATAAGGAT
Source organism: Syntrophotalea carbinolica DSM 2380 (assembly GCF_000012885.1). NCBI lineage: Bacteria > Pseudomonadati > Thermodesulfobacteriota > Desulfuromonadia > Desulfuromonadales > Syntrophotaleaceae > Syntrophotalea > Syntrophotalea carbinolica. Next base: position 3,082,008 of record NC_007498.2, read on the forward strand.
CTCGGCAGTCTTTGCCGTGTAGCGCAGTTCGACCACCAGCTCTCCACCCTGAACCGCATACTTGATAGCATTGTCGATGAGGTTGAGCAGCACCTGCTCGACGGCATCGCGATCGGCTTGCACCGGCGGACCGCTGTCCGGCATGCGGCGAACCAGTTCAAGCCCGGCCTGTTGCAATCGAAGGTTTTGCCCGTCGAGCACCTGCTGAAGGATTTCGGTAAGGGGCAGTGCGGTCAGATGATACTGTTTGCGTTTCTGTTCCAGACGGCTGAAATCGAGGACGTTGTTGACCAGCCGGGTCAGGCGCTGGCTCTCGGAAACAATAACCTGCAGATAGCGTTGGCGCTTGCCCTCCTCCCGGATCCGTCCTTCGCCGAGCAGTTCGGCGTACATGCGAATGGTGGTCAGGGGCGTTTTCAATTCGTGAGATACATTGGAGACAAAAGAGGTCTTGCGCCGGGCATCGCGCATGTGGCGCCAAGCCTGCCACAACAGCAGCGAGCCGCCGAACAGCACCGCCGCCACGAAACAGCCGACCAGCAGCGTCGAGAGCAGCAGCAGACCACCGTCGGCATGGCCAGCAGCCATGCCGCCCGGCACATAGATGGTCAGCTGCCAGTGGGGCAGATCCGGACCGACGGGCAAGCTGGCGAGTTGGGGGGTATCCGCCGTCAACTCGCCGGTGCCGGTGCGATGAAAAATGCGGCCCTGGCCATCGACAAGAGCATAAATTTCCCCGCTCGGGGGCTCGGGCAGACTGGTCACGAGCCGGGCCAGAAGAGCCATCATTTCCACTTCGAGACCATAGCGTTGCCCGCTGGCCGGATCTTCCAGCCAGCCGAGCAGATACAGACCGTCCTCCCAGAACCAGGACAGCCAGCCGCTTTCCGGCAGCATCTGCGGAGCGCTACCGAGCTGCTGAGCCAACAGCCGCAGTTCCTTGCGCGAGGATAAGGCCGTCTTGCCCGGAGCAGTTGCGTAGGAATCTTGGGAGCCGGTAACGCGCCTTGGATGGTCGGGTTGCGGCGGCCGCCAGGAGCTGCGGCCGTTGAACAGGGTCAGGTAGCGGGCCACGAAAGCGCCCGCTTCGGAATCGGCGGGAGTGGCTGGATCCGGCAGCTGCAATCCGTCGGGAGACCAGATAAATACGTTGCGTACCAGGGGATTGCCGAGCCGCCAGTCTTCCAGATGTTGCTCAAGATCGTCGGCCGGCAGCTGGCGAAGGCTGGTCAACAGGCCATCCTTGACTTCAGCCACGGTCAGATCAAGACTCTCGGCAATGCTGGCGCAGCGCTGCCGGGCGGCGCTGACGGTGTTTTCAGCCAGCCGGCCTTGTTCATTGCGCAACAACCGCAAAGCCAGCGCCCCGATCAGCAGAGTCGGGATGAGCAACAGCAGCCAGGCGCCGACAATCCAATAACTTCGTTTCATGGCGTTGGTTCCTTGATCGAGCGCCCCGCCCCCGGATGCAATCCGAAGGCAGGGACGGTTTCGAGCAATGTAGCAGACCAGGCTGCGATTTGCCAGACTGCGGCGTTTCCGGCTTAATAGGCCTTCTGCTGTTTCCGAACCTTAAAACTTTCCGACCGCAGTTCCTTTTTGCGGGTTTTATCGAGCTGTTCCGATTCGAATTCAACGGCTTCATCCTGCAACTGACCGGCTTCCTGGGCCAGGTCGTCGAAACCCAGGATGGCATTCTGCTCCTGCAGTGACTGGCTTTTCTGACGCAACACTCGTGCGGCTTCAGGCTTGCGCCCGGCATTGTAAAGATTCAGGGCACGATCACGCGCTACAGCCATTTCGTTTTCCACCACGGCTTTCTGCACATCCTTGCTGGCCGCTTTGCGTACCTCTTCCGAGCGCTTGCTGAATCGCGTTTGCACCATGGCCGTCGACGATTCCCCGGTATCGGTCAAAGCGTTACGGTAACGACAATCGACCCGCGCCAGGTCGAGTTTCTGATTTGCGCGGGAGGCAGGCACTTCGACTTCGACCAGGGCATATTTCTCCTGACCGCCATACAACTGGTTCATGCGCACCTCGACCCGTTGGCCCTTGATGCTGCCTTCGCGGCCAATGACGCGCAGCGGTTTCACCCCTTGGGGGCATTCGATGCTGATCACCACTTTACGCGCCACCACACTCAGGACATCACCCAGTTCCGCGGCAAAGATGCGGGGCAGGTCACGGCTCGATTCGACAAAATAGTGGTTGCCGTCGCTGCGCTCGGCGAGCTGCGTCATGAGGTCCTCGTTGAAATCGGTCCCCACACCCACCGTGGTTACCGAAATGCCCTCCTTGAGCAGAGCCGCGCCAAGACGCGCCAGATCGGCGGGACGGCTCGGGCCGACATTGGCCAACCCGTCGGACAGCAGAACCACCCGGTTGACATAAGGAGCGTCGCTGTGCTTTCTCACTTCAGCCGCCCCCTGGCTGACCGCGCCGAACAGGGCTGTAGAGCCACCGGGCCGGATGCGGCGAATGCGCGCCTCGATATCCCCGATGTCGGAAACGGGCTGCGCCGGCACCAGCGTCTCGACCGAATCGTCGTAAACGACCAGCGAAAACAGATCCCCGTCAGAGAGGCGACGCACGGCTTCGATGGCTGCCTCGCGCGCCTTGGCTATCTTGTTTCCGCTCATGGAACCGGAACGATCCAGCACCAGCGCCAGATTAACCGGCGGCCGTTGAGCGGTGCGTGGTGCGCGCGGCGCATCGAGGGCGATTTTGATGACCGTTTTCTGAGCGGGGCCGGCCAGCAGTACGCCCCGGTCCAGTTCGACCTGGCAGTTCACCAGCGGGGCGGCCTGAACCAGGCCGGATACGCCCAGCGACAGGATAGCGGACAACAGGATAAACGACTTACGCAACATGACATGCTCCTTTCGATGCAGGGGAGAGATAATTCGAGTAGATCATGTCAGCGCCTTCGAGTGGTCATCAGGAGGTAAAAAGTTTGTAAAGAAAATGTCATGTCACTTACCGCTACGATGGTTGATTGTTCCCGACATGGGGCGGGCTTTAGACATGCCTGGTCAAAAATTGATCCAGCCGGTTGGCAAAGGCCTGCCGATCGCTCTGATTCAGTGCCGCAGGACCGCCCGTGTCGATACCGCTGGCGCGTAGCGAATCCATAAAATCCCGCATCGACAGGCGTTCCCTGATATTGTCGACGGTGTACAATTCACCGCGCGGATTAAGGGCATGGCCGCCTTTTTCGATCACCTGAGCCGCCAGGGGAATATCTGCCGTGATTACCAGATCTCCCGCATCGAGCTTTTTCACGATTTCGTTATCCGCCGCGTCCAACCCCGCTGCAACCAGCATAAAATGAATATGGGGTGATGGCGGTATGCGCATAAGATGGTTGGCAACAAGCGTCATCGAAACCCCGGTGCGCCTGGCCGCCTTGAATAGAATCTCCTTGATCACGGCGGGACATGCATCCGCGTCTACCCATATTTTCATAGCAATCCGTTCCTGTTGAGGGGGGCAATAGGCGTTTATGCCGGTTCGGCAAGCAGCAGACGGTTTTTGGGCGTAATCTCCGCCGGGATGGTTTGCGTATAGACGCGGTATCCACCGGCGCGCAGACGAGCCACGCGGGTGGCGTCCACCGCCAGGGGGCCGTCCATCCAGCCTTCCAGACCGCCGGTATCCGCCGTGTTCAGATCGTGACAGCAAGGCAGCACCGCCACCCTGGCCCCGGCGGACATGGCCTTGTCGAGAACCAGGTCGGTCAAGCTTCCGCAGGCATGAGCGGACACCACCAGATCGTCCGCTGACAGCGTAATGCCCTCTATGCTTTGCTCCACGAAACACAGTCGTTCTTCCAACCAAGGCCAGTCGACCTGCAACGCCTTGGCCAGGCTGGCCGCGCTGTCGGGGATACGCAGATCGACCGCCAGCGCCTCCGGGGAACGCTTGTCGAGCAACAGCAGAATCTGCGCCAGCAGCCCGTGACCGCAAGCCAGATCGACCACCCGCCCGCCGCGAAACCGGCGCCGCACCCGCCGCGCTACCTCCCAGGCTTCGTAAAGCTCCTTGCGCGGCAGGCAACCGGCCCGGCACACCGCCCGGGCGATGCGGTCGAACAGAGTTTCGCCATCAAACAAATGCAGGTGGCGGTGATTCAGGCGATTGCGGGATGATCGGTCCATAGTGGTTTCCGGGGGGTTAGACACAATTTCTACAGGTATTTACCGCAGAGTACGCAGAGAACGCAGAGATGGGCGAATATAGCCGTAGCCGGTTTCTTTGCTTATGGATGGAAGATATAATCGAACACGAATCACAGATTGCCTTACCGAATTTTCTCCGCGCGCTCTGCGTGCTCTGCGGTTAAATTTATGTTTTTTACAAGAGGGGGCAACCCGGCAAACAGGGTACCCGCAAATGCCCTGACATGACAGTTAAATCTTGATGCGGGTTGACTTTTTGGCCCGGATTAAAATGAAAACCGGTTGCCGCCGACAGGCGTTCGATGGTATAAATGACATTCACGTGAACCACGGGGATCACCCCTGTGGTTCTTTTGTTTTTTCAGATAAGGAAATAGTGCATTCATGATCAGCGCCAACAACGTGGCCCTCGCCTACGGCAAGAGGGTCATTTTTAAAGACGTCAATATCAAATTCATCCCCGGCAACTGCTACGGTCTCATCGGCGCCAACGGAGCCGGCAAATCGACCTTCCTTAAAATCCTCGCCGGGGAGATCGACTCCGACAAAGGCACCGTCTCGGTCGGTTCCGGCGAACGCATCGCCATGCTGCGTCAGGATCATTTCGCTTTCGACGAAGAGACGGTTTTCAATACCGTCATGATGGGTCACCAGCGCCTCTACGAGGTCATGGCCGAGCGCGAAGCGATTTACTCCAAAGAGGAATTCACCGAAGAAGACGGCATCCGTTCCGGAGAGCTGGAAGCCGAATTCGCCGAAATGAACGGCTACGAGGCCGAGTCGGAAGCGGCGGTGCTGCTTAACGGTCTCGGCATCCCCGAAGAGCTGCGCCACAAAAAGATGAAGGAACTCGAGGGCGGCGAAAAGGTCCGCGTGCTGCTGGCCCAGGCCCTGTTCGGCAACCCCGACATCCTGCTGCTTGACGAACCGACCAACCATCTGGATCTCAAATCGATCGCCTGGCTGGAGGAATTCCTCTCCCGCTTCCAGAACACGGTCATCGTCGTCTCCCATGACCGCCACTTTCTCAATCAGGTCTGCACCCACGTGGCCGATATCGACTTCGGCAAGATTACGGTCTATGTCGGCAATTACGACTTCTGGTACGAAGCCAGCCAGCTGATGCTCAAGCAGAAGCAGGAAGAAAACCGCAAGATCACCGAAAAAGCCAACGACCTCAAGGAATTTATCCAACGCTTCAGCTCCAACGCCTCCAAGGCCAAGCAGGCGACCTCGCGCAAGAAGCTGCTCGAAAAACTCACCGTCGAGGATCTGCCCGTCTCCTCGCGCAAATACCCCTTTGTGGTCTTCAAACCGGAACGGCCCTGCGGCGACATCATCCTCGAAATCAAGGATCTGTCCAAAACCGTGGATGGCGTCAAGGTGCTGGACAACTTCAGCCTGACCGTCAACAAAGGGGACAAGATCGCCTTTGTCGGCGGCGACAGCATAACCAAAACCACCCTGTTCCAGATTCTGGCCGGCGAACTCGAACCCGACAGCGGCAGCTTCCGTTACGGGGTCACCATCACCCCGGCCTACTTCCCCAAGGAGAACCGGCGTTTTTTCGAAAACGATCTTAACCTGGTGGAGTGGCTGCTCCAGTACGCCCCCAACGAGGGGGAGAGCTTTGCCCGCGGCTTTCTCGGGCGCATGCTGTTTTCCGGAGAAGAAGCGACCAAACAATCCTCCGTGCTGTCCGGAGGCGAGAAGGTCCGCTGCATGCTCGCCAAGATGATGCTTACCGGCGCCAATGTGCTGGTGTTCGACGAACCGACCAACCACCTGGACCTCGAGTCGATCACCGCCCTCAACGAAGGGTTGATCTCCTACTCGGAAGTGATCCTGTTCGCCAGCCACGACCACAAGTTCCTGTCGACGGTCGCCAACCGCATTGTGGAATTCACTCCCGCCGGATTCATCGAACGGACCATGTCGTTTGACGAATACCTGGAGAGCGCCGAAGTGGCCAAAGTCAGAGAAAAGCACTTTCAGGGTGAAGCCTGCCTGACTCTGTAAAGAATCCCTGCACTGTCTGAACTGACGGGGCAATGCCCCATAGAATACAAGGAAACGCCATGGCCCTGCCCTGGAAAACCATCGACCGATTCGCCACCGAAGACGAGGGGGACCTCGAACTGCGCCAGCGCGGCAAAGGTGATTTTCTGATTACCGTCGGCCCCCAGATACTGATGAACAGCAAAGCGCAACGCTCCGAAATAGCCCTCGGCGAACTCGGTTGTCAGCACCTGAAAAACCACCCGAACCCGCAGGTGCTGGTCGGCGGACTGGGGATGGCGATCACCCTGCGCGCGGTACTCGATACCTTGCCCGCAAGCGCCGAAGTTGTGGTGGCCGAGCTGAATCACAAAATCCTCGAATGGTGCAAAGGACCGCTGGCCGAGCTGACCGACGGGGCCGCAAACGACCCGCGCGTAACGGTGGAAATTGCCGATGTCGCCGCGCTGATCCGCAAAGCGCCCGCCGAGTCTTTCGACGCTATCGTTCTCGACCTCTACCGCGGCCCCCACCCCAAAACCGATCGCGTCGGCGATCCGATCTACGGCAGCCGCGCCATACAACGGGCACGTGCCGCCCTCAAACCGGGGGGCGTGTTTGCTGTCTGGGGAGAAAACCCCGATGCCGGATTCGAAGGACGCCTGGCCGCAGCCGGATTCAAGGTCCGCTGCGAACGCCCCGGCAAGGGAGGCTACCGGCATGCCGTCTGGGTGGCTCAAAAGTCGTAACCGGGCACTTGGAAATCAAACGGCATAAACGCAAGGAAGGAACTGACGATGGAAGAATTCGACCTGCAAGGACGCGAGTTCGTCGAGCTGAACAACCTGTTGAAACTGACCGGCTGGTGCTCCAGCGGCGGGGTCGCTAAAATGATAATCGCCGAGGGGTGCGTCACCGTGGACGGCCAGGTGGAACTGCGCAAACGATGCAAAATCCGCCAGGGCCAGATTGTCGAATTCGAAGGGCAGCAGGTCACGGTTGTCTAAGACCCGTCCCCGCGCCGCTGTCCATTTTCATTATCAGAAAAAAATCCGGGCGACATTGCTTTTCGTACCCCATAGCAGTAGAATTTAAGTGTAGGTTTCGAATGTGTCGCATTGCCGGAGAAAAAAACGGCCTGACGATACAAAAAAGGTCGAGAGAGAAAACCCTCAAAACCTGTGAAACCTATGCACCCCCGCTCCCACATCGACGAAGCAACAAAGAATCGATGTGCATAGCTTGAGGAAAAAGTAAAAATACTTTTCCGAAAGCCCCGGGGGAAAGAGCCTGATGCACGCAGAGAACCTCCTTAAAAAAGAGGCAGACTCGGCGCCAACATCAGGCTCTTTTGCGTCGGGGGGCGCCCCTCCGTATGGGATTCCGTCTCTCGCCTCCGAATTCAGAAGGGGCGGCAGGCATATATCGGATAATAATCATACCAATATTTTCCCTGGCAGTTCAGTCGCTCAAACCTGAAACCGGCCCCACTCAACAACCCTTCCCACACCCTTTCGGTAGGTAGGGTATTCAAACCGCTAAAAAGGTAACGCCGGATGATGTGATATTCGGAAACAGAAATCAGGCCGGATTCACGATCCTTATCGACGGCCGAAAAAAGTTTTGCGTTATCAAGCACAAAGTTGCTTCTGTCGTAAGCAATATCGACATACCCCTGCAAGCGCATGCTCAAACCGAATCCGGCTTCGTCGATCAGGTTCCGGCGAAATTTTTCGAGCAGTTCGAGACGGTGATCCGGATTGTCCAGAACCGCCCCGGGCATCAGGCAATGACGCGTAACAAAACAACCGTTGCGTGACAAGGTCGATCTTATCGAGCAAAGCAGATCCGAATAGCCGTCGAGGGGAACGACATTGCCGAAAATACCGTCCCCGAGAATGAAATCCGGCGGTTCCTGCAATACGCTCCCCAGGGTATTCCAATCCCCGTGAACCACTTGCTCCTTGTGCCTCAACGCGGGTGCCAGCCAATCTTCGTAGGTGGCAATGGCCGCCTCGCTGTGATCGACGGAAATCAACTTTTTGCAGTGCCTTGCCGCCATATTTCGCAACTCCGGCGTCATGCCCAGAACAACGCCGAGCGTGCTGTCGCCGGGCAAACAGCCGGCATACGCATCGACCTCCCGGGGGTCGGGAGAGCCCGCGGCATAGCGTTGTTTATCAGACCGGTTCATAATTCGCGCATTGACGACATCGGTGTTCCAATCGCTTTTTACCATGGCAATCTCACAGAAATGTTTTATGTCGTGTGACGACCTTATCGGCCCGGCTCAACATCGCTGGTCCACCGGCATCATAAAGAACGACCGTCCCTTGAACAAGGGGACACTTTAAAAAGGCAGAATTCAAGACTTCTTTCCCCAGCGGAAATCGATCTTTTCCCCTTTTTTGAAGCAGATGAAAATCAACGCGCCAGAGAGCAGAAAAATGTAAAGGATAAAGGGAATCAGCAATATGGGGTTTTTGGACAGGACCAAAAGCACGGTGCCGACAATGACAAGCGCAAGGTAGCTTCCCAAAACGAGCCAACCTTGCCACGTAATGGGGAAGCCCCAGCCAACCCCGTACTTTTTGGCAGGAAACCAAATATCTTTGCTTCTGTCATTCATGGCGAATCCTCCCGGTTTAACGGTGCTGACAAGTGAACAAAAGAAGCAAAGAAGAAAGAAGGGGTCAGGTCTTTCCGTGCAACATTATCTCTTACCCCTTTTGGACCAGGCGGCTAACCGTCGAATGGAACCTTAAGTATCAGGTCTACACCCACGATCATATCAAGAGTGTAAACCTGACACATCCATATTCTTCCAATCAGCAAAGGTCGAGCCATGTTTTACCTCCTTTAATTTCCAAGAACTTAACACTAACCTATGGCATTGCAAGACTTGGCACAGAAACCCCATCGAAACCCCACGACAGTATAGATTTTTTAGTAGTAACGCGACAGGGTATGCCTATACATCTCCCCCTGGATATGGGTAAAATGTCTTTTTAAATCTCACTTATTGCCAAAGGCTATGAATATGAACCTAAGCCAGCTGCGCTATGTCAAAGCGGTCGCAGAAACCGAATCCTTCACCCAGGCTGCAGAGCAGTGTTTTGTGACGCAACCCACCCTGTCTAACGGCATTGCCCAGCTTGAGGAAGAATTTGAAGAACGGCTATTTACCCGGACAACGCGAACTGTATCACTGACTCCTTTTGGAGAACATCTGCTGCCATTTGTCGTTAATGTTCTGACCGCCCAGTCAAAGCTGTTGCATGAAGCAAGAAACTTTGTTCATCCGGCTCAGAAAACTGTGCGTATCGGCATCTCCCCATTGCTGCGCAGTGGATGGCTAGCACCAATGTTAGAAATATTCCATAAGGCTCACCCTGAAATCGAGGTGGTCCTCCATGAACAGAATATGGCCGATCTCTATCACGTGCTTGATGAAGAACTGCTGGATTTTGTCTTCGGTGTCGCCGACACACGCAAAACCTCATGGAACGGCACATTTCTCTATCGTGAGCCGCTCTATTACATCCCACGTGGGAGTCAAATCATCGAAGGGAAGTCGACGGTCAAGCTGGAAGATATCGCCGACGAAACCTTCGTCATGGTACCAAACGTCTGCGGCCTGGCAAAGGCAACCCGCGCCTTGTTCCGCAGCAATAGACGGAAGCTGAAAGAGTATTCCGGTGAGGCCTTAAGCTATCTGGTTCTCGAAGAATGGGCTTCATTAGGCCTTGGATCAGCCATTCTGCCCAAATCAAAACTCCAATCCTCAGAAAGTAAAGCCATTTTGCTCACCGACAAGACAGGCAGGGAACTGACTCTTGAATTCGAGGCGATCTGGCTGAATACCCGACAACAGCCTGCTTGCCTGCAACAGTTTGCTGAATTCCTTCAGGATTACAACCAAAGGTGATGGAGGCATAGCCTCCCTCAATCGACGTATAGAAAAGCCCAATATGTCTTTGTAATTGCAGCTTTATTTCTTATTTTCGAAATATTCAAGCCCCTGCATGGGATAGCTTCCGATAATCAGGGATGGATCAGCCAGACGATCATTCGGATAAGAAAAAGAACAGTGGTGAAAAGGCGTAGAATAAATAGACCAACAGTGTGCCGAAAGCTTGACCAAGCTATCCCGCACCACTGACGGGTATAGTCAAACTCCCCGTCAGAGCATTGAGAGCTTAGCTGTATCCTATACCATCATTGAACTACCCGTATGGGAGTATTCCGGCAGCACCATTACCACGGTATAGATCCCTTGCAACAAAGGATTCTAGAACCAGCTGAGTACGTTCTGATTTTTTTAAAACAGGGTAATAATTGCCACCTGGAACAAACTCATCGGCAAAAAGGAATAAGCTTAAGGCTTTTTATTTGGACTTGAAGGTTGGGCCGCACGGACTGTTACAGGGATCGCATCTCTTTTCTGTTGATCGCTTTTTCGAGTTGATCTTCTGAGTAAGAATTGAGTATTCGTTTGATTTCCTCGATTGTTTCGTATCTGGCTTTTTCATAACCAGTCTGAAAACGGAAATGTAGCGGATTCAGATAATGGATTCCTTCAAAAAAAATGTCGGCTGTCAGATTTTCAAAGAAAACCAGCATCTCTTCAATCTTCTCTCTTTCCGAAGATTCGACAAATTCGCCACGTGCGACAATCTCCTGCAGGCGTGATCCGGGAAAGACGGTCAGACCTGTTGACATGACCCGTTCTGCGTGGACCGAATTTATGAATTTTGCCGTTGCCAAACCACTTCTTACTCCCATCCCCTTCCCTGCCATACCGATGATGTACTGGCAGGTGTACTTTATGCCGGCAGCATCCAAACGCCGGAGTTGCTCACGGGATTTTTGCACACCGTGTCCTTTGTTCATTTTTCGCAAAGCTTCTTCGTTGCCGTTTTCCGTACCGACATAGAGATGGCCAAACCCTGCACACTGTAACAGTTTCAGTTCTTTGTCCGACTTTCTTTCAATATCATCGACTCGGGAATGCATACTGATCCTGGTGAAACGAGGATAGTGTTTCTGTATCAATCCGGCATACTCAAGGAGGATTGCTTGCGGCAAGGACAATGGATTGCAACCGATAATAAAAATATTTGATGCGGAACCGTGACTATGCTTCTGTGCCAGCAGTTCACTTTCCATATGCTCCGGGGAGGCCTTCATAAAATCATAGCCTTGAGCCATATAGCAGAAATTGCACTTGTTATAGGTGCAGCCTTGGGTACCCCGAACCAGGACCGAGTTAACTTCCATGGGCGGACGAAATAAAGGTTCCGTAAATTGCATCGAAAAGCTCCGTTACTCGTTTCATCTGCATGAATGGAAAGCAGGTATCCCCCGGCAAAATCGGGGGTCCTTTTGCACTAAATAAGAAAGGAACGCTTCTGGCGTTAATGCAAGAGAGTTTCCGAATCCTTTGTCGAATATTTGCACAACGCCCCTTCAGCATCCATAGGATACCGATCGCCTGATTCAGATCGGCAACGATATTCTCGCCATGTTCAAAAGCAACAGAGATGCGCACCAGTCCCGCCGTAACACCGACATCCTCGAGCTACTCGAAAAGCCTTCGCCTGTAGGGAATCGACACCGAATGGATGGCCTGTTTTTGGCAACGCCGATGGCGCCAGATGGCTGGCAAGGACCTAATAGTTGGCGGAAATTACCGTCGAATGCTGTTCGAAAAAACCGATCATGCTTAGGGCATTTTCACCTTGAGGTGGCTTGCACAGATGCAAATCCCCTAGCCGCCTACCCCGGCGTCTTGACCAGCTCGCCGACACCGTCGGCGAAAGTAGAGAAACCTTTTTCCGGTACCTCAGTTGCCGGATTCATCATCATGGCATAGATGTTACCCGAAACCTACAGGGCAAGACATCGGCTGTATGCTAAGTCGAGTTGGTGATATATGAGGAGGCCTGACAGATCGCTATCCGCGTGAGTTGGTTCCGGGGTACTTACCTATCCGGCATAAAGGGTGAGAATCGCTTCCTTGGGATAAGCCTTTTAGGCCAAAATTCACCTGCGCAAACGAATGATTGGCCCCACCAACAGAACGCCCAACTGGAAATCCCTGCAACGATCACTCCTATTGAAACTAAGGCGGGCAGTTTTCACATGCCCGCCTTAGCCGTGCTTTTACTTAGGCAACATTGTAAATACGAATTTCCGGTTCTGCAGCGAGCAGGGGGGCCAAACCGACAACAACATCCTGGTTGAAAAGGTCGCTCTTAAGGTAAGCATTGGCATCGTCGACACTAGCAAAACCATGGAGGACCTGAACATCCTCATCACGGATCAACAGGTCTTTCGTCTGTGCACCTTTGATCTGCTTGAGAAACGGCTCCTTATATTTAGTGTAGATTTCAGCTGCTGCCGAGCGGTTTTCATTCAAGACTTTCAGGGTGACCTCGAGATAAGCCATTGTGTTTCTCCTTTGAAATGTGTTTTTGGTAAAAATTACCGCGGCTGGAGAAACTATACTCATAAAGACTTTATGGAGAGAAATTGTCTTTTTGCATCTCATTTATAGACAATGGCTATAAATAGAGGCAAAGAAGCAAAGGCGGGGTCACCCATTAAAAGGCTCGTGTCAATAGCACAAAAATATCCCTGAGCATTTATCTATGCTTTTTTCTTTCAAAATGCACGGCTAAGTCACCAGTTTCTTCACATGTGCTGAGATTTCTTATTTTTTGCGTCAGCCAGTTGCTGCGCCAGTCACCCATCAGGATCAAGGCCGCCCTCGTCCACAACAATGGGGACGCCCATGAAATTATGCGTTTACCCATTCCGCCAGACGCCACCCCTTTTCTCTGGCCAATTTTTGTCCACGTTGAACCGATCTACTGACTGCCGATTGAGTTATTCCCAAAAGCCCGGCAATCTCCATCGTTGAACAACCCAACTCCTTTACAGCCCAAAAGCAAAGTATGCTTCGTGCCGCAACCCGTTTTGGTCGCTTATCTCCCGACCGAATATCCTCGGAACCGACCTCAAGCTTATCAGCAACTATTTGCACAAGCTCTTTCAGGTCGATATCCCAGCGTCGGCATCTTTCCAATTTCTCATCCGCGTTTCGCAATACAGACTCAACGAACTCGCTGTCTCCGAGGATGCGTTCATCGCTTTTCAGTTGCGGTTCCTCTTTTCGCAGGGATGCCAATTTTTGCCAACCGCCCGCACTGCGAACCAGGTCGCCACCGATAAGATCGAAGCGACGTCCTTGCTCAATACCCGCAGCAATAAAACTCAGATATTGTTTTCGGGCAACAGTCACTCGCTTGCCAAAACGCTCCAGAACCTGGTCGACGGCCTGCCAGCTGCTGGCACGACGCCCCAGTAAGCAGCCGTGTCCGCAAAAGGGGAACTCGGCCAATTCTTCCAAAGTTGACACCAAGCCGGCACGCAATGGGTTAAGATGAAGATAACGAACCAACTCCAGAAGGTAAGGTTCTTCCTGACACAATATGGACTTGTAACGATTCTGGAATAGGTGCCCATGTCGATGATGGCGACGATTAAATTTAACACTGTAACCCGTCAATAATCGGCGCATGACATGAGCAATCGGCGCTTTCCCCGTTTGCAACAACAGGTGAAAATGGTTAGGGATCAGCGCCCAGGCAAAACATGGGGTGGATGTTTCTAAAAGGATTGTCGACAAACGTGATACAAAGTCACCCCGGTCAACATCATCGCGAAAGATCGCTTGGCGCTCCATGCCGCGACAAATGATATGATGGAGCGCACCTGGTGCATCTATGCGAGCTTGACGTGGCATGATTAGAGTTATGCCATTTTTCTGCCAGGTAAAGCAACACACAATACATATTACTAATCTTGCTGAGATACAACATCATAAGAAACGCATAATTTCATGGGCGTCCCCCTAGGTGCTAGGTGTCCCTAGACCCGGATTTCCCGCTTTTACCCTACAAAGTCCATCCATACCGATGAATCTTGCCGATATTGTGGAGCATCGTCATCAATTTCCATTGCCCATCGACTTTGGTGCGACCACGCAGGGAAAACCGTCGCAGCCCAAGCGTTTCGCGCAGATTGCCAAAGACAGGTTCGACGATGCCCAGGCGTTGCCCGTAAATGTGGCGACCGAACACGGAATCGATCTTCTGTTTCATCCGCTCGATAATCCCGATCTTGGGACTCGATAGCGTCTCCAGCAGCACGTTGACCTGGCGGGCTCCTTTTTGGCGGATGTCTCGCAAGCATTGGCTCCGTTTTGCACAGCGATCACAATCAGCCTGATAGCCCATGAATTGCATGAATAAACGCTCGCCGATCTTGGCTTTGGCGCACTTGAGCCACAAAGGGTTACCGGCCGGACAGACGCAGGTCTTGTTGGCAAGATCGACCTGAAAGTCGCTGACGCTGAAGCGTTTTTTTGGGGTGGATCTTTGACGCACCGGAGTCTTGGGGCTTGTGACGTGACGCGGTCTTGAAACGGGGATCGCGGGAGCGAAAACCAGGATCGGCGATATAGCCGTCTATGCCTTCTGCTTCCAGATGCTCCAGAGTCTGTCCGCTATGAAAACCACTATCGGCCAGGATTTTGGCTTCGCTAAGAATCTCGTCACCACAGTTATGATAGTTACCGTTGAAGGCCTTGCGGATGCCCTCAAGCATCGGTTCGAGCAACCCATGCTCCTGTCCCGTACCGAAGGCTTCGGCATGCACCACCACCTGATGCTCGGCATCGACCGCGGCGACGCCAGTGTAGCCCTGAAGCACGCCGTGGCTGGTCTTCATCTTGGCGCTGTCGTTATCGGTGATGTTGCTTTTCACTTCCTTGCCGCGACGACCCTGGCGTTTTTTGTTTTCGGTCAGGAACTTCTTGATCTTACGACTGGCCTTGGTCAGAGTCTCTTTCTGCTTTTCCTCCCGCTGCCGCATGGTCGGATCGGGCGGCCCCTTTTTATCTTCTTCGCGGTGCTTGTTGAGCAGAAAGCGTACGGCCCGGTCGATCTTCTTGGCTTTCTTTTTCAAATCGTCGTGGGTGCCGCTCCACTCCTTGCAGGCGTTCGATGGCATCTTGCAACCATCAACGGCGAACATCTCATGACCAATCAGCCCCAGGGCATCGCAGACCATCAGCACCTGATGAAACAGGTCGGCAATCTGTTCGGCAGATCCGGAGATGAAGTCGGCAATGGTGGTGAAATGCGGACGGCTGTCGGCGGACAGGGCCATAAAGATCACGTTTTCACGGCACAGCGCTTCGATTTTGCGACTGCTGGTAACCCCGCGCGAATAGGCCAGCAGCACAATCTTCAGCAGAATGGCCGGATCGTAGGCGGGACGGCCGGCTTCGTCGTTGTTGAATTTACTGTTGAAAATACTCAGGTCGAGTTCGTTGTCGACCAGGTAGTGCAGGGAATACTCGAAGGTGCCGGGCAGGATTTGCTGTTCGAAATCCACCGGCAACATAACGGTTTGCTTGTAGTCGTAGGGTTTGAAACGAGGCATGAGAAAAACCCCTTTAGCATTTCATGAATTTTTTCGCATTCTAACACGTTTTTGGGTTTTCCTACAGCCTTAACGTTTTGGACACCCGGCGGCGACGCGAACTTACGTGTACCACCGAAGTATTCGAAAATC
Source organism: Syntrophotalea carbinolica DSM 2380 (assembly GCF_000012885.1). NCBI lineage: Bacteria > Pseudomonadati > Thermodesulfobacteriota > Desulfuromonadia > Desulfuromonadales > Syntrophotaleaceae > Syntrophotalea > Syntrophotalea carbinolica. Next base: position 3,097,832 of record NC_007498.2, read on the forward strand.
TGCACACCTATTTTCTGACCGGTTGATGCGATGGTTAGCTAATGCCAAAATTACTTAGCTACGACTTTAACTGTTTTAACTTGATTTCTAAATAGATAGGCAGCATGAATAGCCCCTAAGACGAAAGCGCATAGGATAATTGGTAGAGCTATTTTATCTTGTATTGTAAGCCAGTGATCATTCACGTATCTCAGTGCATAAAAAATAACAGTACCATATATGATGCCAAAGAGCCATTTAAGGCCGCCAGCTCCATATTTAACAGTTCCATGGCAACCTCTACATATTTTGACTCCTCGTTCAAACTCATAGCCACATAGTCCACACTTTATCATTTCCATATTCCCTTTAGTATTTAGCTAACGACATGAGGAACCGGTTTGTGAATACGCGCAACGTATTCACAAATCCGCGTTCACTCACTTCTTGGGTTGCCTTCTATCGTTACCTGATCTGTTAAAAATACGTAGCTCGCAAGCAGCGATTCAAATGCAGGCTAAGATTCTTCGAATGCCGCCTCCGTTCTACTGGATAGGATAATGAAGTTGATGGTCTTTGTTTCTTTAACGTAGCCTGCAGCTTCATAGTTGCCCCAAGAATCGCCGTGGAAGAAGAAAATATGCGCAGTGCGCTTGCCATCAGATGTTTGAATCTCCTTTATGAACCTCGCCTTGTAGTTTGGACTCCCGTTTTCATGGAATCGGTCGACGTTGAATTGGACAAGTGATGGAATGTCCTGAATGACCTCATCCTTTGTTGCAGCCCGCGCATAGGCGATAGCGGTTGCGTCACGCCATGCGTGCCCCGCCTTATAGAAGACCGCATGGAGCCCCTGACCCACGCCGCTCTCGTTGTCCAGAACCCAGCCGGGAGGAGCTTGAAAGGAGAACGCGTGGTCTCGCCCGTAAAAGATACCACCCCCCTCCTCCGATATTGAGGAGAAGGCTGTGGGCGGAAGCATTATTAGGAGCGCCAGAAGCAGTATTCTTTTCATTCTTCTTCAACCCAACTATAAATAGACAGTCTGGATAAAACCGTAAACACTGACACCAACCTGTCTGTATAAGACAACTTATAAATCAACAACGAGCCTTTGCTTTATCCCTATTTTCAAGCATTTACACAATCCCAACCTTTACTCTGTCAATTTATATACAGACTGGATATACCCATTCAAAGAGCATCCACCGGGCTACGGACTCTGCGTCCTCCCTTATTGAGGACATGGGTGTAGATCATCGTCGTACAGATATCCTTGTGGCCAAGCAACTCCTGAATCGTCCGAATATCGCACCCATCTTCCAAAAGATGAGTGGCAAAGAAATGACGGAAGGTATGACACCCGATCCGTTTGACAATGTTTGCCTTGAAGACAGCTTCTTTGATGGCACGCTGAAGAAGGGTTTCGTGAAGGGGATGTCGACCTTCCTCTCCTGTCTTCATGTTTTTCCACCGGTTTTCCTGCGGGAAAACCCATTGCCAGCGCCATTCCCTGGAGGCATTAGGATATTTATCCTCTAACGCATCAGGCAACGAAACCCGGCCCCACCCTTCCGCAATGTCTTTCTCATGCAGCAGTTTCACATTGTTCAAATGGGCCTTTACCGGGGTACTCAACGACTCAGGGAACATGGTGCGCCGATCCTTACCACCTTTTCCATCTCGAACCAGAATTTCGCCTTGCCCGAAACCTAAGTCATGTACACGTAAACGCAAGCATTCCATCAAGCTCAAACCAGCGCCGTAAAGCAGGCCGGCCATTAACTTTTTACTGCTGGTAAGATGGCTTAAAACCTCTCTCACCTCATCGCGCGTCATCACGATCGGCAACCGCTTGGGCTTCCTAGCTCTGATAACCTCGCCCAGATTGCCAATCTCCCGACCAAGAACATGCCTGTATAGAAACAACCGTGCCGACAATGCCTGGCTTTGAGTAGATGCGCTGACCTTGTGTTTTACCGCCAGATGAGTGAGAAAGGCATTGATCTCCGGTTCGGCCATTTCCTTCGGGTGACGAACATCATGAAAAAAATATACCGCTTTACCCATTGACAATAGGTTGATTCAGTTCGGCGGCTGTAATGACGGGTACCTAGCGCCTCTCGCAACTGATCCAGAAGTTTTGGTGCTCCCTCCCGGTTACCGAGCTGGCGCTTCACATAACTGGACCATTCAATAGCCTCTTTTTTATAACCGTTTAACCTTTTAAGGTCAATGTATTTTAATGGGAGCGCCTTACTACAACTAACTGAGAAACATCAAAAACCTTGCAGAATCCGGCCAGCCCATCTATAGTATGGGATTATTCAAAATCAAGAAGGAGATTGCCATGATTACGGCTATCAGCCCGCTGGACGGGCGTTATGCATCGAAGGTTACGGAACTGACCGAGTGCTTTTCGGAATATGCGCTGCTGCGCAATCGCGTAAAGGTGGAAGTGTTGTGGTTGCTGGCGCTATGCGCCGAGCCGGGGATTGCGGAATGCCGGGCGGTTACAGCCGAAGAGGAACAGACCCTGCGTGCCATTGTGGATGACTTCACTCCAGAAGAAGCGCAGAAAGTGAAAAAGATCGAGGCGGTGACCAACCACGATGTCAAAGCGGTGGAGTACTACCTTAAGGAAAAAATCGCCGGCACCTCGCTGGAGGAACTGTCGGAGTTCCTGCATTTCGCCTGCACCTCCGAAGATATCAACAACCTCTCCCACGCCCTGATGCTCAAGGACGGTCTGGAAGCCCTCACCCCCCTGCAGGCTGAAATCATCGATTTCCTGAAAAACCTGGCCGACCAATTTAAAGCGGTGCCGATGCTTGCCCGTACCCATGGCCAGACCGCTTCGCCGACAACCATTGGCAAAGAACTGGCGGTGTTCGTGGCACGCCTGCAGAAGCAGAGCAAGAACATCGCGCAGGTGGAGATCCTCGGCAAGCTCAACGGTGCCGTGGGCAACTTCAACGCCCACCTGTCCGCGTATCCAAAGGTCGACTGGCCGGCCCTTGCCAAAAAAGTCATCGAAACCGAACTGGGGCTGACGCAGAACATGTTCACCACCCAGATCGAACCTCATGATTACATGGCCGAGATGTTCGACGCCCTGGCGCGCTGGAACACCATCCTCACCGACCTTAACCGCGACATCTGGACCTACATCTCCATGGCCTATTTCGGCCAGAAGACCATCGCCGGCGAAGTCGGTTCCTCGACCATGCCGCACAAGGTCAATCCCATCGATTTCGAAAACTCGGAAGGCAACTGCGGGCTGGCCAACGCCATCTTCAACCACCTGTCGGCCAAGCTGCCGATCTCGCGGTTGCAGCGCGACCTGACCGACTCGACGGTGCTGCGCAACATGGGTGTGGGCTTCGGCTACAGCATGATCGCCTACCGCTCGACCCTCAAGGGGCTGGGCAAGCTCAAGCTCAACGAGCACAAGCTGGCCGGCGATCTGGACCACGCCTGGGAAGTCTTGGCCGAACCGATTCAGACCGTGATGCGCAAGGCCGGCATCGAAAAGCCCTACGAAAAGCTCAAGGAACTGACCCGTGGCCATGCCATCGACCGCGATACGATCCGCACTTTTGTCGAAGGGCTGGAGCTGGCGGACGAGGACAAACAGCGGCTGCTGGACATGACTCCGGGCAGCTATACCGGCATGGCCGAAAAAATCGCCGAACTGCTGGACTGAGCCGTTACTTCAATCTGTCGAACACCCAGGGGGCCGCTGATGCGGCCCCTTGTTCTTTGCAGTGCCGGACTTGCTTTTATCCGCGCTTGTGGGCATCCTTTACGTAAACACGGGCAGAACCTTCGCCCGGTGCAGAGTAAAATCTTCTGAGGAGATTCAATCATGTTGGAAATCGGCCGGGTTCAATCCTTGACCATCGACCATATCGATCAACGCGGTGCCTGGCTGCAAGCTGACGAAACGCTGGTACTGCTGCCGGCCCGCCAAGTCCCGGAAGAGTCCCGACAGGGATCCCAGGTCGAGGTGTTTTTATACCTCCACGCCGGCGAGCCCATGGCAACCATCCGCCAGCCCTTTGCACAGGTCGGGGAGTTCGCCCTGTTGAGGGTCAACCAGGCCGACCAGAGCGGGACTTTCCTTGAATGGGGTATGGAGAAGGAACTGCTGGTGCCTTTCAGCGAGCAGCCCAAACGCATGCGCGAGGGACAATACCATATGGTGCGCGTCTGCCTCGACGACCAGGGGCGATGCTTTGCCAGCGGCCGCATCGACCGCTGGCTGGAACAGGACCATATCGTCTTACGGGAAGGTCAACAGGTCGAAATGGTGCTCTGGCAATTCACCGATCTCGGCGCCAAGGTGATCGTCAACCATCGCTATGGGGCGCTGCTGTACAGAGATGAAATTCGCCCCGACATGCAACCCGGCGACCGGATTACGGGCTTTGTCAAAACCATCCGCCGGGACGGCAAGATCGATGTCACCCTGCAACGCGGCGGCAAAGCGGCTACCGACAAGGCGGTGGAAACATTGCTGGATGCTTTGTCGAAAACCGGCTTTTTACCCTTGCACGACCATAGCCCGGCCGATGTCATCCGCAAACAACTGGGCATGAGTAAAAAAACCTTCAAGAAAGCCGTCGGCGGACTCTACAAAGCAGGCCGCATTGAGCTTATGCCCAATGGCATCAAACTGAAAAAAAGCTGACGGGAATTTGTTATTACACAACAGGCGGGAGCGGATTGTCGATCGATGAAGAGGGCTGGCCGGGTTACCAGTCGGCCAGCTTGCCCATCCCCTGGGTCGGGAGTTGGGTGCCGAAGGTGAAGCTGCGGGGCTGCTCCACGCTTTTGAGCCGCTGCCTGCACCAGTCGATCAAAGCGCTGCGCAAGGTGGCATCTGCCTGGCGAGGATCGACAGGCACCACAAAAGCCTTGAGACGATCGCCTTCCTCGGGACGCATCAACCGCACGACGCAGTCCTCAACCGCGGGGTGCTGTTTGAGGCAGGACACGACGTATTGGGGATAGACATTGATGCCGGCCACCTGCACCGCCTGATCACGGCGGCGCAAAGGACGAAACGTGCGTTCGTCCAGCCACTGCACCTCATCGGGGAGCATCACCGGCTCGGCCATAAGTCCATTGAGCTGATGGCGGATGAGGGCATCGGGACTCGTCTGTTGCAGAGCGACCGGCTGCCAGAAGCGGAACAGACTGTAGGCATCGGACTGATCCCAACGATAGCCGACGCCGCTGGTCTCCGACGATCCGTAAACCTCCATCATCGCGTCAAGCCCCTGCTGCCGCAATTGCTCAATGATCTGCGGCGGACACGGACCGGTGGAGGTCACCCCCCGCACCCCGGTCGGAAACCGCAGGCCCAACGATGCAAGGCCTTTCCAGAATGCGGGAAAGGCGATCAGCAAATCCCCCTCGCGCAGAAACTCGGATAATCCGGCACCGGGAAAAGGCGGCAGCAACTCGGTCGGAACCCCCAATTGGGCAGGCAACAGCACCGAGAACAGAAATCCGTAAATATGGTGCTGGGGTACGACACTGACCAGTCGCCGCCGGTCTTGCGTCAGCCTTCCCAGCTCGCCCACCTCCTGCCACAACACCGATAGCGGTTGCGGGCAGGCGGTCGGTTCTCCGGTCGAGCCGGAACTGTGGAAAGTGACATCGGCCACCCCCAGCGCGCCACCGGCCACCAGACACTCCAGCCACTCTTCACAACTCATCTGCGGCGTCAACGCACCGGCAAGACCGGCACAGCCGAACATCCCGGCAAAACGGACCGCAATCTCGACCAGCTCCTGATCCGTACCTGCCGGGAGAATCTGCGCCAGCGGCGCACGGGTATCTTCGGCCAGTCGCTTTTCGGCGGCCCAATCGTTTTTATTCCACACCAGAGAGCGCAGTATGCTGTGCAGCACGCGGCGCAAGACCAGCTTATCGAGGTTCATGTCATGCGCCGCCATCATAGCGATGGTCCCAGGGTTATGGCACTCCATGCGCCGTCGGGCTCTTCGGCTACCAGCGGCTGAGCAAAGGTACCGTTCAGCAGTGCCACGGCAAGGGCAAAGGCCTGGCCGGCGGGCAGTTCGAACGGCAGAGGGGGCTGCGCTGCCGGAGCGGCCAGGTTGCCCATGGCCACGTCTGTAATCAGGCCGTAACGGCCCGACTCTGCCGCGGACAGGGCCAGGAACACGGCACCTTCGCCGGTAGTCAACGGACAATCCGCCTGGCGAGCCGCTTCGGCCAGCAGCGGATGGTATTCATCAACCGCGCCAACCAGCACCCGATCCACGCGGGATTCGGCCAGCCAGCACCAGGCCGTCAGCAGGGCCGAGGCCCAGGACATGGCAAACTCGTTGACGGTCAGACAGGGGCCGGTGTACCCGGACATAATGGAAATAGTCGAGGCCGCCACATTGTGAATGGAGGTGGAAAAAGCCGTCGGGGAAGCCAGCTTGGCGCCGAATTCATGCATGGAATCGAGAAAATCGAAGGTCGTGGCGACCGGGCCGTGACCCGTCGCCAGAATCAGCCCCACGCGTTCCTTGGAGACGCCGCTCAAACCGCCATCCTCCACGGCCAGGGTCGCCCCCAATAACGCCAAACGGCAAAAATGGGAAACCCGCCGCAGCTCACGCTTGCTGAAAAACCGCGCCAGCTCGGTCACATCGGCCTGCTCCGGCAGGGCCGCTACGGTCTGCGCCGCCTGCAGGGCCTCGCTTCCAAGTCCGAAAGGCCCGACCAGTCCCAAACCATCGATGGCAAGCCTCATGCCTGTTCTCCTCGTCCGAATACCAGTACCGCATTATTGCCGCCAAACCCGAGGGACTGCGTTAATCCGTAGTTGGCCGCCACCGGAGTCTGGACCTGCACCGGGGTCACCTGCAGGGCCGGATCCGGCTGTTCGCAGCCGATGCTGGCAGGGAGCTTGCCATCGCGCAAAGCCGCCACGGTGAACACCGCTTCGATGGCCCCGGCAGCGCCGAGAGTATGGCCGGTAAAACCTTTGGTCGCCACCACCGGCGTATGCGGAAAGAGTTGCGACAGAACCTTCGACTCGGCCTGATCGTTATTGGGGGTCGCCGTGCCGTGGGCATTGATAAAACCGACCTGCCCCGCATCGATGCCGGCCTGCGCCAGAGCTTGCTCCGTGGCGCGTCGCAGACTGCTGCCCTCAGGGTGCGGCGCGGTCAGGTGATGCGCATCGGCGGCATTGCCGAAGCCCGCCGCCACCGCCAACACCGCGGCACCGCGCTGATCGGCGTGACTGCGCCGTTCCAGCACCAGCATGCCGGCACCTTCGCCGAGATTCAGCCCTTTGCGGCGTGCGTCGAAAGGTCGGCACGGCTGACTGTCATAGATCATCAGGCGAATAAAACCGTTATACGGGACCATGCTCAGCTCGTCGGTGCCACCGGCCAGCACCACATCGCACAAACCCTGCTGCAGCCACGACATGGCGATCCCCACTGCGTCGCTGCCGGAGGAACAGGCGTTGACCACAGTCTGCACCGGTCCGTTCAAGTCCAGAATACGTGCCAGCCCCAGCCCCGGATTGCTGTGTCGCCACAAGCTTACTTCAGCAGAATCGCCGCTCTGGCCGGCTTTGTGGCGGGCATAATAGTCGAGCAGGTTGAGGGATGCACCGGTCGAGGTGCCAAGACAGACTCCGACACGCTTACCGGCCAGCAGATCCGGCGTAAGGCCCGCCTGCTGAAGGGCTTCACGGGCCGCCACCACGGCCATGGCCAGCGAACGATTGGTCCGGGCGTCAACCGACAGATCGATAGATGCCGGCAGCTCAAACACCGGATAGACCACGTCATGATCGCAGCGCATTCTGGTCGGGGCACCGGGCACACGTCGGCCGGCATACATGCTCTGCATGATTTCCGGCAGGGTGCCGCCGGCGCCGCACAGGCAACCGAGCCCGGTTATACAAACAGTGCCCGTCATATCAACCCCGGCGTTGCTCTATGAAGGCCGCCAGCGCATCGATGGAGACAAACGCCTCCCGGCCCTCTTCCATATCCTTGACCTCGACGCCAAAATGCTTTTGCAGCAACACGACAAGCTCCACCGCATCGAGGGAATCAAGTCCCAGGCCTTCACCGAACAAGGGCTCATCGTCCTCGATCTCCTCGGGAGTCATATCCTCCAGATTCAGATCGGCAACAATGGCCTGCTTAAGCTCTTCCTTAAGCGACATCTTTACTCCTTTACCCACATATCGAAAAAGTTGAAAAACTGATAAGGCTTCTGCCAGGCCATGCGCTCGAGGGCGCCGGCATAACGCTGCACCCAGGGGCGCAGGGCCGCGGGGCTTTTGCCCAAATCGGGCGGCAACTCGAAACAATCGGCAAAATGAACCTTGGCCAGGCCCGGTCCCTGCCGTTCGATCAAGGTTACGGCAACCGGAGCCCCGGCCGCCGAAGCGATGGAAAAAATCGAAAAGGGCATCTTCACCTTGCCGCCCATAAAATCGACCGCCACGCTATTCGCATCGCCATCCACCACCCGGTCGCCCATAATGCAGACGATTTCGTTGCGCTTCAGCGCTGCCAGCATGTCAAGGGTCCCACCGAAAGGCCCGCTGGGATCAATGAGATGGACGGCGGCGCCACCGGAGCGGTGTTCGAAATAGTGTTTATCCACATCGCCGGCGCCTTTTTGCAGTACGATATTCACCGGTCGGTCGATGGCTTCCAGTCCGGCCATGCCGGTCTGCCAACAGCCGAAGTGGGCGTTGAGCATCACCACCCCCCGGCCGCGGTCCAGCATTTTGCGCAGGTTGTCCATATCCTCAGCCGCTACCGTCACCTCGCCGCGGCCCAGCACCCCGAGCATGGCGCGATCCAGCAGCACTTTACCGAAGGACAAGGTCAACTGGAAGCTCTGCCAGAAGCGCACCGGCCATATCTTCCGGCCAAATCGGCGGGTCAGAAAATATCCAGCATTGCGCCGCATCGACGGTCGCAGATTGTACCAGAACACCACCAGATGCAGTAGCCCGTAAGCCGGCCAGGGCCCGGCCAGACGCAGCAGAGCATAAAAAATCTGGTGCTGAAAGCGATTGCCGAGGCTTTTGCTCGACCAGGCTGATTTTGCCGCAGGACTACTCATGCCCCACTCCAGATTTGAGGCTGCGCCGCACCAGGCAGGCCAGGCCGTACAACGGGCCGGCCACCAGCAATGCCAGCACCGGCGCCATCACCACCGAACCGAGAATATAATCCCCCAACCGCTGCAGCACCTGATGGCCGAGGGTCTCCATGGAGATTTCGGTCAAAAACCGTCCATGCCGCATAAAGTAGCCGGCCTCGATACACAGTGCCGGCACCAGCGGCGGCATGCACAGCTGGCTCACGGCCAGGGCGCAGATCCGGTTAAGGCGCAGGTAACCGGCGGAGAACAAAATGCTGATGGAGTGCAGGCCGATAAGCGGCAGGGTACCCAGCGCCATACCCAACATGCCCGACAGGGCCAGCTCGCGAGGCGTGGCATTGTCCGCCAGCAACAGCCGCAAGGAACGTAACGGATGGATCACACTCACCCTGCCCTCGCCGTCGACGGCAAATTTACGATGCGGTACCGGCAACATGGAGCGGGTGGTAAGCCGCGTATTGAGCAAACTGATGCGGACGTTGTCCCGCAGCTTGTCAAAATGCGACACGCGCTTATCCGGCTCCGGGTAGTAAACCGAAATATCGATATCGCGCAGCGGAAATCCGGCCCAGGCGGCCTTCACCAGCACTTCAACCTCGAAGGCGTAGCCTGCTTCGCCCAACGTCAGCTGTTGCAGCACCTGCACCGGGTAGGCGCGAAAACCGCTCTGCACATCGCTGACATCGCAGCCGGTCTGCACCCGCAACCAAAAGCGGGAAAACTTGCGCCCGAAGCGGGAGCTGCCCGGAATATTGGGGCCGCTGAAATCCCTGGCGCCGACCACGATCGCCGTCGGCTCCGCATGGATCTGCGGGAGAAACCGGGGGATGTCGGCGGGATCGTGCTGCCCATCGGCATCCAGGGTAATGATGTGCGTCATGCCCTGCTCGCGGGCAAAAGCCGCGGCGCTGAGAATGGCCGCACCCTTACCGCGATTGGCACTGTGGCGAACGATCTCGCACGCCAGCCCGGCCAGATTATCGGCGCCGCCATCGGTACTGCCGTCATCCACCACCAGCACATGGGGATGGACCTCGAGAGCCTGAGCGACCACCTGGCGCAGGGTAGCGCCGTGATTGAAAACCGGCACCACGACCAGCGGCTTGCACACGGCGGTCATAGCGACAACTCCCAGACTTGTCCAGGGGCGCCCTGGGACCGATACGAACCGGCCATTCTGCTTGGTATCTGCGGCAAAATCATTTATTTACTCCGCCAGCTTTCCAGAAACGCCACGTAAAAATCGGGCGGGAAGACCAGCAATTCACGATGCTCATCAACCATCAGCTGCACCGAATAACCGCGTGTCAGCACATCTCCTGCAGCATCGGTGATACAAAATTCATAATTGAGCCGCGCCGCCTCCGTCCAGTGCAGACGCGCCTCGATGGCATAGGTTTCGCCATAGATCAGCGGCTGGGCGTAATCGACATGAAACTGTTTGATCGGGGTGGTGATGCCGTACTTGTAAAAATCCAGATAACCGATCCCGAAATGGTCGCCATGGGCGACACGGGCATCCTCGAAATAGCTCGCGTAACGTCCGTGCCAGACAATGCCGAGGGGATCGACCTCCTCAAAACGCACCCGGCGTTCAACGCTATGACACAATGGAGACGGTCCGTTTTTTTGCGGAAAATAAGGCTTCCTCATTCTTCGCCCCCTCCCTGTCGCACGGCCTCGGATGGTGACAGAACAAGCCGGAACTGCGAAGCCACACCCGATGCGGAACTTATGGCAATCCTGCAGCGCAGACCATCGTCTTGCTCCTGCATGCAACAAACCTCGATCGTTTCAAGAGGCCGCAACGGTTGCAGAAACTTGGCTTTGAGCACCTGCACAATCGTCAGGGCCTTGCCTGCGGCAGTCTCGGCCAGCTGTAACCCCATCAGGATCTGGACCACCGCCGGCACCACCGGGTTATCGGGAAAGTGCCCCTCGAAACCGGCAAACGACACCGGTAGCAGATAGCTCTGATGCCAGCCATCGGCATGTTTAACGGCTGGCGCAACGATATTCGAAGCAAGTTCAGTGCGTAATTGGCTCATGGTTGACCATTTTTCTTTGCGGGTTCCATTCCATCGTCAGTCTATCCCTCCGGCAGATGTCAGCATACTCGAGGCGCCCGGGCACCTGATAGCCTCCCGTCTGCCGATAATCGGCGAAAGTGGCACGCCACAGAGGTTGGCGGGCGCGGTATTCTTTGCCAAGCAACACCCCGGTATCCGGATCAAATCCGCTGCGCAGGCAAACATCATGGCTGCAGCGACTCAACAGGGTCTGCGCATCGAGCGTCACGCCGTCATGCACCCCGGGGAGATAACCGAGCAACATTCGGCGTACGGCGGAAGCGACCCGCTCGCGCATACGCGATATCCCGAAATGCGGCAGCGATGTATGCACCGACGTCTGCTCCGGGGTCAGACTGATATCGAACAACCGCGCCCCCAGATCGGACAGGGCCACAAGCCGGGCCTGCCTCTGCCGGGTGTCGATCATCAGCACCCCCTGAAAGGTAACCAGCTGGCCGTCCCACTCCAGCACCGCGCTGTAGCGCCCCTGGAACAGATGGCCACTGTTCCCCCAGAAGCTTCCCGCCAACGCTTCGGAGCGGGGTGTTGCCGCGGCGACACCGGGAGGATCGAGGGACGGCGCGGTACATCCGCACAACAATACCAGCAGTGCTGTGAGCAGCAATGCATATTTCATGTGGTCCGCCTGTACAGGGCCGGTAGCAGCAACAAGGCCACCGGGATAGCCATCCCGACCCCGACCAACACGGTGCAGCCCAGGGTGTGCAACCCGGGATGGCGTGCCAAGACCAGCGCGCCGAATCCGGCCACGGTGGTAAGCCCCGACACCAGTACCGCTCGTGAGGTACCGAGGTCTGCGCCGGAGCGCAACTTACACACCATGAAAATACCGTAGTCGGCGCCGAGTCCGATAACCAGCGGCAGAGCCACGACGTTGAACAGGTTGAAGGAACCACCGCTCAACCGCATCAGCACCAACACCGCCACGATACCGCTCAGCAGAGGCACCATCGCCAGCAGGGTGAATTCCATCCGACGAAAAAACAACAGCAACAACAGAAACATGCAGCTGCAGGCCACGCAAATAAAGAGGATAAAATCCTTGCTGATGCCCCGCCCCAGCATGCGCCCAAGAGCCTGATTGGAGACCAGGATCACCCCTTGGGGCAAGGCCCCGGAGGCTGCCATCCGTTGCACTTCCGGGGTGTCGGGCAGCAAAGTCAGGACGTACTGCCTGGCATCGTGGGCCACATGCAACAATCCGTTCAGCCCTGCCACGCCGGCCCGATCAAAAATATCCGCATCCAGCAACGCTGGCGACTCGCTCAAAAACCGTAAAAAGGGCGCAAAGGCCTGCGCTGAAAATCCGTACCCGGCAGCGGCAACGGGCAACTCCGAAGCAATGGCGCTGCCATGTTTGGCAATAAATCTGGCCCAGCGCTCCCGGTTGACACGCTGCACCTCAGGCGGCGGCCACAAAGGATCGAGAGACACCACCCCGCTGTGCGGCAGCTGTTTGGCCAGCACTTCGGCCAGCTGGTGGTTGCGCTCCAGAGCCTGATCAAGGGTCGCGCCTTCCGCGAACAGCACCGCCGAATCCCTGGCCCCGCCCCAGTTCCGGCGGATGCGCTGTTCGGCCTGTTGCAATTCTTCGGGAAACATACCGACAGAGCGTAACTGACGATCGATCCCCACTCCGGAGCCCGCCCAGATGCCGAGCCCGAGTACCGCTATCACCAACGCTGCCAACGGCAAGTTCCAGCGACAGGCACCGGCTTGCAACGGCGCGCTGCTGCGCACAACAGCAGGGCGCACCAGATGCGGCAAGACCAGCAAGGCCAGCGCCAGACCGCTAATCAGTCCCACCAGCGCAAACACCGCCAACTGCCGGATGCCACTGATATCCGAGGTCAGCAGCGCGGCAAAAGCGCCCATGGAGGTTGCGGCGCCATAGAGCACAGGCCGAGCCACGCGGGCCACCGCCTGCCCGGGAGAGCCATCGGCATGACGCAGGGCAAACCAGACGTGCAACGCGAAATCGACGGTGATGCCGAGCAACACCGCACCGAATCCGAGGGTAATGCCGGATACCGCATCGTAACACCCGGCCAGTACCGCACCGGCGATCACCAGCACGGCGCCCGGCAACAAGGCCATCCACAGCACATCGCGCGAGCGGATAAAAACCATGAAGATCAGCAGCAATCCCAAGCCGGAGGCGGCAAACACCCGCCTAAGATCGCTCTTTATGGTACCCGCGTTGGCCAACGCATAGCGATGGCCACTGAGAACCGTAGCGTCCATCCCCACCGGCAGACTCTGCAATGCGGCATCGACCTCTTTCATCAAGGTCTCGGATTGACCGGCATCGGTCACCGACACGTCGGTTTTCAGCATCATCAACAGGCTGCGGCCATCGGGCTTGAGCAGAAAACCGTCCCGCACCTGTGCTCCGCCAAAAACCTGCAAACGGTTCCATTTGGCCAGCAGTATTTCCAAAAATCCCAGCGGGTCGGCCTGAATGAAGCGTTTGGCAAGCATGCCATTCATGCCCAGCAAGGTTGTATAATTGCCGGCCATGCGCTGCGCCATCGCCTCGGGCGTAACCCGTGCTTTCAAAGCAGCCATATCATCGGCATCGACCAGCGCCGGCAGCAGGCGCATCAGCTTGCCAGGAGCGGGAATGGTCTGACTGTCCGGCAGCACCGGCGAAAAATGCGGAGGTTGCAGTCTGGCGGCCACCGTCTTTGCCACCGCAAGTAACGCCTCGCCCCCACCAGCATCGCTGCTGGCCTGCAGCTCAATAAACACCGTGCGGGCAAACGGCGTCATGTCCATCAGGGCCAGGCTGCGCTGCAAGCTCCCCGAGTCGGGCAACATGATGCCGACATCGTCACGAACCTGCAACTTGAACATGATCGCACCGCACAGCACCAGCAACGCCAGACACAGCAGGTACATCCTCTTACGATGCCGTGCCAGCCAGGCGTAGCATGTCTGGATTCCCCGAACCGGAGTCATGGCAGAAACAACGCCTCATCCAGCGCACGATCGATCTTGCTGTCGGAAAACCGCAAAAGGGTCTTATCGCCGCCGGTTTCGAAAATGGCGACTTCGGTTACGGTCCGTGCCGAAGCAGAGAAGGTCACCTTCAGATGGTCCACAAACTGCCGGGCTCCCATCCCGCGGGGGGTCAGCAATAAAGAAACCGGCTGCACTGCGGCAATCTCGATATCATAGGCGCGCTGCAGTTTGTCCAGATCCAGTTCGGTCCAGACCAGCAACTGTTCGGCTGCGATACGCAATTCAAGGTTGTCTTCGAGCTGAAAATGCTGGTCCTGCTTCACCAGACTGTTCCAGCGACGCCCCTTATCGCCGTCGATAACAAACCCCATGCGTACCGGCGTCTCGTATTCCCAGCGCAACTTCCCGGGGCGCTGAAAGGAAAAAGTCCCGTGCGATTCAAGCGCCTCGGAAAACATGCTCAGGTGTTTTTCCTGTACGAAGGAACTCTGAATGGTTTGCACGGAGCCGGCAGTGGTTTTCAGGCGCTGCAGTACCGTATCCAGCTCCGTGGCGTTGGCAAAGCCGGCCGACAGGCACAGCAACAGAAGCATGAGGCTCGCCCCCAGTTTCATGTCAGGTCTCCTTCGGGGATATAAACCTTGAGCTTGGCCCTGGCGAGAACGTTCTCACCGTGGCTTACGTCACCGGCAATGACCGCAAATCCATCCAGAACCCCGACGGTGCGAACCGTTACGATAAGGGTATCGCCGGCCTTGGCCCGCCCCAGCACGTCGAGCTGGCGAATCGCGACCAGGTAGCCTGCGCGCGGCTGCAAACCGAGGGCTTTCAGTTCATAACCCCGATAAGCCGCGTAGGCCTGCGCCACCAGTTCGGCGTAAATCACGTTTTCCAGTCCACCGTCCGCAGCTGCCACCAGCAGGCCGTCAGCCGGCAGGCAGGCGCTGACGACCGCGCTTTCTTCGTCCAGGGACAGCAGTTGATCGACCATGCGCATGCGGCCTTCATGGGGCACCAGTCCGGCCGTATCGACAGGCAAGGCAAGCGGTTCGGTCATCGATTCTGCTCCTCCTGGTTAGTTTTCATCCGGAAACAGCCCTTTTTCCCATATGAAAACGTCACTGTGTCCATCCAACACTTCCGAATGGACACTAGTTAGTACAACGCCAGCACAACGGATCTTGCGCCAGATAGTCGCCGGTCGCCTGAAAGGCCATGCCCCGGCAACCGTAGCAATCGGCAGCCAGATCGCAGTCGCGGCAGGCGCCCTTGATGTGTTCACCGGCATGGCGCAACAGCTGCATGTCCCGGCTGGTCGCAAGGATCTCGGCCAGCGGCTGTCTGCGGATATTACCGACCGGCAGATTGATACCGGGACAGGGCAGGATATCCCCCGTCACCGTTACGGTACAGGAATAGGCGTGGCGATTGCAGCTGAGTCCCGCCACCGGAGGGTGCGGTTCCCAATGAATCCCGTACTGCGTTTTATCGATGGCGGCCAGCGTCTCGAACAGTCCCTGCATCTCCGCCACCGAAACCTCCAACTCCGGATGCCGACGGGCGCGCCCCTGCCAGGTCATCAATTCGACATACGGAATGATGTGGCGATCACGCAGCCAGCGCCACATGTCCGGCAATTCGTCGATATTCTGCCGGCAGACAACGGTCTGCGCCCCGAGCGGCAAGCCTTCTGCCGGATACCCGGCCTGCATCAACAGCTCCAGGCCGCGGCGGATGTCGGCGTAGGCACCCTGGCGGCCGGCCAGGAAATCCTGCACCTGCTGCCGCCTGCTGTTCATCTTGACCACCGGCGCCACCCCGAGCCGGACGAACTCCTGCGCCAGTTCGGCAGTGATCTGGGTACCGTTGGTAAACAGATCGATACCGATACCATGCTGCGCCAGATACTGCATGATCTCGACGACGTGGGGATACATCAGCGGTTCACCGCCGCCCAGCACCACCACCCGCCGGATACCGAGCGCCATGGCCTGCTCCAGCACCGCGTAGATTTCGGACAGGGCCAGTTCGTCCGCCAGCGCCGTGCCGGAATCGGCATAGCAGTAAAGGCAGCGCAAATCGCACTGACGGCTAAGCTCCAGTTCCAGGGACAACAACTGTCCCCGGTCGCGGGCCCGGGCAATATCGGCGGGGGCGAAGTTCGCCCCCCAGTAGCGATCTTTCATGCTTATCGACCAACGGTTCCCGGCTGGTTGGCGGAAGCGTTGAAATAGAGCGGAACATTGCTCTGAATGTCGTTGCGCAGATAGGTCACCCAGGTGTTGTAGCGTCCATGAATGGTGTTATTGGAAGCATTGTAGTTGAGGTTTTCACTGCTGCGGTATTTGATGGAAAACTTCTTCCGGTCGAAATGAATGTCGACCGACGCCACATGATGACGGATCCGCAGAAGGCCTACAATATGGCCGGGAGACACGGTTTCCATCACCCAATGCCGGCGAGCCCCCACTTCCTTGATCACTCTGTCGATGGTCGCCAGGGAAGGCCCGGTCTTACCCGACAGGGAATAATACTGATCGGTGAAGTTGACCAGATACTTGCTGGTGCAACCGATCAGGCCGGCACTCAGAAAACACACAGCGACTAACAACAAAAGCCCTTTTTTCATTTCATGTTCCTCCCTTGGATTATAAAAAGCTCTTTGCCTGTCAAAACCACCGCACAGATGCGCGGCATCCCTTCATAACAACCAACCCTAAAACGATTTCCCCTACGACTCCAAGGCCTCGACCATCAGCGCCTTGACATGTTTGCGCATGGCCACGTGCGGCAGGGGATGCGAGATAAAATCGGCCGGATGGACAACTCCGAGGCCATGCATCTCCATGCTGGCCGGTTTCAGCAACCAGGATCCGGCCGGCAACAATCGATCCGTACCACGCATGGCCAGCGGTACCACCGGAACATTATTGTCCACCGCGATCTTGAAGGCACCGGAATAAAAACGGCCCAGCCGTCCGTTGCGGCTGCGATGCCCTTCGGGAAAACACAGAATGCTGCCGCCCTGTTCGAGGATGCGGCTGCACTGCCGGGCCAGCTTTTCAGGATCCGCCTGTTCGCTGTTGATATAGTCGGCCAGATGCATGAAGGGGGCGTAAAACAGAATCTTGAACGGCCAGCTGCGTACCACGATGGAAAAATTGGATACCGGCAGCGCCCCCATGCAGTAGACATCGAAAAAGGACAAATGATTCGCCACAAAGATGCAAGGCACCGGCACATCTTTACGATGCAGGCCGGTTACCCGCAGTCTGGCGATCGGTCGCACCAGAAAAATCCAGCCCCGTCCGTATAACCATATAAACAGACGCGTAACACGACTCATGGGCCAACCGCTGAAAAGTTTCCAGAGCAGCAAAAGGGGCCAGGCTGACACCGTGAACAGCAGGGTCCAGACCAGCATCACCAGGTAGCCGTACAGATTTACCAGCAATAGTTTCATCTCAATCCGCCCGGGCAACAACGGGAAAACGGCCTGCGCTTTCAGGCCCCGGCCAGTTCGGCTTTTTTGGCAATCAAAAACCGGTACAGATCATCAAGCGTGCGAATCTCCCGGATCGCCTCGCTGTCGCGCAATTTGATACCGAAGGTCTGCTCCAGCACAATAACCATATCGACCGCGTCCAGGCTGTCGAGATCGAGGTCGTCATCGAAACGGGCTTCAGGTACCATCTCGGACAGTTCCAGCTCGAACTCTTCGGCCAGCGCGGCATTGGCGGCTGCTATAATTTCCTGATCGGTCATACGTAGCTCCTTATGACAAGCACGGAATTCACTCCGCCCAGGGCGAAGCTGTTTTTGATAATCGTTTTAATGCCGTGAGGTTGCACGACATCGGGCAGATTGATTTTGCCGCACGCCGTATCCGGCGCGTGCAGATTCAACGTCGGCAGCACCTGCCCTTCGCGCATCATGCACATGGAAGCGATGAGTTCCAGAGCGCCGCTGGCCGCCATGGTATGCCCCATGTGCCCTTTTAAGCTGCTGACCGGCGGACGGTCGCCGAACAGTGCTTCGATGGCCCG
Organism: Syntrophotalea carbinolica DSM 2380; assembly: GCF_000012885.1. Taxonomy (NCBI): domain Bacteria; kingdom Pseudomonadati; phylum Thermodesulfobacteriota; class Desulfuromonadia; order Desulfuromonadales; family Syntrophotaleaceae; genus Syntrophotalea; species Syntrophotalea carbinolica. The sequence continues at coordinate 3,116,082 of NC_007498.2, forward strand.
CCCTTCAGCAATATCGCCCAGCAGCGTCCCGGTGGCGTGGGCATTGACGTAATCGATATCCTCGGCACCAACCCCGGCGTCCGCCATGGCCAGCCGCATGCAGGCCTGAATACTGTCACTATCCGGATTGACGATATTGGTCGGAGACACGTTGCTGGCAAAGCCGATAATTTCCGCCAGGATCGGCGCGCCGCGCTGCTGGGCATGCTCCAGCGACTCCAGTACGATCAAGCCCGCCCCCTCGGCACAGACGATCCCGTCCCGCTCCGTATCGAAGGGCCGGCTGGCCGCTTCGGGACGGTGGTTGGCGCCGTTGGAGGCCGCATTCATAATGTCAAAGGTGGCTGAGGTCAAGGCGCTGAATTCGTCCGCGCCGCCGCAAAGCATGACATCCTGCCGACCCCAGGCTACGTTTTCCCACCCCAGCCCCACAGCCTGGGTGCCGGTGGAACAGGCGGCCGCAGGGGCCAGCACCCGGCCGGTAACGCCGAGGGCCTGAGCCAGGTTGGCGGCGATCGAGTGCCCCATGACTTTGAAAAAAGTCGTGGAACGCACCTGCTCAAGGCTTCGCTCGCGCAGAAATTCTTCGAAAAACTCTTCAATGGCATCGACACTGCCGACGGTGGAGCCCACCGATATGCCGAACCGTCCTCCGGTCAGCAGATCATCACCGACAGCCGCCTGCGTCAGGGCTTCATGCGCGGCAAGCCAGGCGAACTGGGACATGCGCGACATGGAGCGTCGGTCCTTGCGCGGAATCCGGCGCATGTTCAGCGGCGGAACGACGCCGGCCACTTTGGTGGTCAAGCCGATGATATCCTCGGCGCCCTGCAACGGACCGACCGCAGAGCAACCTGAGGTCAACCCCTGCCAGAGGGACTCGGTACCGGCTCCATAGGGAGAGACGGCACCTACGCCGGTTATGACAACGCGTTTTGACTGCACTGACGCAACTCCTTCCGCAGAGGCTCCAATCCCACCACCAGACTGCAAGCCACCATCGCCGATACCACAGCCCCCAGCACCCCCGGCAGCAATATCGACTGCCCGGCCAGCAGCAACCCACGGATCTTGGTCATCGGCAACAGGGGAAACTGTTCCACCGTATGACGCATTCCATACAGGCTGCCTTGCGGACTGGCGGCCCAATCACGCATGGTCAAAGGCGTAGCCGCTTCGACGACCTGCAGCGATGCGCCCAGTTCCGGACAGGCCGTGCGGATGCGATCCAGCATGACCTCGGCCATCCGCTGCTTATATTCGCCATAGGCTTTGGGGCGACTGCCGGTCACCGACTGGCACCATGGTTCATAATCGGAAAACGGTGCCATGCCAAGCGCGGTGATTGCCTGGCGACCATCGGGCAAACGTTCACCGCCTGCCAGATAAATGGTTTCGCTGCCTTCCGCGAGCAACCCTGCCGGACTTGTTGCCGGGGTCAGAAACACATTGCGCCGATCGAACAGCGATACGGACTCCGGCACCACCCCGAACAGCATAAAGGCAGAGGGTGTTTCAGGGTATTCGCTCAGACGTTTGTAAAAACTGGGCCGCAACGATCCCGGCGCCAGCACATCTTTCAGATGAGAAGGATGACCGGTAAACAGGCATTGCGAGGTTGGGAATTGCCGTCCATCGGACAATACCACCCCCGTAACCGCACGATCATGCGTGGTTATGGAAGTCACCGGGCTGCCGCACAACACATCGACGCCGGCGCCGGCAAGTTCACGTTCGAACGCCGCCACCAGAGCTCCGCCACCGCCTTTAAGCCCGTGCACGGAGGAAAAATAGGAACCGGCGACCAGGGCGTGGTTGGCAAACGACGACTCGCGAGGAGCGACACCATACAGCAGACAAGGCAGAGCCAGTGCCGTCTGCAATAGCTCGTCATCGGTGATCTCCGCCAACCGGCGCGCCAAAGTCGGCCCGTCGGTAAAGGACAGCATCTCCTCAGGGGTCACGGACTGCTGCAGATTGAGAAATGCGGAACTGGAAAAGATCCTTTGGACCTCCGCCAGATAACTGCCCACATGGGCTTCCTGTCCCGGAAAAGCCTGGCCCAGCCGGCCTTCAAACAGTTCCGGTCCGTAGGGCATGGCCACATCCCGGCCCAAAGTTTCGAAACGGCACAGATCAAACCCCTCGGGACGGAACGCAACGGGGCTCAGATGACGTGCCAGCCCCATAAAACGGAAAAAGGTATCCAGGATTTCTCCGTTTCCGAGTCCGCCGACGTAGTGAAACCCGGTATCAAAGTGCACGCCATTACGTTGAAAACCACGCAGTACCGGACCCAGGCGGCGATCCCCTTCCACCAGCAGAACTTTGCGGCCGAAGCGTGCCAGGGTTATGGCAGCACTCATACCGGCGCATCCCCCACCGGCTACCACAACATCGTATTTCATGCCCCGAATCCCAGCACCAATGACGCATTGCTGCCGCCAAACCCGGCCGAATTGCACAACACGCGCTTCGGTGATTGCTCGCGCACCGTCTTGAGAATATTCAGCTTTTCGGTTTGGCTGTCGGGAGCCTCGAAATTTATGGTCGGCGCCATGAATCCATGGGCAGCCATCAGCGTTGAGTAGACCACCTGGGAAGCTCCGGACATCCAGAACTCGTGTCCGGTCATCGCTTTGATGGCACCGACAGGAGGCGTCTGCTCACCGAAAACGCGCAGAATATTGGCCGCTTCCGCCGCATCCCCGAGTGGGGTGGACGTAGCATGGGCATTGAGGTAATCGATCTCACCCGGCTGCACTCCGGCATGGTCAAGCGCCATGCTCATGGCACGGGAAAGGCCCTCTGAACTGGGCACCGAGATATTCTCCCCATCGGATGAAAACCCGTAGCCTAAAATTTCACCCAGAATAGTTGCCCCTCTTTTTTGGGCAGCTTCATAGGATTCCAGCACCAGAGCTGCAGCGCCCCCGCTCGGCACCAACCCGTCGCGACCGGCGTCGAAGGGACGACTGGCCTTATGCGGATCGCCGGCGGTTGAAAAAGCCCCCAGGGCATCGAAACTGCAGATCGACTGCCAATTGATCTCCTGGGCGCCGCCGCAGATGATGCGCTCCTGTCGCCCCAGGGCGATAAGATCGCTGGCCAGGCCGACGGCGTGACCGCCGCTGGAACAAGCTGAACTGATGGTCAGACTGACCCCTTTGGTTTTCAGAAGGGTGTTGAGGTTCATCGTGATGGTCGAGGTCAGGCCGCGAAAGATATGTCCGCTACCGATGAGACAGGTTTCGCCCCTGTCACGCAGCAAATCGACCTGTTCGACCGCAGATAGCGCGCTGGAATCGCAACCGAAAACCAAACCGTTGCGATCATTACGCACCTCGGAGGCATCCAATCCGGCATGCTGCAGGGCATCCATGGCCGCCGCGCAGGCCTGCATGGCGAAATCCGGCATGGTCTTGCGCTGTTTGCGATTGAACCGAGCCTTGGCATCGAAATCAACTTTGCCCGTCAAGCCGCTGGCGAAGCCAAGTGCCAGCCGCTCCTCGTCCAGCACCACACCGGAACGGCCCTCATACAGGGCTTTGGCTACGGTATCGGGATCATTTCCCAGGCAGGAAATAATTCCGATGCCGGTTATGACAACTCTCTGCATAGAACCCATTGATCACCCCAAACGAATAAATACGCTGGGGGCAAACCCTCCACAGCAAATACAAAAAAATGCGTCCAACGATACAAACAAACCTTTTGTTACATGCACCCTACATATAAACGCCGCCATTTACGGAGAAAACCTGCCCGGTAATGTAACTGGCTTCTTCCGAACACAGAAACCTGACCATGGATGCGACTTCCGCCGCCTTCCCCATGCGTCCCAGGGGGATAAGGGACTTAAGATCCTTGATGGGAATATCCTGTGTCATTTCCGTATCGATGAAACCGGGAGCCACCGCGTTGACCAGAATATTACGCCGCGCCACTTCCTTGGCCAGCGAACGGGTCGCTCCGATCAATCCGGCCTTGGCCGCTGAATAGTTGGTCTGCCCCGGAACACCGGTCTGACCGGATGTGGAAGCGACGTTCACAATATACCCTTGGCGCTGACGAAGCATAAGCGGCATCACGCACTTGGTGACGTGGAAAAAACCGCCCAGATGCACCGACAGCACGTCAGACCAATCGGCTTCGGACATCCACATCATAAGCCCGTCGCGAGCGAACCCGGCATTATTGACCAGCGCCAGGGGGATCGTTTTCTCCAACAGAGGATCCAGGGCTGCCGTGACCGCTTCGGAACAGGACACGTCGAAAGGCAGCAGCAGGCAATCGGCACCTGCGCTTCTGACAGCATCCGCGGTCTTTTCGGCGGCCGCATGATCGCTACGATAATTTATCCATAAATCGTAACCGGCCTCTGCAAGAGCCACGGCAATAGCGGCGCCGATCCCTTTGCCAGCTCCGGTCACCAGGGCTACGGGACGCGTGGAGTCCGAAGTTACGGTCATGTCATTCTCCTAAAATTCCGGGGTAAAGGCAGGCATAGCTTTCGACAATTCAACGCACATATTTTTTGGCAAAGACAATTGTCGTCCATGCTAAGCCGCTGAGTATAACGAAACAATTCTTTTGATGCCAGAATTTATTGTTATAAAACATTCATCTTACGTATTTATAAACGACTTCCATTCCCTCCGAAACAGGCCACAGCAGCCCGCAGCAGGTTGGAGGCCACGAAGCCAGGCATAATCTTCTCCTATCGTCTGACCGACATCATAAGTTCACATCTTTTTCCCTTTTGAACCAGAAACTTATCGGAAGCTGACCCGGATTCTGTTAATATCACCGAAACCTCCCATTTGTCGCCAGGAAAGAACGAGCAAACCATGGATCTCAAAAAAGGCATCTATCGGCATTTCAAAGGCCAGCTTTACGAAGTGCTGGAAACCGCCCGGCACTGCGATACCGAGGAATGGTTCGTGGTCTATCGGGCTCTTTACGGCGAGATGGGGGTATGGCTGCGTCCGCTGGAGAATTTCTGCGAAACCGTGGAGCGCGAGGGCAAAAGCCTGCCCCGTTTCGTCTACGTTGGCACGCCATCGACGGTTTCCACCTGACAAGGGGCATGCACAAATCCATGCCCCTGTTTCCGACAGCACCTGCTGCCAACGACAGCATTTGGCTCTTCGGCTGCAAGGCCGCAGGGAAAGACTCGAACACCAACACCCCGTAGAGGGAAGGATTAATTCATGGCACAAGCAAAAAAGGGCGATCGCGTCAAAATCAGATTTACCGGAAAACTTGAAGACGGTACCGTCTTCGATTCCACCGCCAGCGACAACCAATGCGGTTGTGACGATTGCGACTGCGAAGAAAAGCCCTTGGAACTGGTTATCGGCGACGCGGAATTCTTTATTCCGGTCGAAGAGGCCCTGGTCTCCATGGCGCCCGGCGATAAAAAAACCGTCAACGTCCCTTCCGACGACGCCTTTGGCGATTACGACGGTGAATACGTTTTCACCATCGAGCGCACCCAGCTGCCCAAGGACTTGCAGCCTGAAGTCGGCATGGAACTGGAGTTGACCGACGAAGACGATCAAAGCGTGGTGGTCACCGTCGTCGAGGTCACCGACAAGACTTTGACCTTCGACGCCAACCACCCTTTGGCCGGTGAAAATCTGATTTTCGACATCGAACTGGTCGAAATCGTTTAAAGGCACAATAATCCCGACGGGTGCTGGCACGGGAATCACTTCACGTGTTGGCCGGTCTACAAAAACAAGAACCTCCCTTGTTCTCAGGGGAGGTTTTTGTTTTATGGTTTGCTTAGTTTTATCGCAGCCTGATCAGGGCTCTGTCCGACAGACTCCAGATATGACTGACCAACCTTAAATACTCTGCTCATCAATCCGGGAGGAAACAAAGACGGCCCAACCGATGGGAAACCAAGGGAGGATTCGCGCGCAAAATTTGGCCTTGCCATAATAGTTAAGCCGCTGTACTATTTTGCCATGAATCAGAAGGAAAAACAGATCATGGAAAGAATCCGGCAACTACAGCAGCTCGCGCATAAATTGGCGCGTGTCGAGGATCTGCCCATCGAGGTCGATAAGGAGCTGGCAATCTCAACCCGGGAGGCACATACCATACAAGCAATCGGAGAGCAGGCCGCCCTTTGCGTAAAAGATATTGCCACTCGGTTCGGGGTGACGAAAAGTGCTGCATCCCAGATGGTATCCAAGCTAGCCCGTAAAGGATTTATCGACAAGCAACTGTCGGCGCACAGCAATAAGGAATTACGAATCTCTCTCACGCCACTGGGATGGCAGGCTTTTAGAGCCCATGAGCAGGCGCATGCCAAAGACCTGAGTCGTATTGTCGAGCGCATGCAAAGCTTTTCGGCGGGAGATATAGCGACCCTGGAAGAGCTATTGCACATATTCGATGATGTTGCGGACGAACGCCTGACCGAAGAGTGATTATTTAAACAAAAGGTTAAGCCACTTAACCACGGAGCAATTATGAGCCAAAGCAAATGCGACCATGGGCACAAGCACCGAGGAAAATCATCGGAACATTTGGTAGAAAAAGAAAAGATCATCGCCAACCTTTCGATCCAGCCTGGACAAAAAGTTTTGGATGCGGGGTGCGGTAACGGGTACATGGCTAAAGAATTTGCCAGGCAGGTAGGAAGTTCGGGCAGGGTGTATGCTCTGGACCCGGATGCATGTTCCATCCGCCGGTTGAAGGAGGAAATTCAAGGAACCGTCATTGAGCCATTTGTCGACGATATTACGAAACAGACGAAATTGGCACCCGACTCCATCGATCTGATCTATCTATCGACCGTCCTCCATGGGTTTACAGCTGCGCAAATGCAAGATTTTGTCGTGGAAGTTAAACGCCTGCTGAAACCAGGAGGAATCCTTGCCATCGTTGAGATAAAGAAGGGGGAAACCCCATTCGGACCACCGCAGAACAAAAGATTGTCACCGGAAGAACTGGCAAATACCCTGGGTATGCGTTCGATTGGCCTGGTTGAGGTTGGGCAGCATTTCTATATGCAACGTTTCCGGATAAAAGATCTCCCTCCAACCTACTGAGGACTGGAGGGAGACTAACCGGACAAATGGAAATTCGACAGGTTAAGTTGCCCCGGAAGATGCTTGCCGGGGCCGTTATCGGTGAAACGCGCAGGCGGTGCCGTTTATTCCTGTTCGGCGCGCAGGGTTTTCCCGTCCCGCGAGCCACGGCTCCGGTAATACCGGCCTATTTACGCTTCTTACCCTTCTTTTCGAATTTCCCCTTGAGCAGATCCGCAAAAGTTCCCATGGAACCGCTTGTATCTTTTTCGACATACCGGGTCGGTGCGGCACTTTCGGCTCCGTCCGCGGCCGGCGCCAGAGAGATGCGGTGTTGCTCGCGATCGACCTGCTCGATGGTCACCAGCAATTGCTGGCCGACTTCCAGCACTTCGCGAGGATGGTTGATACGACGCCCGCCGCCCAGTTTGGAGATATGGATCAGTCCGTCCACACCTTCTTCCAGGGTCACGAAGGCACCGAAATTGGCCAGCCGTGCGACCGTTCCGGTATGGGTGGAGCCTTCCATATAAAGGGTCCCGACTTTGCTCCAGGGATCGGCCTGGGTATCGCGCAGGCTGAATGAAAAACGATCGGCCTGCCAGTCCAGCTTTTTGATAGCCAGCTCCAGCTCCTGGCCGACATGCAGCACATCTTCGATATTTTCCACGCGGCCATAGCTGATCTCGGAGATCGGCAGCAGTCCTTCGAGGCCACCGATATCGATAAATGCGCCGAAATCCCGCAGCGATGTAACGGTGCCCTTGACCACCATGCCCTCTTGCAGGGTTTCACGCAACGTTTCGCGCTGACGGGCACGCTCCTCCTCGAGAATCGCCCGGTGCGAAACCACCACGTTGCGGCCCTGCTCTCCGAACTGAATCACCTTGAAAGAGCGATTTTCACCGATAGCCGTCTCGGAGCTGTCATCACGGCGCAATCCGAGCTGGGAAAACGGACAGAAGGCCCGCACACCGCCCGCCAGGCGCACTTCGAAACCTCCCTTGACCTCTTTTTCCAGGCGTCCATCCACCGGGATACCGCTGCGCCAGGCTTCTTCGATCTGGGCCGCACCGGCCGAACCGCTGGCCAGACGCGTGGTAAAGCGAAGTTCACCACCGGCCCGGGAGAGGAAAAATACCTTGATGCGATCCCCCTGGGCGACGTTGAGTTGCCCCTCTTCGTCAGCCAGCTCGCGTCTATCGAGCACCCCCTCGCCCTTCTGACCTACATCCAGAAAAATCCACTGGTCGCCAATCTGCAGAACCGTCGCTTCCACCTGTTGCCCCGGCGCCAAAGGTTGGATACCGGCCAGACTCTGCTCCAGCATATCGGCAAAGTTTTCCTCTTCGTTGCTCTCTTCGAAATCGTGCTTGTCCTCAACCATGGGAACCTCTATTGCTGTGATGAAATGTGAATGTCGACGGCCTCAGCCCGGCTTGCCGTGGGCGTCGTTAAAAAAGGCCATACCCGCCTCGGCATGCAACTGAAAGGCCATGCCGCTCAGTGCGCAGCGCACTGCCCTTTCGGTGGTTTCGTCCGTAGGTTCGAAATCGGGCAGATCCGCTGCACGGCGCGGTGCGGCCAGGCCGAATATCAACAAGGTGCCATCCGGCGCGCTGCGTACGCGAAATTCCCGAATTTCTGCCGGATCCACCGCGACATGGGTTTCCTCCAGCACTTCGCGGGCGCCAGCTTCCTGCCAGGTTTCACCGAGGTTGACATAGCCGCCGGGAAAAGCCCATTTGCCCAGCCCGGGTTCGATCCCGCGGCGAATCTGCAACAGACCATCATCCACGGGAAGCAGCATCACCACCACCGGCAGGGGATTGAGAAAACTGGTCTGCCCACAGTGACTGCAGGTACGGGGCCAGGGTTGCCGATCGGAGAAAGGGTGACCGCAAAAAGAACAATGGGAATTCTTCATCATGGGACGCTCCTTTCCTGACATGCCGGCGACTCAAAAAGTATTCAGGCGCCGGATAAATGCCAACAACAATCCGTAACTGCGTCGATTGAATTCGAAGGTCAGACGCGGCAAAGGCAGCAAATCGGGCTGATCCTTTTCGGCGGGCAGCGGTCCGGCCAACTGCAGACGGCTTTCCGGCTCCTTGATTTCGGGAAACTCCGACTCCAGGATTTCGATCTGTTCACGCGAAAGAGGCTTGTTCAGCCGAATCACCAGGGTCTTGCCGACGAACCGCATGGAGTGGTAAACCCGGTAAAAGGCGTCGATGATGGCGACCGCCTCGGCAGGATCCCGGGTGATGGAAAACAAGCTGAAATCCTCACCGGAAATCAGATCCCGTTTAAGCAGAGGATCTTTCATAAAAGCGAGCACCCGTTCCCAATAATCACCCTGGTCGTCATCGATGAGCACCAGGGGAATGGGTGGATTTTTCCCGGTTTGTATCAGGGTCAGGGTTTCCATGGCCTCGTCAAGCGTACCGAACCCGCCGGGAAACAAGGCTACGGCCGCGGCTTCCTTGAGAAAAGCGACCTTGCGATTAAAGAAATATTTATAGGTGATGACATTGGGACTCTGGCTCATCACCGGATTGGTTTCCTGCTCGTGGGGCAGGCGGATATTAACGGCGAAGGAATTTTCCGCTCCGGCCCCCTCGTTTCCGGCTTGCATGATACCGCCACCGCCACCGGTAATCACCATGTAGCCCTTGTCGGCAAGCAAACGGGCAAACCGTACGCATTTTTCATAAATCGGGGAATCGCTGGTGGTGCGGGCAGAGCCGAATATGGTCACTTTTTTCCGACCCCGGTGCCCCCCGAAAAGGCGGCTGGTAAAACTCATTTCCTTCAGGGTGGTGCGCATCAGCTTGAGATCGGCCAGGTAGTCGATCTCCTGTCCTGCAGCAAGTGCGCTGAGAACCATTTCACGCGTTATGGCCGGATGATGAACGCCGGCAAGCCTGACCAGTTCCTCCACCAATTCGTCGACCCGACCGTTGTGTTGTTTAAAATGGATATCCATGAAACCCTTTCTCCCTCATCCAGAAGGCATCAGCCTTCAAGCTGCGCACGGCGTGCGTTATAGCGGCGCATCCAGAAGGGCCTGCCCCTGAAGGCGCTCAGCGCGAATCAACAGACCGCGCAGGCTCGAGCCGGCAAACAACGCATCGAATGCCAGGTATTGCCGTCGCAGCGCATCCTCCAGCAGCCGCGCCTGCCGCTGCTGCGGCTCCGACAGATTATGCCAGATCTCCTCGCATAAGAAAATCACGCAGTTGAACGGCCGTCGCGCAACCGGCAAACGGCATCCGGAAGGGCCCAGAAAGGGGCAGGGCCGGGAAAATTCGGGCAAAGGCGGCAATGTGCCTTCGATAAGATAGGCGAGCAGGTTGACCAAAGTGAAATGGTACGTACCGCATGCGCAGCAGGCCCCATTGCAGCGCGAACACGCGGCGGGGCCATCGGCGGCCAAAAACAGTGCATGCATACGCTGCTGGTCACGGGCAATTGCCGTGACCGCCTCTGTAATCCAGGCCCGGCGGGGGGAATCGAGGCGTTCGAGTTCCGCCGCGACAGCGGTTACGGTGCGTTGCCATAGCTGTTGTCGTTGTTGAATCATCCTGCTCCAAACAATAAGCGGCACGGAGCCGCTGGCCCGTGCCGCTTTCCGGCTGATGAATCATGAATGTAATCGAAAAATAAGATGGCCGGAGAGAACCGTAAGCCGGGTCCTGTTCCCCCCGCCGGTTACCCGCACGGAGGGCGATGATCATTCCTCTAGGACCGCCGTTGCCGACGGCCTCAAGCAACCAACCCGGAAGTCTCGGACGGGCCGCCCTCAAACACTTCCCTATTTGGCCTTGCTCCGGATGGGGTTTACCTAGCTTCCGGCGTCGCCGTCGGAACTGGTGAGCTCTTACCTCACCGTTTCACCCTTACCTGCCCAAGCCTCGACTTCGACAGGCGGTTTGCTTTCTGTGGCACTGTCCCTGGGGTCACCCCCGGTTCCCGTTAAGAACCATCCCGCCCTGCGGAGCCCGGACTTTCCTCCCGCCCGCTACCGCCGAAACGGAACGAGCCGACGATCATCTGGCGCTCTCCGACCATCCTGTATTTCCAAGCCTGTGCAAGCCTATCGAACCAATCATCCTGTCCGCTTCATGAAATGCGGCAAGATGACAGGAGTTAACCGCCCGGCGCTCTAAGCCTCCGTTCGCGTCACGAACAGCAGCCGGTTGCAATGAGGGCAACTCTGGATCTGCGGATTGAGGAACAGACTGTTGAACAACTGGGGGGGCAGATGCATGTGACAACCGGTACAGTTGCCGTCACGCGCCTCGACCACGGCGATGCCGTCACGCCGTTCCATGAGCAGGGCATAACGCTTTTGCAACTGCTTGGGCAGAGGATCGATATGCGTACCGCGCTGACCGGTCTTGGCTTCGAGCGTTTCGTCGAACTCTTGCAGCGCCTCGGCGATTTCGGAGGTGCGAACTTCGGTGCGCTCTTTAAGTTCTTCAATCTGCTTGAGTTTTTCGTCCTTTTCGGCATTGAGTTCGGCGATTTGAGCCTGTTTTTCATCGAACTTCGCCTGCAGGTCTTTGTTGACCTTCTTGGCGCTATCGACTTCTTTGAGAACAGCCAGATACTCCTTCTGGGTTTTGATTTCCGGCAACCTCTCTTCAGAACGTTTGATATTGGCCTCTTCCTGCGCCAGCCCCTGCTGAAGTTCGGCCTGCTGACTCTGCAACGTGCCGATTTCTTCATCCAGACCATTCACCATGTCCTGGATCCGCACCATTTCACCGCTTAACTCGGCCTGTTCCATTTCCAGTTTGCGGCGCTCCTGGCGAATGCTGTTGAGTTCATGGTCAAGTTCCTGCAAAGCCCTTAGACGTTCGATTTGTTCATGCACGTTGTTGCCTCCCATCGGTTCTCCGGTGATACTATTTCTTGTGCTGTGTGAAATAAAAAAAGGGAACTCAGACCATTAAAAATGGATCCTGTTCCCCTTTGAGTTCTTCGACTTGAATTCCCATCCGCTTCGCTGCAGCTGCCTGGCGCAACACTTCGGCCAGATGCTTCACCATAATATGCTCGGTGCCGAAATGACCGGCATCGATTAAACCTATATTGCGGTCACGGGCACTGAGAGCCTCATGATACTTGACATCGCCGGTCACCAGCACATCGGCCCCCATACGATCCGTATCGCCCAACAAAGACGCACCACTACCGCCACAGACGGCAACCTTGCCCACCTTCCTGTCCAACTCACCGACGACCCGTACATGAGGGATATCCAGGGCCCGCTTGACCGTATCGGCAAACGCCCCCAAAGTGGTGGTTTGCGCCAGACGCCCGATGCGGCCGAGGCCGACGTCGCTGCGTCGATTGGCCAAAGGAATCAGATCGTAAGCAACCTCCTCATAGGGATGCGCCTTGAGCATGCGCTGAACGGCACGCGCCTGCACTTCACGGGTCAGGATGGTCTCCATCCGGATTTCCCGGACACGCTCCAGTGCCCCACTCTGTCCGATAAATGGCCTGGTGTCATCGCCAGGCCGGAAAGTTCCGACACCGTCGGTACGGAATGAGCAGCTGTCGTAATCGCCAATGGTTCCCGCACCGGCCTCGAAAAGCGCCTTGGCCACCCGGTCTTCGTAACCGCTGGGGACAAACACCACCAACTTGTGCAAATCGGTTGCGCCGGTTTGCAAAGGCACCGGCTTTTCCAGGCCCAGGCTGGCCGCCAACCAGTCATTGAGTCCGTTCTTGGCACAATCGAGGTTTGTATGGGCGGAGACAATGGCCACACCTTCACGCACCGCGCGAAACAGCAGGCGACCCGTCTCATTCATGGGGCTTAAGTGCTTGAGGGGCTGGAAGATCAGCGGATGATGGCTGACAATGGCCTCGGCGCCGATCCGCTGTGCTTCGTCCAATGCGTATTCGGAAACATCGAGGCACACCAGAACACGGCTTACCGAAGCGGACGGATCGCCTGCCTGCAGTCCGACATTATCCCAACTTTCCGCCAGTGCGGGCGGGTAAAGACGGTGCAGTAAACCGAGCAGATCCTGTAGGCGAAAGGTACGTTCCTTCATGAACAATCGCTTTGAAAAAAGAAGAGTGCAACTCTATCGTTGCACTCTTCGGTAGCAGGGGTGTTTCTGTATGTGTATATGAGTTCTCGCCTCATCACCCATCCGAGTGGTGGGCCCACCAGGATTCGAACCTGGGACCAACCGGTTATGAGCCGGTGGCTCTACCAACTGAGCTATAGGCCCGGAATAGTTCACCAGTTTAGTTTTTCAGAACTTGCCTGTCAAGTGGTTTCAACAAAGCTTTTCAAACGTCTGGCGCGACTGGGATGCCGCAGTTTGCGCAGCGCCTTGGCCTCGATCTGACGAATACGTTCCCGCGTGACCGCAAAATCCTGCCCGACTTCCTCAAGGGTATGATCGGATTTTTCGCCGATACCGAATCGCATGCGCAGCACCTTCTCCTCACGGGGAGTCAATGACGCAAGCACCCGCGACGTCTGATCGGAAAGATTGCCCTTGATAACCGCCTCGAGGGGCGAAACCACGCCTTTGTCCTCGATGAAATCCCCCAAGGAGGAGTCCTCTTCTTCGCCGATCGGGGTTTCAAGGCTGATCGGCTCCTTGGCAATCTTGAGTACCCGCCGTACTTTTTCCAGCGGCAGTTCCATACGCTCGGCGATTTCTTCGGGCACCGGCTCCCGACCCATCTCCTGCACCAGCTGGCGGCTGGTACGGATCAGCTTGTTGATGGTTTCGATCATATGCACCGGAATACGTATGGTGCGCGCCTGATCGGCAATGGCACGGGTAATGGCCTGCCGAATCCACCAGGTGGCATAGGTCGAGAATTTGTAACCGCGCTGATATTCGAACTTGTCGACGGCCTTCATCAGACCGATATTGCCCTCCTGGATAAGATCCAGGAACTGCAGCCCGCGATTGGTGTATTTTTTGGCGATGGACACCACCAGCCGCAAGTTGGCCTCGACCAGTTCACTCTTGGCCGCCTTGGCCCGCCACTCGCCCTTCATGACTTCCTTCAGCGAGCCGAGCAATTCCTCCGGAGCGAACCCGGACTCATCCTCAACGCGATTGAATTTGCGCTGGGCGCTCTTCAGACGTTTTTCAACGGACAGCAGGGTATCGATGGGCACACCCAGATCCTGCGAAATACGATGCGCTTCTTCATCGCTTTTACGCATCCGCCGCAACAGGCGCTTGATTTCCTTGTGCGGCTGCTTAAGCTCTTCTTCGCAGGCCTGCACCTCGGACAAGCCCTTTTTGACTTGCTGCGCCATATCCTTGAGGCGATCGACGATCTTGTCCACTTGAAAATCCTTCAGGCGGATTTCCCGCATCAGCTCGCCGATGGATGCCTTCTTTTCCGCGATCTGGTCGCGCAGGCTGTTACGCTGCTGACGATCGCCGCAATCGGCCAACTCCTGGCACAGAACCATCAGCTCGTCATTCTGCTGCCGGATTTTTTCCACCAGATCAAGGATGCGCGTGCGCTGAACCTCCTCGACATCGGCGCCCTCTTCTTCTTCATACTCCTTGGTGATCTCCGCCACGCCAATCTGTTCCTTGGCAAGCTTTTCACCCAGGCGAATCACTTCGCGAAAAGCAATGGGGGTCTTCATGATAACCCGGGCCACCAGCGCCTCACCCTCTTCGATGCGCTTGGCGATCTCCACCTCCCCTTCACGAGTCAGCAGCGATACCTGTCCCATTTCCCGCAAATACATGCGCACGGGATCGCTTGTCCGTCCCAGGGTTCCGGCTTCGTATTCCGTCTCTTCCTCTTCTTCGCCGGAGTCGGAGCTGCTGTCGTCACTATCGCTCTGGGTCTTGGACACAGACACCTTCTGCTCTGAATCGACGACTTCAATATCCATTTCGCCGAACAGACTCATGACATCATCCAACTGGTCGGAAGAGACCACGCTTTCCGGAAGATAATCGTTCACTTCGTCATAGGTAAGGTAACCTTTTTCCTTACCCATATCGATAAGCTGCTGAACTTCTTCCATGCCGTGTTTCTTGGCCATGCTCGATTCTCTCCTCTGGACTTCCCTTCACTGCGAAAGTCATCGGTTTATTAGTATCGACGTTGACAATTACCCCTTGAGCTTGCGTGTAAGCTCCTGAAACTCACGCTGCCAGACTGTCATCTCGGTGAAATCCTGGCCCCTCTCGGCCTCTCGCATCAGCTCCTGCAGTTGTTGCAACCGCTGCTTCATGCGCTCCTTATTCACCATTTCATGACATTTCCGGAAAAGCTCATCGTAATTTTCCGCAAACAATCCTTCGTCTTCTAACAGAATACCCGAAAGCAGCCCCTTCTGGGACTCACTCAGGTCATCAATGCGCATATTTTCTGCCACCGGCCCCGATTCAGCGGACACCGAAAGGGCGCGTTCGGCCAAGATCCGCAAATCGCCCTCCTCGAAAAGCTCACCCAGGCCGAGGTTGCGCGCTGCATCGCATGCCGATTCGTAGCAAAGAATCAGCCGCAATAAAATCCGTTGCGCTTTTTCAGCCACCCCCCGCCGGGTCTTCTTTGCCGGTACGGCCTGACGGGCAGCAGGTTTCGGCCGAACCGCAGGCACCGATGACGGGGCAGGATCCGGCACGGCCTGCGGCAATGCCTTGCTGCGCAGCAACTGCTCATCCAAGCCGGTACGCGAAGCCAGGTCCTTCAAATACAGATCGCGCTCGATATCGCCGGGCAGAAGGCGTAACTTGGCGAGAATTTTTTCCACCGCCCGTGCGCGGCCCTCGATATCCTCGCCGTGCTGTTCCAGCGTCCGCTCGATAAAGACCTCGACCACCGGACGCGCCGACGCCAGGCGCGCCTGCATCTTCTGCGCATCGTGGTTGCGCAGGAAGGAGTCGGGATCCTCACCGGCATCCAAGGTAACCACCAGGGCCTGCAACCCCTCGGGCAGCAATACGTCCATGGCACGAAATGTTGCCTTACGGCCGGCTTCATCCTGGTCGAACAATAGCAGCACACGCTCGGCAAAACGTTTGAGCAAACGAACATGCTCGGGCGTCAGCGCCGTACCGCAGGTGGCTACGGTGTTTTGAAAACCGGCGCGATACAGTGCCAATTGATCGAAATAGCCTTCCACCACAATGGCTTCGCCCTTGTGGCGCATGGCATCGCGCGCCTGGTACAGACCGTAAAGCACCCGCGCCTTGTGGTAGATGGGCGATTCGGGCGAGTTGATGTATTTGGGACCATCCCCTTCCAGAATGCGGCCACCGAACGCCACGGGCCGACCACGCTCGTCCAGAATGGGAAACAACAGGCGACGCCTGAACAGGTCGTAATCGTTACGCCCTTCGTTGCCGGCACGAACCAGCCCCAAACGATCCCGCGCCCACTTGGAGTCAAAACCCTTGTCCCGCAGATGATTTGCCAGAGCCTCCCACGCTGCGGGCGCCCACCCCAGGCGAAACTGCCGGGCGATATCGCCGTCAAAGCCGCGACGACGCAGATAACCGCGCGCCGGCTTACCGGAAGGGTCCTTCAGCAGCAGGTTATGATAGAAGTCACAGGCGACTTCCGTCACCCGCAGCAGGCGCTCGCGTTCTTCCCGGCGCTGCTCTTCTTCGGGGGATACGGCTTCTTCCTCAACCTCGATGCCGTAGCGTTCGCCGAGCCGACGAACCGCTTCGGGGAAGGCCAGCCCCTCTATATTCATCAGAAAGGCAAAGACATCGCCACCGACCTCACAGCCAAAACAGTGGTAGATCTGCCGGTCGGCGTTAACATTGAAGGACGGTGTTTTTTCAGCATGGAACGGACACAGTCCGACATGGTTACGCCCGGAACGCTTGAGGGAAACGTAGCTCGAAATCACCTCGACAATGTCGGCCCGAGCCCGTATTTCCTCGACCTTTTCGTCCGCAATCCTTCCGCTCATGACCTTCTCAATTGCACAAGGGTCACATTATCGCCACCCTGACCGATGGCGGCGGCGTGAAAGCCCGCCACTTCACGGTGTGCGGCGAGGTACTCGCGCACCACTTTACGCAACACGCCTTCGCCGGCGCCGTGCACGACTTCCAGTTCCAGCATATTGTGCAGCAAAGCATCGTCGACGAAGCGTTCCAGCAATGGCAGGGCCTCATCGACCCGCTTACCGACCAGCATCAATCGGGGGCTGAAACTGTCCCGCTGAATCTTGCCACGCACCGCGCCACCGGCGGAACGCGAAGCAAAACGTCGCGGCCGGAACGCCTCCAGCACTGTCATGGCCAAGCGCAGCTTTTTACCCTGCACCGTCATTTCGACGGTATCGCCCTGCACCCGCACCACTTCACCCTCGGTGCGCAATGTCGGGATACGCAACAACTCGCCGACTTTCACCGACTTCGGGGCCTTGCCCCGGCCCTTCACCGAGGCCGGTGCCTGGCGCAACTCTTCGCGCACCTGGCGTACCTCGGAGGTCAGCCGGGCCTGTTCTGGCACTTGCGTACCGGTCTGACGAGCCTCTTTGAGCAACCCCTTTATCTTGCGTTCGGCTTCGCGCACCAGCTGATCGGCACGTCGCCGGGCCTTGTCCTGCAACGCTTGCTTCTGCGCCTCGAAATCCTCCAGCAATTTCTTGCGTCGCGCCCGCTCCTGACGGGCCCGTTCGCGCAATTTGCGCGCTTCGGAGAGTTCCAGTTCAAGGGCATGCTGCTGGGCGTTGATCTTCTCCATCAACTCCAGGCCGGCTTTTTCGCCGTCGCCGAGGTAGTCTTCGGCACGCTGCAACACCGTGGCCGGCAAGCCAAGACGGCGGGCAATGGCAAAAGCCTGACTGGCGCCGGGTATCCCGTAATGCAAGCGATAGGTCGGCTGCAAGGTTTCGGGATCGAATTCAACGGCGGCGTTTTCCACACCGTCCTGGGTTGCGGCATACCCCTTGATCAGATTCAGGTGAGTGGTGGCTACGGTGCGCACGCCGGCGTCACGCAGGTGATCCAGCATGGCCATGGCCAGGGCGCCGCCCTCCGCGGGATCCGTTCCGGTACCGAGCTCGTCCAACAGCACCAGCGTCTCCGGCCCGCACTCTTCCATAATCCGCCGCAGCCGTGTCAAATGCCCTGAAAACGTGGAGAGATGCTGCTCAATACTCTGTTCGTCACCGATATCGGCCTGCACCGAAGGGAACAGGTAAATCCGACTGTCGGCACGACAGGGAATCGGCAAGCCCGAGCGAACCATGAGCACCAGCAGGCCGATAGTCTTGAGTGCGACACTCTTACCGCCGGTGTTGGGGCCACTGATCACCAGAATCTGTCGATCCTGCCCCAGCTTCAGGTCGATGGAAACGGCCCGCTCGACCTCAACGCTGCCATCCGCTCCGACCATCAGCAACGGATGTCGGGCATCACGCAGGTCGATGACCGGTTTGTCCGCCAGCTGTGGCGTCACGGCCCCGCACATCTGACCGAAACGCGCTGCCGCTGCCCGCAGATCAAAGCGGGCCATCAACGTCTGATTGTGCTCGAGGGCGACCCGCTGCCCTCGGACTTGAGCCGACAGACGCCGCAGGATACGTTCCTCCTCGCGTTGTTCGGCACGCCGTAAGGCTTGCAATTCATTGTTGCCTTCCAGCACCGCGTTCGGTTCCATGAACAGGGTCTGGCCGCTGGCGGATTCATCGTGGATCAGTCCCTTGACGCGACCGCGATGGTCGGCCCGCACCGGCACGACATAACGGCCATTGCGCTCGGTAACGATGCTGTCCTGAAAGACACCGCTGAAAGACTCGGCATGCAGCATATCCTCCAGTTTCCTGCGGATACGGCCCCGCAGGTGCCGGGCGGACTGACGCAGATCCCCCAGTTCGAAAGAAGCGCTGTCCAGAATCTCGCCGTGACTGCCGATACTGGCACGAATTTCACGCTGCAGGGCGTTGCAAACCGTCAGGCCGGACGCCTGCTCGGCGAGCAGCGGAGCGCTTTGCTGTCCGTCAAAATATCCGCGACAGGCACTGGCGGCCTCCAAACTCGAAACCACCGCCAGCAGGTCCTCGGCCGGCAACCAGCTGCCGTCGGCATGCAAACGCCGCAAGGCGGGTCGCAGTTCGCGGCACCCGCCCAACGGAGGTCGGCCCTGACTTTCGAACAAGGCCGTCATTTCGGCCACTTCGGCCAGAGCCTCGGCTACCTGCCGCGGATCATGCAACGGCTGTAAAGCCAGAGTCTTTTCCCGTCCCGGCTCGGTGACGGTGTGCCCCGCCAGCAGCCGAACGATTTTATTGTATTCGAGAACCCTGAGGGTTTCTTCGCTCATGAACTCCTAATCCCGCAAAAACACTCAGGAGCGGCCTTTTACCGTGCCGCCCAGTTGCTTGCCGTGACGAAACAGGGTCTCCCCCATGTCGACCAAAGGGGGCGTCAGCTGCGATGAACGCAGATATTTTTGCGCCTGTTCCGGCAAGGGGCTGCGACTCAACCCGAACAAGACCAGGATCAAAATCGCGGCACCCTGAACGATACCGAACAAGCCCCCTGCCACCCGGTTGAAGCCCCCGAGAAAAAGCAACTTGACGAAACGTGACAGAATAAACCCAATCACTGCAAAAATCAAGACCGTCAGCAGAAATAATGCAGCAAAAGCGATTACTACACATAACTGGGCCGGCAAGGAGAAGGTTTTAAGCATGCCCTCGGCCAGATAGGGATGAAAACGCAGGGCTATCACCAATCCGCCAAACAGCCCGAACAAAGAGCAGAGCTCCTTGAGCAGTCCGCGCACCACCCCCTTGATCAAAAACAAGGCCAGTACCGTCAGAATGGCGATATCCACAACATTCATAGGTCTTCCCCAGTATTGCGATCAGCTGCTCAGTCGGCTTTTAACCATGTCGCTGACCTGCTTGCCATCGGCACGCCCGCGGGTCTGGGCGGAAACGATCTTCATGACCTTGCCCATATCTCTGGGACCGGCGGCACCGGTTTCGGTTACGGCCTGTTCGATAAGGGCGGAAATTTCCTCCTCGCTCAGCGGCGACGGTAAAAACTCCTGCAGAATGGCCAGTTCGGCCTCTTCTTTTTCGGCCAGTTCGGCCCGGTCGCCCTCCCGGTATAGCGCCACGGATTCCTTGCGCTGCTTGACCAAAGACGACAGCACACCAATGATATCTTCGTCTCCAAGCTCTGCACGCTGGTCGATTTCGCGATTCTTGATGGCTGCCAGCACCATGCGCACGGTGGTCAGGCGCAGACTGTCTTTAGCCTTCATTGCGGCTTTCATGGCATCGTTGAGTTGTTGTTTGAGACTCATGGTTATCCACCTTTTTATAGGAAAACAGTCAGAAAATCAGGCTTTGCGCGAGGCCTTCTCCTCGATCCCCGACAGACCGAACCGACGCCGCAGTTCGGCGTAAATACGCTCCGGAGGCAAATCGTAATAACCGAGCAGAACCAGCACATGAAAAAACAGGTCGGCGACCTCATAGACAACCTCGTCGGGTTGGCCGCCCTTGCCGGCCACCGCCGTTTCGGTGGCTTCTTCACCGATCTTGCCAAGGATCTTGTCGAGCCCCTTGGCGAACAGGGAAGCCACATAAGATTTCTGCGAGGGATTGTCGCGGCGCTGCAGCACAACCTGATATACCTGTTCCAAAATATCGGCCTGCTCCTCGGCGACAGCATCCTGCTGCTGGAAAAGCACCGTTTTGAAGCAGTTGCGGGATGCCCCACCCTGCTCTACGGCCACCAGCAAACAGTCCCCGGAACAACTCAGCCGCATTTCCGTGACCCGCTGCGGGGCATCGGCATCGGGTGCCACCAGGGCCTTTCGGGAGCGCGAATAACGGTACAGCAAACCGCTTGCCAGGGTTTGCTCGACAGCTTCGGCGTTGAGATGTGAAAGCATCAGCACGTCGCCGCTGGGCGCGCAACGCACCACTGCCGGGATCAGTCCGTCGACACCGTATGTAATATTGCCTAAATCGACCATGGGCCTTCTCCTACCTGTCTCAACCGACTACAAACGCGCCGGCACGCCGCGCTTCTGCAGATACTCTTTGCACTCGTGAATCGTGTATTCGCGAAAGTGGAAGATACTTGCGGCCAAAGCGGCACTGGCCCCACCTTCGGTCAGGCCCTGATGAATATGCTCCAGATTGCCGACACCGCCGGAGGCGATAACCGGAATACTTACCAAATCGCTGATGGTACGGGTCAGAGGAATATCGTATCCGTCCTTGGTGCCGTCCTTGTCCATGGACGTCAGCAGGATTTCTCCGGCACCATAAGCTTCCATACGCATCGCCCACTCCATGGCGTCGATGCCGGTCGGCGTTCGGCCGCCGTGAATATAAACCTCCCAGCGCTGCGGATCGCTATCGGCGACGCGCCGTGCATCGATGGCCACAACGATACACTGGGAGCCGAAACGCTCGGCTGCTTCTTTGACAAACTCGGGGTTATTGACCGCCTCGGTATTAATGGAAACCTTGTCGGCTCCGGCATTGAGCAGATTACGGATATCCTCGATGGTGCGAATGCCGCCGCCGACGGTAAGGGGCATAAAAACCCTCTCCGCGGTGCGGGACACCACATCGAGAATGATATTGCGCTTGTCGCTGGAAGCGGTGATATCAAGAAAGGTCAGTTCATCGGCCCCCTGGGCGTCATAGGCCTCGGCCGCCTCAACCGGATCGCCGGCATCGCGCAACTCCAGGAACTGAACCCCTTTGACCACCCGACCGTCCTTGACATCGAGACAGGGTATAATACGTTTCGTCAGCATGGCTCGTCCTTCACAAGATAAGAACGCCGCACCCCGATTACAAGGGCCGCGAGTTAATTAATTGGATCGAAACCCGGGAAAACCGGTTTTTTTACCGCAAAAAACCGTTGAGATCGCAAAGAAAACAGTCACACCAAAAGCCCGCCTCGGCGAACTCAGCGTGCTCTGCGATACATATTCATTTTATAGGCAAAGATCAAAATCGGCACGAAATCAGGCTTTGCCCTTGGTCAGAGCCACCGCTTCACGCAGATCGAGGCTGCCGGTATACAGCGCCTTGCCGGTGATCACGCCGGTCACCCCGGAGTCTTCAATGGTCATGAGACGGGCGATGTCTTCCAGACAGGAGACGCCGCCGGAGGCGATGACCGGCACCGAGATCGACTCGGCCAGGGCACGGGTCGCCTCAAGGTTCGGCCCCCCCATCATGCCGTCACGGGCGATATCGGTATAGATGATCGCTTCGACACCGAACCCTTCCATCTCTTTGGCCAATTCGGTTGCGAGCTTTTCGGTAACGTCGGCCCATCCGCGCACTGCGACCAACCCGTCGCGCGCGTCGATGCCGACCACGATACGCCCGGGGAACAACCGGCAGGCCTCACGAACCAACTCCGGATTTTCTTTGGCCACCGTACCGAGGATGACGCGATCTATACCAAGCTCGAGATAGGCTTCGATGGTCGGCAGGTCACGAATCCCGCCGCCCAGTTCGGTGGGAATCGAAACGGCCTCGGCAATGGCGCGGATAGCGTCACGGTTACGCGGCACGCCGGCAAAAGCACCGTCGAGATCGACAATATGCAACAGCTCGCCACCCTGCTCCTGCCAACTGCGGGCCTGGGCACCGGGGTTGTCGTTGTAAACCGTGTCCTTCTCCATCAGGCCCTGTTCAAGACGCACACAGCGGCCTTCCTTCAAATCGATGGCGGGAATAACTATCATCACATATCTCCGAAATTCTTGAGGATTCTAAGACCGACCTGCTGGCTTTTTTCCGGATGGAACTGGGTCGCCATGACATTGTCCCGCCACACGGCGGCACAGAAGGTGCGCCCGTAATCAGCCGTTGCCGCCACCACCGATGCATCCTCGGGTACGACGTAATAGGAATGCACGAAATAAACAGACTCGCCGCTATCGAGCCCCTGAAAAATCGGCGCGGGGCGTTGGATATCGATCTGGTTCCAGCCCATATGCGGCACTTTCAGAACTTCCCCTTGCTCCTGCATGTCGCCGGGGAACCGTACCACCCGCCCGGGGATAATATTCAGCCCCTGGTGGTGGCCGAACTCCTCGCTTTCGGTAAACAACAGTTGCAAACCGAGGCAGATACCGAGAAACGGCCGACCGGACTCGACATGCCGCAAAATCGGCTCGACAAAACCGCCGGCCGTCAACTGATCCATGCAGTCGCGAAAGGCGCCGACACCGGGCAACACCAGTTTATCGGCCTGCGCCACAACGGCGGGGTCATCCGTCACCCGCGCACTGTAGCCGACCTTTTCAAAGCCTTTCTGCACACTGCGCAGATTGCCCATCCCGTAATCGATAATGACTATCATCTGTTACAGCTTTCCTTTGGTGGACAGCACCCCTTGAATGCGAGGATCGAGTCCGGTGGCCTCATCCAACGCTCGACCGAAGGCCTTGAATACGCCTTCGATCATGTGGTGCAGATTGCGCCCGTAGACCAGATTGACATGCACATTGGCCCCGGCGTGATTACAAAATGCGGTAAAGAATTCTTCGACCAGCTCCACATCGAAGCTGCCGACCTTGGCCTTGGGAAGGTCCATATTGAACACCAGGCACGAGCGCCCGGAAAAATCGATATGCACCGAGGCCAGCGTCTCATCCATGGGAACCGTGGCGGCGCCATAGCGGCGAATGCCCTGCTTGTCCCCGAGAGCCTTGACGAAGGCCTGCCCCAGACAGATACCGAGATCCTCTACCGTGTGATGATCGTCCACCTCGACATCGCCCTCGGCCTTGACCGTGAGATCAAAAAACCCATGACGGGAAAGCAAGGTGAGCATATGGTTCATAAAAGGCACAGGTGTGGCGATACAGGCTTCGCCGCACCCGTCAAGGGTCAAGTCCAAATTGATTTGGGTTTCCTGCGTCTGTCGATCGATAGTGGCGCTGCGAGACATGGCAAACCCCCTTGCCAGCAGTTGGTTGACAGAGATGGCGATACAGCCGGCCTTTTCACCGGCCAGGCGGCGATGGTCAGCTATCCTTCAGGCGAATGGAAACGGAACGCCCATGGGCTTCCAGTCCTTCCAGTTCGGCCAGATGCACGATAGACCGGCCCAACCGATCGAGCCCTTCCCGGGAGAAGGAAATAATGCTCGACTTCTTGACGAAATCGTCCACCCCCAGCGGAGAAAAAAAGCGCGCGGTCCCGCCGGTAGGCAGGGTATGGTTGGGGCCGGCCAGATAGTCTCCGGCCGCTTCGGGACAATGGTGCCCCATAAAGATGGCCCCGGCATGGCGGATTCTGGGCAGCAGGGAAAAGGGATCGTCAACCGCCAACTCCAGGTGCTCCGGCGCAATGCTGTTGCTCAGTGCCACCGCCTGCTCCAGATCGCGGGCGACCAGGATGGCCCCGAAGGCATCGATGGAACAGCGTGCGATAGCGGCCCGCTTCAACGTTGCCAGCTGCTCTTCGACTGCCTGCTGCACGCGCCGGCCGAAATCGGCATCGGTAGTCACCAGAATAGCGGCTGCCAGCTCATCGTGCTCGGCCTGGGACAGCAGGTCGACGGCGATGTGCTCGGGGGTGCCGCTGCCGTCATTGATGACCAGGATTTCACTGGGACCGGCGATCATGTCGATATCCACCTGCCCGAAAACCATTTTTTTGGCGGTGGCGACATAGATATTACCCGGTCCGGTAATCTTATCGACCCGCGGCACACTCTCGGTACCGTAAGCCAGTGCGGCAACCGCCTGGGCACCGCCGATCTTGAAAATACGATCGACGCCGGCCAGGTGCGCGGCCGCCAGCACATGGGGATTGACCTCGCCGTGCGGCATGGGCACCACCATCACCACCTCAGCCACGCCGGCCACCTTGGCGGGAATGGCATTCATCAAAACCGACGAGGGGTAACTGGCCTTGCCACCGGGCACATAGATACCGACCCGCTCCAAAGGCTGCACCATCTGGCCCAGCATAACATCCTGCTCGTCGGTAGTCAGCCAGGTCTCGGTCTTCTGGCGACGATGAAAAGCAGCGATGCGGTCGGCCGCAAGCTGCAATGCGGCCATCGATTCGCTATCCACAGCGGCCAAAGCCGCTTCGATCTCCTCTGCCGTAACCTGCAGTTGCGCTGCGGTAAGATCCAACCCGTCAAAACGGGTCGTGTATTCGAGCAAAGCGCGATCGCCTTGCAGGCGCACCGCCTCGAGGATTTCCGCAACCGTTTCCTCGACCCCTTCGGGCGGCGTTTCCCCCCGGGCGACAATGGCGCCGAGAGCAGCACCGAAATCGGAATCATCAAATGATAACAATCGCATCATAACCTGGCTCCTCAATCGTTCCCGGCGTCTTCAGCCAATACCCGTTCCAGGTCCTGTATAATGCGGGTAATACGCTGATGCTTGGTCTTGAGGCTGGCACGGTTAACGATCAGGCGGCTGGTGATTTCACCGATGGTCTCCACCTCCACCAGACCGTTGTCGCGCATGGTAGCGCCTGTCGACACCAGGTCGACAATACGTTCAGCCAGCCCGACCAGAGGCGCCAGCTCGATGGATCCGTAAAGCTTGATGAGTTCCACCTGCACGCCGCGCTCGGCAAAGTAACGCTCGGTAATATTGGGATACTTGGTTGCCACACGGATATTGGACCAGTCGGCCGGATCCTCATCGCGCGACAGCTCGCCCGGCTCGGCCACCACCAGTCGACAGTATCCGAACTTAAGATCCAAGGGCTCGTAGAGATCCTTGCCTTGCTCCAGCAGGGTATCCTTGCCGACCACTCCCAAATCGGCACAGCCGTATTCGACATAGGTCGGAACATCCGTGGCCCGCACCGCCATAAAGCGGAATTTGGTCTCGGGGTTTTCGAACACCAGCTTGCGGCTGTCGCCGCTCATCTCCGGACAGGTGATGCCGATTTTGGCAAACAGCTCCATGGAGTCCCGCATAATACGCCCCTTGGGCAGGGCAAACGTTATGTAATCGCTCATAAGGACGGTCCTTTATCGATTGTCATTGTCATTGGTTGTTCAGCGGCATGTTTTCATATACATGAATGACCAACGGCCAGGGACCAAGGACCCATCAGCCCTTGATTCGCTCGATGTGCGCACCAAGATTTCGAAACTTTTCCTCGAGGCGCTCATAACCCCGATCGAGATGATAGATGCGCGAAACCTCGGTCGTATTTTCCGCAGCCAGTCCGGCCAGCACCAGACTGGCGCTGGCACGCAGATCGGTGGCCATAACCGGCGCGCCAAGCAACTCCTTGACGCCTCGCACCTTGGCGGTCTTGCCTTCGATGGCGATATCTGCGCCAAGGCGCTGCAGTTCGCAAACATGCATAAAGCGGTTTTCAAAAACACTCTCGGTAACCACGCTGGTACCGTCGGCAATACTCATCAAAGCCATGAACTGAGCCTGCATGTCCGTTGGAAAACCGGGGTGAGGCTGGGTCTTGATGTCGACCGGAGCGATGCGGCGCGGACCCCGCACGCGTAACGCATGATCCTCCGCGCTGATGGTGACGCCGGCTTCCTGGAGCTTGCTGATCAAGGCCTCGAGGTCGGCCTGACGGGCACCGAGCAACCGCACATCCCCTCGGGTCATGGCCGCAGCCACCATGAAGGTACCGGCCTCGATGCGGTCCGGCATTACGGCGTAATGCAGCGGCTGCAACTCATCGACCCCTTCGACAACGATACGGTCCGTCCCGGCACCTTCGATACGGGCCCCCATACAGGTCAAAGCCGTGGCCAGATCGACGATCTCCGGTTCGCACGCAGCATTTTCAATTACGGTGGTACCTTGAGCAAGACACGCCGCCATCAGCAGGTTTTCGGTACCGCCGACGGTGGGAATATCGAGGTAGATATTGGCCCCATGCAACCGTTTGGCCCGGGCCTCGACATAGCCGTGGTCGAGATCGATCTCGGCACCCATGGCCTCGAGCCCCTTGAGATGCAGATTGATGGGCCGGGCACCGATGGCACAGCCGCCGGGCAAACTCACCCGGGCGTGTCCCAGTCGCGCCAGCAGCGGACCGAGGACCAAAACCGAGGCACGCATGGTGCGCACCAGATCGTAGGGCGCCTCAACACTGCGAATCCGGGTGGCATCGACAGAAAACACCCCTTCCTGGCTATGCACTTCCGCGCCAAGGATGCTCAGCAGTTTTCCGGCGGTCGAAATATCCCGCAGGGCCGGCACATTTTCGAGCTGGTGCTGCCCGGGAGCAAGCAAGGTGGCAAACAACAGCGGCAGCGCTGAATTTTTGGCGCCGCTGATCCGAACCTCGCCCTTGAGTCGGTTTCCACCATGAATGACAATCTTATCCAACCTGGTACCACCTTTGAAGAAAAGGGTGCATATGCTCAGTGAATACTATGATCTGCGCCGCGGCGAGCCCCCACGACCCGCGGCACGCCACCATAATCGTCCCGCACGAAGCCGTCCACAAGTCCGGCGTCATCGAACAGCTGCCGCACCGCGGCGGCCTGATCGATACCGACCTCCACCAGCAGCCAGCCTCCGGGCACCAGACACGTATCGGCCTGCGCCGCCAGCAGCCGGTAAGGATCAAGACCATCTTGCCCACCGTTTAAGGCCTGACGCGGTTCGAAATCTCGAACTTCGGGCATCAGTCCGTCGAGATCAGCCGCCGGGATATAGGGGGGATTGGAAACGATCAGATCGAAAGGCCCCTCGGGCAGTTGCGCCAGATCCCTCTCAAGAAACCGCACCCGATCGTCGACACCGTTGCGGCGGGCATTATCGGCAGCCACCGCCAGAGCCTGGGGACAGATATCCAGCGCCACCACCTGCGCATCGGCAAGTTCATGGGCAAGGGCGATGGCTATGGCGCCGCTACCGGTGCCCACATCGAGAACTCGCGACCCGTTGGCCACCCGCAGAGCTTCCTCCACCAGCACCTCGGTATCGGGCCGGGGGATCAGCACCGCCGGAGAAACCGACAGGGGCAAAGACCAGAACTCCGTCTCGCCCAGGATATACTGCAACGGTTCGCGCCTGGCCCTTTTGACCACCAGGGCACGATAGGCCGTCAACTCGGACTCCTCGAGAGGACGGTCAAAATTAAGATACAGGCCCACCCGGTCCATCCCGAGGCTGGCACCAAGCAACAACTCGGCATCGCGCCGGCCGCTGTCAATCCCCTTATCCCGGAAATAATCGGCGGTCCACTGCAGTATTTTCAGCACGGTCCAGATTTGTGCCAAACTTACGCCTCCTGGGCCGCCATGGCCTCACTCTGATAATGCAGGGTGAGGGGTTCGACCAACTCGGAGAGATTGCCCTGCATGATGCCTTCCAGCCGATAGAGCGTCAAACCGATGCGGTGATCGGTGCAACGCCCCTGGGGGAAGTTGTAGGTACGGATACGCTGACTGCGATCGCCGCTACCGACCTGGCTTTTGCGATCGGCGGCCATCTGCGCCTGCTGATCGGCCATCACCTGATCCAGGATGCGGGACTTCAGCACCTTCATGGCTTTGGCCTTGTTTTTATGCTGGGATTTTTCGTCCTGGCAGGAAACCACCACTCCGGTGGGCACATGCGTAATACGCACCGCCGATTCGGTTTTATTGACGTGCTGCCCTCCGGCGCCGGAGGCGCGGTAAACATCAATGCGCAGATCGGTCGGATCGATATCCACATCAACGTCTTCAGCCTCGGGCAACACCGCCACCGTGCAGGCCGAGGTGTGGATACGCCCCTGGGCCTCCGTCTCCGGCACCCGTTGCACCCGATGGGTGCCGCTCTCGTATTTGAGTTGCGAATACACCCGGTTGCCGCTGATCATGGCGATAATTTCCTTGAATCCGCCGGCTTCGGAGTCCGAAACGCTCATGGTCTCGACTTTCCAACCCTGCCCCTCGGCAAAACGGCTGTACATGCGGAACAGGTCGCCGGCAAACAGTGCCGCTTCGTCGCCACCGGTACCTGCCCTGATTTCAAGGATAACGTTCTTGTCGTCGTTGGGATCTTTAGGCAACAGCAGAACCTTAAGCTGCTGAGCCAGTTCTTCACGATGAGCCTCGAGTTCGGGCAGCTCCGCCTTGGCCATCTCCCGCATTTCAGGGTCGCTATCCTGCAGCAACTCGCGGTTCCCCTCGATATCTTCGCTTACCCGTTTGTATTCGCGATAAACCGCGACTACCGACGACAGTTCGGCATGTTCGCGCGTCAACTCGAGAAAACGTTTCTGCTGCGACACGACCTGCGGGTCCGACAGCAGCCCCTCGACTTCACGAAACCGATCTTCCACTTCTTCGAGCTTGTTAAATATCATCAGCTTACGATTGCTCTCTCAGTCGGGCATCAAAGATTGGCGAATTCCTTGCGAACTTCATCCACGCAGCCACAGGTCATAGCACCTTCGGGACAGGCACCGACAAGACACCCGGGACCGCCGGCAGCGAACAGACCCGGCGCGACACCGCGTACCTGGCGCAGCATTTCCACCGCCAGCGCGCGGATCTCCCATTGAGCCCGGCGACAGCAGCGCAGCGCAAAGAAATGCAGCAGTTCACGAGCGTTCATGGTCATGACCAGTTTGGTCTCGGCAGCGTTGGGCAACACAAAACGTGCATCTTCCGCCGGAATCCCGGCCTCCATAAGCTCGGCATAAACCCGGTGCATTTCTTCCAATGCCGCTTCAAAGGTAGCCAGCAGTTCAGGCCGGTCGGCGATGGAAGGCGGCGTTACCGCGGTAAAACGCTGCTTATGCGAGACATAACGCTGACTTTGCTGGGAATAGGAAGCCAGGCGATGACGTACCAACTGATGGGAACAGGCACGACTGACCCCTTCAATACCGAAGGTGAAAGAGACATGTTCCAGGGTAGACAGATGACCGACAGAGAGAATCTTGGCGAGCAGCGCCTCCCTGCGGGCGCTGTCCTGCTGCAACAGTTCCTCGACGGAAGATGCCGAATAACACAAACGGGCGGCGGCAGCCACCAACCGCTCGGGCTCAGGAGTATGAGTCAACAGTTGTACGAGCATGTCTTTCCCGCCCGGCCCTGCGCCTGTCACCACGATCAAGGCTGGAGACAGTTTACGGAAGGCCCAAATGCAACAGGGCAGAAACGCCCCGCGCGTTTCTGCCTGTGAACAAAAAAAGAAACGGCCCCGGAGGGCCGTCTCCGGCAATTACTTGTTGTTCTTCGCGTATTTCTTGCGGAAACGGTCGATACGACCAGCTGTATCGAGCAGCTTCTGCTTACCGGTATAGAACGGATGACAGGCCGAGCAAACCTCGACTTGCATATCGGCACACTTGGTAGAGCGGGTCTGGATAACATTGCCACAGTGGCACTTGACCTCGACCGCCTCGTATTTAGGATGGATCCCTTCTTTCATGACTTCTTCTCCTTATCACCCTGGCTTAGTACAGGGCTCGGACATAAAGCGAAAACTTCGCAAGGCAAAGCGTATCTTTTACCATTTCGGACAGCTTATCGCAAGGCTTTTCTGGACAGCATCGCCTACTGGTTCATAGACTCGAAAAACTCATCGTTGGTCTTGGTTGCGGACAACTTTTCCAACAGGAATTCCATACTGTCGACGACATTCATGGAGGAAAGCACCTTGCGCAACAGCCAGAGCCGCTGCAACTGGGTCTGACCAACCAGCAATTCTTCGCGGCGGGTGCCGGACTTGTTGACGTCAATCGCGGGGAAAGTGCGCTTATCGACCAGGCGCCGGTCGAGCACGGCTTCCATATTACCGGTGCCCTTGAATTCCTCGAAAATGACCTCATCCATCTTGCTGCCGGTATCGACCAGCGCGGTGGCGATAATGGTCAGGCTGCCACCTTCTTCAATGTTACGCGCCGCGCCGAAAAAGCGCTTGGGCTTGTGCAGAGCGTTGGAATCGACACCGCCCGAAAGAATCTTACCGCTGGGCGGCACCACCGTGTTGTAGGCACGCGCCAGGCGGGTGATGGAATCGAGCAGAATAACCACATCGCGCTTATGTTCGACAAGGCGGCGAGCTTTTTCGATGACCATCTCGGCGACCTGCACGTGGCGGGTGGCCGGCTCGTCGAAGGTCGAGGAAATGACCTCGCCCTTGACGGAACGCTGCATGTCGGTGACTTCTTCGGGACGCTCATCGATAAGCAGCACGATGAGATACACTTCCGGATGGTTGACGGCAATGGAATTCGCAATATTCTGCAAAAGGATGGTCTTGCCGGTTCGCGGCGGCGCAACGATAAGCCCACGCTGGCCCTTACCGATAGGCGTAACCAGGTCCATAACGCGCATGGACAGGTTGTCCGGAGCCGCCTCAAGAACAATACGCTCCTCCGGATAAAGGGGAGTCAGATTGTCGAACAAAGTCTTGTCACGGGCCACCGACGGATTTTCGAAGTTTACCTCGGCAACCTTAAGCAGGGCAAAATAGCGCTCGCCTTCCTTGGGTGGGCGAATCTGCCCCGACACAGTATCGCCGGTACGCAGATTGAACCGTCGGATTTGCGACGGTGAAACATAGATATCGTCGGGGCCGGGCAGATAGTTTGCGTCAGGCGCCCGCAAAAAACCGAAACCGTCGGGCAGGATTTCCAAGACACCTTCGCCGAAAATAGCTCCGTTTTTCTCAGCGGTGGCATTGAGAATCGTGAAGATCAGGTCCTGCTTGCGCATGCCGGCGGCACCGTCAAGCTTAAGGTCCTTGGCGATCGCCGCCAGTTCGGTAATCTTCTTCTCTTTGAGTTCCTTTAAATTCATTTTTTCTCCTAAAATGCACGCCGACCATGACAAGCTTTTCTCGGTCGTCATGCATGCCGGATCTTGCGGAGCACGTCACCTGCCATTTTCGCCTGTCGTTGCGGTCGCCCGGACCGTATTGATGTTACAACTTTTGGATTGGTTACAGAAAGGGTAGGACGGTTTTCCTTATCATGGGGGTACCACGCGCGACACCCCGTCGCCATGCGGTACCATTGGGATTTTATTCCTGTTACAAACAGCTCGATTTTGAATCGTTACGGGATGTTGTTCCGAAAGGTAGCGTGGTAAGGGACTTCTGTTCTGAAGGATCAAACAATTGATTCTCCCTACTATCTACCCTGTTTGAGACGGACTGTCAATGGATTAATTACCTTTTTGCGCAACAAATGCCAGGTAAGGGACGCCCACGGGGCGCCCCTTGATCACCTTCGGCGGTATCGGATAACGAAACAGACCCTACCGATTCATTCCGCATTCCCGTTACTGAACGGATTGAGCAATCCCGGCTTCAATCCGGAAGCCAACTCCTTGAACAGCTGATGGTAAACCACGGGGACCTCAGTCTGCCCGAACCACCCTTCATCCGGCTCGGTCAAAGCGCGTTCGAGCCCCGGCAGGGTGATATACTTCAGAGCCACCTGATCGCTTTTATTGTAATGCGCCTCATCGAAATCAGGATACTGCAGATTCAAAAAAGGCTCGCCAAGCGGACTGCGATATTCCCACACAACCTCCCCGGTAGGCAGCACCACCGCAGCCGACACCAGAATGCTGTCGCACGCCGCATCCAGATAGTTTATTTTGGTGCGATCCCAACGCCGCTCTTGTCGTTCAGCCCCGTTGAAAACAACCACCAGAAGTGCATCGCTCACCGTGGTTCGGGCCAGCTCCGCCACGGCTGCCGGCTGGAAACGATAGGTATAGCCGCCGTCCTCATCCCCTGCGGCCTTGCGTGACACGGCAATTCTCCGCAACAATGCCGACGGATCGCCCGTCACCGGACGGACGTCGAAATAGGCTTTTTTTTGTCGCAGGAGTTCAACCAGGGAATCCTCCTTGCCGCGATTGACCCGGGATAGCAAATCGATCACCTGGCGGGCCTCAGGATGATGAATCTCCGAGCCGCCGTCCACCATCAGCGGCAAAACCCCCAGTGTTTTAACCATGGATCGATACTGCTCCTTGGGAACGTTATAAACCCCGTTAGAACACCCCATCAAGACTACCGGTACAAACAGCATCACCACCCATAGCAATCGACGCATAGATCTGTTCTCCTTGGAAAGATTGGGACCGCCTATCCCGTTCCACGTCAGTCTTCACCCGAAGATTCAGGACAGACGCTACATTAACATACCCTTGTCAAGTTTCAGCCCGGATCTCTATCCCGGATTTCAGCTCCTACCGTTGGGCACCGACATCCGCCGAGGAATCTGCCTTCGGCGCCCGGATGCCAATTTTAATGTTTACCTTATTATAGCCGCCAGAATCTGTTGACAGCCCCATACAGAGGGTTTAAATTCCTTTACATTGCTTATCTGTTTAGTTTTTCTAATTCAACACAGGAGGAAATCTCCATGAACGCACCATCCGGCCTAATTCGCACATCGTTTCTAACCCTCGTCTCTGTGCTGCTGCTCACCAGCCCCACCCTGGCTGCCATCCTCGAACCAATCGGTCTGCAGGATGGTCAACTGCTACCCAAAAACCAGGCAGAGTTTCACATAGGCTTTTCATACGCCGACGGCATGCGAAACCTGTTCCAAAGCGAAGACCGCGATCGCCGGGTGATGGAGATCCCGACATTGACCCTTAATCTCGGACTTGCCGAACGTGTCGAGGCACAGATCCAATACAGCTATCTGCATCTGCGGGAAAACGGCCAGGGCGGCAAATTCGGAAGCGGCGACGTCACTCTGGGCCTGAAAGTTCGCCTGTGGCAGGAATCGCTGCGTCTGCCGGCCATTGCACTGCGACTCGCCACCAAGCTGCCTAACGCCGACGACGAGG
The DNA here is from genome assembly GCF_000012885.1 of Syntrophotalea carbinolica DSM 2380. Lineage (NCBI taxonomy): Bacteria > Pseudomonadati > Thermodesulfobacteriota > Desulfuromonadia > Desulfuromonadales > Syntrophotaleaceae > Syntrophotalea > Syntrophotalea carbinolica. The sequence continues at coordinate 3,149,881 of NC_007498.2, forward strand.
ATGATTTCGGCACCGATGAAGCCGACATCTTCATCGATGCCCTGTTTACGCGCAACTATCCCCTGTTCACTTTGTACGTCAACGCCGGAGTGGCCATTCTCGGCGACCCTCGCTCGGGCAATGACGGTCAGGACGACATGTTCCGCTACGGTGTCGGGGTCAAGATTCCGGTACTGGAAGACCAGCTTGCCGCCCTGGTTTCCGTCGAGGGCATGGAAGGCGATGAATCCGTCAACAGCCGGGGCGCATTCCGCGCAGGGATACAAGCCGAGCTGGGACGCTTCACCTGGGATCTGGGCGGTTCCGTCGGCTATGTCGACAAGAGCGAAGATTGGAGCGTACGCACCGGTCTGACCACCTACTTCGAACTGCCTGCAGGCTGGTAACCCTCTCGCAAGCCGGTGCCCGCACGGGCACCGGCTCCCATTCCTTCAACGCGTGCCTCAGCACTGAACCTTCGGCACCTTCGTTCCATCGAAATACTTCGCCCCCCAGGACAGTACTTCAGCGGGCGATGCATTCAACAGTTCTGCCGGCACGGCCTGCCCCAGAAACCGCAAGGCTTTCCAGATCAACCGTCCGCCGCCGCTGCTATCGAGAGACACGGTGCCATGACGCTTGCTGACTTTTTCGCCGTCAGGCGTCATAACCAGCGGAAGATGTGCATAGCAGGGCAGTGGATACCCGAGGCACTGATGCAGGTAGATCTGCCGCGGAGTGCTGCTGAGCAGATCGGCACCGCGCACCACCTGGGTCACCCCGCTTTCGGCATCGTCGACCACCACCGCCAACTGATAGGCAAACAGGCCGTCAGCCCTTCGCAACACAAAATCCCCGACCTCGGAAGCCAGGCACTGCCGATATTCGCCACTCAAGCAATCGCAAAACCCGACGCTGCGATGCGGCACACGCATGCGCCAGGCACGGGCCTCGCGACCGACGGGCAGACCGTTGCGGCAGGTACCGGCATAAATCGGTCCCTCCTCACCACGATGAGGGGCGCTGGCCAGGACTTCCTTACGCGAACAGGCACAGGGGAAAATGTGCCCATCCTCACGCAAACGCTCCAGTGCCGCCTCGTAACAGGCGGTGCGGCGACTCTGGTAGAGCACCTCTCCATCCCAGTGCAGAGTCAGTGCTTCCAGGGTATGCAAAATTTCATCAGCCGCGCCGGGCACCACGCGCGGACCATCCAGATCCTCCATGCGCAGCAGCCAGAGCCCGCCGGCGCTTTTGGCCAGACAATAACTGCCCACCGCCGTTACCAGAGAGCCGAAATGCAGCGCCCCCGTCGGACTGGGCGCGAAACGTCCGACAACCTGTGAGGCATCCGTCGTGCATCGAAAGTTCTTGTCAAGAGACATAATACCAAAAAGCATGCCGCACAGATGGGCAGACCATCAAGATCCGCTTGGTCTGACGCATATTGGAAAAAAATATTCTCATCGCCGATTTACCGCCGGGCAATGTTCGCGAAAAACCTCGATTGAAAATCTGATTTTGAACCGGCCCTCCATGTTTGTCAATATCGACACGGGTACACATTCTTTTCCGGGGCATGCCCCTCGCGGATAGGCGAACCGCAAATTTATGGTATTTTTATAGAACACCGAACGGAGGATCCCCTGCCAACCCCGTGCATACGAGGTATTCCCCATGTCTGCAGTGCTGCGACGCATCGGTATATTCGTCTACCTTCTGGCCACCATCGCCTTATATGGCATCGGACACCCCTATGTTTTCTGGCTTTGCCTTGCCCTGGCGGTCGGCTACCTCATGCTGTGCGGTCATGTCGAACGGCATCTGGTGAAGGCAGCCCTAAAACGCCATGAACAGATCCGGGACAATGCCGTAAAAATGGGCAGGTCTCAGGAGGATCTGGACAAATTCAACCGCTTGCCCCACCGCGTCGCAGCCCAGGACTTCCAGTCCGTACCCGCAACATTGCGATATGCAACCCACGTCCTTTTTGCTGCAGGCATACTGCTGTTGTGTGCCGCGCTACGGTTTCGATTTTTCCCGTAAAGGATGTCCCGATGAAAACCAGCTTGTTGCAGATGCTTATCTGTCCGAATTGTCTGCCCGCCGAGATTGCCTTAAGGGCAACCGTTCATCGGCAGTCTCATGACGATATCCTCGAAGGGGATTTATGCTGCGGCAACTGCGGCCATCTGTATCCGATACGCGACGGTCTGGCGTTTTTGGAGCCGCACTACGTCCCGCGAAAGCAGGAGGGCCTCGGCTACGAATCGCCCCAGGCCCTGTCTTCCTACCTGTGGAGTCACTACGGCGACCTGATGAACGACCCCGAAGCTTCCGATGCCTATCGCCAGTGGGCGGCTTTGATGGGTCCTGCCGACGGTCCGATTCTCGATATCGGCTCTGCCGTGGGGCGGTTTGCCTTTGAAATGCAGGATAAATGCGATTTCGTCATCGGCATCGACAAGTCCGAAACCTTTATCCGCGCAGCCCGGGAGTTACTGACCCGTCGTTGCAAAACGGTGTCGTTGCCGGAAGAGGGGCTGCTGCAACGCCAGGTTGCCTTGCGATTGCCCGCAACCTGGCATTTGAAAAACATCGAATTCGTCGTAGGCGATGCCCAGGCGTTGCCCTTTCGGTCCGGGATCTTTGCCGGCCTGGCATCGCTGAATCTTGTCGATAAACTCCCCCAGCCCCTGCAGCACCTTAGCGAAATGGTCCGGGTCGCCCGAAAAAGCCCCGCCCAGATGCTGGTATCCGATCCTTTTTCCTGGTCACTGGAAGCCGCCGAAGAGCGGCACTGGCTGGGAGGAAAAGCCTGCCACCCCTTTCCCGGACGCGGCCTGGACAACATCGCCGCCCTGCTGCGGGGCGACCACCCGGACCTGCGCACCGCCTGGCAGATCGAGCAACGGGGCCATGTCTGGTGGAAAATCCGCACCCATGCCAATCATTTCGAACTGATTCGCAGCTGTTTTGTCAAAGCCTGCCGCTGACCGGCAGCACGGGCCCAAGAGCGAGGAGTCCGCCATGAAAAAGGATACCGTATGTCGTCTGTGTTCCGCCTGCTGCCCGGTAGAAGTCACGATCCGCAACGGCAGACTGACCGCGGCCCGGCGCAAATCCTCGCTACCGCCGGAACAATGTCAGCCGTGCCCCAAACTGCGGGCTGCCGCCGACATCACCTATTCCCCCAACCGTCTTACCACCCCGTTGATCAGGGATCGCAACGGCAAACACAACGGCTTTCGCACAGCCGGCTGGGAGGAAGCGCTGGATGCCGTCGCCACCCGTATGCAGCAATACAGACAAGAGCATGGCGCACAATCCGTCGCCTGGTTGCGCGGCATGGCCGCGGACTGGGGCGCCCCCTGGGATTATGCGTCCCGCCTGATGCACGCATTCGGCTCGCCCAATGTCATCGGCAACGGTTCCGTGTGCCATGTCGCACGGGAAATGGCCCACGCCTTCACCTACGGCGCCATGACCATCCCTCAAATCAAAGATGCGGGCTGCATCATGGTATGGGGAAAAAACGACCAGAACACCTGTCCGCCAGCCTTTGATGCCATCCTCCAGGCGCGCCGGCAGGGTGCCCGGCTGATCGTCATCGACCCGGTCCGTACACCGCTGGCGGAGATGGCCGACATCTGGCTGCAGATCAAGCCCGGATATGACGGCTTACTGGCCATGGCCATGATCGACACCATTATCGACGAAGAATTATTTGACCGCGACTTCGTCCGGCAGTGGTGCCTGGGCTTTGACGAGCTGCGCCGCGTTGCCCAGACCTTTACCGCGGAAAACATAGCCGACAAACTCTGGCTGACTGCGGCCGATATCCGCAACACCGCACGCCTTTACGCCACCACCTCGCCGGCCTGCATCGTCGACGGCAACGGTCTCGACATGCAACTGCCGGTGTTCGATGCCACCCGTGCGGTGTGCATGCTGCGCGCGCTGACCGGCAACCTTGACCGCCCCGGCGGCGACTTGATTCCCCAGCCGGTTCCGACCCGGGATATGCAACTGAAGGAACGCCTGCCTGCGGATCTGCCGCCCATCACCTGCAACTATTCCCTGTTCAGCAGCTTTCATCACAACTGGGGGCTGCATGCCCAATCGTCGCTCATCGACGCCATTTTGGAGGAACGCCCCTACCCGATCCGCATGCTGATCGTACAATCCGGCAACCCTGCCGTCACCATGACCGACACCAACCGGGTGCGCCAGGCGCTGCAGAAACTCGAGTGTCTGGTAGCCATCGATCTGTTTGCCACCAGCACCACTCAACTGGCCGATATCGTACTGCCCGCCGCCGGATGTTTTGAAAAAACCCAGCTTAACCGGGCCGCGCTGCGCCACAGCCTGGTCACGTTGCAGGATCAGGTCATCGACTGCATCGGCGATAGCTGGCCGGACTGGAAAATCACCTTTGAACTGGGGCGCAGGCTCGGCCTTGACAAGGAGTTCCCCTGGCAAACCGTCGAAGGGGCCATCGACTACCAGCTCCAGCCGGCCGGCTTGACCACGGCCCGATTGCGCTCATCCCCCTCGGGCATAGCCTGGTGCCGGGTCGAGCATGAAAAATTTGTTTCGCAGGGATTTCGCACGCCGTCGGGCAAGGTCGAATTTTCCTCCCCGAGGCTGGCGGAAAACGGCTATCCGGCGGTGCCTTTCGGGCACGGATTCGACAGCCCCTTAAGTGATGCCGGCCAGCAGGCTGCATTCCCCTTCATCGGCATCAGCGGAGAACGCTGCAACCGTTATACCCACTCCCAGTTTCGCCAGGTTCCCGCCCTGCGGAAACAGGAACCGGAAGGATACGTCGACATCCACCCCGAAGACGCTCAGCGGCTCGCTGTTATCGACGGCACCCTGCTGCAAGTCTCGACCCCCAGGGGCTGCATCCGCATGAAAGCCCGCATCTCCGACCGGATTCATCCCGGATCGATACTCATCGCCTGGGGATGGGGCGAGGTCGATCCGCGCTGGAGCATCAACAACCTGACCGACGATACGCTACGCAATCCCGTGACTGCGACCCCGTCCAATCGCAGCTTCATGTGCAAAGTCGAAAAATGCCAGCAGGCCGACAAAGGTGTTTGAGACGACACTCTCGGCGATCATGGCATCCCAACCTAAACAGGCCGCCGGGAGTATGACAAGGCAACTCCCGGCGGCCTGTTTTCAGGTATGGCATCTTTGCATGGCGTTTTAAAACACCGCACGACACTATTTGGGCCGACGATAATGACTACCGATCAGGCACAGGAGCAGCAGCAGCGAAAAAATACGCCAAGCCAGCAGTGAATTCCATAAGCCTTCCAATAGCTGCCCCATTTGCACAAACCACTCATAAAGGCTACCGCCCAGCAACGCGCGCATGGAATCCATCAACATTGGTCCATCTCCCCTCAGCAAACACGTTTTCTGATTAAAAGTTCCACCCCGGTTCATACAGTGTGCCGCAGATTCGTCAACAGGCAACCCGACTCATGGGAAAAGTTGGCATGCCTTGCCATTTTTCCGGAGAAGCGCATGGGGCAGGTTGAGTCGCCGGCAACCCGTACCTGTACCGCCGCGACAGGTCAGCTACGCCGGTCCGAAGATTGAGGCCCGTCGAAACACCCCGGCAGGGTTGGCAAAAACCGACATCCAAAAAGCCGGATGTGCCACACGGATAATGAACCGTGCACAACGAAAAGGGGCCGCGTTCCTTGCTATGGAAGCGGCCCCCGTCCTACAAAACAGCAGGGTTATTGGGATACGGGCTTGCCATTCAGACTGGCCTTGCCTTCGGCGAAGGAAAGCTCCGCTTCCAGGCCGTTATTTTCGGTTTTTACCAGAATCCCCTCGGAAACCAGGGATTGTGCAAGACTTGCGGCTTGACTGGACAGATCCTCAGCCGAAAACTGCTCGCCCTGCATGGCGCTGACCAGTCGATAGCCTGAGACGAAGGCGTCCGCATCGAAATACACCGTCGCTCCGGCACGGACACCTTTCACATCGAACGCAGGACGATTTTCCTGCTGCATGTTTTCCACGTCCACAAAGCCCTGTGCATGGATGTTTCCGCCGGCGGTCTCCAACGCCAGGGTCTCCAGTTTGAAATGCATGCCTTTTTGCAGCAACTCGACAGTCTTTGACATAATCTGCAATTGAATCAAGAACGGATCAACATCGCTCCCGGCCAGGGCCTCCGCCGACATGCTGCCGTAAACCTCCTGAAGTGCCCTGGCAGCATCGGCGTCCATGCCGGTAATCTCGAATTTCAATCGACCATTGCTACAGGCCTCGCCCGCAACCGCCAGGTCTGCAAAGGCAACATCCACGTATTGGTTCAGCGTCCGATCGGTAAGGGTACTGTTAAAACGGTAGCTAAGCCCGTTCAGTTCGTATCCGGCAACACCTTCGCGATTGAGGAGGATTTTATCCAACTGCAGCACGCCCTCCCCCAGCGGAAAACCTCCTTGCTCCCGGTAGTTGAAAAATCCGTGAAAACCATCAAAAGTCAGATCCTGAATTTCGGGGGTCCGAACCTGCATGCTGGCAACCTTGAAGTCGAAATCCCCATCATCCATCCCGGCATTCAGGCTGCCGTTCATCTCAAGCCCCTGCAGTCGGATGCGGAGGCCATCCCGATCCGTTTCCATGACCGGTATGTTCATCCGCATATCGGAGTTGCCGGTCAGACCGAAATGGCTGACCATCTGCAATTGTTCCAAAGGCAGATACGCACCTATCTCGGCCAGGCCCTGTTCATCGTAGGCTTCCTGATTGACGGTCGTTACCACTTTGGCGCCCCAGGGCAGATGCGTCACCTTGTGCAGCAAATGCAGGGGAACCGCCTTCCCTAACACCACAGAAGTTCGAGCCTCGGATTGCAGCAACCCCTTCGTGTAGTCATCGAGGCTCACTTTTACCGCGGGACCATACAACTCCCCGGTTTTTTCCGCCTGAGCGGCAAAAATCTTCTCGGCTTGAAAACTCGAATACCATGTCGCCCCCAACAGGCCGGCGACAAGCAACGCACCAACGATAATAACGATTTTTTTCATGACCTCTCCCGATAACAGTAATTAGCTTCCGTTTTCAAAATACCGCATGGCATACCGATCTTGCCTGATTACAAGGATTCCGCCGTACCGCTGCGCCCAGCTTCGCATGTCACCCTGGAAGTATAACCTCCTTCCGGCGCGGGAACCATTTCCAGACTATGCGTTATGCAGGGAATGCAGTCCTCCGGATGGTGGGTCACATAAAGGATCTGGGTATGGCCACGCGTCCCGAGAAAGTCGACAAGCTTTAAAACCATTTCCCGGTTGATCGCGTCCAGGCCCTGGCACGGTTCGTCCAGAATCAACAACCGGGGCTGCTTGATCATCGCTCTGGCCATAAGCACCATACGCTGTTCCCCGTACGACAGACTGCGCAACGGAGCATGGCGTTTGTCCTGCAGGTGAAGGATTTCCAGCCACTGCAGGGCGATGGCCCGTTGTGCGGAAGAGTAGCGGTGATAAACCCCGATACTGTCGAAGAAACCGGAAATGACCGCAAGCTCTGCCGTCACACCAACCCGATAGCTCTGCTGGAAAGCGGTGGACACCAGACCGATTTGTTTCTTGATATCCCAAACACTCTCCCCTGTGCCGCGCTGCCGACCGAACAGACGAATGTCGTTGGCATAAGCCTGGGGATTGTCGCCCGAAACCAGACTCAGTAAAGTCGATTTACCGGAGCCGTTGGGACCACTGATCTTCCAATGCTGCCCGGGCGACACCGTCCAGTTGAGCCGGTTCAGAACATATTTGCCATCATAGCGCACCATCACGTCTTTCATTTCGACCAGCGCTGCGTCATCGCGCACGGAACCGGCGTCGCTCCCTTTGGGAACGGCCGGCAAACGCTCCGGCAGGGCATAATGAAAGGCGTGAAACCGCAACAGCGCCTCGGAGGCGAGAAGTTCTTCACGGGGACCGCTTGCGAAGATGCGACAGTCGCGCAGGTAGGCCAGATGGGTTATGCAGGGCAGAATTTCGCTGAACCGGTTCAGCAGAAGGACAAGGCGCAACCCCCGCTGGGCCAGATCACTGATCAGACTCCGCACAACTTGACAGGATGCCTGATCCAATCCGTCAAACGGTTCGTCGAGCACCAGCAGTTCGGGATCCTGTAACAACGCCCGGCAGATCACCACCTTGCGCATTTCACCCGTCGATAAAAACCGGATACCGCGCTCCAGCAGATCGGAAAAATGCAGCTGCGCGGCAAGCTTGTGAAGCCTTGGGGCGGCATCGGGCTGCCCTTCAAGAATAAAATCCCGTACCGAAGTCCCCTGGTCGATGCGGTCGAGAAAATCCGTATCGTCGTTGTAACGCTCGATCTCGAGAATCTCGTTGACCGTTTCAAAAGCAATGAAAGCCGACTTTTCCACGGTATCCAGAAAACCGGAGTCGACCTCGAGTTCGCCGCACAGCAGCCTGCCCAGAGCCGATTTTCCCGAGCCGTTGGCGCCGACGATGGCCCAATGGTCATCGCCACCGATGTGTAAAGAGATATCCCTCAGCCAGGCATGCTTGCCAATGCGTGCCGTAACCCCGTCAAGACCGATAATCGCCAACTGCCACTCCCGTAGATACCTGTTATTTGATGGGCGTAAAAACCCGCCCCACCTGTTTGAAGCGCTTGACGGCAATGGTATCGTAAAGGCCCTTGATGGTCACGGTCAAATATGGTTTCGACGCATCGTCGGTAACAGGCAGCAGCTGGCTAACGGTAGCGGATGCCGGGATCACCAGGGGTTTTTTATGCACACAAGCGGAATCCATGCCCTGCAATGTATCGGAGAATCTCCACTGAACGCTGCAATCGTCGCGAAAATCCTGCGGGGTGGGATTCTCGATGACAACGACCAGCTTGGAACCGACCTTGTCCGGGGCAATCCTGCGCCTGACGCTACGAATTTTGGGTGCGGCATACCTTGCTGCGAATTTTTTCGCAAAGACCAGAGGTTTTCCCGGCTCCAGATCCTGGCGGATTTCCACGCGGATCCAGCGCGTACCCCGGGGAAAGGTTTGAATAACCGGCCCCTGGCTGCTACCCGGAGGAATGCTCCTATGTCCCAGCACATGACTGTCTTCCCAGGGACCGTCGATGTCCCCGGCATAGGAGGTGGTGACCTCGAGCTGGCCGGACGCTTCCCGGGAACGGTTGTTCAGGGTATACAGATACATGGGCCGCCCGTTCCACAAGGTGCGAAAATCGTTCACCTCCATGGTCAACCAGGGCCGCAGCTGCCTGTCTATTTTTTCCGCCAGGGCAGGTCGAACGACATTGCGGTCCAAAGCCGGTTTTTTTGTGACTGTTTGGGCAGCGGCGAAGGTGGTCGGCAGCAACATCGACAAGCATAGGCACAAGATCCCTTTACGCAAAGGTTTTTCCTCCACCGATGTTTTGAGCGAAAGAAGCGGTACAGACCTGAAGGAACACGCGTAAAAACTCTCCCCCAAATCCCGAAGCATAACATTAATGCTTTTTATGCAGCAGTTACCAACCAAAGTCAAGTAACTCCGTTTATGTCAGCCCGGTTCATATCAGGGGCTCCGGGCTCAATCGCGCCCAGAGGGGATCCGAACCTATCCTTGCAACCTCATTGAAAAATGTGCCTGTTTTCAAACAAAAAGCCCATCGCGTGAGCGATGAGCTTTTATCTCCTACTGTTTGCCGGGCTGCCGCATAAAGCACTCCAGAGCATAACAGGCCGAACCACACCTTTTCAGGCAGAACCTGCCGGCTTCGCACTCCCGGCCCCACGCCGGCCTTCTGCAACGGCATTGCCCTTATCGGCGGTGAGGCCTCCCGTGACCACAAAACCCATGGCCCGATGCGTGGAGATAGCCACTGGATTAACGGCGGACCGCGGGACGATCACCGTATAACCACCGATCTGGTAACTCAGGGGAAGGTATACGGCCACTTCATCGGCATCTCCAATGCCCTCCGGAAGATTGCTGAAATCGCTGCAGGTAACGAAGCCGAGCATCCGCATAGGCATGCCGCCGAAGTCAAGCTCGACGGTCACGACCTGGTTAAACTGGGCCTCGCGCCTGGCGGCAAAGAACCCGATGAAATCCTTGAGCGAACCGTACAACACCTTTACCAGAGGAATGCGGTTCATCAGCGCTTCGCTCAGGCTGAGCATCTTGCGCACCAGAAAGGCATTTAGCGCCATGCCGAACAAAAAAGTAAAAAGCAATCCGGCAACCAGGCCCATACCGGGGATATACCTTCCGGGTGGCAGCAGCAAGGTCAATACGGAACCGAGTACGGTTTCGGCAGAGCGCACCAGCCAGTAAAGGATATAGATGGTCAGGATGGCGGGCAGCATGGCGGCCAGCCCCTGCAACAAGGTCCTGCCGAGTCGCTTCATAAACATTGTGGCTCCTGGATTCATTCCTGCCGCGACGACACATCCTCAGGAATAGGGTTTGTAGGGCTCAGACCTGAGACGCATGTCGAAAACACCGAGCAAGGCCCATGCAGCGGCACGCGGAGGCATGTGCAACAACTTACGCTGGAAAGCGGTCGCCCCCCCGGGGATGCTGCCCAACAGATAATCGAGGGCAGCCCGCTGATCAGGCTGCCACACCAGCTGCATCAACTCATCGGCCGTTTCCTCGCTGGCCAGGCACGAACAATCCACCAGTCCCCAGGACATGAGTTGAAATACCGGCAGCACCACAGGGTGCTCCGCCACACCGGCAACCTTGAGTTTAAGACTTGCCAGCCGATTTAAAGGAGTCAGTCGTAGAGATTCCGTTCTTCTGTAAGTTCTTTTATCACACATATACAAACACCAACCGTAAATTTACCGTCGGGGCACCTCGCCTTCCGGAGCATATCGCGGCACGCTTAACGGGTGACAATCGCCTCGAACTTGCATTTGTCCTGACATGCGCCGCACTTGATGCACTTGCTCTGATCGATGACATGCGGCTGTTTGACTTGACCACTGATGCATTCGACCGGGCAGATCTTGGCACACAGGGTACAGCCGACGCATTTGTCTTTAAGGATCACAAATTGCCGAAGGTGTGTGCAAACGCCGGCCGGACAGCGTTTTTCTTTGATATGAGCCAGGTATTCGTCGCGAAACACCCTGACGGTAGACAAGATAGGGTTGGGCATGGTCTGGCCCAATCCGCACAAAGCCGTATCTTTTATCGTACGAGCCAATGTAACGAGCGTTTCCAGATCATCTTCCGTAGCCTGACCGAGGGTTATTTTATCAAGCAACTCCCACAGACGTTTGGAACCGACGCGACATGGCGTACATTTGCCGCAGCTTTCATCCATGGTGAATTGCAGGAAAAATTTGGCGATGGCGACCATGCAGGCATCCTCATCCATGACAATCATCCCGCCGGAGCCCATGATCGATTCGCGCGCCGCGAGATTTTCATAATCGATAGGCGCGTCGAGATCCTTGTAAGTCAATACCCCGCCGGAGGGTCCGCCGGTCTGCACCGCCTTGAATTTTTTACCACCGGGACAGCCCCCCCCGATATCGAAGACAACTTCCCGAAGAGTAATGCCCATGGGCACTTCGATAAGGCCGACATTGGTGATCTTGCCGACCAGGGAAAAGACCTTGGTTCCTTTGGCAGTAGGCGAGCCGATGCTGCTGAACCAGTCGGCCCCTTTCATCATGATGGCGGGAACGTTGGCCAGGGTTTCGACATTGTTGACGATGGTCGGTTTGCCCCAATAGCCGGATTCCGCCGGGAACGGCGGTTTGGTATAGGGTTCGCCGCGATTACCTTGGATAGAGCGGATCAGAGCCGTCTCTTCACCGCAGACAAAGGCTCCGGCACCGTACTTGAGCTCGATATCGAAGGAAAAATCGCTACCGAGAATATGCTCGCCGAGCAGTCCGTAGGCGCTGGCCTGCTTGATGGCGGTGCGCAGACGTTTGATGGCCAGGGGATATTCGGCGCGGATGTAGATGACACCATGATTGGCGCCGACAGCATATCCTGCGACGAGCATGCCTTCGAGCACACTGTGGGGATCGCCTTCGAGCACCGCGCGATCCATAAAAGCTCCGGGATCGCCTTCGTCCGCATTGCAGACAATGTACTTGGTATCCGACTCGTATTTGGCGGCAAAGCCCCATTTGACGCCGGTAGGAAACCCTGCACCACCCCGTCCGCGCAATCCGCTACGGGTCATCTCATCGATGACCTGCGACGGCGTCATATCGTTCAGGCAACGGCCAATGGCCTGATAACCGCCGACAGCAATGTAAGCGTCGACCTTTTCGGGGTCGATAAATCCTGAATTGCGGGTTGCAATACGCAGTTGTTTTTTTTCCGCCACGGAACACTCCCTCTCTGATTGGGTTGTTTTCTATCGAACAATTCAATGCCGCCAGAAAAACAAGCTTCTAAGAAGTATGCCGCAAATTTCCGTTTAAAAAAGTGCATGTCCCCATTTCGGAGGGCAGCAGAGACGGTTTTTTTAAAAAAAGGAACTACTCGAGGTAAAAAGCGAAGGTGCCTTTGCCGGAATGTTTGACCTTGTACATGGCGGTATCGGCCCGGCTGATAAGGTCATCCGCGGAAAGACCATGCTCCGGATAGAGGCTGATACCGATAGAAGCACCGATATAGCAACGTTCGTCCCGAATGATAAAGGGCGAGGCTATGGCTTCCAGAACCTTCTGCGCCACCAGACTGGCGTCTTGTTTGTCTTTGATTTTCGACAACACAAGGCCGAATTCATCGCCCCCCAGACGCGCCGCGGTATCGGCCGAACGCAACAGGTGGCTGAGCCGCCGGCCGATGATTTCCAGCACCTCGTCGCCGGCCGTATGCCCCAGGCGATCGTTGACCGCTTTGAAGCCGTCGAGATCGATAAACAGCATGGCAAGACGTCCGTTGTTGCGCCGGGCCCGCGCCAGGGCCTGTTCGAGGCGGTCGATAAGCAGACGACGGTTGGGCAATCCGGTCAGAGAATCATGGGTCGCCTGCTGCTGCAGCTTCCGGTTAAGAATCAAAAGTTGCAGTTGCGCGTCTTTCTGTTCGGTGATATCGGTCACCACGCCGGCCAGACGGTAGGGGCGTCCCTGCGGATCGGAGACGGGGAATCGGCGATCCCGCACCCAGGAGATGGAACCGTCAGGTCGGACAATGCGGTATTCCAGTTGCAGGCTTTCAAGGGGGGGATGATCCAGCAATGAACGGACCGCGCTGCGGTCTTCCGGATGGACACCTTCCAGGAACGACAGGGGAGCATCATGCAACTCCTCCCGTCTGCGCCCCCAGATCTTTTCATAGGCGGGGCTGACATAAATCAGCTCTTTTAAATCGGCCGTACTGAGCCAGAAGACATCGTCGATGCTCTCGGTCACCAACCGGAACTTCTCTTCGCTCTCCTCGGCCTGACGCTGCAAGGCATGTTTGTGCAAGGCCAGCTCGATGCCGATGCGCAGATCTTTTTCCTGAAAGGGCTTGAGCAGATAACCGTACGGATCGGTGCTTTTGGCCCGTTCCAGAGTATCCCCATCGGCATGGGACGTAAGATAGACAACGGGTATCCGGCATGTCCGGCGGATCGCGGCAGCGGCTTCGACTCCGCTCATCTGCCCCTTGAGGCTGATATCCATCAAGACCAGATCCGGCCGCAGGTCAACCGCCTGGCGTACGGCATCCTCGCCGTGCGAAACAACGCCGCACACCTCGTAGCCCATCCTCTGGAGGCGCGTCTGGATCTCCAGCGCAATAAACGCTTCGTCTTCAACGATTAACAGCTTCGCCTTCACGGACAACACACTCCTTTCGGCCGGAGTTCAGCCTACACAGTCAGCGGCGCTCCCCTCTAGCCGGGGAAAGACAGATTAAAGCTGGTACCGCGGCGACTTTGCACCGACAAGCTCCCGTCGAGCTGTTGAACCAACGCGCAGACCAGCTGCAGTCCCAGCGTTTCGGCCTTGCGGTAATCGAAACCGGCAGGCAGACCGATTCCGTCATCCGCGACACACAAGTTCACGCTGCCATTTTGGCGGGTAATTTCCACCTTGATCGAGCCGCAAGTCCCGTCGGGAAAAGCATGCTTCAAAGCATTGGAGAGGAGTTCCGTGATCAAAAGACCGCAAGGAACCACCTTTTCGATATCGAGAACGCCGTCATCAACATCGACTTTGCAGTCAATGACGGATTGCGGCGACATAAAGGTTTGCTTTACATGCGACACCAAGCTTTGCACATAGTCTAGCAAACTGATATCGGCAAGGTTTTTCGATTGATAGAGCTGCTCATGAGCCAACGCCATGGAGCAGATGCGACTCTGACTCTCGGCAAAGAGGGTTTTGGCCTCGGGATCGTGAAGCTTTTGCGCCTGCAGATATAACAGGCTCGATACGACCTGGAGATTATTTTTCACCCGGTGGTGGATCTCTTTGAGCAGGACCTCCTTTTCGACCAGCGACGCCTTGATACGTTCTTCGGCATGTTTGCGTTCGCTGATGTCGATAACAATCCCTTCATAATGGGTTACCTGCCCCTCTTCATCCCGCTCGGCATTGGTCTGGTCACTGATCCAGCAGACCTTCCCCCCTCTGCCGAGGATCCGATACTGCTGTTCAAACCGGTCGACACCGCGGGCCGCAAATACTTCAACCTCCCGTGCTACCCGCTCCCGGTCTGCAGGATGAATAATGGAAGCGAACATCCGCTTGCCGGAAAGGAATTCTTCCGGTTCATAACCGAACTGGGTAATGTTTTTGGTCACCAGAACGACCGGCCACCCGGGTTCGGCCTTCCACCGGAACAACACCACCGGGCTGTTTTCAACCACCAGGTTGGCCTGCAGCAGTTGCTGTTCGACCTGCTTGCGGACAGTGATATCGACCAGCAGGTTAAGAGCCCCTATCAGATTTCCGTCGGCATCGTAGAGAGGCTCGGGGTAGGCAACCACATGGGCATACCCGTCTTGTTCCCTCTCGATGAGCACTTCCTGCCCCTGAAATCGCTTGCCCTGTTTCAGGGTCTTGGCCATGGGACAAGCATCGAAGGCCATGGGCCGGCCATCGGGGTACCACAAACGAAAGGAACCGCACCAGAGCTCTTTGTTCAGTTCGGGTTTGCGGCCCCAGAGTTCAGCCGCATTGCGGTTGTAAAAGGTGATCCGGCCATCGGCGTCGGTGGTATAAGCCGCGATGGGCAGCATCTCCATCAGTTGCCGATAGCGATTTTCACTCTCGCGCAAGATGGTTTCGGTGGCTCTGCGCCTGGAGATATCCGTAACAAAAGTGCAATGATACTCCTTGCCATCGAATTCCACATGGTTGATGCGCACTTCAACGGGATAGACCCTGCCGCCTTTGGTCCGATGCCAGGTTTCTATGATGCGCGAACCATCGGGCCGCAGTTTTTCCCAGTTCAGGCTGTAGTCTTTGATGGGATAGGCCGGATCGAACTCGTGAATAGACATGCCGATGAGTTCTTCGCGTCGGTACCCCAGGGCGCGACAAGCCGCGTCATTGACATAAAAAACCTTGGCATCCTCCGTCAGCCAGAACGCCTGATCCGCTGTATTTTCCACGACGTACTGGGTAAACCGCAGCGCCTCGTCGATCCGCTTGCGCTCGGTAATATCCTCAGCGAAGCCCTCAACCTGATCCTGCGCATGGGGAACCCGGCGAAAACGTAGGCAGGTATCGATGAAGCTGCCGTCCTTACATCGAAAGCGTCCTTCAAAACTCTGCCAGTCATCAGATTGCAAGGCCATGGCGATGACCTGTTGACTCCGGAAAGGATTCGCATGAATGAACCCGCCACCCTCCCCGCCGTTGACCATCGCCACCATCTGCTTCGGCGAATCATATTTACACATATCCGCCAGAGTCTGATTGGCCTCCAGCAGTTTTCCATCGAGGGAGAACCGGAACATGCCGATGGGGACATTTTCAAGAACATTCCGCTCATATTGCTGCCGTTCATCCTGCGCGGAGCTTTCGGTTATGGTTCTGATGTCATATCCGTGATTGCGTAAAAGTTCTTGAAGTTCTTCAACGTCGTGCCCAACGCCTTCAATGGCTAAAATCGTTTGCATGCATACTCCGCGTCAAAATTAACCCGATATCCAAAAAAGGCTTTGACGAACACCTGGATTTCCCATAGACTTGCTGTTTTGCGTAAGCGATGAATGCTTAATTTTATCTTCTTCATAATAAAATGGGACGATTTCAGTTTATTTGATTACATCGTGCAGACGCAATAAAAAATCGTTTTAAAAATATCCGCATAAAGTTCTGCGATAACAGAAATAAGACATTAGGAGAAACCAACATATTACCAGTTGTGATTCACCCGCGCCCATATATACTCAACATGTTGCATCATTGGTCTGAATGCAAAACCTTCGCATTTTATTTGCCATAAAAACAGGTGCTGACAGCGGCTGAACATATTTAAACTTTATTTAAAAAAATCAAACCATAAAAAATACTGAAATAAACCATGGAAAAACCCGGAAAGATCAAAATACTATTGGTGGAGGATGAGGCCATTACTGCACTGGCGATGGTCGGAGCCCTGCAAGCGATGGGATATAATACCTGCCAACCGGTAGCTACCGGCGAAAAAGCCTTGCAAAGTCTAAGTCAGGAGGCGCCGGATGTGGTTCTGATGGATATCAGTCTCACCGGCGACATGAATGGCATCGAAACGGCCCGCATCATGATGCAATCCGGATTTCATGCGATTATTTTCGTCACCGGCTTTTCATGCGGGGAGCTGTATGAATCCGCCAAAGCCCTTGACCCCGTAGCTATTTTTACCAAACCGGTCAACCCGCAAAGTCTTAAATCCGCCATTGACGGCGCCATGACTTCGGCGCGGCCCGGCAACGGCTGAGCACCGTCCCCCACCAAGGGGACCAGACCAACGACCCGGACGTTCTCCTAAACCATCCCCCCGACCTGTTCTGCCGCGATTATGGAGCGGCACCCAGCCCTATTGCAGCAGACTGTCAATTATCCCAGATTATCGTTTTCCTTACACGCCGCTACGCAAATGCAGTTCCATCGGATGGGGATGCAGGTAGACCTGCTCGTCAAGCCACGGCGGCTGATATTTGCGCACATAATGATTGAGCAGTGCCAGGGGAACAGCCAGCGGCACCGTGCCGTGTCGATACTGATCGATCAGTTGCAGCATTTCCTGCTTTTCGTCATGAGATAATTGTCGTTTGAAATAACCCAGGGCGTGCTGCAGGACATTGCTGTGTTTAGCGGGGGTGGTCAAAGTGCGCACCGCCTGCATGAGCAGCTGCTTATAATCACGGAGAATCTCTTCTGCCGGCACCTCGCCTGCCCGCCCTACCAGGCGCCCCATTTGCCGTGCCAGCTCCACGCTATGCGACATGAGCAACAATTTGTGTCGGGCATGAAAAGCGACCAGTTTCTCAGGCGTGGCACCTTCGGTGAGGAAATCGCGCCAGCGCCGAAACGTGAAAATGGCCTCGATGAAATTTTCACGCAGACGGATATCGTTGAGCCGACCGTCCTCTTCCACCGGCAGCATCGGAAAATACTCCATGAACAAACGGGCAAACAATCCGACGCCGTTTTTATTCGGCACCCCGCGACGATCGTAGAGTTTCACACGCGCCATACCGCTACTCGGTGAGCGTGCCTTGAAGATAAATCCGCATAGGTCTTCTTTTTCGAGTTCTGCGAGTCGCCTCTTTGCCCAGCTCGTCATACGCTCGGTCACATCTTCGCCACTTTTGGAAAACACCAGCCGCGGCGAGTCGGCGTCACCCACCAGACGCAGAGTCTGACGAGGGATCGGCAGCCCCATCTCCACTTCGGGACACACCGGTACATAATCCACAAAATACCCGAGGGTATCGCGCAAAAAGCGATCGAGCTGATGCCCCCCATCGTAGCGAACATTCTGTCCCAGCAGACAAGCGCTAATGCCAATCCGAATTTTTTCCATGGGATCCTCCGGCAGCAGAGTAGACAGGCACACCAATACGGCCGAAGACACATGCCCACGCTACAAACCGCGCAGCCATGGCCTGCCCGCCGCCCAAAACCTTGAACCAAAATTAATAGATGCCAAATGTATCTTATTAAGTTAAATTCTAACAGATAGCCCCCTATCGCCAAGTGTCACAAGGAGAAGCCATGCGAAGGCCAAAACGACCTCAGCAATCGTCGACGGTATTGAAGAAACTGCTGCATAAAACCTCTCTTAAAGCGGGCAAGGCGCCAGGCACTTTGGTGCATATCGGCAAACAACGGGCTGAACCGATCCATATAAACCTGATTCATTACGACCCTGAGCACCTCAACCAAAGGCAACTTGCTTCGGCGGAAGAATGCCGCCCCCATCGCGACGGTCCCGGTATCAGCTGGTTCGACATCGACGGCGTTCACCAACTGGATGTCCTGCAGGATATCGGCGCCGCTTTCGATCTGCACCCGCTGGTGCTGGAAGACATTGTCAATACCACCCACCGGCCCAAGGTGGAGAGTTTCGACAACTACTTATTCATGGTGCTGAAAATGTCCCAATTCGATAGCAGCAGCGCCAGCGTAACCACGGAACAAGTAAGCCTGATCCTGGGGCCCGACTATGTACTGTCCTTTCAGGAGCAAAAAGGGGATGTTTTTGACAGCGTGCGGCAACGACTGCGCAACGGCAAAGGTCGTTTGCGCAAAATGGGCGCGGACTACCTGGCCTACGTTCTACTGGATTCGCTGGTGGACAGCTATTTCGCCGTCCTGGAATCTCTCGGCGAGGAGATCGAGCGTCTCGAGGAGGATATTATCGCCCGCCCGACTCCCGACACCCAGTCGCGCATTCACCATTTCAAACGTGAAATGATCCTGCTGCGCAAGGCGGTATGGCCCCTGCGCGAACTCATATCGGGGCTGCAGCGCGAAGAATCTCCCCTCCTTTCGGATACGACCGGCATTTTTCTGCGCGATGTGTATGACCACACCATCCAGATCATCGATACGGTTGAAACCCTGCGCGACATCCTGTCGGGTCTGCTGGACCTGTACATGTCGAGCATCAGCAATCGCATGAACGAGGTCATGAAAGTCCTGACCATTATCGCCACCATATTCATCCCACTGACCTTCGTTGCCGGAATCTATGGCATGAACTTCGAGTACATGCCGGAGCTGCACTGGCGCTGGAGCTACCCGCTGCTTTGGCTGGGGATGATTCTCATGGCCGGCGGCATGTTCATCTTTTTCAAAAGGAAGCAGTGGCTGTGAACCCATCCGATTGCCGGAACTATCTGCAGCGGCTTGCCGCCCGGGACAGGTTTTTGAGCACCGTGGATCAGCAACCGCAACTCGATGCCCTGATGCGGGATCTGTCCGCCGCCATCGACGAGGCCCTTGCCCAGGGCCATACCGACCTGGCCGCCATCGACGAAAGCCTGGACAACGAACTGCTGGAGGTTGCCGGCAACCTCGCCAGCAGCAGGGAGCTGCTGACCAGGGCTTTCGAGCAGGTACGCAGCGCCTCCCCTTTGCAAAGCGAAGACCTCGTCCAGCTATCACGCACCATCGAAGCGCGCATCTTATGGTTGTATGACCGGGTGCGGGTACGCCAGGAACGCAGTTTGAATCAGGTCCGTCCCCAAAATCGGTCCTGGAACAAAATTTTGCAGCACGTTGCCGAGGCCATAGATCATGCTTTACGCAACCAACCGGAAGAACTGACGCTGATCCGCGACCGCCAGCAGCAGCAGGAACCAGGGGGCCGAAGTATCTGGCAGATCGAAGCCCCCCCCCTGATACAAACCGCATGTACCGGCAGTTCCCGCCTGACAACGCGCCTGACATTTGCACGCTTGCGTTATCGACTGGGTCGGCGTTACCAGATCCTGCAGCCGGTGGTACAGGACGCTTTTACCCGACACCGCCCCGCCATGCTGCAGCCGGATCAAAAACCGCTCGAGGGGGACTATGTTCAGCGTCACGAGCAGGTTAGCCATGATTTTTCCGATATGTGGCGGGGGCTGCGCTTCAATCTCGAAACGGCGGCTGAAGACTGTCATCGGCTTGCCGCCCAGGCTGCAGGCGACACGGTGGATTCCGGCCAACTCCAGCAGCAACTCACCGAAACAGGCAAACTGGTGACGGAGGTCCTGGAACGCACCGAACAGCAACTTGCGCCTCTTGCCGATCCCCTCAAAGAGCTGTCACACCAACTGTTGGAAAGACTCGAGAACGAATGCAGGGAAATGCTGGATCTTATCCCTAAAGATCTGCAGCGGGTGTTAAGCCGGGGGGAACGCCTGACGCATAAACGCCGCCGTCTTCTGCGCACATGGCGACGCAACTATACGCAGTTCCGAAAAGACCTGCAGCCCCTCATGGCGCGTCTTGATCTTATGTGGCAGTTCCTTGTTCAAGGAATCATGGGGTTACGCCCCGGTGGGGACAAAATTGCCAAAAGCGAATCCATGCTGCGCAGCATCGCTGACCTGCCGACTCCGGAAGCCATCCTGCAGCGAGCTGGCGAACTGCCGCCGGTATGTCGCCGGATGTTCACCAGTGGCGCCCTTAAAAATCGCGAATTCATGATCGGCAAAAATAAAGATCTCGATACCCTGCGCGAGCTGTTCAAGCGGTGGCAGGAAGGGCTTCTGTGCAGCATCGCGGTAACCGGACCCGACGGCAGTGGCAAGACCTCTCTGGTCAATTGTTTTCAAAGCGAATTGGGTACACAGTGGCCGGTATTGCGCTTTTCCATCGACAGCCGGCTTACGAACGAACCCCAATTATTAGAAGCCTGCCGGCAATGGTTGGAACTGGCAGAACCTCCCGCCGATCTGGATGCCGTGGAAGCGTATCTCAACAATCTGCCGCGCGGTGTCATCATCGTGGAAAATCTTCATAATCTGCTGCTGCGCACCGTCGGTGGTCTGGATGTCGCGCGGGCCTTTTTGCGGCTGGTTCTGGCCAGCCGTCACCGTCAGCTGTGGGTGGTAACGGTTCGAAAATACCCCTGGCATCGCATGCGCTACCTGCTCACCATGGATCGCTACTTCACGCACCAGGTACATACCCTGTTCAACAGTCAGTCCGAAATCCGTGATGCGTTGCTGCTGCGCGTACACACCAGCAGTTATCCTGTAACCTTCCTTAATGGCCAGGAAGAGGCTATCAGCCAAAAACCGGCCACCGGCAAAGACGAGCAGACCAGCCGGCAGGATCGGTTTTTTGCCGATCTGTTTGCCGCCACCCGCGGCAACATGCAAGCAGCCCTCTATTACTGGCTGATGAATCTGGAATACGATGAACAGCAACAAACTTTACTGGTAAGCCCCATGGGCAAAATCGATTACGGTCCGCTGCGCTCCCTCGATCGCGCTCAGCTTTACGCCCTGGCCGAAGTCATTGCCCACGGGGGGCTGAGCATCTCCGAACATGCCACTATTTTCGGCGGCAGTTCACTGCAAAGTCGCATGCTTTTGGACCATCTGGCCCAACTCAACCTGTTGCAGTATCCGCATGAACAGAACCCGACAGCAGCCTATCAGCTCAACCCGCTGTTTTTTGCACCGATTACTTCCTTATTGGAATCCCGCAACATCATCCAATAGTGCCGTGAGGATGCGATGAACGACCTACAACTGCCGGAGCTGCCGCAATTTATCGAGCAATACCTGTCTCGGGAGCGATTGCTGTGGATCCTGCTGGTTATCATACTGACTGCCGCTGGCTTATGGCTGACACGGCGTCTTCTGCAAAGCCTGGCAAATCGTTTCAGCCGTCACCGGCTGCTGATATCCGGGCTTTATCCGGTGCTGCGGCTCCTGGCCTGGATCGGAGCTTTAGCCTATATCCTTTTCGTGATTATTCACCCTCCCCTCAACACCCTGCTGGCCATATCCGCCTCTGCCGGCCTGGCCATCGGCCTTGGCGCCCAGGACCTGGTCAGAAATATCCTTGCCGGCATCCTCATCCTGTTTGAGCGGCCCTTTCATGTCGGCGACATGATCGAGGTAGGCGAACATTACGGCGAAGTCGTCAATATCGGGCTGCGGGCGGTTCAGATACGCACCTTTGAAGACTCGATAGTCACCTTTCCCAACAGCCTGGTGCAGACCGGCGCAGTCAGCAACGCCAATGCAGGACAGTTAAACGAAATGGTGGTGGTACATTTTCACCTGCCGTCTTCGGTACCTATCGCTCCGGTCAGACAGATCGCCTGGGAAGCTGCGGCCTGTTCCCCCTATGTTCAGCTGGACAAGCCGATCACGGTACTGGTGGAGGACCATTTCGATTTCACCTTTCTGACGCGCTTCACCATCAAGGCCTACGTGCACGAAATCCGTCTGGAGAGGGTGCTGGCCAGCGATATTTCCGAGCGCATCAAAACCGCCCTGCAGGAGCGCGGATGGGTAACGGATCCCCGTGCCGAGGGCTAGGAGACTCGTAGCATGCCGAGTTCTGACGATATACGCATCGAAGTCCTTATACGTCGTCCACCCCGGGCAGACGGTCGCTATATCCTCTACTGGATGAACGCCACGCGCCGTTTAAGCTGGAATTTTGCCTTACAGCGGGCCTTGTCATGGGCCAGGAAACTGGATCGCCCTTTGCTGGTGGTGGAAACCTTGCCCTGCGACCATCCCCACGCCAATCTGCGCCATCACGCTTTTGCCCTTGACGGCATGGCCGATAACGCCCGTTACATGGCCGACCATCCAGCGACTTACTATCCGTTTGTCGAGGATCAGCCCGGTCAAAACATCGAACTCATCGCCGCTCTCGCCAAGCATGCCTGCGTGGTCCTCTGCGATCTGCGCCCCTTGCGCGAATCGCTCGGCGAAACGGAACAACTGGCGGGCAGGCTAAGTGGGCGACTGGAGCGTGTCGACAGCAACGGCATACTGCCCTTACTGGCTGCCGACCGCGAATTCACCACCGCCTATAGCCTGCGGCGCTTTTTACAACGGCATCTGCTGCCGCACCTGCTGAACATGCCGCTGCCGGAACCCCTGGCCGAACATACCCTGCCTCCGTGCCCTGCCGTGCCGAGTGCCATTCGAAAACGCTGGCCGGCCGCCGACCGCCAACTCCTTACGGAAGACCGCAGCCGCCTGCATAACCTGCCCATCGGCCAGAATACCCCAGCGGTGCCAACCAAAGGCGGTAGTGAAGCAGCCCGAAAGGCACTGGACCTGTTTTTGCGTGAACACCTCGACCTTTACGTTGCTCACCGCAACCAACCCCAACGGGACGTAACCAGCGGCCTGTCCCCTTATTTGCGCTGGGGGCACATATCAAGTCATGAAATCGTTCAGCGGTTGCTTGACCGGGAGGGCTGGCATCCATCCGACCTGGGGCTGGAAACACGGGGCCAGCGCAGCGGCTGGTGGGGCGTGGGCGCGGATGCGGAAGCGTTTCTCGACCAACTGGTTACCTGGCGTGAACTCGGCCACCTGTTCTGTTTCAAGCGGCATGACTATGACCGAATGGAAAGCCTGCCTGCCTGGGCGCAAACCACCCTGCAGGACCATATGCAGGATCCCCGTCCCTACCTGTACAGTCTTGAGGAGTTTCAGGCCGGCCGGACCCACGATCCGCTGTGGAACGCCGCGCAGATGCAACTGGTGAGGGAAGGTCGCCTGCATAACTACCTGCGCATGCTGTGGGGCAAGAAGATCCTGCAGTGGAGCCCCACCCCTGAGCTGGCATTAGCCACCATGATCGAACTCAACGACCGTTTCGCCCTGGATGGTTGTGACCCCAACTCGTACAGCGGCATAGGCTGGGTGTTGGGACGCTTTGACCGGGCATGGGGTCCGCAGCGCCCCGTTTTCGGCAAGATTCGTTACATGAGTTCGCGCAACACCGCACGCAAGGTGGCCGTGGATAAATACATCGCACGTTATACGCCATGCAGCTGACCTTTCACGGCACCCTCAGCTCCATCGCCAACGGCAATACCCGACATGCCCGCCAGAGTTTGCTGGAAATCGCCTACGGTGGCCGCCGCCTGCTCATCGACTGCGGACGGGATTGGCTGGGAGGTCTGCCGATTATCGACCCTGTGGCCCTGTTGTTGACCCATGCCCATGACGACCATAGTGGCGGACTGGCTTGCGGGGCTCCCTGCCCGGTCTATGCCGCGGCTTCCACCTGGGAAAAAATCGCCGACTTTCCGCTACACCAAAAGGTGTGTGTCCCCCTGCAGCAACCCTTTTATATCGCTGGTATCCGCATCGAAGCCTTCGCCCTGCAACACTCCCCCCGTGCGCCAGCCGTCGGCTACCGCATCCAGGCGGGGCGCAGCGTCGTATTTTACTGTCCCGATGTCGCGCGCATTCCTTCACAACGTCAGGCACTGCAAGGTGTGCAGCTCTATATTGGCGACGGCGCCGCGTATCGGCAATCCCTGCTGCGGGTTGAAGATGGCAGGCTATGTGGACATGCGCCGCTATCGGCTCAACTGCAGTGGTGTGCCGAAGCTAAAATCCCGCGCATGCTGGCCACTCACTGCGGTGCAGAGATCATCGCCAACGAAAACCAGATAACACGCCAGCTGCAAACCCGGGCACACAGGCTCGGCATCCAGGCTGGTATCGCCCACGACGGTATGCTCTTGAAGTTGCCCTGATAGCTGCATGCCTTGTGATCCGAGCCGTTTTACTTCCGGCGTTCTAGTACAAAAGACCAACGATCCATGACGCACCATAAAAAAACGGCGCTGCATGTAGCCAGCGCCGTTTAAAGTGTATCCACTTGGTCTTTTTTACATAAACCCGAATTTTTTCATGCGATAGCGAAAAGCATCGATCCCCAGGCGCAGCAGCTTGGCAGCCTGGGTCTGATTACCCTGGGCCATTTCAAGCGCCTGGCGAATCAGTTCCCGTTCGATATCCTCGATATCGACGCCCTCGGGCGGAAGCTGGAAATTGAGAGGTCCGATGTTGTCGCCCACCGATTGCGCCACCAGCTCACGAGGCAGGTTTTCCACCAGCAACTGCTCCTCGCACTCGAGAATCACAGAGCGCTCGATGACATTTCGCAACTCGCGGATATTGCCGGGCCAGGAGTATTCCAGCAGAATCTTCTGGGCCATGCGGGAAATCCCGCGCACCTTTTTATTGAATTCCCGGTTGAACTGACGAATAAAGAACTCGGCCAGAGGCAATATATCGTCACGCCGCTCGCGCAGCGGCGGAATCTGCACGGGGATAACACCGATACGGTAGTACAGATCGGGGCGGAAGGATTTGTCTTCCATGGCTTTGTGCAAATCCCGGTTGGTGGCCGAAACGATGCGCACATCCACCTTAATATCCCGTGTGCCGCCTACCCGCCGGAAGGTGCGTTCTTCAAGCACACGCAGCAACTTGGCCTGCATGGCCGGGTCCATATCGCCAATTTCATCGAGGAACACGGTGCCGCCGTCGGCCAGCTCAAACAGGCCCTTTTTCACATTCTTGGCGTCGGTAAAGGCCCCCTTCTCATGCCCCATCAGTTCACTTTCGAGCAACGTCTGGGGCACGGCGGCACAGTTGATGGCCATAAACGGCTGAGAAGCCCGGGCACTCTGATAATGGATGGCACGGGCCACCAGTTCCTTGCCGGTTCCGCTTTCTCCCTGGATAAAAACCGTGGCGGCATCGCTACTGGCGATCTTGTCCACCATTTCCAGCACCTGCCCCATTTCCCGGCTGCAGGCGACAATGGAAGGCTGATCGTAACACCCGCCCTTCTGACTGCGCAGACAGGCCAATTCCTTGCGCAAGCGAATGTTCTCCAGCGTACGCTGCACCACGGCCGCCAGTTCCTCGGCGGATATCGGTTTACGCAGATAATCGCCGGGGCCGTTGAGCAAGGTGGTCACGGCCTGTTCGGATAGCTCCCTGCCAGTAACCACCACCACCGGACAAGCATCACCGAGGTCGCTGACCTGCTCGAAAACATGCCAGCCATCCGTATCGGGCAACTGCAGATCGAGGATCACCAACTCCGGCGTTTTTCGGGCCAGGCTTTCGAAAGCCGCTTTGCCGGTACAGAGCTTTTCGACATGATGCCCCTGGTCACTGAGCATCTGCTCCAAGGCCTTTGCCAGAGTCTGATCAGCATCTACAATCAGGATGTTTGTAGGATGTTCCAACAGATCTTCTCGTCTTGGTAAGAGGCTCAATAAATCAGCGGATTTTACGCGTCAGCACACGTTCGGCGGACTCCACCAATTTGTCGGCGGTCAACCCGTAGTGTTCCAGCAGTTTGCCGGCAGGACCGGACTGACCGAAAACATCACGCATGCCGACTCTCTCGACGGGTACCGGACAACCTTCGGCCAAAGCCTCACACACCGCGCCGCCGAGCCCGCCGATCACCGAATGTTCTTCGGCGGTAACGATGGCTCCGGTTTCCCGGGCAGCGTTAAGTACCAGTTCCGTATCGAGGGGCTTGATGCTGCCCATGTGCAGGACCCGCGCCTCGATACCTTTGTCGGCCAGGGCCTGCGCCGCTTCCAACGCCATGGCGGTCATCAGACCGGTGCCGATAAAAGTAACATCCTTGCCTTCCCTGAGGGTCACGCCGCGGCCAATTTCAAAGGCACAGTCCTGAGGAAAAACAACCGGCACCTTGCCGCGCCCCAGGCGAATGTAAACCGGTCCGTCAAACGCCGCGGCTGCGCGAATGGCGGCGGCCGTTTCGGGGCCATCGGCCGGGCACAGTACGGTCATGTTGGGAAGGGATCGCATAATGGCGAGATCCTCTATCGACTGATGGGAACCGCCATCTTCGCCGACAGTGATGCCGCCGTGGGTGGCGACGACCTTGACATTCATGCGCGGATAAGCCAGCGACTGGCGAATCTGCTCAAAAGCCCGTCCGGCGGCAAATACCGCGAAGGTCGACGCAAAGGGGATCAATCCTCCGGCAGCCATACCGGCAGCCATGCCGACCATATTGGCTTCGGCGATGCCGGCGTTGAAAAACCGCTCCGGGAATTCCTTGCCGAACTGAGCTGTTTTGGTCGATCCGGACAGGTCGGCGTCCAGGGCAACGATTTTAGGGTTCTGACGACCAAGCTCCAACAGGGCCTGACCATATGCATCTCTGGTTGCAATCATGATCTATTTCGCTTTCTGTTAAACCATCTAGCGGGCAAAATATCGGCTAATTGAATTGTCGATGGGGTTCATCCGGCAAAACCTGCCTGCCGGCTGAAAACCACCTACGCGCCCAGCACCTGAAGAGCCACCTGCAGCTCCTCGTCACTCGGGGCAACGCCATGATATTTGGCTTTATTTTCAAAAATCGATACGCCTTTTCCTTTAACGGTCTTGGCGACGATGACGGTCGGGCGGTCAGACACCTCGGCAGCGGCAAAGGCCTGGCCCAGGGAAGCGACATCGTGCCCGTCCGCTTCAATGACATGCATGTTGAAGGCAGCAAATTTGGCCGCAACAGGTCCGACGTTCATGACATCTTCGGTAAAGCCGTCGATCTGCAGACCGTTGCAATCGACCACAATGCACAGATTGGACAGTCCGTAATGGGCGGCGCTCATGGTGGCCTCCCAGATCTGCCCTTCCTGCAATTCACCGTCACCAAGCAGGGCATAGACACGCGTATCGCGCCCGGCGACCTTGTTGGCCATGGCCAGCCCTACCGCCTGGGAAAGGCCCTGGCCCAGAGAACCGGTACAGACTTCGACACCGGGGGTTTTTCGCATATCCGGATGCCCCTGAAGATGGCTACCGAGCTGCCGCAAAGTGGCGAGATCTTCCTTAGGGAAATAACCGGCCCGCGCCAGGCAGGCATAGAGCGCCGGCGCCGCATGCCCTTTGGACAAAACGAAACGGTCGCGTTCCGCCCAGTCGGGACGGGAGGCATCGTGTTTCATCTGCTGAAAAAAGAGAACGGTCATGATATCGATGGCCGACAGGCTGCCCCCGGTATGGCCGGATTGGGACTGGTGGAGCATTTTCAGAATGTCCACCCGCAACTCCCGAGCAGTCTGCTCGAGCTTTTGAACGGCTTGTTCGCTCAACATTGTTACTTGCTTTCCTTTCGTGAATAAAAATCGGTCCCGTCCCCTGGCGCGAATAACGGCACAGGCCGCCACCGATAAGGGACAGGCGATTACGCTTTGCTATAACGGGGGTCGTTGCCAGCCAGATAAGCAAACACCAGCTCATCGAGCGTACCGGCCTCCGACAGCGCCGCATCGGCCGCGGAATCGGCCACCTGTTGATTTTGTTTTGAAATCCCTGAAGCGCCGGGAGGAGTACTGGAAGGGGCGTCGGGTTGTGATTCGGGCTCCGCGGAAAAGCCGGCTTTGGCGTCAAAGCTTCCGGTCCGCAAGCGGTTCAGCATCTCTTTATGCTGAACCTTCATGCGTTCCTCGACCTGCGGCCGATAATTTTCAGTGCCAAGAAGATCCGCATACGTGGTTTTGCAGGATCCCAGGATCGTGCCGCCCTCATACAGCAGGGTCACGATCTGAGGATTTTTTGGGCCCCCGTCCTCGGTCTGGACATGGAACACCCGTCCTTTGTAGCGAACATTATGATTAAATCCGCCTACCATGATTTCCTCGCATATAAGTCCGAGTCGGAACAAAGGCCGCTTATAGTTATCACAGCCGCTGAGTGGGTGCAATAGTCATGAAGTCGAATCAATGCTCCGCAGCCAGCAGTTTTTTCGCTTTGGCCACCGCCTCCAGCGCATCCGCCGCATACATGTCGGCGCCGATCTCATCGGCATACTCCTGCGTGACGACCGCCCCGCCGACCATGGTGAAAACCTTGACCCCGGCAGCCCGCAGACGATCCACCGTGACACGCATTTGCTCGATGGTGGTGGTCATCAACGCTGACAGTCCCACCGCATCGACCTTGAGCTCGACAGCCTGTTCCACGATGCGGTCCGCCGACACATTTTTACCCAGGTCGATCACTTCGAAGCCGTGGTTTTCCAGCAGCGTGCACACGATATTCTTACCGATATCGTGAATGTCGCCCTCCACCGTCGCCATCAGGATGCGGCCCAGGGAAGCGACCGATGCACCTTGCATCTCCTGCTTGAGACGGCCAAATGCGGTCTGCATGGTTTCCGCGGATTGCATGACCTGGGGCAAGAAGACGCGGTTTTCGCCGAATCGGCGCCCCACCTCTTCCAAACCGGGGAGCAACCCTTCGTTGCTGATGGTCGCCGTATCCAAACCTTCAGTCAGCGCCTGTTCGACCAGGGCGACCACACCGTCTTTATCCCCCTCGATCACCGCGGCGGCCAGGCGGTCGCGAATACCCGTCGGCGCATCCTGCGGGGCCGCAGCTGCAGGGGCGGCGCTGACATCGGCATAGGCGGCGATGTAGCTTTCGGCCCGTACATCCTTGCCGAGCAGCACCATGGCCGCCAGGTAGGCATCCATCATGCGTTCATCACGGGGATTGATAATGGCCGCCGACAGTCCGGCATCCAGGGCCATGGCGAAAAACACCGAGGAGAGAACCGGTCGGCACGGCAGGCCGAATGAAATATTGCTGACGCCCAGCGCCGTCGGCAGACCGAGTTCGTCGCGTACCAGCCGCAGAGTGCGAATGGTTTCCATGGCCCGTTTCTGTTCCGCCGAAACGGTCAGGGTCAGGCAGTCGACAACGATATCTTCGGGTGCCAGGCCAGCTTCCAGAGCCGCGTCGCGGATACGTCGCGCCACCGCCAGGCGTTCCTCGGCGGTTTCGGGGATCCCCGATCCGTCCAGCGCCAGGGCAATAACAGCCGCGCCATACTTTTTGGCCAGGGGCAAAATGCCCTTCAGGCTCTTCTCCTCACCCGATACGGAATTGATCAACACCTTGCCGTCGGCGACCTTCAGGGCCCGCTCCAAAGCTGCGGGGTCCGAGGAGTCGAGAACCAGCGGCACCTGGGCCACTCCTTCGACGGCCAATACGGCACGTTCCAGGGCGGCGGGCTCGTCAACACCGGGGGCACCGCAGTTGACATCGAGCAGGTGCGCGCCGGCTGCCACCTGCGCCTGCGCTTCGCGGCGGATATAAGCGGTCTTGGCTTCGCGCAGTTCCTGAGCATAAGCTTTACGGCCGGTAGGATTGATCCGTTCGCCGATGATGGCGCAAGCCGCTGGCCCGCCGATTTCGACCACGCCGGTGCGACTGGACAACAGACAACGCCGGGCAGGCGGCGTCCAGTCCTGCTCCGTACCCTGTAGCGCTTCGCGCATGGCACGGATATGGGCCGGCGTTGTGCCGCAACAGCCACCGATGACCCGCACACCGATATCGAGCAACTGCTGGTGGTAGACCACCATGTCTTGCGGGGTGGCATTAAAAACCGTCTGTCCATCGATCAGTTGCGGCAGACCGGCATTGGGCTGGGCGATCAAAGGCGTTGAGCAAACGCTGCGCATACGCGCCAGCATCTCGTAGATACCCTCTACGCCAAGCCCGCAATTGGTACCGATGACCGTCACACCCAGGGCCTCCAGCGTTACCGCGGCGGCTTCCGGCGAAGTACCCAGAACACTGCGCCCTTCGTTTTCAAAGGTCATCAGGGCCATGATCGGCAGATCGGAATATCGGCGACAGGCAATCACCGCCGCCCGCAGTTCGGCGATATCCAGAAAGGTTTCCATGGTGATCAAGTCGGCGCCAGCCTCGGCAAAGGCCCGTACCTGCTCACCGAAAACTTCCACCATATCATCGAAATCGGCATCGCCAACGGGTCGCAGAAACCGCCCCGTCGGTCCGATGGAAGCCGCCACAAAGCGATCCGGACCGGCGGCATTGCGCGCCAGGACAACGGCACGGGCGTTGATTTCATGGACCTTGTCTTCCAGGCCGTAATGGGCGAGTTTGGGGCGACTGCCACCGAAACTGTTGGTGACGATAATATCCGCACCGGCATCGGCATACTCCCGGTGCACCGCTTCCACCACATCAGGGGCGGTAAGGTTCATTTCTTCCGGGCAGCCGCCGGCTTTGAGGCCGCGTTCCTGAAGCATTGTGCCCATGGCACCATCCAGCACCAGTACGCGCTGCTTGATTGCGGCGATGAAATCGGCCATGCTATGGATTCTCCTGTTGGGTCGAGGCCGCGTCCTCGGCGGACGGGCCGGCAAAACGAAAATCGGCGGCAAGCGGCTGACGCAGGTCGACGTGGCCCTTAAGGGTTTCCACCGCCTGTCCCTCTACCAGAATGCTTACCTTGCGGATATGGGGAAGGTTAACGGCCAGGGTATTGACCAGCCCGTAAACCGTCAACAATTCGGACATGCTGCCACCCGGATGAGCGGCAATCAGATCTCTATTGAAGTCGAGAGTTGCGATGCCGTCCTGCTCACTATAGCCGGTCAAGACAGTTCCGGCCGGCAGCACGGGAATCAAGTCGCCACGGGACCCCTCACGAAGAGCCTGAACGATCTCCGCCACCAATGTCCCCTCATCACCGTCCGTAACTTCACGCGCTTCGGCCACCAGGCTGAAACCGTCCTGGCTACCGAAATACAGAATCACTTCCCTGCGCGGCAGGCCCTCAGCCACCCCGGGCTCATTGTCAACCGTTCCCGGCTCCCGGTTTATGGCGTAGTAGGCAATCGAACCGGCCACCAGCACGATCAGAATCAGAGTTGGAATCAGATACCGACTGATATAACTTTTCATGAGCCATGCTCCATGCCGGGGACACCCGCCCGCGATGTATCGGGCGCCCTAATCGAGAGATACCTGCTCCACTTTGGGCAGTGGACAACCCAAAAACTCCCCACCGACCCGTTGAAAACGCTCAGGCACATCGGTGACAAAAAACTGCGGAGGGATAGCCTCCCCCAATGGCCGCACATGCGATAACTGTTGCAACCGGTCGGCCACCGCAATCGCGGTTTCCTCGGCAGAATCGATCAGCATGACCTGCGGCCCGAGAACCTGCTGCAAAACAGGCTTGAGCAAAGGGTAGTGGGTACAGCCAAGCACCAGAGTATCGATGCCGTGATGGCGCAAAGAACCAAGATACTCTTCGGCCGCAAGTCGGGTTACGGGATGATCGAGCCAACCTTCCTCCACCAGCGGCACAAACAGCGGGCAATGCAGGGCCACCACATCGGCATCGGGTGCCAGTTGTTTGATGGCCAGGGTATAGGCTCCGCTTTTAATCGTACCTTCGGTGCCGATAACGCCGATGCGCCCGGTGCGCGTCACCGACACGGCACGCCTGGCGCCGGGCTCGATAACACCGATGACCGGCAGTTTGAATCGGTTTTCCAGATCCCCCAGCGCCACCGAAGATGCGGTATTGCAGGCCACGACCAGCATCTTGACCCTGCGCCGGGTCAAAAAGGAGGCGGCCTCCAGGGCGTAGCGCCTTACCGTCGCGGGGCTTTTGGTGCCGTAAGGCACCCGGGCCGTGTCCCCCAGGTAAAGAACCTCCTCACCGGGCAGCAGACGCTGGATCTCTTTTAGAACCGTAAGGCCTCCGACCCCGGAGTCAAATACACCAATCGCCCGATCCGGCACCGCTTTTCCCCTCTTCTGTGCAATGTGGTCAAAAGGGCTATACTAGGTTCAACCGAAATGCAAAGTCAAGACGCATCGCTATTTTTGGCTTGGGATAAAACAAAGCCTCTGGTATATTAGTAATTCGTACTTTTCGGACCATGGAGTTTGTGATTGCCCCCGGGAAAGGATACCCACCGATGAACCTTTCAACAGCCAGGGAATATCTTGAAGCACTGCGCACCGAAAATATGATGGAGATGCTGCGCGAGGTAAATCTTGGCGACCTCATCTACAACCCCTGGTTTTTGACGGTTCTGGGGCTTATTTGCCTGGTGGCCATTCTCCTTAAGCGGCAGGCCCTTTTCTTTCTTATACTTTCAACGGTGGGATACGCCTGCGTCATCGACTACACCCTGCAGGAAAAACCGGCCATCGAAAGCGCCGGCAGCCAACCGGTGCTGGTTTTTGCCGGCGGCGGCGTCATCCTGGTCTTTCTTATTATCTACTACCTGTTCTTACGACAGGATTAAAAAGGCATATCTAAGCATTCAATATGGTCGGATTCACCACTACCATCCCTCTGGAAATCATTATCGCCGCAGGCAAGCGCCCCGTCGATCTGAACAATATTTTCATCACGGACCCCAACTGCCATACCCTCATCGACGAAGCGGAAATGGCCGGGTTCCCGCGCAATTGCTGCGGCTGGATCAAGGGACTCTACAGCGCGGCACTGCACCACAATATCCGTGAAATCATCGCCGTCACCGAAGGCGACTGCTCCAATACCAAAGCCTTAATGGAAGTGTTGCAGCTGCAAGGTATCACGACGGTGCCCTTTGCCTACCCCTACGACAGGTCCCGGACGACGCTCGAGCACGAAATCCATAAACTCGCGCAGCATTTCGATGTCACCCCGGCCCAAGCCGACGAGGCCTGGCACTATCTCAACGGCATCCGCGCGCACGTACACGAAATCGACCGCCTGACCTGGGAGGAAAATCGCGTTACAGGCGAGGAAAACCACTTCTGGCAGGTCTGCACCTCCGACATGAACGGCGACCCTCAAAGTTTCCAACAACAGGCGAAAACCTTCCTGGAAGAGGCGCGTCAGCGTCAACCGCTGCCGGACGGTCTGCGACTGGCATACATCGGCGTGCCGCCGATTTTCACCGACCTCTACGCGGTTACTGAGGAACTTGGCGCACGCGTGGTTTTCAACGAAACGCAACGGCAGTTTTCCATGCCCTACCGGGCTTCGTCGTTAATCGAGCAATATCGGCACTATACCTATCCGTACGATGTCTTCGTGCGCCTTGACGATATCGAAAAAGAACTCAGCCAGCGCCGCATCGACGGCGTTATCCACTATGTGCAATCGTTCTGTTTCCGTCAGATCGAGGATCTTATCGTACGTCAGCGCTTAAAACATCTGCCCATCCTCACCCTCGAAGGAGACCGTCCCGGGCCCCTCGATGCACGCACCCGCATCCGCCTGGAAGGCTTCGTGGAGATGGTTAAAGCGAGGCGCTCATGACCGGTATCGGCATCGACTTGGGTAGTCGCCAGGTTAAATTCGCAGCCCTCGACGGGCAAAACATTGCCTGGCTGAAAAGCTACGACACGATCCCCTTCTACAAACGATACGCCAGCCGCTGTGACGACCGCCTGCTGCTGGCCTATGAGGATTTGGGCCTGCTGACTCCGGAACAATGGCAGAGCACCCCCCTTACCGCCACCGGGTACGGCCGTAACACCATTAACCTGAGCGGCGCCAACGTCATTCCCGAAATTCAGGCGCACATTGCCGGCGCGCGTTTTCAAACCGGACTGGAGACTTTCACACTGCTCGACCTGGGGGGACAGGACAGCAAGGTGGCGCGACTGGAAGACGGCATCCTCATCGACTTCCTGATGAACGACAAATGCGCCGCCTCCTCGGGACGCTATCTGGAAAACATGGCCAAGGTCCTCGACATCTCACTCGAAGAACTGGCCCGTCACCACCAAAACCCCGTGGCCCTCGATGCCACCTGCGGCATCTTCGGCGAAAGCGAGCTGATCGGCAAGATCATCGAAGGCCACTCGCTCGAGGCCCTGTGCGCGGGTGTCAACCAGACCCTGATCAAGCGGGTCGCACCGATGCTGGCCCGCTTTGCCCAGGACACCATCGTGCTTACCGGCGGCGTGGCCAAAAACCACGCCTTCGTCGCCCTGCTGCGCCAGTTCAGTTCGGCCGAGATCGTCATCCCGCCGCACCCCCAGCATAACGGCGCCATCGGCTGCGCCTTTCTGGCCGGACGCGAGCAAAAATAACGTACCGTCAATCAATAAACCAACGGGCCGCGGCATAGACTGCCGCGGCCCGTTGATTTTGCATCAATGGGATTTGCCCCCCCGGCAAAGGAAATCGACGACGCGGCATCTCCCTGTCGGGGACCAGAAACCGGCCCTGCTTTTACAGGATTCCCATAGATATTGAATGGCTTGAGCAGGCCCGCCTCCAGACAGAAAAACACTGACCTTTCCGCCACTCTACCCACAAATCCCGCAAAAGAGGCATCAAGTTAACCCCTTGCTTGCCGCAGTCCTTATCCCACCACTAATTCCATCAGTTTCCCGAAACTATCTACAACACTATATTTGACATGCTCGGGCTTTAATTTCTCATTCAAATTCTCAAAAAACCTTCGTGCACAATCGATCTTCTTTTCTTCCAAAGCTCGCAGTTGCATGGTGGACATGCTGCCCTTGGTTTCGGCGACGAAATAGACGTATTTAACCGAGCCTTCCTTGAAAGAAATGGCCCAGTCGGGGTTGTAGTCACCAACAGGCGTCGGGATCAGGAATCCGCGTGGTAACTTGGCGTAGACAACCACTTCCTTGCTGGTGTCCAGTTCCTTGACGAAGTCACGCTCCACCTTTGAATCGGTTATGGCGTAATTGTCAGGTCCCGCATGATTCCTGACCTGTTTACGGAAAAGTTTTGGTTTCTTTTTTTGCCAATCCTTCAGAGCTTGTATGGGAGTTTTATGCCCCAACGCTCGCTGAGGAATATGCTGGTTGTATAGATAACCATAACGTAACAATGTCTGCTCCAAATTTTCGGCGGAATCGAACCGGGTTGTTGCCAAAACCTCGCTGATGCGACCGTTGAATCGCTCAACCATCCCGTTGGTCTGAGGGTGGCGTGGAGGAATAAGCCGATGTTCAATACCATGCTGAACGCAGGTTTTGTCGAATACATGATTCCCTGTTGGCTTTCTCTCTCCAGCAGTGGAAAATCGATCCGTGAATGCCTTGTCGTTGTCGGTGAGCAATTTTTTGATCACAAATGGCGCTTTGGCTACCAGGCGATTCAAAAAGCCCTTTGCGGCTTGGGCGGATTTGCTCTTGCACACTTCCAGGTAAACCCAGCGGGTAGCACGGTCGATGCCTACAAACAGGTAACGCCGAGAGGTTTCGTCCGGCATCTGTGGCAAATATTTGATATCGACATGAACGAACCCCGGATCGTAGTTTTTAAATGTTTTGGGCTTGTTGTTGGCCGTTTCCTCTTTCGGGATCAGGTCCGCCAATCGGGATACCCCATGTCGTCGCAAACAACGGTCAAGTCCCGCACGAGAGACGTCAGCATTGACAAATTCCCGAGTGACGACCAGGAGATCATCGAGAGACAACAACAAAGAGCGACGCAACTCGATGACAACAGCTTCCTGGGCTTCGGTCATCGTTGTATTCAGTCGGTGTGCCGTATGAGACCGATCGTGAACATCGTCACGTTTGCGCCAGCGACGTACCGTGTCAATGGATATGCCCAGTTCTTTAGCTAAAGCCTTGTGCGATTTTTCCGACTCTTGGATATATCGTCGGATTTTCGGGGTCGTTGTGGCATTAGCGTGTAACCGTATCGTCATGTCAGACTCCTTTAGATTTCACCGCAGAGAATATCAAAAAGCATATCCCGAGCTAAGAATAACGGGAAGCTTTTTCTGCTAATGGAATCATCCGGGACCCAACACGTAATCGTAAATGTGGTTTTTGAGCTTCTCGCTCGCTCGGGTGAAATCCTGCTTGGTTTGTGCAGCGGTAAAAATGTCGGCGTCATGCACCTCGGTAGTTTCGTCGTAACTGAGCCGCTTAATAATGACGGATGCCTTCTGCTCTTTGATCAACCGAGACGCTTCCGAGATGAAGTGTTCCGGGTTGGTTTTAAATTGGCCGAATGCGACAGCCTCAATGCCGCTGAGAATTTCCGCGACCGTCTTGCGTTTCAGTTGAGTGTTTTCGGCAAGCTTTCCAAGAAGGTCGTACTTCACCATGGAGAGAACCGATGCATTATGCGCTTCGGTCGATGTATCGCTAACAACGAAGCCCTGCCCTTTTTTGAGCTGCTCGTCGGTCAGGTTGGCACTCTGGATTCCAGCCTGAATCCTGTACTGCAGGGGCGTGATCCTCAGATCCTGGTTCAAGGCCGCGACACATTTCCGAACCAACTCATCCGAGTCAAAATCGACCCGGTATACCGCCTTGCGATTGATTCGACTCCAGAGTTCCTGGAACTCCTTTTTCTTGAAATTGTCATTCAGAGGATTGGTTTTTGGGCCTCTGTCGTCTTCTGGTTTGGGCAGCAGCGCATCACTGAAGACGCTATCGACTAAGAGGAAAATTTGATCGGCATAAGGAGCCAACTCATCGGGGAGTTTTGCCAGCTCGCCGTTGCCTTTGGCCGCATGGTATTCCTCCGTAACCTGGTCCGCATCGTCGGTGTAATCATTCTTGAGCAGGTAGCGATAGAGCTGCTTGGCCATTGCCGGCGTGACTTCCATCTGGCCGGATTCGGTCGTCAGGATTTTGCCCGTAAAGTATGCTTCGTCCGCCTTTCTCGGGCGTGCAGACAACGAATCACTGATTTCCTGCTGCAAATTGGCCACAAAGTCTTTGTAACTCTCGCTGGCAACCACCGAAAGGACGTTGATGTCATGGACAATGGCAGGATGATCCATGCGGTCGCCCTGCTCATTGACGCACAGCCGTAGCCCTCGGCCAACCTCCTGACGGCGCGAGATGGTATTGTCGCTGTGCTTGAGCATGCACATGACAAAAACGTTTGGATTATCCCAGCCCTCCCTTAATGCGGAGTGGGAAAAAATAAATCGAGTCGGCTCTTCAAACCCCAGCAAGCGTTCCTTGTCTTTGAGAATCAAATCATAGGCATCGACATCATCCGACAATCCCGCATTCTGGCCACGCGTTTTAAATTTAGGGTCCTTGAACTGCTTGGTTTTCTTGTCGATGGCGAAGTACCCGTTATGAGTCCGTTCAGGCAGGATGTTATCGAGATATTTGCGGTATTCTTCGTTGTCGAATACCAACTCCCCAAGGGTCTCCTGTTTGAGCAGTTGATACTCCTCCTCGAAGATGCGCGCATACTCCCCTTTGTCATCCGTCTGATCGTAATCTCGATATTTGGCAACTTCGTCGATGAAAAACAGCGACAGGACCTTGATCCCCTGGGAGAAAAGCTTCCGCTCCTTTTCCAGGTGCGCTTTGATGGTTTCGCGGATCTGTATACGTCGAATGGTTCCTTCCGTCACGTCCCCCGTTGCATCTCCAGCCCGCAACTCATGGCCGTTAGTGAACTCAACGGTATCCTTGGTAGCGTCGATTTGGGAGATAACGAATC
The DNA here is from genome assembly GCF_000012885.1 of Syntrophotalea carbinolica DSM 2380. NCBI lineage: Bacteria > Pseudomonadati > Thermodesulfobacteriota > Desulfuromonadia > Desulfuromonadales > Syntrophotaleaceae > Syntrophotalea > Syntrophotalea carbinolica. The sequence goes on from NC_007498.2 coordinate 3,188,075, forward strand.
CGCGGTATTGGTCAAGCTCATTGCTCTGGGCGAAAAGATCCGCCCCTTTTTCCAGCCGGACGATCCGCCTTCGGATTCCACCCGATTTGAGTTTAACCTCCAGTTCAATACGAGCCACTGGGGCTTGTTTCGAGATTTCGATCGACTCCAGATAAAGATAGGCATTGGTTCCGGCCAAGCCCTTGACTGTAATGCCCCGCACGGCAATCTTTTTCACCAGCTTCTGGTTGTAGGCATCCAGAGCATCGAGGCGATGGACCTTGTTGTGGGTGGTGCGATGGGTCGCGGAATAGCGCAAAATCATCAAAGGGTTGAATTTTGCCAGAGATTCCAGCGTAGCTCTCCCCTCCATTTTCTGTGGCTCATCCAGGATCAGAATCGGCCGGTTAGCGGCGATAACATCTATAGGCTTGCGGGATTGGAAATCGTCCAGTTCATCATAAATGCGGCGATTGTCGGCGCCGCGTGATGCAAACGCCTGGATGTTGATAACCATGACGTTGATGCCGGCGTCAGAGGAAAAGCTTTCCAGGTGATGGAGCTGTTTGGAGTTGTAGATAAAGAACCGGGCTTTCTTTCCGTAGTTCTCGGTAAAGTGATCGGCGGTTATCTCCAGCGACTTGTAGACCCCTTCCCGGATGGCGACGCTCGGGACGACCACGATGAACTTGGACCAGCCGTACCGCTTGTTCATCTCGAAAATGGTTTTGATGTAGCAGTAGGTCTTACCGGTGCCGGTCTCCATCTCGACATCAAGGTTGATATCGCACCCCGCGCTTTTCACCAGCGAATTGGACATAAACAGATTCTGTCGCCGCTGGACGGCACGGATATTGTCCAGCAACTGAAGACCGGATAGCTGGATATCAGCGTTCTTGAAACCCTCAACCTCAAGCAGACTGTCCTGCCCCCTGCCGGCCTTGTCTTTGACCATGCCGGGATCGACACGGTACTTGATTCGCGATGTATTCACCTGCCCGGCAAAGCAATCCACCACCGCCTCAACGGCGTTGGTCTGATAGGGCTGGACTTTGAACTTGAGTTTCATGGCAATATTCTTTCTGCATTGATTCTGAAAAAACTGTGTTTCTATTTAAGCGAAGTAAAGGCAAGTGCTTGTCTTCACTTGAATTTTCAATGTTTCTTTCTGCATTTATTCTGCAAAGAGTCAATTTTATTCTGCAATTACCCACTCCGGACATTTTTTGGAACCATCGTTACGGATCACTCCGGACCTGCGTAATTTGGTCAGCAGATTGCCCACCTTTTTTTTCTTCTGATCCGCATCCAGAGCCTCGCTTAACTTATCCAAAAGCAGCTTGTCGATTTCCTCCCGGGAGGCTTTACCAAACTTTTTCAGGTAGTCGGTAATCAACTTGCAGTAATAGTCGTCGTCCTGCGCCCGGGTCCTGATGTAATCGGCTTTGCTGGCTGTCACTTTCGCTACCGATGCGGATACGTGCAGGTTCGGTTTGCGACCCTCGATAAGACCATCTCGACGCAATTGCCTGATCATCCCGTCGGAGAGCGGCAGTCTCTTCTGCACGCGGTCCAGGGCCAAAATTTCATCGAGCGGCAAATCGGTCTTCTGGATCAGCAACCGACTGTATGCCGGGTCCACGACACTGCCGTAGAGTGTCATCTTCACCGCCGCCGGTTCGTTCAAATCGTAATCCGGCATGGGAAAGTAACGTCGCGCCTGGCCAATATGCATGGTGTAAATACCGTACCCCATGGTGTCGATCATGTTCAGCTCGGCCATGGCCTGGGCCAGAAAAGGATTGCGATAACGCCGAGGCGTTTTTTCCCCGGTTGCATAATCTTCCGGCGTTCCTTCGAAGAAACCACCTTCGTTTTCGAATATCAACTTGTCGGGGCGTTCCGTCACCAGAATTCGGCCATTGCGAGTGTAATCCTGATGGGCGATGCAGTTGTGCAAGGCCTCAAGAACAACCTTTTGGTCGTACTTCGCCACCTCCACGGCCAGCAGCGCATCATCCGGCAGAATCCGCAACTGGATATTACGAATCTTACGATAAAGGGCGGTTGTATTCAGCAGGAAGGGTGGGCCAAAATGCTCATAGGCCCGCTCGGGACCTTCGAGTTTCCAGGTCATTTGGACCGGGTGGGGCGAGAGCAGATAGGCCGATTCCTGCTTGCCTAACATAAGGATGGTCGTTCGAGTTAACTTGCCGTCCTGGGTCAATTTGGCTCGATCAAGAAAGGTCGGTAACGACCAATCCATGACGTCTTCCGGGGGGAAGCGGTTGGCGTACTTGCGCGCAAAAGACTCACGCGCTTTTTGCAGTGCCTGGTCATCAAGGTGCTCAAGGGTCGCTTCCGGAATGATCTGCGCCGACCAATCGGCAGAACTGGTTTGCTGGCGGATTTCATCCAGTTTGTCCAGCCCCAGGTGGGTCAGACTTTCGCCTGCTCGGGCATAGTAATGTCCCTTCCAGGCGATGGGCAGGCCACGAGGCGCGGCGGGAATTTCAAACAACACAACCCGTCCGCCCGCATCCTGCAATTCAAAAATATTGCGGAAGGTGAGACTCGGCTCGGTATTTTCAGCCATCTGCATCTTGGTGCTTTGCAGCCGCTCCGGCTCTGGACGGTAGTCGCTACCCACAACTGTCCGTGTTTTGTTGTTGACCCCAAAGACCAGCCAGGCTTTTTCCGTCCCACGCAGATTGGCTTCGTTGGCCAGAGCCGAGAAATACTCGCCGATTCTGTTGGTGGAATATTCGTTTCCGGCCTGTTTGAATTCGACCACCTCGTTTTCCCAGGTCGAGATCAAGGATGTCAGCAAGGCTTGCAGTTTTTCCTGAGTCATGGCGTTTCCTAAATCGATTTCACTTCAATACCCGGGGACATCTGCCTAAATTGATCCCTTGCGGATAGGCAACGATAGATCCTCACCCCAGTCCAATAACAATTTGTTGGTTTTGGCGTATCAAATTCAAAACCCTTACCAAAAATGGAGTAAATTTCCTTTTCAGCTTCATCGGTGTGACCACCCTTTTCATGTAGCAACCATGTCCATGGGGCTGCACCCTCCTCTTCAGACAGGAACCGAACAACCTGAGATTGGGAGCTGTTGTCTCTACCAAAATAGATCCTGCCAGCAGCTTAAAGCTTATTAAACCCGGATTCAACCATACTCCAACATCTCCCTTCAGGTGCTTGTGGACACCCCCTGTTGAAGTAACATCTCATACATCTGATTTGGCCGAAATCTCTGGCAGTCATTAGGATACCACGCCAACGTCCAAGAGGATCGTTGTTAGGATTTTTATATAGGAATTCAAGAAAATCGACATTCTCAAGTTGTTCCTTGAGAGCTTCATAGGCATAGATAGAAAAGCAAGAGGCTGCAATTTTGAGCTTTACTCCACCAGCGATGGAACCTTTTAGGCTGCCGCCAAGCAACTGATTGATATTGGCTATAATTTCAATAAGTTAGACCTTGCAAGCAGAAGTTTCCAAACAAGCGAAAGAACCTTGGTGTCCGAGGAAGAGCTATGCCAATTTTTCTTCAAAAAATACAAAAACCGCCCGCACCTTCCCGGCGCAGAGCGGTTTTTATACACATTTCGAGTGACCTTCGAACACCCTACCCTCCAAACACCCATTCATTAAACACAAAACCGTTCCGCAAAACGTAACGCCTGCGGAGAGCGAGGGTCAAGGGTTCTAATATTTCAGAATCAGCGGCTGAGGGCTGGGGTTCAAAAAATCCCACTTTGAGTTACAGGTGGCAGGATACCGATGAACGAAATGAGCCGCATCGGTTGTCCTTCCAGATTGATGCGGTTCGCAGGCTCACCACATCCTACATGCTTCTCCCCGGGCCTTGCAGGTAACCCTGCAGCCCGACTCTGTTTTCACACTCCCCTCAACACCACTTCCGGCACAAACTCGCGTGCCAGATCGGCGAAGGTTTCCAGACGCGAAACCGGGTAAGGCTCGAGGTCCCGGAGGGCGACATCCATGCAATAATGGGGCACGAACTGCTGCAAGACCCAGGCGGGTGCGCCGCGCAGCAGCGCGCCGATTTGCCGGATATCCTCCTCGCACACCAGGCCGGGCACACAGGTGGTGCGAAATTCACACGCCACCGGATTTTGCAGCAACATGGTGACGGTGCGTTGCAAAGCGGTATCATTCACCGGGCGGTTGTGCAATTCACCATAACGGCTGGGGGCCGTTTTGAGATCGAGGGCGACCAGATCCACCAGATCCTGCCGCAGCACTTCAGCCAGGATATCGGGCAACAAGCCGTTGGTATCGAGCTTGACCATCAGGCCCAGCTGCTTGATCCGACGCATAAAGGGGATCAAATCCGGATACAGAGTCGGCTCACCTCCGGATATAACCACACCGTCGATAAAGGAACGCCGCTGTTCCAATTCTTCGAACAGCGGCTCCAACGGGTAATCGGGCAGGCGATCGGGCGCTTGCACCAGGTCGGGATTGTGACAGAACGGGCAACTCAGATTGCATCCGCCAAAAAAAACCAGGGAGGCGATGCGACCGGGAAAGTCGAGCAGACTGGTGCCCTGGAATCCCTTGACACCCATGTGTTTTAGCCTTTCACGGAAGCGTTTTCAAGCAGGAACTCACGACGATCCTTGAATTCCTCCTTCTTGCCACGGTTCCATTGCTGTACAGGGCGGAAGAAACCACACACACGTGAATACACTTCAGTTTTTGCATCGCACTTGGTTGCCACAGATGACCTCCTTGTAAAATAGAATCCGTTTAAATGCAGGAACTTCAGACGGCTCCGCCTTCATGCTGGTGGGGACAGCTAAAATGTTCCCCCGAGATGTAACCATGCACCGGACAGATCGTGAACGTCGGACTGACGGTGAAATACGGCAGACGGAAATTATTGGCAATCCGCTGCACCAGCAGACGCGCACTCTCCCAGTTTTCCAGACGCTCCCCTAAAAAGCCGTGAAACACCGTGCCGCCGGTGTACAGGGTCTGCAGGGAGTCCTGATGATTCAGGGCCTGGAATATATCGTCGGTGCTGCCCACAGGCAGTTGGGTCGAGTTGGTGTAATAAGGCTCTTCCGTGCCGGCGGCGATGATATCGGGGTAGCGCTTGCGGTCCCGGTTGGCCAGGCGAAAGCTGGTGCCTTCGGCCGGCGTGGCTTCGAGATTGTACAAATGCCCCGACTCTTCCTGGAATGCCTCGAGCTGCAAACGCATAAAATTCAGCGTTTCCACAGCCAGCGCCTGTCCGGCCGGGGTGTCGATCCCCTCGCCGATAAGGTTGAGGCTGGCTTCGTTCATGCCGATCAGGCCGATGGTGGAAAAATGGTTGGCCCAATACTGCCCCATACGCTCCCGAATCCCGGCCAGGTAAAAACGGCTGTAGGGGTACAGGCCCTCTTCGGTGAGACGCTCCAGCTGCTTGCGTTTGATTTCCAGGGACTGATACGCCAACCGCATCAGCTCGGAAATCCGCATGAAAAACTGTTCTTTATCGTCGGCAAGATAGGCGGCGCGCGGCAGGTTAAGCGTCACCACGCCCACAGACCCGGTTAGAGGATTGGAACCGAACAGTCCACCGCCGCGCCGCCGCAGTTCGCGGTTGTCAAGCCGCAGACGGCAACACATGGAACGCGCATCTTCCGGGTCCATGTCCGAGTTGATGAAATTGCTGAAATACGGAATGCCGTATTTGGCTGTCATCTCCCAGATAGCCTGGAAGCGCGGGCTCTCCCAATCGATGTCCTGAGTAATGTTATAGGTCGGGATGGGAAAAGAGAAAATCCTCCCCGCATGGTCGCCGGCCATCATCACTTCGCAGAAAGCCCGATTGAAAAGATCCATTTCCTCCTGGAAATCGCCATAACAATCGTCCATCAGGCGACCGCCACAGACCACCGCATCATCGGCCAGATTGCGCGGTGCGATCATGTCCAGAGTGATGTTGGTAAACGGCGTCTGGAAACCGACCCGCGTCGGTACGTTCATGTTGAAAATGAACTCCTGTACGGACTGCTTGACCTCACGATAGGTAAGTTTGTCGTACCGGATAAACGGCGCCAGCAGTGTGTCGAAATTGGCAAAGGCCTGTGCTCCGGCCGCTTCACCTTGAAGGGTGTAAAAAAAGTTGACGACCTGGCCCAGTGCGGTACGGAAGTGACGCGGCGGACCGCTCTCTATCTTGCCGTAGGCACCGGTAAAACCGCGCATCAGAAGATCGCGCAAATCCCAGCCGCAGCAATAGACCGACAGGGTGCCGAGATCGTGCACATGAAAATCGGCATTGCGGTGCGCATCGGCGATCTCGCGGGGATAGACCTTGTTGAGCCAGTAATTGCTGGTAATATTGGCCGCGATATGGTTATTGAGCCCCTGCAGCGAATACCCCATATTGGCATTTTCATTGACCCGCCAGTCTTCCTGGGTCAGGTAGGAATCGATGGCGTCGATGGACTCCTGGATAAACTCCTTGGTCTGACGCAAGGATTCGCGCTGGTTACGGTAGAGAATATAGGCCTTGGCGGTTTTGGCATGGCCCTTCTCGATGAGGATTTTTTCCACCAGGTCCTGCACGTTCTCAACCGTCGGCACCCGGCCATCTTTATAAATGACCCCCAGGATACCGCCCACCTCTCTGGCGATCTGATCGGCCTTGTCCATATCGGTGCCACTGACGGCCCGCACGGCTTTTTGAACGGCCAGGGTAATCTTGTCCTGCTCGAACGGCACCAAACGGCCATCTCTTTTACGAATATATTCAATCATCCGCTACGTCCCTCCACAGTCGATTTGACGTCTGAGAATGTAGCACAGCATTGCGGGGTGTCAAGGCAAAAAGACACAATATCTAGGGAATATTTTTACGGCCATCCCCTACATATTGTGCAAAGAGCATGGAAAGGGTGTGGATAAGAAGTGGATAACAATAATCGGGAAAACCGCGGAACAAAGAAAACCCGGCAGAATAACTGGACTCCCGGGCGAGAGCAGAGATGCACCGTTGCGACTGGTTAAATTTTCATCAATAAAACAGCGGCAACCGCCATGGCAATGCCGATGATATTTCGCAGGTTGGGTCGCTCGCGGTACACCACCGACGAAAGTATGATGGCAATGATAAAGTGCAAACCGGTCAAGGGCGCGATCACGGCCAACGGTCCGGTTTCCAGCGCCAGCAACAACAGATAAAATCCGACCAGATTCAACGCCCCCATGGACAACCCGATGGCCCAGGTCGTAGCGCGCGACGCCGAGGAACTCTCGCGCCACTTGCTGCTGTGCATGGCCAGCGCAGCACCGGCGCTGAAACTGTAGGAAATCGCCATAAATCCCCACTTATCAGCCTGCAGCGCTGCAAACTTACTGGAAACCGAAGCCACGGTGCCGGCCAGCATGGCAAACAACGCCAACAGCACCCCACGTCGGTAATTGGCAGCCGGACGCTGCCTGGGAACGTCGCGCCCGCGAGCGCACATGAACACAACGCCCAGCGCCACAGCAACACCCGCCAGCTGCCGCATCTGCAATTGGTCATGGAAATAAACCACGGAAAAGACGGCGGCAAACACGGTGCTTAAACGCGTCAGGGAATACCCGATGGCAGCGGTAACGTGCCGGAGGGCTTCCATGGTCAAAACGGCACTGCCTAAAAAAGCGAGACCGTTAACCATGCCCCACAACAGCATGGCAGCGTTTGGCCCCCCTGTGTCGGCACCGCCCAGAAACAGCAGCCAGCTGACGGCGGCGACCATACTCATAAAAATCAGACTGGTCAGCGCCGTATTGCAACCGCGCTCCGCGGACACCTTATAAAAAAAGCGCTGCAGGCCAAGAAACAAAAGGGCCAGCAACGCCTGAAAAAACCATGGGGTCATCGTGTATCCCCTGCCGGTGCGGCGACATACCTGCCGGGATCAGTCCGGGCAGGCACCGGCACGGTGCCCGCCCGGACGTGACATAAAAGGTTTATCTAGTTTTCATCCGGAGCTTCCGGATGCACACTATCTATAATAACTGCGAAGCATCGCCAGCATTTTTTTCGGCAACGCCTCCGGCTCATCCCGCATCATCTGCGCAAGCGCGGACACAACAAAGTAACCGTGCCCGGCATACAGTTTCTGCAGGCTGCGCTCGGTAAGAGGCAACCAGTGCACGGTGCGGGCATCGCTGCCGGCTTGCGGCTCCAGGTCGGCGGCTTCCTTGGTATCCAGATGCAGATGGCGAACGGTCGTCTCGATCCAGGCATGATCCGTGGTGCGCGGATCATCCACAAAGCCGCGATAAACCAGCCGTCCGCGACTCATATCGAGATTCACGCCGGTTTCTTCGGACAATTCCCGTGTCAAGGTACGGCTGACTTCCTCGCCGGCATCGACCATGCCACCGGGAATGGCCCAAAGACCGTTGTCCTGGCGCTGCACGGCCAGCATTTCAACATCGCCGAATTTATCGTTAATCCGCGTAACGATGGGATCGGCCGCATAGTTTGGCCCCCATTTGCCCAGCAGACCACGACCGGCGATGCCGGTGCGCCCCCGCGGATTGAGAGGACGTCCGGCATCATCGAACTTCACCGGGCCTTCGAAACTCTCGGTGGGCAACGCCCCGACAGCTGCGATATCCTCCGGATCGGCCCAACCGCCCGCTTTACGGGTGCGATCGTTCTCCAGAACCTCGGGCGCGACGTAATAGGGCGGCTCGTATTCCGGATAATCCGTACCCCACTCGACCTGGGTGTCGGCCACCTTGATCCGACGGGGATAGCCGTCCGCCCACTCAAATCGCGACCGCCAGGGCTCCACATACACGTGCAGATCTCCCGCCAGCCAATCGCGACTCTCCTCGGTTCCTCCGGTGGCAAACACCGAAGGTTTTCCGCCCGTACATTTCGTCTTTTTATCCATAGAAGCTCTCCCGATATCTGCCCAGTGCCCGGCAGATCGTCTGTTTATCCCAGGGCCGCCATTATTTTAGCAATATCCGCCTCGTCGGGAACCCACAAAAACTCATTATGATAATCCCGGCCGAGATCCTTGTCGGTATGACGGGTGGCCGCGGCCAATTTTTCCTCGTCCACGAACCCTTCATCATCAAAATATACGTACTGACCGTAAATTTCCTCCACCGTCGGCGGCTGTTCCCCCTGCCGCAAAAGCATGGCCCCGGCCAGCTTGATGCATTGCCCCTTGTATTCGGTCAATGGCTCCCGATGCTCGGCAGCAGCGTCAAAACGCTTTTTATCCAGAGGAAATACCTTGCCCTCGTCATCAAATACGAATAATCGGATATCAATCTCCATGGCGAATCTCCCTAGCAAGACATAGACATACCCAATACGCCACCGAAGCCACCGGCCTGGAGGCAAAAACATTCTTTTGTACCTGTTAAGGTTGAAAAAATAACAGGATTAGAGCTGGCATGCAATTCAAAATCCCCAAGCGGACATGTAACGTGGCAGCGTTGAAAACCATAGAAGATTCAAGCCATGATCCCACCCTTTGCCCTCACCGCCAACGTTCCGGGCAGCTTCGCAGCAGAGCACGCTTCACGAGCATCACACCACGATACATGCACACCGCCAAGCAACAGCGACCATGCATGCCATACAAAAAGCGGGACCAAGGCATGACAAACACCTCAGGTCCCGCTTTTCATTCTACCTGGTCCTGCCTGAAGATATTCAGGGAAGGACGGCAGCCGATCGGCAGGCAGGACAACGCATCCGCTTGCCTGAAAGGCGCTTGGGATAAGCGATCTTGCGCCCGCATTCCCGGCAACGCGCTACGCCCACATCTGGCTTATCGGGATTACCCGGCAACGGTTCCAGACCGGGAATCGATGGGGACGGGGACGGCGGGGTTGCAGCGGCCTCAACGGGTTGCGGCGGCACTTCGGACGAGGCCTCCAAGGGGCCGACGCTTGGCGGGTGCACAGTGTCGGAGGAATCAGCAAACACCTCGTCTTGCGGCGCTTCGGCAACTTCCGGCTCGTCCGTGGCGGCAGGGGGAAAGATATCCCGAGACTGTTCATTCGTCGCTGTTGCTTCAAAATCCTGGCCTTCATCACCGTCTGATAGCGCGGTCTCAGGCTCCTCAGTCGTATCAGGGGCACTAAATTGGAAAGCATCGGCGACCGGCTCTGTTTCCGATTCGGCCGGTTGTTCAGCTCCGCCTTGCTCCTCCATTTCCGGCACAACGGTCTCTTCCGCGTGCTCGTCCGCATCGGTTGGCGGCTCGGCCACAGCGTCGCCGCCGCCGAACAGAAAATCACCGGAATCCTCTGGCATATCCGCTGCGTCCTGCGATTGTTCCGCCAACCAGCTATCCTCGTCCTGCATGGGGAAGCCGTCATCTTCGGTCTGTGCAGTATCGTCCGGCACGGGTACCTCGAAGCCAAAGCTCTCATCATCAAGCCCTGCCTGCGTCTCATCGACACCTGGCAGTTCATCATCCACGACCTCGCCCGCCCCATCCAGGGCATCCGGCGGCAGGTCATCTCCGATCGCCTCGAACACATCGTCGGATGACTCCGGCGTTGCAAATGCAAAACTTTCAAAGGCAGGTTCGGGCTCGCTGTCAGCGGCATCCGCCAGATCGGTCACCAGAGGCTCCTCCGGTTCCGATGCAGCCTCCACTTCGCTTTCCTTTAAACCGGTATCAACATCGGCGGTTACCGATGCCGGAACTACCGCAGCGTCGCTCACGGAAGATTCCGGCTCCAGCGCCATATCATCGGCAGCGAAAACCTCCTCCGAAACAGGCGTTGGTTGCACCTCAACCATCTGCCGCGCAGCGTCCAATCGCGCGCCAAGAATATCCATCGCTTCACGAAGTTCGGAGAAGTCTCTCTGGGTGTTTGTCGCCAGCTTGCCAATCCGGCGATAAACCAGCACCAGCAGCAACACCAGTATGCAGCCGACAATGATGGACCAACCTTGCGGCCCACTGAGCACATTCAAAATATCCTGCGGGATCATCATCCGTCCTCCTTGACACCTAAACCTTCAACACTGAATCTTCGAAAATGTTATCCCCATCCGGCAGGGCTATTGCTTATCCGCCACCAGAATAAAAACCGGATGGAACGCTTCGAACATCTTATAATCGGTGGTAGGCGAAGTTCGTGCGATATTAACACTGGTCACTTCCACCGCATAACCGGCATTTTCCAAAAACTCACTGGTAGCTGCCAGCGTATCCAGGGTAATGGCATTGACCACTACGCGACCGCCCACAGCCAGACGTTGATCGACGACCTCCAGAATACTCCACAGGCTGCCGCCCGAACCGCCGATAAACACACGATCGGGATCCGGCAGCAATTCGAGGCAGGCAGGCGCTTCGCCCTCGACCACAGTCACGTGCCGGGACTGAAACTTGCGCAGATTATCCCGAATAAAATCCTGGTATTGCTCATTGTGTTCAATGGCAAAGATCCGGCCGTTGGGCATCAAATGGTCCGCTTCAATACTCACCGAGCCCGAGCCCGCACCGATATCCCATAACACCATGTCGTGGCAAAGCCGCAACTTGGCCAGAGTTATGGCGCGCACCTCTTCCCGCGTGATCTGTTTTTTAATGGCGCTGAAGGCATCGTCGGGGATGCCAAGAACTGTTCGCGACGCTTCGGCGAAGGCTTCGTATTGTTTAACCAGCACCAGGACGTTGAGCGGTGCAGCCGGTTCGTCAAGCAGGCCGCGGACATCGGTCCGGACGATGCGCTCTTCATCGGTGCCGAGGTTTTCGCACAAATACGCAGCATATCCCTCACGACCGCGACGGATCATTTGGCGGGCGATACTCCCGGGCGTATTCTGGGCATCGGTAAGCACCGCAGCCTTGTCGTTGGCAACAATGCGATCGACCACGTCTTCCGCCGCACGTCCCTTGCACGAAAAAAACACCGCATCATCCCAGGGGATGCCAAGTTTGGCAAAAGCATACTGAACGGAACTGACATTAGGGACGAATTCCAGTTCGTCTTCGCGAAAATTGCGCAGCAGCTGTCGCCCGATGCCGAAAAACAGGGGATCTCCCGAGGCCAGCACAACAGCGTTGCCCAGGGCTGACTTGAGCCGGTTGACCACATCGGAGAAATTCTGATCGATATGGACTTTCTCTCCGGGAAATTCAGGGAACAATTCGAGTTGCTTGGGTCGCCCGAATAAAATGTCCGCCTGCATGACAAGATCCAGGGCTCTGCGACTGAACCCCTCTTGCCCTTCGACTCCGGCTCCGATTACATAGATCTTTTTCATGCCTGCCATTCTCCAACGCCGCCTGCCACACCGCCCGACGACAACAGAAATCCGCCGGACTGCCGTTCGCATCATTGGCTGCGGATAGCGAACGGTTTGGCGACTTAATTCACAACTAAAAAAGCAACCCAGGGCGTGCGCAACGCTCGCCTGAACATCCCAAGGAAGATACTACCACACTCTAGCTGCCACACCGCTCTTCGTCAAGGAGAACAAAAGCCTGATTCAACAAGGATTATCGGCCGTTTCCCTCTCCTGTAAAGTCCCGCCGGCAGGCCCTTTCAAGACCATCCGAAAACAGTTTGCAAAGCACATCTCCGATCGCGGGATGGGCACCGAAAAAATCGGTCTGAACGATCTGCAGCGCAGGATAGCGATGACGGGCTTTTTCGAGTTCCCCGGGCAGGTCGACGGTCACATGCACCCCGGCCGACAAAAAGAACGGAATCACCACCAGCTGCCGCACACCTGCAGTATAAAAACTATCGATGGCCGCAGCGACCCGCGGAGCGCCATGGGCAAGAAATGCCACCGCGACTCTGGTGTCAAGACGCTGGCGCAACCGGTCGGCCAGCACCTGCAGCATATCACCGGTTTGTGCATGTCGCGTTCCATGCCCCACGATGAGCAGAGATGGTTTGTCCCTCATCCTCACCTCAACCATTCAAAAGGTGTACCGTGCTGGTGCCATCTTCGAAATAGTCGATGATATTTAGGCAGCCATAAGACTGTTCAATCCGGAACACCGACTGCAGGGGAGCGCCCAGGGCATCGAGCAGGATGACCCGGTTAACGGCACCATGACCGACCACCAGCACATCGCCATGCGCATGGGGGCTGAGCAAATCTTTGAGGGCCGGCAATACCCGGCGGGAGAGATCCTGAAAACTTTCACCGTCAGGCACCCGGTAATGCACGATATCGTTGAGGCGGGCTTGCCACTGTTGGGGAAAACGCTCTTGCAACTCCGCCCAGGTGATGCCCTGCCACCGGCCAATATGCAATTCGCGCAAGGCCGGTATGGGTAACGGCTCCAGGCCGTGAGGTTCGCCGAGGAGCTTGGCGCCTTCGAAGCATCGGCTCAGATCGCTGCTGTACACGGCCTGCAGAGGACATTCCTGCAGACGGCTCTTAAGCGAACGATACTGTTCCCATCCCAGAGCAGTCAATGCCACATCCGCCTGGCCATTGTAACGACGCTGGCCAAAGCCTTCCACCTGTCCATGCCGCACCAGATACAATCGGGTGCGTCCCGAACGGGCGGTTTTTTGCTTGTCATCCTTTACTAATGGCCTCATGTAGCCAACCCTATTTTATTCAGATTCGGGCACATCGATGCCGAATTCGTCCTCAACATCGGACAAGGCAACGTCCAGGCGTTGCAGTATATCCTCCCGCCCTTCCCGCGTAAGTGCGGAAAAAAACGAAAAAGCCTCCTGCGGCAACCCGGTCGCCTCGAGGATCGGCCGGATCTGGGCGCGGCGCCGGTTTTTGGTGACTTTATCGACCTTGGTGATAACGGGGATGGTCGGGATATTCAGTTCTTCCAGCCAATCGAGCAATTGCAGCTCTTCATCTCGAGGTTCACGGCGGATATCGAAAAGCAGGACGACAGCTTTCAGATTGGTGCGTTCCTCCAGATACGTACGGGTCATCCGGCCCCAGGCCTTTTTTACCGAAACCGGAACCTTGGCAAAACCGAAACCGGGGAGATCGACCAGCATAAAATGTTGGTTAACCTCAAAAAAGTTCAACAATTGGGTTCGGCCGGGGGTGGACGAAGTGCGCACCAGGCCACGACGATTGACCAGCACATTGATCAACGAACTTTTGCCGACATTACTGCGACCGGCAAACGCAACTTCGGGAAGGTCCCCCGGAGGATACCCCACAGGCTTGGCAGCACTCTTGATAAATTCAGCGGATTTAATCTGCAATCTCAAACACTCCATATTAAGGGCCGGGATCCTAAGCAATCCGGCCACAAGGCTTCGCGAAGCATACCGCATCGACAAAATATAAACAACAAAAGCAAGGCATTAGCCCCACTTCAAGCCCCGGGACAAACGGAAAACAGCTATCGAAAACTGCGAGCAGGACCTCCGGCACGGCAGGGTACCCGGCGATACCCGCTCTGGCTCACCTTGGTGTCGCCGACAAGGCGATGCCAGTATCCGACACAAGCTCCCTGCTCAGCGCGGCAGCAGATGGCGCCAACGGACAAAAAGACGATACCCGACCCGCGCCAGCAAGTAAACTCCCGGCAACCCCGTCAACCTTGCCAAAAAGGGATAAAACCTGTCGGGCATCGCCAGCCACAAGGCCCGAAAGGCGTCCACCCCGACGAAGAAATGCCCTCCGGCGTCCAGAACATGCAGTGCCGCCATGAATTCCTGACGCCAGCGACCATAAGTCGCGGCATCGAAATCCGGTCGACTGATATCGACGAAAATCATTCGTGCAGCCGATACCCGACTCCGGTAAAAAGCCATTTCCCGGGCACAGAGGGGACAACTGCCATCATAGAAAATAGTCAAGGGGAACTCTGGGGAAATGTTCGCAGGCATGCTTTCTCCCTTTATGCAACGCACCTGTACCAGCATACCTCGCCCCGGGAACAGATGTCCATCCAACCTTTACCGGAAGTCACTCGGTCAAAAGGCGTTGACAACCTGCCCATTTGGGATAATTTTTTAATAGGTACAGTACGCAGAGGGGTTCGTCCGAGGGAGGAGAATGTCATGCCCAAATTGCCCGATGCCGCCATCCAGGAAGCCATCAAGAGTTCCCTGCAAACCGAAAAAAACGCCATGAACTTTTACCGCATGGCCGCCGGCCACATGCAGCGTCCCCAAGCCAAACAGCTCTTTGAGCTGCTGGCCAGCGAAGAGCGTGCGCATGCCCGGCACTTCTTTGATCTCTACAAGGGCGATGACCTGCCGCCGTTCGACGAGTACATGGATCAGAGCCTGAAAGAAGATCAGGACTATCTGCTGCAGCAGGAAAAGGCCCTGCTGGCCGACCTGCGCATTCGCAAGGCGATGGAACTGGCGATGGAAAAAGAACAAGCTCTGGAGAAAGAACTTCGCGCCATCGCGGAAAAAATCGCCGACGAGGAAGTCCGGCGTATCTATCTTGACAACGCCGAATCGACCCGCCGCCACTTCCTCATGATCGAATCGGAATATGCGCATCTCATGGCGATGGTGCACGAAACGGACATCGACACTTTTGTGCGGGAATAAACAAACCGCGAAACAGCACAACCTTGACTCTGTGGTAAAATGAACGTGTGGGATGCATAGCTAACATCAGCCGGGAAAATAAAATCCGGCGTTGCGCGGTCTCATGCCAGAAGCCTTGTCTTCCCATCCGCCGGGCACCTTTCGAAAGGGCTCGCCAAAACGGGTCTTTAAACGAGCCGTCAGGCCACCCCGGAAAAAGGATGTTCGCCGAATTGGCAAAAAGCTGACCGTGGCAGCGCCGGCTTTTCTATGTTCTCATCCCCCATCGCTCCTGAGGTTCGTCATCAGGGGCGTTTTTGCATCTGGTA
Source organism: Syntrophotalea carbinolica DSM 2380 (assembly GCF_000012885.1). Classification (NCBI taxonomy): domain Bacteria; kingdom Pseudomonadati; phylum Thermodesulfobacteriota; class Desulfuromonadia; order Desulfuromonadales; family Syntrophotaleaceae; genus Syntrophotalea; species Syntrophotalea carbinolica. The sequence continues at coordinate 3,203,884 of NC_007498.2, forward strand.
ATAGCGATGCAGGGGCTGCAGAACATCTTCCCGGATAAGGCGTTGCACTTCACCGCCCCACGCTTTTATCTGCTGAATCTGCGCTTCTGTGAAGTCGAGGCGCGGCATGGCGGAGCCCGGCTGCAGGTAAGTGGGATCCCGCAGGTAATCGACAAAATAATCGAGACGTAATTTTTCCAAAGCCAGCAACAGATCCGGGGCCATGGGATACGGATAAGGTGGCCCGGACCATGATGCCGCGGTCTGCATGTCACCGAAGGCGTGGCAGGCCAGGCAGGACTGCGCCGCTCCATACTTTTTCAACTCTGCACGCGCCGCCGTCGGCACAGGAGTTGGAGCAAAGCGCAAGGGGCGTTCTGCATACAAACGCGCGTGGCAGGGTTGGCATGAATAGGTTTCCCAGGGCTCCATCCGAAAACGCCCGGCAGGAGGACTGAACCAGGCCGACCGTTGAAGAAAATCCGCCACCAGCACAAGCTCCTCAGGCTGCAGACTCGGTTGTGCGAGAGGCGAGGTATAGCGCAACATCATCAGCGAAGTCATGGCCGGCCGCAATCGGTAGGGCTTCGACAAATAGGCCATCAGCCAACCGGGTTGATACTTGGCACGCCGCCAGGTCAAACTCGGAGCATGCTTCGCCCCGAACCCTTCGACAACATGACAACCGCGACAACGCGCCGCCTTGATCAATTGCCGTCCCAGGCTCATACGCTGACTGGCCTCTTCCAGATCGGCGGGGGGCACGACCTGAGGTTGCTCCTTTTGCGTAGACTCCCGACTTTTCCCCTGCATGTCCCGACAGCTTCGCTCATCGGCACACAAAACGACCCTGGAGACATCCGCATCGCCGGCAAAACCCGCCTGAATCACCAGACTGCGCAACGCAAAATCGACCAGTACCCAGCTTTTTTCGGGGATCTGCGCGAACAGACTCCGACCGTTGAAGACATCGATGACATTACTGCAATCCCGGGAGGCCCGGGGGTCGTTATAGGCGAGGGTTACCCAAGCCACGCTTCCCGCCGTCACCAGTTTTTTATCCAGAAACATGACCTGATCGCGATAAACGATCCCTGGCCGTGCTTCGGAAACCAGGGCTGAACCTTGCTGCGCCCCCAGCACCATGCACACCAGCAACAATGATGCGATCCACTTCATGATGTCCATCCCTGTCTCCCGGAAGTATTTGCTTTGCCTGACCGGCTTGGCCTATATTAGAGAGCCCATTTAAATGTATCACACAAGGAGCCCGCTGCATGCGCCCTGCAATCGTATCCATTGCCGCCAAAAGCGGTACCGGCAAAACCACCCTGGTGGTCAAACTGATCGCGGAACTGAAGCAACGCGGTTACAAGGTCGGCGCCATCAAACACGATGCCCACAACTTCTCCATGGACCGAGAAGGCAAGGATTCCTGGCGGTTCACCCAGGCCGGGGCCGACACCATGATGGTTACATCCAAAGAAAAACTGGCCATCATCAAACAAAACCCCGATCAGCAGGAACCTCCGGTGAGGGAGTCCATCACACGTTATTTCGGCGATATGGACATCGTCATCACCGAAGGTTTCAAAAAAAATGATTTTCCCAAGATCGAGGTCCACCGCAAGGAACGCAGTCCCCGTCTGCTCTATCGCGACGACAGCTACGATTCGACTTTGATAGCCGTCGCCTCGGATTCACCCCTGCAACTCGATGTACCGGTATTCGAGCTCGATGACGCTCTGAGCATCTGTGATTTTATTGAAGAACGCTTTCTCAGCGATAGACGTAAACAATAACCGTGCTCATAGGCCCGGTTAAACAAAAGCACGACTGGCATCAATACCTTCTTATCCGATCCGGAAATCCGCTCCGGCATCGGAGCCGTTTCCTTCGACTTCAACGTCTCGACATATCAGCTCCAGGAGTTTTTCATGACCAAACGATCCGTTCGCATTCTGGCTTTTGGCGACAGTTTAACAGCCGGTTGGGGTGTAGAGCCCCCCAGCAGCGTACCCGCCTGCCTGGAAGCCTCCTTGCAGAAGCAGGGCATCGCAACCACCTTTATCAACGAAGGTATCCCGGGAGACACCACTGTGGGAGCATTGAAACGCTTTGATGCGGCGCTTGCCTGCGATCCCGACCTGGTCATTCTCGAACTGGGAGCCAACGACAACCGGCAGGCCATTCCACTGGATCGCACCAGAGCTAATCTCAACAGCATGCTCCAGACGCTGTGCGACAGACAGATCCCGACTCTGTTTGCCGGCATCTGCCTGCTGCGCGATCTCGGCCCGGAATATAATGCCGGCTTTCAGGCGCTTTTCGCAGAACTGGCCACACACCACAAAGTGGTTTTTTACCCCGACTACCTCGAGGGAGTCGCCGGCCACCCCGCGTTATTGCAAAAAGATCAACTGCACCCCAACCTGGCGGGAACGCAGAAAATCGCACGCCGCCTTCTGCCCCTGGTCACCGACATGATCCGCAAGTTCGAGACGGACCAATCAGCGCCCCTGTGACCTTGACAGGCCCCGGGGGACGGTTATCGTTTAATCTGTAGTTTCCGAACTCTCGACGGTCGTAAGCCGCCGAACCAACGCCGGACTTTCCATCACGGGAGGATATCATGAAAAAACTTCTGGCTTTATGCTGCGCTTTTCTGCTTTTTGCCACCGGCTGCTACGGCCCCATGGGGCCCAAGGAATCCGGCGGCACGTTGATCGGTGCCGGCACCGGCGCACTGATCGGCTCTCAAATCGGCGGCGGCCGCGGTACCCTGGTTGCGGTGGCGGTCGGCACCTTGGCCGGAGCCCTGCTTGGCCAGGAAGTCGGCAGATCTCTCGACCGGGCGGACCAGTTGGCCATGCAGCAAAATGCCCAGTATGCCCTGGAGTACACCCCGACCCGCCAATCGACCACCTGGCGCAATCCCGACTCGGGCAATTACGGCAGCATCACTCCCATCGAGACCTATCAGACACCAAACGGCCAGTACTGCCGCGAATACCTGCAGAATGTGATCATTGGCGGACAACAGCAACAGGCCTACGGCACGGCGTGCCGCCAGCCGGACGGCAACTGGAAAATCATTCGCTGATCCGCAAAACCCTCTCGAGTCGCGGTCGGCACAAGCGCCGGAAAAGCGGCTTATTTTCGCCATTCGAACCCGGCGTGTTCGCACAAAACAGCACGCCGGGAGCGATGACCTCTGGCAACAGCTCTGCTTGCAAGCTGGTCTGCCCTGCGCCCAACAGGCGAATGCATGAAAAAAGGCATCCGAAATTCCGACCGGCCGCCCCTTCCCGAACACATCTGCCGGATTCTGCAGAACGATGCGGAGATACTATCCCTATCCTTCGCCGGGAAACTCGATGCGGCAGCCACAGCCCTGCTGTGGAAGCCCCTGCTCGAGCTCGCCCACCAAACGGCTCCACGACTTTTGCTCATCGAAGCTGATCAGATCAACTACTGCGACGGCGCCGGCATCGGCCTGTTCATGGAACTGGCCCGACAACAGCAAAAGCGTCAACAGCGCTTTGAACTGAAGGGCCTGAAAGAGGAATTCGCCCGGCTCTGGAGCCTCTACCGTCCGGAAGATTTCATGGATCTCCGAGGCAGTCGCCCGCACCCCTGCTGCCTGCCCGAAGAAATCGGGCGGCAGGCCTGCCTGGCCGGACAAGGGATAGTTGACATGGCCCGGTTTACGGGAGAATTGACCAGCGCCCTGTTGCACGCTGCGCGGCACCCCCGCTCCGTACGCTGGCCCGAGGTCTGGCTGGTTATGGAAAAAGCCGGAGTCAACTCCCTCCCCATCGTCGGTCTGATCAGTTTTCTGATCGGTCTGATCATGGCTTTTCAGGCGACCATCCCCATGCGTCAGTTTGGCGTGGAAATCTATGTCGCCAACCTGACCGCACTGTCCATGCTGCGCGAACTCGGTCCCCTGATGACGGCACTGCTGTTGGCCGGACGCTCCAGTTCCGCCTTTGCCGCCGAATTGGGCACCATGAAAATCAACGAGGAAATCGATGCCTTGACGACCATGGGACTGGCGCCCATCCCCTTTCTTGTCGTCACCCGGGTGCTGGCCACCGTCATCATTCTGCCTTTGCTGAGTTTGTTCGCCAACCTGATGGGTTTGATCGGCGGTGCCGTGGTGCTGCTGTCCCTGGGGTATCCCCTGGTTACCTACACCAATCAGGTCAAAGCCGCGGTCAATCTGGGAGATCTGACTGGCGGACTGGTGAAAACCCTGGTTTTCGCCCTGATCGTGGCGGGGGTCGGCTGTCTTTACGGTCTCAAAACCCGCAGCGGGGCCAGTGCGGTAGGGGACTCCGCCACCCGGGCGGTGGTCTCCGGCATCATCCTGATCGTGGTTGCCGATGGCCTTTTTGCGGTGGTTTACTATTTCCTGGGGATCTAAAAAGCATGTCTGAGACGCAAGATACCATCATCGAGGTTAAAAACCTGACCGTCGGCTATGACGACAATGTGGTTCTGCAAGACGTGTCTTTCGATGTCAGGCGGGGAGAAATCTTTGTAGTGCTGGGCGGATCGGGCTGCGGCAAAAGCACCCTGCTCAAAAATATGATCGGACTGTATCGCCCGCTTAAGGGAGAAATCCTTTTTAGTGGCCAAGACATGGCCACAGCGGAGGGGAAGCGACGGCGGGAACTGCTGCGTTCTTTCGGTGTCATGTATCAAAGCGGCGCCCTGTTCGGCTCCTTGACCCTGATGGAAAACGTGCGGCTGCCGCTGGAAGAGTTCACCGATCTGCCAAGCCCGGCCATGGACCTGGTCGCCGCCATGAAACTGCAACTGGTCGGCCTTGGCGGTTTCGGACATTATCTGCCGTCGGAACTGAGCGGCGGCATGCGCAAACGCGCCGCTATCGCCCGGGCCATGGTTCTCGATCCGCAGATCCTGTTTCTGGATGAACCGACGGCGGGCCTGGATCCTATCATTTCGGCAGAAATGGATCAGCTGGTCCTGCAACTGGCCCAGAGTCTGAACATGACGTTTGTTATCGTCACCCACGAACTGCCCAGCATCTATGCCATCGCCGACCGGGTCATCATGCTGGACCGACGCACCAGAGGCATTGTCGCTGCCGGGCCACCGGACGAACTGCGCGAGGCCAGTACAGATCCCTGGGTGCAGGCTTTTTTCCGCCGGGAAACACTCCCGGCATCTGCTCAACAGGAAGGCGGACCATCGCATGAGTGAACGAGCCAACTATGTCAAAATCGGACTTTTCGTCATCGGCGCCATCATCATTGCGGTGGCGGCGATCATCGTTCTGGGAGCCGGCAGCCTGTTCCAGAAACAGATCCTGGTCGAAACCTATTTCGATGAATCGGTGCAGGGCCTGGATATCGGATCGGCGGTAAAAGTGCGTGGCGTGAAGGTCGGCAAGGTGGAAGCCATCACCCTGGTCGACTCGGTCTACCCAACCGAAAAGCGTTATGTGCTGGTACGCATTGCCCTGCTGTCCCGCTCCCTGGGCCGCACGGCCGAGGTCATTCAAAGAGGCCTGCAGGAACAGACCGATCAGGGGTTGCGCTTACGCATGGCCTTTCAGGGCGTAACCGGACTGGCTTTTCTGGAAGCCGACTACCTGCCGGCCGAACAGGCTCCCTGCCTGGAAATCGACTGGCAGCCCATCTACCCTTACATCCCCTCGGCACCGAGCACCATCACCCGTTATACCGAAGCGGTCGATAAAATCCTCAAAAACCTGGACAGCCTGGACATCGCGGCCCTCAGCGGAGGCATCGAGCAGGCCATCACGACCCTCAACCGGGCCATGGAAGAAGCCCGCGTCGCTCAGATCAGCGACCAGTCCTTGGCTCTATTGAATGAACTGCGTGTCACCAATCAGCGTCTCGAAACGTTACTGGTTGACGGTCGCGCTCCGCTGCAACAATTTTTCGCCACGCTTCCGGATCTGTCCCGGTCGCTGACACGCAGCGCCCGGCAACTTGAAACCCTGACCGCCCGACTCCCCGACGATCTGGCCCCGTTGGGTCAGAGTTTGCGCCAGGTGAGCGCCCTTCTGACCTCCGAACAACAGACCATCGAAACCACCCTGGAAAACTTCAGGCAGACTTCCGAAAACCTTCTGGACATGTCGGAAAACGCCCGCAGCTATCCATCCCAGATGCTGTTCGGCGCGCCGCCGACCCCTGTGGAGCCCTGACCATGACTTCTTCCTTGTCACGTCTATTGTTGATGTTGATTTTGACCGGCTGGCTGCTGCCGGGATGCATGCGTATTGGCCAGCGCCCTCCGGCAAAAACCAGCTATGTGATAACCGCAAACCGACCGGCAAGTGCCGCCGAAAGGGTGGGGGCAGCGGTTTTACAGGTTACGCCCATGCGCATCTCCCCACGATTCAATGGACGCAGTTTTGTCTACCGTCAGGGGATATCGCAATTCCGTCCGGATTTTTATAACAAATTCCTGGTGGCGCCGGCTAACCTGGTACAGGAACAGGTGGTTCGCTGGCTGACGGCAAGCGGCCTGTTCGCGACGGTCAGCTCGTCGGCCGGTCCGCTGCCACCCGACTATCTGCTGCAGGGACAAATCACCGAACTCTATGGAGATTACCGGGACAGGCAACCTGTGGCCATTCTCGAAATCGGCTTTCTGTTCCTTCAGCATGCCGCCGCCGACGCCCCTATCCGACTCAACCGCAGCTATCGCGGCGAAGTGCCGCTGACCGGGCATGAACCTGATGCTCTGGTCGAAGCATGGGATACCGCCCTGATAAACATCCTGGAAAACCTGGAAAAGGATCTCGGCGAAGTTATGGACGGCATCGACGCAACTTACCACCAGGCGCTTTAGAGGCCCGCACTTACGGACGAATCGCCGCCGGCATTGCGTATGGCACAGGGAACAGCCTCGGCCCGATTCTTTTCGCACCCCCGGTTTAGAATAGACAAAAACGTATCGACAACCTGCGGATCAAATCGTTGCCCTCTTTGCCGCACAAGCTCATCCAGCACCTTGGACCGCGACCAGGCTCTGCGATAGGGGCGATCGGAAGAAAGGGCATCCCAGACATCCACCACCGAAAAAATACGCGCCGCTAGCGGTATCTCCTCGCCACGGAGGCCTCGCGGATAGCCTGTGCCATCCCAGCGTTCATGATGACAATAGGGAATATCCAGCGCGGGCCGCAAATAATCGATCGGTTCCAACATGCGCAGTGCTGTTTCAGGGTGACGTCGCATAACAACCCACTGCTCTTCAGTTAAGGGACCCGGCTTGTGTAAGATACTGTCCGGCACGGCCATTTTCCCAATATCATGAAGCAAGGCGCCACGTTGCAGATGCGCAATCTCTGCGTCTGGAAGCCCCATCTTTCGGGCCAGGCAGAGCGACATTTCCGTCACCCGGCGGGTGTGCCCCTGGGTTTCCCTATCCCGCAAATCAAGGGCCCGCACCCAGCCCTCCAGCGTCCCTTCGTAACTCTGCTGCAGAGCCCGGCGGGAGGCATCCATCTCCCCAAAATGGCGCCGAATCAACACATGGAGCAACAGGCTTGTCGTCAATATAAACAACCAGCCTTTAGCTGTCTGCATATGCGAGAGTACTGTTGCATCTGGCGCCAGGTGCTGCAATATATGATCGGAACATATGATCCACACCCCGCTAAGCAACAGATAAATAGCAACTACTTTACTCGGAAATATAAGTTTCAAAGACACTTCCGAGTCGGATGCGCAAGGGTTGGGACACTTGGAATTGCTGTGATTGTCCGTCATGGTTGCATCTCTGGGGGGGGATGGGTGAGTTAAAGCTGTAGGCCGTGTAACGACATCGCCGGCACGGCTCACCTGCGGCGATAGATAATGTGCCGGAATTCGGAATAGTCCTGCTCTTGCTCAATCAGCCAGTCATCCGACCGATATTCGGGGAAACGGCAGTCTCCGGGGTAATTCTTCCTGATCCAGGAAACGGAGAGCTTGCCGGCCACGATAAGGGCCTGACGGTAAATCTCGCATCCACCGATAAAAAAAATATCTCCATTGCCTTGATCGGCGACTTGCAAGGCCTCGGCAAAATGGCGGCAGACTCTCAAACCCTCAACCGGCGGCATGCTACGGCTTACCACGATATTAAAACGACCGGGCAACGGGCGACCTATGGACTCGAAAGTCCGCCGCCCCATCACCAGCGTATGACCGTAGGTCAATCGTCGGAATAATGCCAGGTCTTCGGGAATGCTCCAGGGGAGTTGTCCTCGACGCCCGATAATTCGCTCGGCAGTCATGGCAACCACAATCGTCATCTGCTTTGAGTTCGTGCAGACTTGTCTCTGGATGTTGCTGTGCACCGTTTCCCCTATCCATATTTTTTGCATGGCGCCAATGTCGGACATCCTAACACGTCTATCCCGACAATAACATGCAAACCTTATGCGACGGGTTGCTTTCCAACCGCGGCAAGATAAATAACAAAGGCCTCCGACTCATCCAGCCCGAGCAACGCATTCATGGCGTCATCGTCAAAAGCTCCGACCGCGCAAGTCCCTGCATCGATGGTCGCCGACGCCAGATAAAGGTTCTGACATACATGCCCTGCATCCAGATAAAGATAACGGTAGCCACGCTCCCCGTAGCGCCATGTCATACGATAGGGCACCGCCACCCACATAAAGGCCACGGCACACTTCATCACCATGGTCTGACCGAGGCAGGCGGCAGCAAACCGCCCGGCCAGGTCAGGCTGGGTCGAGACAACCTCCAGCTGGTGTTCGATGGGCAAATACCTGTAAACACCAGGCACAAGATCTTCCACACGGTTAATCAGCAAAACGGTTTCGAACGCATGTCTGGCACCGGCTGAAGGCACAGTGCGCAGGGTAACCTTATTTCCGTAAACGAGTTTAACCCCCTGGGTACACCAGAGTAAATAGGACAATTCGGCCAGGCTGAGATATTTATCGGAATATTCGCGAAGACTGGAGCGGTGGGTGATAAGCTGGCGCAAATCGACCAGATTCAGCGGTGTTTTCCCGGGATGCGGCAGGGTAATCGCAGGGTTGACTTTTTGGGTCGGCCATACGAGTGGGGGCTGGGTCAGACCTTTTTGCTGATCGCTCATCTCAAGGAATTTGTGTTTGGTCTTTTCGACAAAAGTCCTACCGGTACCTGATTTCACGACACTCTCCCTGGTTGGCACAGCTTTGCAGACCATCCTCGACAGATATACTCAAGCTGTTACCCTTCCATTATACGGGATGTGGGTTTTTAATCAAAAATCCGCCTTCTGCAACTTTCATCTACCTGCGATTTCCAATTGTACTTGCCGAAGCCGTCATGGTTGATACAATGTCAGCGTATTTTCCCATCTTCACCAAGAATCACCCATCCCCCCCTTACGAAAGGAGCTCACCATGTCTCAGGATAACCATTACATACTAGGCATTCACGTAGACGACCGCATCAAACGCGCATCTGACGTGCAGCAACTCCTTACCGACTACGGCTGCAACATAAAGACCCGCATTGGGCTGCATGAGGTGACGGGGAACTTTTGTGCCGGATTCGGACTGATCCTTCTGGAAATGATCGGCGACGCCGACAAGATCGGCGAGCTTGCAAAAAAACTCGACGCCATCGAGGGCGTCAGCATCCAGCAGATGGTTTTTGAACATCCTTGACATCTCCCCATGCAACAAGGGCGGAGACAATGTCTCCGCCCTTGTTGCATGATAGATTTTCCGCAAAACCATTCAGTCCATAACCTGCCCGTCGAGAAATGACCAGTGCCGGTATTTGCGCGGCATATGGCTACCCACCGCACCGATAATCAGTGCCGCCCACATGAGTTGAACGGCATACTGAAACCATACATGCACAAGAGCCACGCATGCGATATGCAACATAACCATCACACCGCGGCCCTGATAAGGCCAGCGCCAACTATGGTACACTTCCGAAGCGATCAGTCCAAGCCCCGTGCCGACCGTCCACCAGCCCCAGTAGTGCAAAACGGACAGCGGCTGCTGGAAAATGACGCCACCGAGCAATACGCCGGCGACACCGAGATGTACGCTGCGCAGCGCTATATCGGCGCCACGTGCCCAACCGGCACGTTTGTGCTTGGCCGCTTCCTGGGACCCGTTGTTATTCATCCCCCACCTCCCGATCAAATATCGTACGCCATCGTTACCTTGTGGCACCTTCTTACACCAATTCACATCGATAAGGCAATACAACATCTCTTAATCGAGCATTTCAACCATTGTCGACTTACCACCGCGCACCCCACGAATCCCTGAAGTCGATCCCCTCAATAAAAACCAACCCGCAGGCCACCCGGATCCGACTTGCGGTGCAATTTCCCCTCGACGAAGTCAAGCCGAAAACACAAGTGGGACTTTTCACAAGGAAAAGTCCCACTTGTTATCTTGCTATGACGAAGGGATCAACAGCCCCTGCGAGGTCCGTTGATCCCATCGGCTTTTTAATGCGATTACTCGTCTCTTTCGTAGTCCACGATACGCTGTGCGACCGACTTGATGCTCAAAAGGTCAGAGTAGTTGATGTTGTTGCCCAGATAGTTGTTGCCATCCGTGCCGCAACCAAGGGTCAGCGAAGGCGGCAGTTTGTTGTAGATGAGACCGACGCTGCCGTGTACCGCAGGCTGATTCAAAAGCAGACGGTTGGCAGGAATTTCCAGGGCAAACTTGTCGAGGACTTTTTCGTCCTGGGCATGAACGACGGCGGTGTGACCGGCGCCACCCCAACGAAGCTGGCTTTTTGCCGCCTCGATGGCCTCGTCCGTACTGTTGTAGCTGATGTAACCAAGTACGGGGGAGAGCTTTTCGTGGCTGAACCAATCGTCAGGCCCGATGCACTTAAGCGGCACGAGCAGCAGCTTGGCGTCTTCAGGCACTTCAAAACCGGCAAGCTTGGCAATGGCCTGCGGAGACTTACCGACAATGGCTACGGCCGGAACGCCTCTTTCCTTGTCGAACATGACTTTTTCAAGCTTCGCCTTCTCTTCATCGTTGACGAGGTAGGCGCCTCTTTCAACCAGCATCTTCACGGCCTTATCGGCGATATCCTTATCGTCGAAGATCATCGACTGATCGGAAGAGCAGATGGTGCCGTTGTCAAAGGTCTTGGACGCAATGACGTTGTTAACCGCAACGCTGAGATTAGCGGACTTGGAAACGAAAACGGGGGTATTCCCTGCACCGACGCCGATGGCGGGATGCCCCGAGCTGTAAGCGGACTTGACCATGGCGTTACCGCCGGTAGCCAGAATCAGGTTCACGTCCGGGTGGTTGAACAGCATGTTGGTAGCTTCGATGGACGGCGTTTCAATCCACTGAATGCAGTTTTTGGGAGCGCCTGCGGAAATAGCGGCGTCCAGCATGATCTTGGCCGCTTCGGCACTGCACTTCTGAGCACGGGGGTGGAAAGCGAAAATGATGACGTTACGCGTCTTCATGGCGATGAGAGACTTGAACATAACCGTCGATGTGGGGTTGGTCGTCGGAGTTGCGGCAGCAAGCACACCAAAAGGCTCAGCGATATATTTTACGCCTTCCTTTTCTTCGATAACGCCAACGGATTTCTTATCTTTGAAATACTCATAAACAACGTGGGCGCCAAGATGATTCTTGATGGCTTTATGGTCGGCCCGGCCGATACCGGTTTCCTCTACGGCCAATTCACCAAGTTTGACTTCGTTAGCAACGCTGGCTGCATCCATTGCCGCGGTGATCTTATCGACCTGCTCCTGGGTAAACTCCCTGAATTCGTCAGCAGCCTTTCTTGCATTGGCTACCAATTGATCGATCATTTCCTTAGCCATACCTAATCCTCCTAGTCTTTGTTGTTGATTGTTCACCTTACCCAAACATTCTTAAGAAAACGCATAAAAAAGCGCCTCCGCACAGCGTGTGTGCGGACAAAGAACCCCGAAACAACTTGCGGGATCGCTAAATAGACAGGCCAACCTTCCTGTATATATAGGCACATGAACAATATCGACACGAACAATCACGAAGGGTTACCGGCAAAAGACCATCCGGCAGCCCGGGAGATTCTCTAAAACATTGTATTACGAATCTTGTCAGCCGCGCAACATTGGTACTTATAACAGAGTGCTGTATACCTTGCAAGCAAATTATATCCGCTTTTCACCTCCTGCAAGGATGCTAAAAACAGCTTAAATCTAGTCACCTCGCCCCCCTTTCAATCCGCTGTTTTCAATTTCCATGGGATTTTGTTGCCTGCACGAAAAACTGAAAAACGGACAAAAAAAATGCGCGCCGGTCAGGAGGGAAAAACCGCGCGCGCTAAGGATTGGACTATGGTGGTTGCCAGTGAGTCCCAATTGATTATTAGCTTAACACTCCCTGACGATTTTGCAACTCCGGGGACATTTTTTTCCTCACCCTCCCTGCCCTCCATCAGGTTTTCGCTTCACACGAGAACCTCGCCAAACCGGGTTATGTTTTAAGGACATTATCGGCAACAACTTTATGTTAAAAACGACCAAACATTATATATGGCTTCGTTTACCACATTCTGCAACCCGCCGCCATTAACCGATCCAAAACTTGTTTGATCGCAGCCACACCCCAAACAGACTCTTACTCTGCCCCCCGACCCCAAAGCCCGTAGCCATACATCTCCATGCAGCGCAGGGCACAAAAAAGCCCACATCAAAGATGTGGGCTTTTTTCTCGATCTTGGCAGACGGCGCAGAGATGAGAAACCGTCCATGCCTTGCGGAATCGGAAATCCGCACCATGCGATACGCCCCCGCAGCCAGCTAGTTTTCATCCGGAAACGGTCCTTTTCCCTCATGAAAACCATGCCGTGTGCGTCCCGAGCCTCCGGGTGCACACCAGTTATGGATCAACGAAACGGTCGATGTTTATCCATCACCAGGCAGGCCGGCGGAGCTTCGGGCAAACGCAGGACAAAACGCGCGCCCCGCTCCGTATTCTGAACCTCGATCTCACCCTGATGGTGCTCTACAATACGATGCACAATGGGCAAACCAAGACCGGTTCCCTGTTTGCGGGTGGTAAAGAAGGGGTTGAAAATATTTCGCAGAATATTCGCCGGGATACCGCCCCCGGTATCTTCAATTTCTACCGCCACCGCCCGGTCGCCACGCAAAGAAGTTCGATACGCTCGCACGATCAGGATACCTCCGTCGCGCATGGCCTGGCGGGCATTATCCACCAGGTTGACGATGACCTGACGAAGTTTCTGTTCATCCCCCTGAATGGCAGCCAGATCATCACTAAGCTCCCTCACCAGACGTACGGCCCCTTCCCGCAGCGCGTCCTCCTCAAGGACCAAAACTTCCTCAATAACCTTGATCAGATCGCAGTCGGCGATGCACAACATCTGCTTTTTGGAAAACCCCAAAATATTGGTCAGCATCTCTTCCATGCGCCGTACCTCGCGCACGATTATTCCACTGTATTCCTGCTCGCGGGTGCCTTCAGGTAAACTGCGAGCCAGGCGCCGGGCGAAACCGCCGATGGAAACCAGGGGATTACGTAACTCATGGGTAACAGAAGCGGCGGTCTCTCCGAGAGCGGCCATCTTTTCTCCCTGAATAAGTCGCTCCTGGGTTTCACGAAGGTCACGATGCGATGTTTCGACACGATGCAGCAACATGGAGTTTTCCATGGCTTGAGCAGCCTGATTGGCAAACAACTCGAGGAAACGACGCCGCTCCATCAAAGCGGCCCTGGACATGCAGGCACTGTCGACAACCAGAACCCCCAGAGCCCTGCTGCGCCCCTGCAGCGGCACCAGGGCACAGGCGTTCAACTTGACCGCTTCGGCGAGGCGACCGAAAGCCCCCGGAAAAGCCATGGTATCGGTTTCGACAACAAGCTCATCCTGAGCCAGGGCACGGGCCAGAGGATTGTCATCGGGCGACAGAGGCAAACGCTGCTTGAGTACCAGCTGGCAGAAATCGTCCTGGCGCTGCCTTTCCCGGATGCCTTCGGTTATAAGCGGCAATTCCCACTCTACCTCGGATTCCTCCCTGGGAAACAGGTAGCGCGCCGAACGGCGCGTCACCCCGACCATCCCCTGCAGAACGCCACTACGTTCATTGGCCAGAAACAACATGGCCCGCTCGAAGCCTCCCCCCCACGGGATGGTAACCGCGGAAAGAATGAGGTGCATCAGATCATCCAGATGCAAGGTACTGTGCATTGCCCTGGAAATACGATACAGCAAGGAGATTTCGTGCAGCTTACGGCTGTTATCCTGCAGCAAAAGCGCCCGGTCTTCCAAAGCCTTGATCCGCTCTAGATTCTGAGCTACCTGCGCGCCGAGGCGCTCCAGAAAAACACGGCTCGCATCAGAGAGACCCAGCCCCATAGCTCCGGCCCGACCATCCTCCACCAAAAACAGGGTACCTCTCATGCGTCCCTGAAACATCAGCGGCAAACAAACCCCCGATGCGGCCACAAACTGCATTTGCTCATCCTGAAGGATTCGGCAACTGAGCTCTGCCTCCAGTTTTTCAAAGGTGCCGAGATCGGCCTGTCGATGCGATACGATACGCACCAGCGACTTGCCCAAAACCGTTTCGCCGTGCATAGGGCGCAAAATAGCGCAGGCGATACCGCCTGCCTCCTCCAGGACCGACCAGACCTCATCCAGCAACACCGGCAAGGCGAAGGAACATCTCAACCCCTGAGCAAGATTGTCGAGCAGAACCAGCTCATGCACTTGACGCTGCTGCCTGTCCGCACCGATATGCTCCCGCACCAGGCCAGCCAACACCCGACTGGACGATTGCGCCAATTGCGGCAGAGAACTGTCCTCGGCCAAACCACCGGAAAGGATGCAGGTGAGCACCCCCAGGTCATTGCCGACATCGCCGGCAGGAAAATGAAGGATCGCGGATTCCGCCGATGACGCACAGGCTTCAGGTAAAGGACTCGCAGTATCAGGAGAGGGTTTTTGGCATGGCGGAAAATCATGGGAAGCATAGGCCTCCAAAAAATTTTTGCCATGATGGGTAAAGGGTTCCGGGAACCAAAAAAACGCTCCCGCCAATGGCAAGGAGCGTTCCAGCAAAGCTAATATTTTTTGGCATTTCAGCAGCGGGGCATCCTCCCCGCCGACGGCGAGGCACAACACTTCATGGAGAATTGTACAACCTTCGCAGACCATCGCACTCCCCAGTCCGGAAACCCCTTTGGTAAAAAACCTAACCTATCTTTTCTTTTCGCTCTTGCTCGGTTTTGCAGTCGATACACAGAGTCGTCACCGGGCGGGCCCGCAAACGCTCTGCCCCGATGGGTTCTTCACAACATTCACACTCCCCGAAAGTACCTTGTTCGATACGCTCGAGAGCCTGACGAATCTTCATGATCAACTTACGTTCGCGGTCGCGAATGCGCAACTCGAAATTGCGATCGGATTCCAAAGATGCCCGGTCGGTAGGGTCGGGAAAGTTACTCTGGTCATCGGTCATCTCCGATACGGTCTTGCCGGCATCCCGCAGCAGTGCCTCAAGCTGAGACTCAAGGATGGCCTTGAACTCCTTCAGTGCTTCCTGATCCATACAATTCTCCTTGTGCTATATGAGCTTGCAAATGTAAATGAAATCGATTGTCTCGTCAACCAAAATGGGTTGCCAGTTGGTGCCAGAGAATCACCAGCACCAGAACGATACCCAACCAGCAGGACAGAACATCGCCATGACGAACGGGGGGCGCGGCGGCCACCCTGCGAACATCATCGCTGATACTCTGCACCGGAACCCGGGAAAGCAACACCTCCACCAATTCTGCAAAACGATCATAAGCATTGGACAAAATAATGAAATCGTCTCCCGCGCAAAACGTCAAAAACACGCGCTTACGCATGACCAACGACTCCACAGCGCTCACATCGGAAAAGGCCAGCGTTCTGGTGCGCCCGAATCTATGCAAAACCATCCGGTCCGTATGCACCTCGAGCTTGCGGCTCACACTCGCCGCAAACAATGCGGCCACCACCAGAATGATAATACCAAGCATTCCGAGCTTGACTGCGGGCTCGCCTTGTACCAGACACACGATTTCCAGCACAACCAGCAACAGCAGCAGAAACCCCAGCGACCGCACAAAAACCCGGCGAATATTAAAAATCATCGGCGTCCGTTCCTTCACGGCAGACCTCTCCATCAAAAGCGCCCTCGGATTCCCTGGCAGCATAATCTAACAGGAAATGTCAGGCATGCAACAACCCGACGTTCCACCGTGCCTTATTCTTCTCGGATGAAGGTGCCGCTTTTACCGCCACGCTTTTCCATCAAGCGTATTTCACCCACAACCATTTCCCTGTCGACCGCCTTGCACATATCGTAAATGGCCAGGCCGGCAGCCGCCACCGCTGTCAACGCTTCCATCTCGACCCCGGTCTGCCCCGTAACACGCACCCGGGCTTCGATTTCAACCCTGCCCTGCCCCGGACAAGGCGTAAACTCAACAGACACGGAGGTGAGCAGCAGAGGATGACACAATGGTATCAAGTCGGATGTTTTTTTGGCTGCCATGATGCCGGCGATACGGGCCACCGCCCAGACATCCCCCTTGGCGGCCTCTCCGCTCATGATCAACTGCAGGGTCGACTCCTTCATACGGACCTCGCCCCGAGCGACCGCGATACGACCGGTGGCGGCCTTTTCACCGACTTCCACCATTACCGCCTTGCCGTTTTCGTCCAAATGGGTCAAACGCTCACTCATTATTCCTCCTCAGTACGATTCGATACCACACGGCCCTGTATCATCCCCAGGGAAGCGTGATAGGGAAAAAAAGCCAGACTTACCGGCCCGGCACGTTTCAGACTTTGCATAATACTGCGCAACTCACTACCAGCCACGTCTTCCGAACTGACAAAATCCCGCGCCTGCAATTTGAGCCATAACCCAGCCGGATCGCGGGTGCCGCGCACCCCGGAAACAGCCAGATCACCGACCTTTGCGATAGCTTCTTCGATAGATACCGACAACTCCGACGACATCTGCCTGTGATAGGCCATAATCGCCAGATAATCGAAATCGGCCTTAAGCGCAAGGCTGAAGTCCTGTGAAAACCAGGCCAGGCCATGGCGAGGCGCCGTCAGAACTTCATAGGGCAAATTCAGAGCAAAAGGCAAATCCGGACGCACCCGCCGCGCAGCGGCCCGCACATCGGCGGCCAGCTGGAGTAATCGACGGTTTTTCCACCGCGCCCACACATAAAAAGATTCGCTCAATCTGCTGATGCGCACATCGCCGGCCGCATTCCGGCGAACCTCAGCATACAGCTGGTCGGGAGAGAAGATCCGTCCGGTATCGCGCAAGCAGGCACCCAGAGCGGCACTGGAAAACCCTTCGGTCTGGCGAAGCACCAGATCATCCTGCAACAACACGCCATCGATATCGTAACGTGCCAGATCCGCAAACAGAGTCCCAAGGCGCTGCTGCACCTCGATACGGAAAGGATCCAGCGCCTCGCAGGGCACGATCCGGGCACTGGCCGGATCGTAACGCCGGCCCCCCAAGCTTTCAGCCCCGGGCAACGGCGTACTCAAGGTTGTCATCCAGGCAAACACCTTGAGCCCGGCGGCGTGACCCAGCGCGGTCAAAGAACCGAGTACATCGTCCACAACCGGAGCGGCATCGGTGGAAAAGTAGACCCCTGCAGGCACCCGCGGGTTACTGAAGGGATAGAAACGATCCCCAGGGCGCTGAAATACCCGCAGAACCACCGTATCGAGTCCCATGCGTCGCATGCGTGCGAACTCGGCAGCGACCTCCGGATAATTGCGACTGGGCAGGTAACTGACCTGGGCGGCCCGAATACGGGGGGCGGCTTGCGCCGGCAGCGCCGCCGGCACCAACAGCATCGTCAACACCATCAACGTAAGACGGCGCCAGAGCGATTTCATGCGAACACCTCGTCCAGGGCCTCTTCGACGCTGCGCACCCCGCGCAACTCCATGCCCGGCGGCGCTTCGACCGCTTTCAGGCAGCCGGCCGGCAGATAACAGCGATCGAAGCCGAGACGAGCGGCCTCACGAACCCGCAATTCGGGGCGCGATACGGCCCGCACCTCTCCGGCCAGCCCGACCTCGCCGAACAGCATAAGCTTGCCGGGCACCGGGCGATTGAGATGACTGGATGCCAACGCGGCAATAACCCCCAGATCCGCTCCCGGCTCGGACAAACGGACGCCGCCGGCGACATTAAAAAAAATGTCCTGGCTGAGCATGGAAAGCCCGACCTTTTTTTCCAGCACCGCAACCAGCAGGGCCACCCGATTGGGGTCGATACCGATAGCGGTGCGGCGCGGCTGACCAAAGGTACTGACCGAAACCAGCGCCTGCAACTCAACCAGAATGGGGCGGCTGCCCTCCAGAGTCGGCACGACCACGCTCCCCGGGGCCCCTTCGGGGCGCTCGGCGAGAAACAATTCGGAAGGATTCGGCACTTCCGCCAGGCCCCCTTCTTTCATCTCGAAAACGCCGATTTCGTTGGTGGATCCGAAGCGGTTCTTGACCGCCCGCAGGATCCGATACGGATGCCCGGCATCGCCTTCGAAATAAAGGACCGTATCCACCATATGTTCCAGCATGCGCGGACCGGCAATGGCGCCATCCTTGGTCACATGCCCGGTGATAAACGTCGACACGCCCTGCCCCTTGGCCAGATGCATCAGCCGCCCCGCGCATTCGCGCACCTGGCTTACACTACCGGGAGCCGATTCGAGATCGCCGGTAAAAATAGTCTGAATGGAGTCGACCACAAGAAATCTGGGCTTGAGTTCGCGTACCCGCTCCAGAATGGTCTCGAGGGAGGTTTCAGGAACGAGAAACAGGTCCTTGGCGTTCACCCGCAGTCGTTCTCCCCGCATCTTGACCTGACGCGCAGACTCCTCGGCCGTCACATACAGCACCGGCCCGATAGACGCCAGACTACCAACGGCCTGCAACAGCAGGGTCGACTTGCCGATACCGGGGTCGCCGCCGATAAGAACCAGCGAACCCGGCACCACGCCGCCGCCAAGAACGCGATCGAGTTCGGACAAACCGCACAAACAGCGCTCTTCTTCCGTTGTAGCCACATCGGAAAGCCGCTGCGGTGCGGTTGTCTGCGGCGCCCCCCCGCGACGCGACGCGGTCGGCGGTTCTCGGCGCTCCTCGACCATCACGTCCCACTGGCCGCAGTCAGGACACTTTCCAAGCCATTTCAGACTCTGGTAGCCGCATTGCTGACAGATATAAAAAGTTTTTGCTTTCAAACGTCGTTCTCCCGATTTGGGCGCCATTCTATGGTCTTTACCCCCCGGTGTCAATGACGCCTTGCCGCCTGGTCGCCGTCATCTGCGACCGCCGAGAGCAAGCTGTGGGTGGACTGAAATCCCGGTTATCTGCTATATTGGTTCTTTTATTGGTCAACAGGCCCAGGTCGCTCCGGGCCTTTTTATCATCCGTTGGTGTTGTTCGGGCGATCACCGAACAAAAACCACTCAGTCGAAGGGCACGTTACAAGCCATGCTGGAAAAACGCATTATCGCCATTTTGCAGGATATTGTCGGTAAAGAATATGTCTCCACCGAGCAAGCCGACCGCATTTGTTATTCCTACGACGCCACACAGCAGCAGTTCAACCCCGATGTGGTCGTCCGCCCCGCCGATGCCGAGCAGATCAGTCTTATTTTAAAGATGGCCAACGCGGAAAAAATCCCCGTTTACCCGCGCGGCGCGGCCAGCGGTTTTACCGGTGGCAGCGTGCCGATCAAAGGGGGGATCGCCCTGGTGCTGACCCGCCTGAACCGTATTCTGCGCATCGACCAGGACAATCTCATCGCCGAGGTGGAGCCGGGGGTCATCACCGCCACTCTGCAAAAGGCCGTCGAAGAGGTCGGGCTGTTTTACCCACCCGACCCGGCCTCCCTGAAATTCAGCACCCTGGGCGGCAATGTCGCCGAATGCGCCGGCGGACCGCGCTGTGTCAAATACGGCGTCACCAAAGATTACGTGCTCGGCATGGAAGTCGTCACTCCCCAGGGGGATATCATCCGCACCGGGGGGGAAACCATGAAAGGGGTCGTCGGCTACGACCTGACCAAGCTGATGGTCGGCTGCGAAGGCACCCTGGGGGTCATTACCAAAATCATCCTCAAGCTGATACCGAAGCCCGAAGCCAAGAAAACCATGCTGGTGATGTTCGATTCCATCGACGGTGCGGCTCAAGCCGTTTCCAGCATCATTCGCGGCAAAATCATCCCCACCACCCTTGAGTTCATGGATGCCACCGCCCTGGCCTGCGTGCGTCAGAACGCCGACCTCGACATTCCGGACGCCGCCCGGGCAGTGCTGATCATCGAAGTCGACGGCGAGCGCGAACTGCTCGAACGCCAGGCCGCCCGGATTATGGATATCGCGTCACCGCTGGGTGTGGTACATACCCGGGTTGCAGTCAGCGACGAGGAAAGCGAGCAGATCTGGCAGGTACGACGCAGCGTCTCGCCGAGCCTGCGCAAGGTCAACCCCGACAAATACAACGAAGACATCTGCGTGCCCCGCAGCAAATTGCCGGACATGATCCGGGCCATCGAGGCCATTTCCAAGCGCCTGGAAATCCCTATCGTAAACTTCGGCCACGCCGGGGATGGCAATATCCATGTCAACATCATGGTCAACCGTGCCATCGAAGGCCACGAAGAGAAAGCCGAGACAGCCATCCGCGACATTTTCGCCAAGACCCTGGAACTGGGTGGCACCATGAGCGGCGAGCATGGCGTTGGCACCAGCAAGGCACCCTACATCCCCATGGAACTCGATGTGGCCACGATCGCCTACATGAAAGCCATCAAGCGCGCCCTCGACCCGAACAACATTCTCAATCCGGGCAAAATCTTTCTGGAAGACCAGTAAACAGCCCACGCCAAGGATTGTCTGACACGAGAGCATAACATCACGCGGCCCGACCGCGTCATCTGGATAGCAAATGAGCAAACATCAGGAAATAGAAGCATACCGGCAACAACTCCGGGAATGCGTTAAATGCGGAACCTGCCGGGCACACTGCCCGGTTTTCAAAGAGGTGCAATCGGAAGCGGTGGTGGCGCGAGGTAAAATATCCCTCGCCCAAGCCCTGCTGGACGGAAAAATCGACCTCGACCGGCACCTTCTCAGCGATATCTCCCAGTGCCTGGCTTGCGGCCGCTGTGTAAAGGATTGTCCCAACCAGGTTCCTACGGATGAAATCATCCTGGCCCTGCGACGACGGATCGGCCGTGAAAAGGGGCTGACCCTGTTCGGTCGCGGCGTGTCCACGGTGCTGCAGCGCCCATGGCTGATGAACCTGCTGACGCGCCTCGGACGCATGTTCTCCTGGCTGGCGTTCCGCAAGGTTCCCCAGGGCAGCGGCCTGCGGCTGCGTTTTCCCGCGCCGTACATCAGCCGCGATCGCACCATTCCGGCGATTGCGCCCCAAGCTTTCCGCCAAAGCCATCCCGAGTTCATCGCCGGGGATCCGGATAAACCGCTGGTCACCTTCTTTACCGGCTGCATGATCAACTACATGCTGCCCGAGATCGGCGACAGCGTACTGGCGGCCCTGCAAAGCCTTGGCGCCAACATTCTTATTCCCAAAGACCAGGGCTGTTGCGGCCTGCCGGCTCTATGCGCTGGAGATGGCGCAGGAGCAGCCCGCCTGGCGGATCGCAACCTTGACGCTCTTACGGCCCACAAAGCCGACGTCATCATCACCGCCTGCGCTTCCTGCCATAGCGGCCTGACCAAACATTTCCGCAGCCTTGGGCCGGACCACGCGCAACTGGCGGATAAAGTCATGGACATTCATGAATTCCTGCTTCAGCAAGGCTTTGTGGAAAAACTCGAGCAACTGCCACGCCGGAACAATCCGCAACCGGTTGCCTACCACGTCCCTTGCCACCTGCGCCAAGCCGGTCTCAAAGAGGCACCCCGTCAACTGCTGGCGGCGCTTCCCTCGGTTCGCCTGGTTGAGATGAAAAACGCCGACTCCTGTTGCGGCCTCGGCGGAACCTTCTCCGTCTACCATTACGATATCAGCAAGAAACTGGGAGCCTTAAAAGCCGAGGGCATACGCGATAGCGAAGCCGAGGTGGTGGCTACAGCCTGTCCCGGATGCATCATGCAGCTGCAGGACACCCTCAATCATGCCGGTTTGCCGCAGCAGGTATGTCATGTTCTGGAAATGGTGGCAGCGGACCTTAAAAATGCCGAGCCGCAATAAGCACACCGGTCGAACGGGAAGCCCCGGAGGGAGAGAGGTCATGAAAAAACTGGCAGCGTGGGGAGTATTCTTCGTGGTTGCGGGATGGGCCGCTTCGGTACTGGCCGTACCGGCCCATCGTTCCCTCACCTACCACGGTGGGGACAGCGGCCCGGTCATCTTTCAGGGAAAAACCCATCGGCAAGGCTGCAGCGAATGCCATCGGGCGGGCATTTTTCCCGTGATGCGGCAAGGTTCCGAAACCATCACCATGAAAAAAATTGATGAGGGCGCGCAATGCGGGGCCTGCCATAACGGACAACAGGCGTTTTCCAGCGAAGGCAACTGCACACGCTGCCATCAAACAGGGGAAAAACGCTAACCGACAGGGGTCGAGCGGTGGCGCGAAACCTCAGCCGCCGATGCCATGCATGCGGCGCTTGCCCTGCCGGAAATCTTTTTCTCCGATGTGATGACGCTCCGGCTTGGCGCAGGCGGCGTTACGCATGATCTCTTCCAGCTCCGCATCGCTGGCATTACGCCGCAAGGCGGTGCGCAGGTCGATCTCCTCGGTGGAAAACAGGCAGGGGCGGATGCGGCCGTCGGCGGTAATACGCATACGATTGCATTCGCCACAAAAGTGCTCGGAGACCGCGGGAATAACGCCAATGTGCCCCGGACTGTCGGGGAAGTGGAACATGCGCGCCGGACCGGCCGGCCCCTGGCGCAGTTCGGGAACCAGCTTGCCGACCTTTTCCAAAGCTTTGATAATTTCGGCGGCCGGGAACATATTTTCGGGTGTGTACTCCAGCCCCCCGCTGACGGGCATGAATTCTATGAAACGAATGGCCCAGGGCTGATCCAGGGTCAAACGGGCAAAATCGGCGATTTCATCCTCGTTGACACCACGAATCGGCACCATGTTGATCTTCAGTGGGGTAAGGCCAACGGCCTCGGCGGCATGCAACCCCTCCAGAACCTTTTGCAGGCCGGTACGCCGGGTTATCTGTTTAAAGCGGTCCTCGCGCAAAGTATCGAGGCTGACATTGACCCGGCTTAGACCGGCCTTGCGCAAGTCGGCGGCCATGTCCGCCAGCAGAATACCGTTGGTGGTAAGGGTAACCTCGACCGACTCGGAAATGGAGGTCATTTCCTGAATAAATCCGACAATGCCCTTGCGCACCAGGGGTTCACCACCGGTGATACGAACTTTTTTAACCCCGCAGCGCACAGCCACCGCCACCACCCGCAGCATTTCCTCGTACGAGAGGACATCGGTGTGACTGACGGTGTCAACCCCTTCGGCCGGCATACAATAACGGCAGCGCAGGTTGCAACGATCGGTTACCGAAAGGCGCAGATACTCTACGGTACGCCCATAGTTATCCTGCAAAGTTTTTTTTGTCTTTTTCACGATGACACTTTCCCTGGCAATTCAAATATCGTATACAAAAATGAAACCACGTTTTATCCCCATTGACTAAGATTACCACCAACAAGCGTAGCAGGGCAAGGGGTATGGATAAAGGGGCGTATGATACCCCGCTGTACAGAAAACCACCCGGCCGCTAACAACATACGGCTTTTTTATCCGTCGCTGATACGCATAAAGACTTTTCGGAGGTTTATTTCACCATGAGCAAAGCACTTGGCCTTATTTCCGGAGGCCTCGACAGCACGCTGGCAGCCCTGACCCTCAAACAACAGGGGGTGGATGTTACCGGCATCGTCTTCGTCACACCTTTTTTTGGTGCGGCCCGCGCACGCCAGGCCGCCCGGCAGATCGATATGCCTTTAATCGTTGAGGAAATTGGCGAGATCCACCTTGACGTATTGAAAAACCCCCGTTACGGCTACGGCAAAAACCTCAACCCCTGCATCGACTGCCACGCCCTCATGTTCCGCCTGGCAGCCCGCCACATCCACAACGGCGAGTATGATTTCCTTTTTTCCGGCGAGGTGCTCGGCCAACGCCCCATGAGCCAGAACTTCAACGCCCTGCAAGCAGTGGCCAAACATGCCGACTGCGCGGATATCATTTTGCGGCCCTTATGCGCAAAGTTGCTGCCCGTAACCCCCATGGAAGAAAAGGGGCTGGTGGATCGCGAACAGCTTCTCGACATCCAGGGGCGTTCACGCAAGCGCCAGGAACAGTATGCGCGCCAGTGGGGACTGACCGAATATCCGGGCTCCGGAGGCGGCTGCCTGCTGACTGAAAAATCCTTCACCGGCAAGCTTCGCGACCTGCTCGATCACCAGCCCGATTGTACCGTGCATGATGTCGAACTCCTCAAACTCGGTCGCCAGTTCCGCCTGTCGAACTCGGCCAAGTTGACCCTGGGCCGCGACCAGCAAGGCAACGAAGCGCTTCAGGCGGCCTTGCGGCCGGAATACACCCTGCTGCATGCCACCGGCTTTCGCGGCCCGACCGGCCTGGTGAGCGGTACCCCAACCGAAGCGGATCTCAATCTGGCCGCCGCCATCGTGGCCGGCTACGGTAAAGGACGCGAGGAGGCCTCGGTCTGCGTACGCCTGCAACAGAACGATACGGAACGTATTATGGAAGTCGCCCCCCTGAGCCAGGACCGCATCATCCTGTTACAGATCCTTTAATCCTTAATAGATTCATCCTTCGATAACCGAAGGACGTACAACGCAAAAAGCCCCCCGGATCACTCCGGGGGGCTTTTTTTGCTTTTCAGGCTGCCAGAGGCAAACGGCTTACATCATGCCGCCCATGCCACCCATGCCGCCGGGCATACCACCAGGCATGCCACCAGGCATACCGCCGCCAGCTTCTTCCTTGGGCAGTTCGGCGATGCAGGCTTCGGTGGTCAGCATCAGGCCGGCCACGGAGGAAGCGTTCTGCAGAGCGCTGCGAACAACCTTGGTCGGGTCGATGATACCGGCTTCGATCATGTCGCAGTACTCATCGGCAGCAGCATTGAAACCGTAGGTATCGGCACCGCCGCGAACCTGGTTGACAACGATGGAGCCTTCGGCACCGGCGTTGGCCGAGATCTGACGCAGAGGCTCTTCCATAGCGCGTTTGACGATGTTCACGCCCCAGTTCTGCTCGCCGGGAAGATCCAGGCTCTCGATAGCTTTGATGCAGCGGATCAGCGCGACGCCGCCACCAGGAACGATGCCCTCTTCGACGGCTGCGCGGGTAGCGTGCAGGGCGTCTTCAACGCGGGCTTTCTTTTCCTTCATTTCAGTTTCGGTCGCAGCGCCGACCTTGACTACGGCAACACCGCCGACCAGCTTGGCCAGGCGCTCCTGCAGTTTCTCACGATCGTAATCGCTCTTGGTCTCTTCGATCTGCGCACGGATCTGCTTGACCCGGCCCTGAATATCGACTTCGCTGCCGGCGCCGTCGATAATGGTCGAGTTCTCTTTATCGATAACGATGCGCTTGGCATTGCCGAGCATGTCGATAGTAGCGTTTTCGAGTTTGAAACCGACTTCTTCGGAGATCACTTTACCACCGGTCAGGATGGCGATGTCTTCGAGCATGGCTTTACGACGGTCACCGAATCCGGGAGCCTTGACGGCAGCCACGTTCAGGGTGCCGCGCAGACGGTTGACAACCAGCGTAGCCAGAGCTTCGCCTTCAATGTCCTCGGCGATGATCAACAGCGGACGGCCCTGCTTGGCCACGGCTTCAAGAATGTTGATCATGTCGCGCATGTTGCTGATCTTCTTATCGTGGATGAGGATCATGGCGTCTTCCATGACCGCTTCCATACGCTCGGCGTCGGTCACGAAGTAGGGAGACAGGTAACCGCGATCGAACTGCATACCCTCGACGGTTTCCAGGCTGGTTTCCATAGCCTTGGCTTCTTCGACGGTAATAACGCCTTCTTTGCCGACTTTTTCCATGGCTTCGGCAATGATATCACCGATGGTCTTGTCGCTATTGGCGGAAATGGTACCGACCTGAGCGATTTCCTTGTGGTCCTTGATGGGCTTGGACAGTTCCTGCAGGTATGCCACGGCAGCTTCTACGGCCTTGTCGATGCCGCGCTTGATTTCCATGGGATTGTGACCGGCGGTAACCAGTTTAACGCCTTCACGGTAGATGCCCTGGGCCAGCACGGTAGCGGTGGTAGTACCGTCACCGGCGACATCGGAAGTCTTGGAAGCGACTTCCTTGACCAGCTGGGCGCCCATGTTTTCGAACTTCTCTTCGAGTTCGATTTCCTTGGCGACGGAAACGCCGTCCTTGGTGATCAGAGGCGCACCGAAAGAGCGGTCGATAACGACATTGCGGCCTTTGGGACCGAGGGTTACTTTAACAGCATCGGCCAACTGGTTGACGCCGCTGAGAATCAGGCTGCGAGCATCCTGTCCGAATTTGATTTCCTTGGCAGACATATCTATTTATCCTCCTTTGGATAGCTTGACTGGTAAGAATCTAATTACTCGAGAACACCCAGGATGTCGTCTTCACGCATAATCTGGTATTCCAAGCCGTCAATCTTGATCTCGCTACCGGCGTACTTGCCGAACAGGACGCGATCGCCGACCTTGATATCCATGGGGAGCACGGTTCCGTCTTCAAGCACCTTGCCCTTGCCCACGGCCTTGACGATACCCTGCTGGGGCTTTTCCTTGGCGGAGTCGGGAATGATGAGACCACCGGCGGTGGTGGTTTCCTCTTCAATACGCTCAACGATGATACGATCACGCAAAGGTCTGATGTTCATGATGCATTCTCCTTTCGTTCTGCCATAAAATTGAGTGCGGGAAAAATCCCGAAAACATCCTTCGCTATGCCAAACAAAAAAAGCTCAAGTCCGATTTTCGCGCGGACCAAAGCCTTGGACTTTGGCGCAATGTTAGCACTCGGTTTACATGAGTGCTAACAAGCATGGCTAAATATAATCAGCTGAATTTGAATGTCAAGGGATTTTGCTAAAAATCTGGCAAGGCCCAGTTGACATTTCGGAATTTTCAGGCATAAACGTATACCTAATCGTTCAAGAATCCGACTTGACTTTGCGAATCCAGGTGTGTTACTTGGTCTTTAACTCGACACTGAGTACCGACAATTCGAAGGTCTCCCGTAACTGGCGTCTCGAGGTGGATCACCACCGGGGAGCGGGGCCAAAAGACCTTACAGCCGTACGCCTGGGCCCCCTTTTAAAAAGGGCCAGGCGTTTTTTATTTTCTGAAGGAGCACACAGCCATGAGCAAGAAACTCTATATCCCCGGACCTGTCAAAGTGAGTGCCGATGTGCTGGAAGTCATGGCCACGCCCATGATCGGCCACCGCATGAAGGAATATGCCGTCCTTCACAAGGAAGTTACCGACGGCCTGAAAAAACTCCTGAACGCCCCCGGACCGGTATTTCTTTCCACCTCCAGCGCCTTCGGCGTTATGGAAGGCGCGGTGCGCAACCTGGTGCAGAAACGCTGCGCCTGCTTCGCCAACGGTGCCTTCAGTAAAAAGTGGTACGACGTAACCCTGCGCTGTGGCTTGGAAGCCGATCTTTTCGATACCGAGTGGGGCCAGCCGGTCACCGCCGAAATGGTCGATGCCGCCCTTGCTACCGGCAAATACGACGCCATGACCGTCGTCCACAACGAAACTTCCACCGGGGTCATGTCTCCTCTGGATGAAATCGCCGCGGTCATGAAAAAATACCCCGAGGTTTCCTTCATTGTCGATACCGTATCCTCCATGACCGCCGTCCCCATCGACGTCACCGCGTTGGGCATCGATGTCTGTCTGGCCGGCGTGCAGAAAGCTTTCGCTCTGCCCCCGGGACTGGCCGTGTTCGCCGTCAGCCAAAAAGCGCTGGACAAAGCCCGCACCACCCCCAACCGCGGATACTACTTCGACTTCGAGGAATTCGAAAAGAACGACGCTAAAAACAATACCCCCAGCACCCCCTGCATCAGCCAGATTTACGCCTTGCGTCATCAGCTGCAGAAAATGTTCGCCGAAGGTCTGGAAGATCGCTATGCACGCCACGCGCAGATGGCCGATGCGACCCGCGCCTGGGCGCTCAAGCAGGGCTTCGGTCTCTACGCCGCCGAAGGTGCCCGCTCCCAGACCCTGACCGCGGTCAAAAACGACGGCGGCACCGATGTAGCACGCCTCAAGGAATTGCTTGGCGAGCGCGGCTATGCCATGGACGGCGGCTACGGCAAAATCAAGAACGACACTTTCCGCATCCCGCACATGGGCGACATGACCATGGCGGACATGGAAGAATATTTCGCGCTGCTTGAGGAATTACTGCCCCAGGTGCGCAACTGATTTTCATCCGTACCCCCCGGATGAGAAAACCGGAGACATCCCCATGTCTCAACTTTTTATTTTCTCCTCAGGCCCCCTTCGGGGGGCCCTTTTTTATTTCCATACCGCCCACCTCCCGTTTTTCCATAATCGCCAATGGCGCTCGCCATACGCCCGGTTATATCCTGCGTGCATTTCTCCCCGTACACGGACCATAGCTGTCAACGATTGCAAACAACTACTCCTAACGACCTCCCGGCAACCGCTGTAAATCCGTTTGGCGCTCCGCTCTTGACAAATTGTTAACCAAACAATAAATTAGCGATGTTTTATTTTTATACTTCAATGAACCTGTCGGTTCCGTGCCTGAAATGGTCAAGGAGGCAACATGCCGGAAAACAACGCTTCATCCAAGTTTTGCTCTACCTGCGGAAAACCATTGCACCTGCAAGCCGAAATCTGCCCCCATTGCGGCGTCAGGGCCATGCCCGCACCCGGCACCGGGGTCAGCAAAGCAGCCCTGCTGCTTTTCACCTTTTTCCTCGGCGGCATCGGCGCTCACAAGTTTTATCTGCGAAAATACGGGCAGGGGGTTCTTTACCTTCTCTTCTGCTGGACCGGCATTCCCGGAATCGTTGCCTTCGTTGAATTCATCCTCTACTGCTTCAAAAGCGAAGCGGAACTGCAGCAATCCTATCCGATGACAAACGGAAGCGCCCTGGCGCTAGCCTTGATCGTGCCTTTCGGCATCATTCCCATCATTGGAATCCTCGCCGCTATCGCCATTCCCCAGTTTGTCTCCTACCGGCAGAAAGCCTATAACGCCGCGGCCTTGTCCGACCTCAAAAATTGCCGCACGGAAACCGAGGCCTACTATGCGGACAATTTCACGTATCCAACCCGAACCGGGCAGATGGTTTGCGGTACCGCCGATGGAGTGGCTGTTTACTTCCTGCCCCTGGGAGGGGAGGATTTTCAGATCATCAGTTTCCACAAAAACGGTGAAACCGCCTACCTGACAGGGAGCGAGAGTATCGAAATCTCCCAAAACTCCCGATCCGAGATCGAAAGTCAGCTCGCCGAGCAATTCGGCATGAGCGGTGGTTACGGTGCCTTCCATTTCATCGAATAGCCGGCATGTAAAAAGAGGCGGGCCGCATAAAGGGCCCGCCTCTTTATCGACCGGATGCACAGATATCCTGTCAGCTATGTATCCGCAGAACATCAACCAAGATGTTTCTTCACCGTACGGCGATCAAGGCCGGTGCAGCGGGCCACCGCCTCGATAGTCCCGTGCCGCCGATAGAGCATCTGGCAATACCCTGCCAGCAGTTGCTGGGCGCCAAGGGTACCTTTATCGACAGCATCGAGCAAATGCGGATCGGAAAAGCTCGTGATGGCCCCCGCCTCTCCCTGGTAATGGCCGGTTACAAGGATGCGGCGGATAGCCTGCTCCAGCTCCCGCACGTTACCCGGCCAATGATAGATGGGGCCGACGGAATCGACCAGCGTACTGCAAACAAAATCGACCAACTCTTCCCCTTGTCCGCCGAGCATGCGAAGCAATATGACCCGAACCATCGCCTCAAGTTCGCCGGGATCCTCCGCCAGGCGTTGCCGCAAGGGGGGCATGACAAGGATATCGGAACAGAGCCGGTAATAAAAATCGTCGCGAAACCGCCCATCCCTGCGCATGGTTTCAAGAGGCCTGTTGGTAGCGGCAATGACGCGGCCGTTAAAGCGCTGCTGTTCGTGACTACCGACAGGATAAAAGACGCGGTCCTGCAAAACCTGCAACAATTTGGTCTGCACCGGCAAGCTAAGATCGCCGATTTCGTCGAGGAAGATGGTCCCGTGCGGCGGGCAGCGACTGAAGGCTCCGGCATAGTCGCCGATGGCGCCGGTGAAAGCCCCCTTGCGGTGACCGAACAATTCCGATTCGATAAGGGTTTCCGGATACTGCGAAAGATTGAGGTGGATAAAATTGCGGGTAAAGCTTTCGGCAAAGCAGCCCTTGTTGGCGTTGTAGGGGATAAACCCGGAACGACCGATAGCCGCCGCAGCGGCCCCCTTGCCGGTGCCCGTTTCGCCGAGAAGCAGGGTCGAAAAATCCTCCATGCGATTCCAGAGCAGTTTTTCGTAACGCCGGATGTCGCTGGTGAAAATATTGTCCCACAAATGCCGCCGCAGTGTCTGCATGGAAGGACATAAACCGGCCAGGGTACCGTCAATGAAATAAAAGGCACGGCGGATCTGATAGAAGATCGCCAGATAGCGCAGGGCCTCGGCGTTTTCGAAACCTACCGAGGTCAGGTCGGAAAGCACTTCCCGGGCAAAAAGCGAACGGCACGGCACATCGCCGGCGGCAATCTGTCGCCGGATAAAACCGTCGAACTCTTCCCGGTAACGGTGATAGACATCGAACAGATAGGCGTGACGCAGCAACTCCCGATCTTCCCCGCCATAATGCCGAAGATCCGGTATGCCGAGTTTACTCAGCGCTTCTTTGGCCCGGACAGCAACCATGGCGAAAAGCTCATCCCGCCCGACATCTCCCTCCACAGCGGCAATGCGTCTGTCCAACGCTTCGCGTTCGGGGCTGAAGGGATTGGCAAAGGCAGCGCGCGCTATCAGGGAAAAGGTCCGATGATCGCCGTCGTTCAGTTTCTTTAAAGTCATCATGCATAAAATGTCTACCATACATGCACTATATGTCAACGGCAAACCTTGGATTTGTCCAGCAGCACGATGCTTTTCTAGAAATATCTTTATATTTCAACACCATAGAGCCGCACAGCGATTTTGGCATGGCATCTGCGATAGGACAGATCATATCCAAACGATTCCTGCACACTCATACACAACAGAAGGAGAGGCAACCATGCAGGATACTCCCGTCATCGACATCCACTGCCATGGTGCCGGAATCGGCGCTGGTCACAGCGGCTGCCGCATCGGGCAGCGCATGCGCCGCAGCTGGAAGTTTCGCCACTACCTCAAGGCCTTCGGGGTCACCGCCAACGAACTGGAACGCGAAGGGGACATATTGGTGATACGGCGTTTATCGACCCAGCTGGCCGCTTCGAACGCGGTGCACAAGGCCGTGCTGTTCGCCCTTGACGGCGTCATCGATGCCCGCGGCCAGCTGGACGAAGCGCGCACCGAACTGTACATCCCCAACACCTTTATCAAACAAGCCTGCCAGCGCCACCCCAATCTGCTGTTCGGCGCCAGCGTCAACCCGGCCCGCCCCGATGCACTCGATTGCCTGGAACGAGCCACCGCATGCGGGGCGGTTCTGATGAAATGGCTACCCTCCGTACAGGGCATCGACCCTGCGAATCCATCCCTGATTCCCTTTTACCAACGCCTGGCCGCATTGAAACTGCCCCTGCTGAGCCATACGGGAAACGAAGAATCCTTTACCCGGGCCGACAACACGCTGGCCGACCCGGAACGGCTACGCCTGCCTCTGGAGCAGGGGGTTACGGTCATCGCCGCCCACTGCGCCAGCAACGGACGCAACGACAGGCAGCGTAATTTCGATCGCTTCCTGACCCTTATGCGCACATTTCCCAACCTGCACGGCGACCTTTCGGCCCTGACCCAGATCAACCGTCTGGGACACCTGCAACGCATCCTGAAATATCCCGAATACCTGGACCGGCTGCATTACGGCACCGACATGCCCCTGCCCCGCACCGGCCTGACCTCGCCCTGGTTCCAGCTCGGGCGTCTGCCCCTGGCGACCATCCGAAAATTGGCCGCCATCGACAACCCCTGGGACCAGGACCTGCAACTGAAGCTGGCACTCGGTCTGCCCGCCCGCGTGCTGCACAACACCCACCGGCTCCTGCGCCGGCCATCTCTATGAGGATTGTTATGCCGACCACCGAACAGACCTCGCCACTCGCTGGCGCCTTCCATCGTCTCAATGCCGCCCAGGCCCTCGGCGCGCTGAACGACAACCTGATCAAGCTGATCATCGTCTTTGCTCTTATCAGCCGGCAAGGCGCCGATCAGGCCGGCACCATCGCCGCGCTCGGCAGCGCCGCCTTCATCGCCCCGTTCCTCCTGTTCTCGGCCTTGGCGGGCTCACTGGCCGACCATTTTCCCAAAAACCGCATCATTGTCTGGATCAAAGGATTCGAAATCGGCATTGCACTGCTGGCGGTTATCGGGACCTGGACGGGAAATCCGGCCCTGCTCTACCTGACGGTTTTTCTGCTGGGATGCCACAGTGCCATACTGGCTCCGGCCAAATACGGAATCGTACCGGAATTCGCCGCGAGGGAGGAGCTTTCCCGCGCCAACAGCCTGCTGGAAACCTTCACCTTCATGGCCATTGTCGGCGGCACGGCTCTGGCGCCGTTTCTGGTGCAGTTTTTCGGCGGCCGTCACCATATTTCACTGCTGATCGCCCTGGGTCTGGGTCTGGCGGGGTGGCTGCTGGCCCGAAGCCTGCCAACCACCGCGGCCGCGGCCGGCAACCGGACGTTAACGCTATCCCCCATGGCTTACTGGCGCACCTTGTGCAGACTGCGTCACGATCATTATCTGCTGCTGGCCATTATCGGTGCCGCTTATTTCCTGTTCGTCGGCGCCTTCTGCCAGCTCAACCTGCTGCCGTACGGCATCATCCGCCTCGGGCTCACCGAGGAACAAAGCGGCTATCTGTTTCTTGCCGCCGCCCTTGGTATCGGGGTCGGCTCGCTGCTGGCGGGACGGTTGTCGGGCCGCAACGTCGAGTTCGGAGTGGTGCCCATTGGCGCCGCTGGCCTCACCCTCGCAGCTTTCGACCTGCATGTGATTCCGGCTCACCTGCCGCTGGTACTGACTGTCATTGTCCTGTTCGGCATCAGTGCGGGGCTGTTCATCGTACCGCTGCAGGCATTCATCCAGATGCGTGCCCCGGCTGATCGTCGCGGTGAAATCCTGGCGGCGTCCAGTTTTCTCAGCTGGATGGGTGCCCTGGCCGCCTCGGGCCTGCTGTGGCTGATTTCCGGCCCCATGGGCATAGGCCCCGACGCCGCCTTCAGCCTGCTCGGCGCCATCACTCTGCTGCTGACCATCCTGACCCTGTATCTGCTGCCCGATTTTCTGTTACGTTTCATCGCCCTGGTGGTCATGCGCGTGGGATACCGGCTCACCATCACCGGACGGCAGCACATCCCCGTCGAAGGAGGAGCCTTACTGGTTGCCAACCACGTGTCCTGGGTCGATGCTCTGCTACTGACAGCGACCCAGCAGCGACGTATCCGTTTCGTCATGGATCGGGGCATCTATCAGACACCGCTATTGCGACAACTCTTCCGGTTGATGCGGGTGATCCCGGTTTCCGCCAAAGACGGCAGAAAAGGGTTGAAGGAATTCATCGGCGGCGCCCGCAAAGCTCTGGATGACGGCTATATGGTGTGTATCTTCGCGGAAGGGGAGATCACCCGCAACGGCATGCTCAACGAATTCAAGGGCGGCTTCGAACGCATCGTCAAAGGCACCGACTATCCGATCATTCCGGTGTACATCGGCGGCGCCTGGGGCAGCATCCTGTCGTACGCCCATGGCAAACTCCTGTCCCGCTTTCCCTCCCGGTTGCCCTACCCTGTCACGGTGGCATTCGGCGAGCCGCTGCCGGCCGGCAGCAGCGCTCATGCGGTACGGAGCGCCGTGATGGAACTATCCTGCGACTGGTTCAATGCCCGAAAACCGGAACGACGCAGCCTGGGCGAAATGTTCGTCGACACGGCCCGCCAGAACTGGCGACGGCCGGCCCTGGCCGACACCGGCGGTCGCCGCCTGAGCTACGGTCAGGCCCTGACAGCCGCACGCATTCTTGCTCAAAAACTCTCCCGCCTGACCGGCGATTCTCCCATGGTCGGGGTCTGTCTGCCGCCCACCGTCGGTGGCGCCCTGGCAAACCTGGCGTTGAATCTGAACGGCACGGTGCCGGTAAACCTTAACTATACCGCCTCCGACGACGCTATCCGTTCGGCCATCGCCCGATGCCAAATCACCTGCACCATCAGCTCACGGGTGTTTATGGAAAAGCTCGGCACCCTGCCGGAGCTGCCCGGGACCGTCTATATCGAAGACCTGCTCGCCGGCATCGGCAGCATCCGAAAAATGCGGGCCTTCCTCATCGCCCGTCTGTTACCGTCACGCTTCTGGGCCCGGCCGCAGAACTTCGACGCCGACCAACTCGCCACCGTGATCTTTTCCTCAGGCAGCACCGGCGAGCCCAAGGGGGTCATGCTGTCGCACCACAATATACTGTCTAACCTCGAAGCCCTGCGCATCGTATTCCGGGTCGACAAACGCGACAACATCTGTTCCGCTTTGCCGTTTTTCCACTCCCTGGGCTTCACCGGTACTCTGTGGCTGCCGCTGCTTTCCGGTTTTTCCGCCGTTTATCACACCAACCCCCTGGACGGCGCCACCATCGCCCGCACGGTACGGGAACACCGCTCGACCCTGCTGCTCACGACCCCGACTTTTCTCATGGCCTATATACGCCGGGCCAAACCCGCTGATTTTGCCAGCTTGCGTCTGGTGATGACCGGCGCCGAGAAACTCAAAACCAAACTGGCCGACAGCTTTGAACAAAGATTCGGCATCCGTCCCCTCGAAGGCTACGGCGCCACCGAACTTTCACCGGTCATTTCCCTCTCGGTACCCGACGTGGAAATCGACGGCATCCGCCAATCCGGATCCCGCGAGGGGAGTGTGGGGCTGCCGGTACCCGGCGTCGCAGTGCAGATCGTCGATCTGGACAACTACGTCCCTGTCGATGGGAAAAGCCCCGGTCTGATCCTGGTCAAAGGCCCGAACCTCATGCTCGGCTATCTCGGCCGGCCGGACAAAACCGCGGCAGCGATCCGCGACGGCTGGTACGTCACCGGCGATATCGGGCACCTCGATCGTAGCGGTTTCCTGCACATCACCGACCGGATGGCCCGCTTCAGCAAGATCGGCGGGGAAATGATCCCCCACGGGGCCGTGGAAGATGCCCTGCACACCGCCCTTGGCCGCACCGGCGTACTGGCAGTAACCGGCATCCCCGACGACAAACGAGGCGAAAAGCTGGTGGTGGTCCACACCCCGGAAGCCGGCGAAGGCGCTGCCTTGCACGATCTTTTGACACAAATCGAACTGCCCAACCTCTGGAAGCCGGGCAGGGACTGTTACGTACAGGTGGAAGCCATGCCGCTGCTCGGTACGGGCAAACTCGACCTGCGCGGGATCAGGAAAATCGCCATGACAGGGTTGGCGTAGAGGGCGATCCTCAGGTTTGCCCCCACGGGGATTTTGACAGCACGCCACCGCCAAAGGGCGAAAACCAAAATCACCCCACATACGAGGAAAACCATGACCATATACCAGCTCAAACCGGCCTTTCAGAATCTGCTGCGCCCCCTGTGCCGCGCGCTGGCACATCGCGGCATAACCGCCAATCAGGTCACCGTCACGGCCCTGCTGTTGTCGCTGGCCACCGGCGCCACCATTTGGCTCAGCGGAGGGTTCCGCTGGGCATTGGCCCTGTTGCCGGCGATATTGTTGGCGCGCATGGCCCTGAACGCCGTCGACGGCATGCTCGCCCGGGAACATGCCATGCAATCCTCTATGGGAGCGATCCTCAACGAACTCGGCGATGTCCTCTCGGATACCGCCCTGTATCTGCCTCTGGCGATTGTTCCCGGACTGAACCCCGCGCTGATGACCCTCATCGTGGTCCTGGCTGTTATCAGCGAAATGACCGGCGTGCTGGCCGTATCGATCGGCGCACAGAGGCGCTATGACGGACCGATGGGCAAAAGCGACCGAGCCTTCGCGTTCGGCCTGTTGGCTCTGCTGCTCGCGGCCGGCATATCCGTCGGACCCTGGCTGCACCTGGTTCTTGGCGGGATCCTGCTGTTACTGCTGTTGACCGTAGTCAATCGGGCCCGATGCGCCCTGATGGAGGTAAAGGCATGAACGGGATCACGTCCTTATCCGTAATCCATGCATACATGTTCGGCATCCTGGCGCTATTGACCCTCGCCACGACGACCGTTCTGGTTCTGAAACAACTCAAGCCAGGCAAGAATTTCACGGAACCCCTGTTACGCATCCGCACCTGGTGGCTGATCATCCTTCTGCTGTTCGGCGCGCTGTTGCTTTCCCGCGGTTCCGCCATCGTCTTTTTCGGCCTGATCTCCTACCTTGGTTTCAAGGAATTCATCACCCTCATACCGACCCGGCAGGCTGACCACCGGGTATTGGTCTGGGCCTACTGCGCAATCCCCGTGCAGTACTTCTGGGCATACATTGAATGGTACGGAATGTTCATCATCTATATCCCCATTTTCATGTTCCTGCTGTTGCCGGTGCGCATGCTGTTGCGCGGACAGACGGAAGGCTTCCTCAAAACCGCCGGCACCCTGCAGTGGGGCCTGATGACAACGGTGTTGAGCCTGAGCCATCTGGCTTACCTGCTGGTATTGCCTGACGATGGTCCCGCGGAACAAATGGGTGTAGGACTGGTTCTTTACCTGATCAGCCTTACGGAAATCAACGATGTCACCCAATACCTGTGGGGCAAAAGCTGCGGCCACCGCAAGGTAGTTCCGGAGGTAAGTCCCAACAAGACCTGGGCAGGCCTGGCCGGCGGCGTCGCCACCACGACCTTGCTGGCCCCGCTGCTGGCCCCCATGCTCACGCCCCTGTCCGTCTTCCATGCCCTGCTGGTAGGCTCGCTGATCGGCCTGTCCGGTTTTTTCGGAGACATCTGCATCTCCGCAGTCAAGCGCGACATCGGCATCAAGGACACGGGTACCCTGCTGCCGGGTCACGGCGGCATCCTCGACCGCGTCGACAGCCTGACCTTCACCGCACCGCTGTTCTTTCACTTTGTGCATTATTTTTATTTTTGAAAACCGTCCCCTGCGCTTGGCCGGATGTCCGTTAAGGGCTTGCAATGCCCTGACTTTCCTCAATAAAAACCACAGGACATATCGCCTGAAAAAGAACTGAACGCATCTTCCATCTTTATGACGCAAGAGTGACACACGCCGTGCGGGGGGGGGGGGGGGCGCCTTCGCGATGTTGAAGTACTTCACGGCAAAACAATATCCCGCCTTACGGCAGCATCAGCTGAACAGGAGCTACCGACATGACCAACATCCTGCGCTACCTCTGGTTCCTCTGCATCGTCAGGCCCGTGGTGCTGTTCGCTATGGGGGTGCACATCCTCCATAGAGAGAGGCTCTTGAACCATGCGCCAGCCATCATTGTCGCCAACCACAACAGCCACCTCGATGCCATGGTACTGATCTCCCTGTTCCCCCTGAAAAGGTTCCACAAAGTCCGTCCCGTGGCGGCAGCGGATTATTTTCTGCGTAACCGCTGGCTGGCCTGGTTCGCCCTTAACATCATCGGCATCATTCCCCTCCGACGGCACCGACAGACACCCGCCACCGACCCCCTTGCCGGCTGTTCCAGGGCTCTTGAACAAGGCGATATTCTGATTCTCTTCCCGGAAGGCAGCCGGGGAGAACCGGAGCGATTGACCGCCTTTCGCACGGGCATAGCTCATCTGGCAAAACGCTTTCCATCGGTTCCGATCATTCCGGTATTCATGCAGGGATTAGGCAAAGCTCTGCCACGGGGCGAATGGATACCGGTACCGGTCACCTGCGATGTGGTGGTCGGCGAACCGCTGTACTGGACTGGAGCACGCCGGGTTTTCATGGAAGACCTTGAAAACCGAATGAACGTTCTGGCTGAGCAGGTGCGACGCCCCGTTCTGGAATAAAAAAATCTGCCATTGTCAATTTCGGCTGCTATCGAAAGTTGGCGCCCGACACCAAAAAGGAGGCAGTATGCATCACTGGACCCCATCCGAAAGCTATTTCACCAGCTGGGACGGCACAGAGTTGTTTTACCGCAGCTGGCAACCCACGACCGACAGCAAACAGGCCCTGATCTTCATTCACCGGGGACACGAGCATTCCGGACGTATCGCCCAACAGGTCGAAGACCTCGGCTTGACCGATTTCTGGGCCTTCTCCTGGGACAATCGCGGACATGGTCATTCCCCGGGCCGACGCGGGCATGCCGACAGCTACTCCCATCTGGTCAAAGACCTGGATACCTTCGTCCGTTTTGTTTCCGAACGCTATGAGATCCCCATGGAGAACATCGCCGTGGTGGCCAACAGTGTCGGCGCCGTTACCGCCGCGACCTGGGTCCACGATTATGCGCCGCGCATCCGGGCCATGGTACTGGCCGCACCGGCCTTTCGAATCCGCCTTTATGTCCCCCTGGCGATACCTCTACTGCGGCTGTGGCTCAAAATCAAAGACAAGGCCTTCGTCAGCAGCTACGTTAAATCCAAGCTCCTGACCCATGACCGCGAACAGGCCCGCCGCTACGACGAGGACGAGCTCATCACCCGGGACATCGCCGTCAATATCCTACTCGGGCTGCATGATACGGCAACGCGGATTATCGAAGACGCGGCCGCCATCATCACGCCCACCCTGATCTTATCGGCCGGATCCGACCGGGTGGTGAAAAATTCCGCCCAACACCGCTTCTATCGAAGACTCGGAGCTCCGACCAAGTGCCTGGAAACCTATCCGGGCTTTTTCCATGCTCTGCTCTATGAAAAGGATCGCCAGCGACCGATGGCCCATGCCCGCGAATTCATCCTGCAGGCATTCCGCTCCGACATCGACCGCACAGCCCTGCTAAAGGCCGACCGGGGAGGGTTCACCCGTACCGAATACGATCTGCTCCGCAGCCCCGCCCCCTGGCTCAAAAAGCTTAATTTTGCCGCACAAAAATTCATGATGCGTACTGTCGGAAGCCTCAGCAAAGGTATCCGCCTGGGGAGAAAAACCGGTTTCGATTCCGGTCGTTCCCTCGATTACGTCTACGAAAACAGGGCCAGGGGTATCGGCCCTATCGGCAAATTTATCGACAGGGGATATCTGGATGCCATCGGTTGGCGAGGCATCCGCATGCGCCGGCAACATCTGGAAAAACAATTAACGCGCACCATCGCCCGCATCACCGACTCCGGACAACCGGTACATTTGCTCGATGTCGCTACCGGTTGCGGGCGCTACGTGCTGAATGTGCTCAAAAACCACGATGACCAAAAAATCGATGCTCTGCTGCGCGATTTCACTGCAGCCAATCTGGAGCAGGGGCATGCCCTTGCCGCTGCAATGGGACTGGAAAACGTGCGTTTCGAACAGGCCGATGCCTTCGACCCGGACACGATTCGCCCACTGCAACCGCGCCCTAATCTGGCCATCGTCTCCGGCCTTTATGAACTGTTCCCCGACAATGACATGGTCGGTGCGTCCCTGCGGGGGATCGGGGATGCCGTCGAACCGGGCGGTTACCTGATCTACACCGGACAACCCTGGCACCCTCAAGTGGAGATGATCGCCCGCGTGCTGACCAATCGGGACGGCGTTCCCTGGATTATGCGACGCCGCAGCCAGGCGGAAATGGACGAACTGGTCAGGCAGGCAGGTTTCGATAAAATCGCAATGGAGGTCGACCCATGGGGGATATTCACCGTTTCCGTGGCACGGCGCGTCGCGATCTGATCGACGCCGTCCTTACAGCCTCCGGCACCTCCCTGTTGTTCATTTTGGTTTACGGCGGCTGTTCATGGATTACCGCACAGCGTAGTGGCATCGGCACCCTGGTTTTCGGTTGGGAGCGAAGCATACCCTTTATCCCGGCAATGATCGTACCTTATATGTCCATCGATCTGTTGTTCGTCGGGGCGCCCTTCCTTTGCAGCGACATTGCGGAACG
Organism: Syntrophotalea carbinolica DSM 2380; assembly: GCF_000012885.1. NCBI lineage: Bacteria > Pseudomonadati > Thermodesulfobacteriota > Desulfuromonadia > Desulfuromonadales > Syntrophotaleaceae > Syntrophotalea > Syntrophotalea carbinolica. Next base: position 3,244,178 of record NC_007498.2, read on the forward strand.
CCGGCTGCTGGCAAAAAGGCTCTGCTTTGTCATCCTGGTTGCCGGCGGCTTCTTCTTGCTGATGCCGCTACGCTTCGCATTCCCGAGACCGGTACCGGAAGACTGGACGGCGCCGATCTTCCGTTTCCTGCACGGATTCGACCGCCCCTACAACATGTTTCCGTCGCTGCATATTGCCCTGCGAACCCTTCTGGCCGACACCTATGCCCGTCACACCCGGGGACTTCTGCGCCTGACGGTACATATCTGGTTCAGCCTGATCGGCCTGTCGACGGTTTTGACCTGGCAGCACCATGTCATCGATGTGGCCGGCGGCTTCACCCTGGCCCTGCTGTGCTTCTACCTGATACGCCAACCCTTTGCCCAATCGCCGGTCTGCAACAGGCGGGTCGGCCTTTATTACATCACCGGCGCAACCATCTGCGTTATGGCCGCCATCGGTTTTAGCACCCCGGGCGTGCTCCTGCTCTGGCCCGCATTTGCCCTCTACGCTGTCGGCGCCGCTTATCTGGGAGTAGCGACGTGTCCTTACCATAAGCACAACGGCAAGCTACCATTGAGCAGTCGCTGGCTTCTGGCCCCGGTGCTGTCAGGACACCGGTTCTCGCTGCTTTACTATCGACGCCGAACCGCCCCGTGGAATGAAATCATTCCTGGTCTTTGGCTCGGCCGGCAACTCGATGAAGAAGAAGCAAAACACGCCATCGACGCGGGAGTCACCGCGGTTCTCGATTTGACCTCCGAATTCAGTGAGCCGAAAACCTTCCGCGCTCTCCGCTACCTGAATCTGCCGGTACTCGATCTCACCGCACCGCGCCGAAAACAGCTTGTCGAAGCGATAGAGTTTATCGGCAACGAAAGACAGGAGGGTACGGTTTACGTCCATTGCAAGATAGGCTTTTCGCGAAGTGCGGCGGTGGTCGGGACCTATCTCCTCAGGGCCGGCATCACAAAAACGGCGGACCAGGCTATCGCCATGATGCGACGCGCCAGACCCGGGTTGATCGTCAGGCCCGAAGCCCGCAGGACCATTCAGCAGGAACAGACCCGCTTAAGTAGTGCAACCCCCGGCCGTAAAAGACAGGTCACCCCCCTTCCGGAGGGAGCGACGCACCATGACCCCTTTCCGATGTCTCAGACCGGCACCGATGCAGGGGAGAAGATGCCAGCACCTTGACTGCAAACGCGGTCCCCCGTCCGGGGACTCCGTTATTTACTTGCGAAAATACCGAAAAGCTGGCACACTCGGGGCATTATACACCTATGTGTTCCTCCATGTGCTGCGTTTTGGCGGATACTCCTGTGAGCGTGGCACCGATAGGGGACTTCGGAAACGAAGTCCCCTTCCGCGTGTCATGATGGGAAAATGTCAGAGCTCGGTTCACCTGCGGGAACACCTTTGCAATGGGAGGGAAAAATGCGCAACAAAATCTTTCAAACAATCTGGCTGGTACTCATCCTGGCGCTGACGGGCATCCCCTGTCCCGCATGGAGCGCTCCGGAGCCTTTGACCATTTATTCCGGGGCAGGATTAATGAAGCCGATGGACGAGCTGAAAGCAGGCTTCGAAGCCCGCTATAACATCCCGGTTCAGCTTATCTACGGCGGTTCCGGCGAACTGTTCGGCATGATCGCCACCCGCAAAGCGGGTGACGTTTTCATCCCCGGAGCCGAAAAATACGTCAAGGACGCCATCAATCGGGGCCTGGCCCGAGCCGAAGGACAGCGCTCGGTCTGCTACCATGTACCGATCATCCTTGTACCGGCCGGCAATCCTGGTAACGTCCACTCCCTGCAGGACCTGGCCCGCCCCGGTATTCGCGTCGCCTTCGCCGACGCCAAAGCTGCGGCCATCGGCAAAGTGGCAAATGCCATTCTGAAAAAAAACGCCCTGGTGGAAAAGGTTGCCCCCAACGTGGTGGTAAGACCGAGCACCACCAACCAGTTGTTGATCTATACGGCAACCGGTCAAGTGGATGCCTGCATCGCCTGGGAAGATCAGTCCACGTGGGGACAGGCCAAAGGCAAGGTCGAAATTGTGCGCATTCCATCAGCGCAAAACACCGTCAAAACCATCCCCTCCGCCGTCGTGGCTTTTTCCAAACAAGCGGACAATGCACAGCTGTTCGTCGATTACATCGCTTCGGCTGAAGGCAAGACCCTGTGGAAAAAATGGGGGTTCCCCATCGACAAGCCGGAATAAGTCATGGGCAATCGCATATTCAAGGCCGGCCTTGCGGGAATCACCGTATTGTTTGTCGGCATGCTGTTGTGGGCCATGCTGTCGCTCATCTTCATGCCCCGCTGGGCCGAGGTGGTCGGCAGCACCCTGTCCGCGGAGATGCTCTACAGCATCCGTCTTTCCCTGACCACCAGTGCCATTTCCGTCGCCGTGGTCATGCTTCTGGCAGTCAGTATCGGCTACGTTCTGGCGCGTTTCCGTTTTCCAGGGCACCAGTTGTTGCGAACGGTGGTCGATTTGCCGATGGCCTTCCCCGAACTGGTTCTGGGCCTCTGCCTGCTGCTTTTGTTCGGTCATGATCCGCTGGCCGGATGGCTGAAACAGCTGGGAATCGATGTCGTATTCAGCAAAACCGGCATTGCCATCGCCCAGATATTCACTGCCGCACCGTATGCCACCCGGGTGGTCTATGCAGCTTTTCGCAGCATCAGCCCCCGTTATGAAATGGTTGCCCGCAGCCTTGGCTGCGGGCAATGGACCGCCTTCTGGAAGGTCACCCTGCCGATGGCCAGAGGGGGACTTTTCGCCGGCGCAGTCATTGCCTTTGCCCGCTGCATGGGATGTTTCGGAACCGTGCTCATCCTCGCAGGCGGCACCCGCATGCACACGGAAACCTTACCCATCACCCTGTATCTCAACATCTCCTACGGCAACCTGGCGATGGCCATGACCTCCGGCATCCTGTTGATCCTGATTTCCCTGGCGGCGATCGTGACTTTCGAGATACTCAATGACGAGGTGGTTTTATGACGGTGTTACTTGAGGTTCAAAACCTGCACGTCGATCTGGGGGAATTCAGCTTGCGAGGTGCCGACCTCGCTATCGCGGAGGGGGATTACTGCTGCCTGATCGGTGATTCGGGAGCCGGTAAAAGTGTGCTGTTGGAGACCGTAGTGGGCAGCTTCCGCCCCCACCGGGGAAAAGTCCTGCTGCATGGCCAGGATGTCACCAACTGCCCCCCTGAACTCCGTAACCTCGGCATCGTTTATCAGGATTACATGCTCTTTCCCCATCTGAACGTGTTCGACAATATCGCTTTCGGATTGCGGCGCCAGAAAGGTTCCCGCACCGAGCTGAAAAACGAGGTCAACACCATTGCAGCCAGGGTCGGTATCGAACATCTGCTGCATCGCGACATCAAAACCCTTTCCGGCGGCGAGCAACAACGCGCCGCGCTGGCCAGGGCACTCATAACCCGGCCGCAAGTGCTGCTGCTCGATGAAGCCTTCAGTGCATTGGACGTAGCCAGTCGGGAGCGGATGCGGCGTCTGCTGCGGGAGCTGGTCAAGGACCTGCATGTCACCGTACTGCATGTCACACACGACATGGAAGACGTCTGGGCGCTTGCCGACCAGGTGGCAGTCCTGCACGATGGGCAAATCCTGCAAACGGGCAGCCCCGAGCACATTTTCAGCTGTCCGCAGCCCGGGTTTGTCGCGGAATTCCTCGGGGCTCGCAACGTCCTGCACGGTTCCGTTCTGCAATGCGATGCATCGGGGTTGACCCATGTCGCCGTCGGCCAGATTGATCTGTTCAGCGCCGATCAGGCAGCGGTCGGCCGCGAGGTTCATCTTTCCGTGCGCCCGGAGGAACTCGCCGTCGCCCGGCAACAACTGCCCATCACCCTGCGCAATCAGATCCCGGTAAAAATACGCCACCTGGAACGCCGGGGTCCTCTGGTCTGGGTCACCGGAGAAGCCGCCGGGTTCTCTCTCGAAGCCGCCGTGACGGTTTCCGGGGCGCAAGAACAGGAACTGAAGGTCGGCGACGAAGCGGTCTTCGCCTTTTCCGCAAGCAGCTTGCGCGTCATCGCCCCGGAAAACCAGGCCCACTCAAATCGACTTGAAGGTCTTTCCGCCGAACCGTTGCCGGCGTTGGAAGCAATGGCAGGCGGCTAAAACCGGGCAACACCTTATATCCGACAAAATTACTTGGCGCAGGGCTGTTTCCACGTTACACTCCGAAAAATTATCTAGCTGTCTTTTCACCCCGCTTTACCGAAAACGGATGTACCATGGAACTGTCCCTGCTGTCGCAACTCGGCCAAGAAATCGTCAATTTCCACGCTTTTGATCTGTTGACCATCGGCACCCTCGCCATCCTCGAGGGGATTCTGTCGGTGGACAATGCCCTGGTGCTGGCCATCCTGGTGCGCAATCTGCCCCGCCAGCAGCAAAAGCGGGCCCTGACCTACGGCATCATCGGCGCGTTCGTCTTCCGTTTTATAGCGTTGGTGTTCGCTGCCCACCTGATGCGTTTCGGCTTCTTCAAACTCATCGGCGGCGGCTATCTGATCTATCTGGCCATGAAACACATGTTTTTCTTTTACAAAGAAGACGCCCACCAGCTACGGGACAAACCGGCAGCCGGTTTCTGGAAAATAGTGATCATGGTGGAACTGACCGACATCGCCTTTTCCATCGACAGCATCACCACCGCCGTTGCCATGACCGACAAGCTGCTGGTGGTCTGGGTCGGCGGCATCCTCGGCATCATCTTCCTGCGGTTCGCCGCGAGTTTTTTCGTCCGGCTGCTGGAACGTCTGCCGCGCCTGGAAGACCTGGCCTATCAGCTGATCTTCTTCATCGGCACCAAACTGTTCCTCGACGGCTTTCACGTCGAAATCAGCCACGGCATTTTCTGGCTGATGATGGGTATCATCGCCGTGCTCGGTGCCTCGCTGGTCTACCGTGACTACTATCAGCGGCGCACCCACAGCCGTCACCAGAACCACCTGCTCGGAAAACTCCAGCAAGGCGAACTGTCCGTCGACGAGGCCCTTGCCCTCGACCCGGTACCCGCCGAAATCATCGCCTGGTTGCGCGCCAACGGCCACTTGGAAATACGCGAAACGCCTGCAGGGACATAGTCGGCAAGCGCCTCAACGAGACGCCTCTGCTATACTCGTAACATGACTCGCAGAGACCGTTTGCGCCAGCTCATCGCCCGGGAAGCAGCCCGCCTCATGTACGAGGAGCAGATCAAGGAATACATGACCGCCAAACGCAAGGCGGCGCGTGCCTTCGGTCTGGAAAAGCGCCTGAGCCTCGGCCACCACCTGCCCTCCAACAGCGAAATCCACGCCGAACTGCAACGCCTTATCAACCTGCTCGAACCCGAGGTGTTGCCGGAGCGGTTGCTGCAAATGCGGGTGCTGGCCCTCAAGTACATGGAACTGCTGGCCCCGTTTCGCCCCTACCTGATCGGCTCGGTACTCTCGGGCTGCGTCACCCAGCGCAGCGATATCGACCTGCATCTGTTCGCCGACGACCCGGAGGAGGTGGAACGCTTCCTGGCCGACCGGCATCTGGACTTCATTTCGGAAATCGTTACGATCCACAAAGGCGGGCGGTTCCACGATTATCCCCACCTCTACCTGGAAGAAAACGGCATCGAACTGGAGTTGTCCGTTTATCCACCCCGGGAGCGACAAAACATCCCCCGAAGCAGTATTACCGGCAAGGCCATGGAGCGGGCCGACGCCAAACAGCTGCGCCGACTGATCTCCGCCTCCTTCACCCTCCCGGACCATCCTGACACCTGATCGGGCCGGGCCGCCATAATTCTTCCCAGCCGCTATACTTGAAAAAAAGCGCATCGGGAGGTATCCATGGAAAAGCGAAAGAAGCTGGCCATTGTAGGTTGCGGCGCCTTGGGCCAAGCCTGCGGCAGGGCCATTGCCGCTACGGACGATCTGGTTTTGGCCGGTTTCGTACGACGGCCGCAAAAGGTCGGGAAAAAACTGCCGAAGCCCTTCCGCGAGATTCCAACTGCGGAGCACATCAGCGAACTGGGCCATGTGGATGCAGCTTTGGTCTGCACACCGACCCCCACGGTCCGGGAAATCGTCATCGGGCTGCTCCAACACCACATACCGGCAGTGGAGTGCGCAACCTTGCACGGAGAGGATTTCGTCAATCACAAACGGGAAATCGATCGGATGGCCGACCATTTTGAAACCCCGGCCATCGTCGGCGCAGGGTGGGACCCGGGGGCATTATCCCTGCTGCGTAATCTGTTTGCGGTTGTGACCCCCAAGGGACACACCGAAACCAGCTGGCACCCCGGCATCAGCCTGCATCACAGCACCGTCGCCGGCAACATCCCCGGAGTAAAAAAAGCTCTAACCGCCGAATTTCGCCGGCCCGGGGGAGCCATGCAGCGTTACGTTTATATCGAAGTGGAACAGGAGGCCGATTTTGAACAGGTGGCGAACGCCATCCGCAACGATCCGCTGTATCTGACGGAACAGACCGAGGTCTTTCAGGTGGATTCCGTCGAGGAACTGGAAAACGAGGGCCACGGCGTGCTGCTGGAGCGGCGCGGCATAGCTGCCGGCGCCGACCGCCAGCACCTGTTGCTGGAAGCGCGTTACCGCGAGGTCGCCATGGCTGCCCAGGTCATGGTAGCCGCGGCTCGTGCCCTGAAGCGCAAGGGGCACCGGGCATACAGCCTGTTTGATCTGCCACCGCGGGCCTTATGGGGCCTTCTGGCAGATTATGCGGAAAAGCAGTGGATCTGAAACTGAAAGACAAAAAACAAGGGGGAGCGCACATGGCGCTCCCCTTTGTTTTCGGTTCCCTTAACTTATGAGACTGGGGGCTGTCAGTACCGCACCCGCACCCGGTAGGTCAACACGGTCTTGCCTTCGGCGGGGATGGCGATCTGCCAGGTAGCGGTGTGGGCATCTTTTTTGGTGTGGGCGTGGCTTTGTTGCAGGATCCGCCAGTCCCCGGGCATCGGTTCCTCGACCTTGACCGTAACCGGCTGGCGTTTGGCATTTTTCAACTCGAGCCGATAGGCCGTCTCGATGACCGTTCCCGATGGTCCGCCGGCAATTTTTTTGTAATCGGTCTGGATGCGATCGGCCGTCACGTCGAAAGCGTCGCCAAGGCGCAGGCGAACTTTTTCGTTTTTGGGGGTGTGATCGATGCGATCTTCACCGACAAACTGGGCGTTGCCGGCGGTATCTTTTTTGTAGACCCGCAAAACGCCCTTGGGCAGAGGGATTCCCAGTCCGGCCTTGGTACTGTTGTTAAATTCCAGGTATACCGCCACTTTGAGTTTTTTGCCGAGCATACCGTGACGCCCGCGGTAGTAATATTCGCCGCCGCGCAGCAGGTATTCCTTGCTCACAGGAACGCCGGAGGCATTCAGCAAAGCGACCTGCTTGACCTGGTTTTCACGGATGGTGGTGAGACGCTCGAGGGTGTAGAGATGATAGTCGAGCAGACTCTCCTCGGCCATGGCGGGTGCGGCGGCCATGACCTTCATGGCCCGCTCCTCAAAAACCTGCCGGCCCATACCCTGCCGGCCGACACGGTGCACATCGCCGGCCACCAGTTGTAAACGTGCCTGATTGTAAGTGGCGCCACTCTGGTTGTTCAGCGTTACCCAGCCGGACAGGTCAAGATGCGCATCCCGATCGTCGAGTTCGGCCACGTAATCGGCCTGCCAGGATAAACCACCGGTCAGATAACTCAGCTCCAGATCGCGCGTTCCGCCTTTATCGGTCGCCACCTGCACCACCAGGGTCGGACGATCGCGCAGGTTGGCCGGCACGTCGGGATAGACCAGGCGTCCGGGAACGCCGGTTTCAATGCGATCCCCCATGCGCAGCACCACCCCGCCGTTGGCCGCCAGCACCCGGGCTGACTCGACGGTTTCGGCACCGGTCTGCGGATGCACCCTTACGACCTGCACTGTGCGGCCGACATATTTTTCCAGCAACTTGCCGGGGGTCAACAGGTCGAAATCGAAACTCTGCTCCACTACCCGGAAGTCACCAGCGCCCTTAACCGGCCGCAAAAGAGCCGTTTCCGGCTGCATACCGGCCGCGACTCCACGCCAGGCCAGCAGATTTTCTCCGGGCGGCAGAGTCAAGCGACGCAGATCCTTGACCAGGGCCAGGTTACTGTTGTAGATGGTCACCGCCACTTGCTGCTGATCGGCAGGCGTACTGCGTAGTTCCGTTATTTCTGTGCCTGCGAACGCGGCAGAGATACTCCCTGTCAGAGCAAAAGCCACAAAGATCCGCAATAAAAGCCGTATTCTCATCATTATTATCTCCCCACTTATGGACGGCAAACCGGCGACAGCCCTCAACATGGAAAAAGCTGTTAGTTACCGACCATTCTACCAGAGCAAAACCATAGCAACGGCACCCGACTCAAAAAATACACATGCCCGAACCATTCAGGGAGCGCAGGGTGGCGGGGAGTTGGCATCGTCCCCCTCGGGAGAAACGGCCCGTGACAAGCTGACACTGCATGCGCAATCCCCCCATGGCGGCGGCTGCGCCGTCTGAACCTCCAGAACCTTGCCTTCCTTATTATGCCGGACATATAAACTGCCATCTTTTCGCCACATGGCCAAAGCCGTAGGATCCACACCATAGTATCCGGTGATCTCGTCAGTAGAAAGCGGGGGCATCGTATTACGCCGCTTTTCCCTGCCCGCGAAGCGACGGTGATTGTACCAGGCCCAGGTCCGCAGGATCACAGCCAGCACCAACACCACCAATCCGTAATTACGTAACGCCTCGAGCAATAACCGTCCACCGTCTTTTTCGATCATCTCATAGGTAAAAAGCCGGATGCCGATCAACCATGCGAACAACGTCAGCAGGGGACGTAGCAGACTCAAAAAAAGACACCAGAAACCTACCGTCAGCACCCCCTGGGCCAGCCGTTGCCCGCGGTTCTGGGCTTCGGGCTTTTCAATAATTAAATTGTCGCCCATCGTTCCCCCTAATAAATTCCGCGGTCGGTCGCGGTCCAGACTGCACGTTCGCCGCGTTTTTTCAGCAATGCTTTTGGCAACCCTACGACGATGGTAAACATATTAATGAGCCAGAATGCCAGCGGGTACCAGATCATCACGTAATAACAGCGCCCCAGACCTCGTTCATAGCGGGAATCGAGAAACATCGCCACCGCGAACTGTAACAGGCAGGTCAGACTCAAAACCACACCGGACCATGCCGGAACAAGGGTCGGAAGCCGCATATCGGCAGGCAGGGGAAAGAACAACCCCCAAAGCCATATCAACCCGATAAGTAACATGGCGTACGACCAGATAATACTCGTAAAATATTCAAAATAGACCCCCCACATTCGGCGCGAGCGCCATTTAAACATATGACGCAGGTAACGCAACAATACCTCGCTACCACCCTGCGCCCAGCGCAGCCGCTGGTTCCACAAGCCTTTGAGGGTTTCCGGCATCAGAATCCAGCACAGGGCATTCGGCTCAAAACGGATATCCCAGTGACTAAGCTGTAAACGCCAGCTGATATCGATATCCTCGGTCATCATGTCGACACTCCAGTAACCGACATGATGCAGTGCCGTTTTACGGAATGCGGAAACCACGCCGGACATGGTAAAAACCCTTCCGTAAACGCGCTGGGCCCGTTTGATAAGCCCGAGGATGGCGGAAAACTCCCCAACCTGGATTTTGCCCAACAGCGTCGAACGGGTACGGATGCGGGGATTACCGGTGACAGCGCCAACCCGGGGACCTTCCAGAAAATGCTGCATCATCCAGAAAATCGCATCGGGATCCAGCAGTGCGTCGCCGTCGATACAAACCAGAAATTCCCCCCGGGCCACCAGCGACGCCATGCGTAATCCCATGGCCTTGCCTTGATTGGTCTCGAAATGCACCACCCGCAGTTGCGGATTTTCCCGGGCCATATCGTCGAGCATCCGCCCGGTCTCATCGGTACTGCCGTCGTTAACGGCTATAACCTCGTAATCGGGATATCGCTGATGAAACAGATAGCCGATGGTATCGTGTAGATGTTCTGCTTCGTTGTGACACGGAACAATAATCGAGACCAGGGGATAGGATGATAAGCTGGGAAGTTCGTCAGGTCGTGCCTTGCGGTACTCGCGACGCAGATAATAATCGAGTCCCCCGACCATCCACAGATAAGCCATGAATAACGGATAATAAAACACAAAGTCGAGCAACGCCTGTAAGATGAAAAATATCGGTTCCATAGCTACTTCTCAAACGGATCACTGTTTACGGAAAATGCCGAGTACAAAGACGTCGCCGCCGGATGGTCGCGGTGAAAGTCATCTGGATAATAACCAAAGTTCACTGCACCCAAGCTCTGCAAAAGCCGCATGTGCCGCGCCAGGGTCTCCGTGGGAACAGGCTGTTTTCGCCCGTTCCAATCAATGCTTTGCAGTTCGAAAACAGTTTTTTTCAAACCGTCTGGAAAACACGCGATGGCCGCTACCAATTTCCGCAACCAGGATTCCGGGTCAGAGGCACCCTCGAGATAGGGCATGGCCATCAAGGCCGTAAAGTCATAAGCTTCCAAAAACAACCCGGGATCCTGGCTGAAACGGAGCTTTCCATCGGAAGCCAGCACCGCCGGTGCGTAAAGATTGCGTGCGGTTTCAATCTCGGGACGGTATGCCCGCACCGCATCGGCCAGTTCCTGCGTAAACACGATCAGATATTCGGTTTTGAGGCGGCTCCAGCGCGTTCGCTCTTCCTCACTCCAGACCCCCGCCAAATCATCCTTTAAGCCCCGTTCCCGGCGCCAGGCCATGGCCGCAGGCTGGGCATCTTCAAAGGACGACAGGACCGCATCATCATGAAACAACACCCCGTCAAAATCGGCATAGCGTGCCAAATCTCCGTAAATGCCGTGCACCAGGGCTCTGACCTCCGGCACAAAGGGGCTGAGGCGTTTATAGGCGTGAGGATCCGGAGATATCTTCCCTGTTTCCGGTTGCTGACTTAGAACCAACAGATCCGGTCGCCCGATTTCGAAGCCAAGTACCGGCAACCAGGCATAGACCTTGACCCCTGCACGGGTTTTGAGTTGCCAGGCGACACGGTTAAACAGATCGGCCCGCACCGGCAAATAATCGTTGGGGAAATACAGGGCATCCGCGACCCCGTCGCCGTCCGGATCGGCAAAAGCCTGCAGGTAAACGGTCGTGATCTGCATCGCCTTGATACGATCGAGCAAAAGCCCCAGGTTGCGTTCGGTCTGCTCCGGATTCGGATCGTAGATGTAATCGAGATCGACCTGCACCACGCGCCTGGAATCTCTGGCCAGAAGGTTGCGGAGTCTCCAGGCCAGACTGGACAGTGGCAGACTGCCCTCGATCAGGAAACGTTTTACCTCGGTCAGATGATCCGTATCGCCTGGACCGTCACCGAGCCCCAGAGCCACCGACATCCCCGCCTTACTTGCGGCTCCGACGGCAGGCTTCGAGTATTTGCCGAATGGCCAGACCATAACCCGGGGGCGAACACCGACCTTCCTTTCGATCAGATCCGCACCCTTCTCCAGATCGGCACGGATACGCGCAATATAGGTCGCATCGTTCTCATAGTGCCCCGTCTCCGGATCATAGCCCCTTGCGGTATAAATCGGCTGCCAGTTCCCCTGTGGATTGGCCAGAATGCCGCCATGGCCGTTGTAGCTGTGTGAGGCGATTTCCACCAGTCCGGATTCAGCCATCTCCCGCAACTGTGGCCAGGACAGGAATTTCTCCCGCGGTACCAGCTTGCCTCCGTAATCGACGGTTTCTCCCGGCGCGGCATCCAACCAACTGCCGACCACGGCCAACACCGCCGGATATCGGTAAGCCTTGAGCAGGGGGAACACCTGGCTGTAAAAGCCGCGGTAGCCATCATCGAAAGTCAACAGCACGGCCTTTTCCGGCAAGGGCTTCTCCCCCTGGCGGGCCCGCAGCAAATCATCGATGCCGATCGGCTGATAGTGATGCTGACGCAACCATGTCAACAGAGCCACGAAACGATCCGTTGACATGCTCAGATCATCGCCGCGTCCGACATCTGGGCGAACATCATGAAAACAGAGACTGATAAAGTCGTCGCCCAGCGCCGGCGCGGCCACACTCATCAAAAGCAGCAGTACGATCCCCGCGATCCGCATGATTAAAACCTCCAGTTCAGTTCGAGGTGACAGCCCAGCTGGTTTTCTCCGTCGCCGTCGTAACTGTGCCGGGCCAGACTCACACCATAGAGCAGAAAAAACCGCGGGGAATATTGCCAGACGTGCTCATAACGCAAAGCCACCGTCGGATCGATGCCAAAATCCTGTTGCCAATAACCGCCCACACTGACGGCCAAACGGTTGCGGAAGGAAAAACGGTAATGGCGGTAAAGGAGCCAATCATTGGCGAGGGTCAGGGTGATATCGGCATCCCGGCTGGGATTGAAATAATACGTATTGTCTTCGTTGTTGGCCGAGGTATAAAACTCGAGGAGACCGTCGAGCCGGTAGTGAGGCCAAACGATCAGCCCCTGTTCGACCCCGCCAAGCAGACTGTAACGGAAATTACCGTCGCTGAAATCCATAAATCCGGCACGCAGCCAATAGCGCCGCAAATCATCGCGGCGATAATTGACGCCGATACTCGCCGAGTCGGCATGAATGCCGTGCTTAAGGGCGCGCAGAGGGGTATCGCGGCTGAACAGTTCCATGTCGACGGGAATCGACCACACATCGTCCGGTGTCCAGACGGCGGCCAAACGCGCCCCCAATTTTTGCCCGCCGGAAAGGCTCCAGGTCATTTCGGCCGTACCCTGAACATTCCGATGCCGATATTCAATCCCAGCCCCGAAGCGCTGCAGGGTTTTATCCCCCTCGGGAAAAGAAGCATGCTGCAGATAGGTAGCTGCAAATCCCCGGTAGCGATGGCGGACCGGCGAGGAGAACAGGGTTGCCGCCAGCGAGAGGTCGCGGCTGCCAAAGGTCGATCCGCTACTCCAACCGGCGGCGACGGAGACCTGCAACTCCCGCATATTATGGGCTTCCCACAACCGTTGCAGACGCTGCACCGCCTTATGCTCGGGATATTCGGCACCCAACTCGCCGATGAGGGTCCCGGCCTGTTCGAATTCGTTGAGGTCCATGCGGTTTTCCGCATAGCCTGTGCGCAGCGATAGATAGGCCGGGTCGAGGGCCAGTCCGAGACGGTAAGCTTGTTCCGCGCGCCGCGGCCATCCACGGGCACCGTATACACCGCCCATTTCACCCAGAATATCGAGATTGGCCGGAGCCTGATGGTACAGCGGGGTCAAACGGGCTTCGCCTTCCTTCAGATCTCCAGCAAAGATCTGCCCCAGAATGGACAGCAACTCCGCCTCCAATCTCTTGGGACCATCGGCCTGCTCCGTCAGCGTCTTTTCGGCCAACGCCAGGGCACCATCGAAATCTTCCTGCTCGAGGTAGGCATAAAATAAACCCTGGGTAGCTTCAAAATTATCAGGTTGGGCCGCCAATACCCGCCGATAAAGGTCTGCAGACCGGACCGGCTCTTCCAGATACAGAAAAGCGTCGGCGACAGCCTGCTGGGCATGGGGAGGCAGTTCGTCGGGATCGACCTGTAAAGAACGGTACTCCTCCACCACACGAGCCATTTCCACCCGGTCACGCAAAGCCACCAAACGATCGATGCGGGCCCGCCGGGCAAAACCTTCACTCCGGGGAAGGTCGGCACGGGCCGCCCGTTCATTGGCCTCCAACATTTCCAGAGCACGATCGGTTCCGTCAAACCGTTCCTTATGCACTTCGCTGCCGTAACTGCCCCAGCGGGTGACCAGGGCCGCACGGTTGGCCCGCAGACGATGAATTTCTGAATCGGTTAAAAGACCCGGCCGCTGTTCCGCCAGTTCACCGGCCAGAAAGGGATCGCCGATGGCCGCGAGAGTCAGGATCTCCATACGCTGTGCCCACTGCGACTGTGGTTGCCAGGTTAGGATGCGCTGGTAGCACTGTAAGGCGGTCACATAATCACCGCGCCCTTCAGCCGCATGAGCTAGGGCGTACTGTGTCCCGATATGCCCCGGGTAGAGTTGCTCGAGGGATTTGGCAAGATCGGCGGCTTCACTATGTTTGCCGGCGTCGGCCAGGGTAAGGAGCAGCCCCACACGCAAAGAGGGCTGCGAACTAAAGCGTTCGATGCCGAGTCGATAAAGAGTTTCGGCCTTATCGAAGGATTTCTGACGACGCAGGGATTCGGCGATCGCTTCCAGCACATAGAAAGGGATCCGTTGTGGATCCGCCTGCTCGAACAGGCCCGCTACGCGGGCATCTTCTCCCGCCCAGGCCAGAACGGCAAGATAATCATTGAGAAGGGGTTGATTGGCAGGGTTGCTGCGATGCAGCTGTTCCAGCAATGGCAGAGCCTCGGCATAATCTCCCTGACGCGCCAGTTCCACCGCTTGGTGATGGTCCAAAACTGGCGGTTGTGCCCATGCCGGGGCAACGACAAGCAACATCAGACTGGAAAACAACAGCGTTATTGTCAAAATGGTGACAGACACACGCCACCGCCGCACATATGATAACCCTTGCAGAAAGGCTCTGAGCGAGCCGCTGGTACCCCTCACGCTGATGTCCCCCTGATATATCCACACCGGCCGCCTGCCGGGCCGCACTTAACAAGTAAGATTTTTCACATGAATTAAAAGAATTGACATGATAACAAATAATCATAATTTTTTCATTACAAAAAAACACTGTTATAGTCAGAATTCAAACGGCAGGCATGCCAGAATCGCTTCAGGGAGGGGCCATCACAGGGGAAAGGCAGAGCTAACGGACCATTCAGGCCGGCTCGAGGCCGGCAAATTTGACCAGCAGTTTTTTCAAACCCACGCCGGGGAACTGAACGATGACTTTCTGCTGATCACCGTTGCCTTCCAGACGACGCACGACGCCGACGCCGAATTTAACGTGACGCACATGCAACCCGACCCGCAAGCCCTCTTCGGCTTCGGGCACCACTTGCACATCCTCAAAAAAATCCTCGCTCTCCTCGAAGGGGGTCGGTTCGATTTGCTCGAACACCGAGGCCAGGTTGTGGGTGGCCGGTTTCTGCAACGCGGGGGCCGGCTTGTCCCCCATCAGATGCGGCGGGATTTCAGCGAGAAAACGGCTGGGAGCGTTGTATTGGTAATCGCCGTAGATCCGGCGACGGCGGGCGTGGGTGAGATAGAGCTTCTGCATGGCACGGGTCATCCCGACGTAACACAGACGACGCTCCTCCTCGACATCGTCGCGCTCTCCGGCCGCGCGACCATGGGGGAAGATACCCTCCTCCATGCCGGTCATGAACACCACCGGAAACTCCAGCCCCTTGGCCGCATGCAGGGTCATGAGGGTCACCCGATCAAGGCGGGTATCGTAGGAGTCGAGGTCGGTGACCAGGGCCACCTGCTCGAGATACTCCTGCAGAGAGCTCTCCGTCGCCTGGTGCTCTTCCATGCCGGCCAGTAACTGTTCGAGGTTTTCCAGGCGCCCCTTGGCTTCTTTTCGTTCGCCCTCGGTCATGGCCGACTGGGCCTCTTCCCGCAGATTCGGCGCATAACCGCTTTCCTCGAGCAGATCGGCGGTCAACTGAGGGAACGGCACCTCTGTCATGCGTTGTGCAAAGCGCTCCATGAACGCGCTGAACGCGGCGACTTTCTTGGCCGCAGCGCCCTTGAGCACCCCCCGTTCCAGACACAGACGACAAGCCGCCAGAAACCCGCCGGCCTCTTCTTCGTGCTCGGCGATACGACCGGTGGTCACGGCGCCGATACCGCGCGACGGCACATTGACGATACGCCGGGCCGACAGGGAATCCGCCGGATTGGCCAGCGCTCTGAGATACGCCAGCACGTCCTTGATCTCCATGCGGGCATAAAACTTTACCCCGCCGACCATGACGTACGGCAGGCCCTCGCGCACCAGGGTTTCCTCCAGCACCCGGGACTGGGCATTGGTACGATAAAATACCGCCACATCGCGCAAATGACGTCCGGCATCGCGCAAGCGGGCGATTTCGGCAGCAACAAAACGCGCTTCCTCCAGATCGTCGGGCAAGGGTTCGAGGGTCAAAGGCTCGCCGGCCGGGTTATCGGTCCACAAGGTCTTGCCCTTGCGCCCGATATTGCAGGCCACCACCTCGCCGGCCGCTTCAAGAATCGTGGCGGAAGAACGATAGTGCTGTTCCAGTCGGATGACGCTGGCACCGGGAAAATCCCGCTCGAAATTGAGGATATTGCCGATTTCGGCACCGCGCCAGGCATAAATGGACTGATCGTCGTCCCCGACCACGCACAGATGGCGCCCGTCGTCGGCCAACGCCTTGACCATGGCGTACTGCACCTGGTTGGTGTCCTGAAATTCATCGACCAGCAGATGCGCAAACCGTCGGCGATAAGCGTCGCGGATATGCGAATACTCGCGGAACAGACGCACCGTCTGCAGCAGCAGATCGCCGAAATCGAGGGCGTTGGCCTGCTGCAAACGCTTCTGATAAAGCTCATACACGCGAGCCACCTGCTCGCCACGATGATCCCCGGGGATATACTCCTCGGGCAGCAGACCGCGATTTTTGGCCTGATCGATGGCGGTGGCCACGGCTCGCGGCTTGAGGTCTTTTTCGGTGATACGCAGCTGGGCCAGGCAATCCTTGATCAGGCGCTGCTGATCCTGGTCGTCGTAGATGGTAAAGTCACGGCCGTAGCCGAGCACCTCGCCGTCCCGCCGCAAAATGCGCGCACAGGCCGCATGGAAGGTGCTGATCCACAACCCATCGATGTTGCCCACCAGGCTCTGCAGACGTTCACGCATTTCGGCCGCGGCCTTGTTGGTGAAGGTCACCGCCAGCACCTGCCAGGGTTCGACCTGCTGTTGCTGGATCAGGTAGGCGATGCGATGGGTCAAGGTCCGGGTCTTGCCCGAACCGGCCCCGGCCAGGATAAGCAGCGGCCCGTCCTCATGCAGTACGGCCTGCCGCTGGCAGTCGTTGAGAGAGGTCAGCAGATCACTCATCGTCATCGTCCTCCATGGAGCGCACCATGAGGGCCCGGTTGTAGGCCGACACCATATCCCGCCGGCTGACAATACCGATCAGCTTGCGCCCGTTGCGCTCATCGACCACCGGCAACTGTTCGATGTTGCGATATCCGATCTTGCGCATGGCCTGGTCGAGGTTGTCCCCGGTACTGACGGTAACCACATCGAGAGTGGCCAACTCCTTGACCACCACCAGGTCGAACAGATCGCCTTCGAATACCACGCCCAGGAAGTCCTGCACCGAGATAATGCCGGTCAAGCCTCCATTGCGATTGATGAGAGGGAAATTGGTATGTTTGGTACTGGCAATAAACTGGTTGAATTGCCGCAACGTCATGTTTTCGGGAATCGACTCGGGATCGCGGGTCATAACGTCGCCGACCCGCAGGGACTTCATGATATTACGTTCTTTGCCCGCCTCCAGATTAATGCCGGCCCGGGACAGCTCGACGGTATCGAGGCTGTCTTTTTTGAGGTGCCGGCTGATGGCGGTACCGACCACGCAGCACAACATGATGGGAATGATGAGATCGTAGCTGCCGGTCATCTCGAACAACAGAAAAATAGCCGTCATTGGCGCATGGGTGGCGGCGGCCAGAAACGCCCCCATTCCCACCAGGGCGTAGGGACCGGTGGCCGGCACCGTGCCGGGGAAAAGTATCTGCAACGCTTTGCCATACGCGCCGCCGGTCACGGCGCCGATGAACAGCGACGGTGCAAACATGCCGCCCGGCAACCCGGAACCGAGAGTCAGCGAAGTCGCCAGGGCCTTGGCCAGCACCAGGCAGCCCAACAACAACAGCACGCCCTCGCCCAGCAACACGTTTTCGATAAATTCGTAGCCGTTGCCGAACACCTGGGGGAAGAAGATGCCGATGATACCGACCAGGGCGCCCCCGACTATCGGTTTGACCAGGCGGTGCACCTTCAGGGCGGCGAGGCGATCGACGATACGGTAATGAGCGGTAGTGAAGCCTACCGCCAACACCCCGACCAGCATGCCGAGCACCAGATAAAAAGCCAGCTCCCAGGGATGCGCCAGCATGTGGACCGGAGCCCGCAAAGCCGGCATATTGCCCAGCAGGGCGCGGGAAACCACCGTTGCGATACCGCTCGATATGACGATGGAGGTAAAACTGGTCAGTTCAAAGGACGACAGCAGTACGATTTCGTGGGCGAAAAACACCCCGGCGATGGGCGCATTGAAAGTCGCGGCGATGCCCCCGGCAACCCCGCAAGCCACCAGCAGCTTCAGGCGCTCGCCACTGACCTTGAAAAGCTGGCCGACCTGACTGCCGATAGCACCGCCGATCTGGGCAATGGGGCCTTCCTGCCCGGCCGAACCGCCCGCGCCCAGCGTGATGGCGCTGGCCAGCCCGCGGGTCACAATGGTGCGACCGGGGATTTTGGCCCCCCGCAGGTTGACCCGCTCGAGAAAATGGGAAAAACCGAATCGCAGGTCCTTGGCAAAGAAAAGCCCGAAAGGGATCATCAACACCCCGGCGGTAACCGGAAACAGCACCGACCAGAACCGCGCGGCACTCCACTGTTCAAAGGATATGTGAAAGAATCGCACCCCCTGCTCTATCACCAGCAAATGGATCAGGTCGATGGTCTTTCGAAAGATGAAGTTCCCAAGCCCCGACATCACGCCCACGCCCAGTGCAAGCAGCGCCATGAAAGTATGCTCGCTGATCCCCAGACGGCTTAAAAAAGCCGGGACACGTTCCCTGATCCAATCGATAGCCTCTGAAGTAAGTACGCTGTGCGGCATGATACGACTCGTCGTGTGCAATTCAAAAAAGGAAACACCAACGCCCGATTCCCTCGTCCCGGGCGGGACCTGTGTTGCGGAACCGGGTGAGCCCCGAAATGGTCCGGGGCAAGACAAATTAACAGGGTATAGTAGAATGTTGAAACGGCTAAATCAACCTTCTTCCCTGAAAACCGCTTTTTTTTGCAGCATAAAACACAAAGGGCCACTCACGAAGAGCAGCCCTTTGACCGAATAACAGCCTTGAAAATCAATCTTTTTTTATAGCCTGCCCGACACGACGCCCGAAATCACGACAGGACTCCAGCGTTTCCCGCTCGGGAACGAACTCGACCCGAAGCGGCTCTTCGACCATCTCCAAAGACATGTCGGCCAGCATTTGATGCACCATCTTGGGTGCCTCGCCGCTCCAGCCGTAGGAACCGAAAGCCGCCCCCAACTTGTTCTTGGGTTTGAGACCTTTCAGATAGGTCAGGACATCGGCCAGTGTCGGGAAGATGCCGTTATTAAGCGTCGGCGAACCGACAATCAGAGCCTTGGCATCGAAGGCGGCGGTGATGATGTCGCTGCGATGCACGCTGCGGGCATGCATCGGCTGAGCCTTGACGCCAACTTCCCACAAACCGGCGACAATTTGCTCGGCCATGGCCTCGGTGCTGTGCCACATGGTATCGTAGATCACCAGGGCGCTGTCCTCGGGTTGCTGCTTGCACCATTCCACATAGGCATTGATGATTTTGGACGGATCCTGGCGCCAGATGATGCCATGGTCGGGACAGATCATCTTGATAGGCAGGTTCATACCCATCACCTTGTCCAGAAGCTTCTGAATCAGAGGTGCAAACGGCCAGAGGATATTGGCGAAATACTTTTTGGCGTGCCACATGATGGCCTCGCCGACTTCATCGTCAAAACGCTCCGGACCGGCATAGTGCTGACCGAAACCGTCGCTGGAAAAAAGAATCTGCTCCTCTTTAAGGTAGCTGAACATGCTGTCCGGCCAGTGAATCATGCGGGTTTCGAGAAACTGCAGGGTACGCTTGCCCAGACTCAGCTCCTGGCCGTCCGCCACTTCCTGCAGATTCAGCCCGGCAGGGAAATGCCGGCGCAGGTTTTTCAGCCCCATCTTAGAGCAGTAGATCGGCTTGTCCTTGCCGATAACCTCCATGACCGCCGGCAAACCTCCCGAATGGTCCATTTCGGTGTGATTGCTGATCACCACATCGATCTTGGCGGGATCGACGATCTGGGAAACCTTTTCCAGCAACTGCCCGGTGAATTCCTTTTTGACCGTATCGATCAAGGCGATTTTTTCGTCGACGATCAGATAAGCATTGTATGTGGAGCCAAGATCGGTCGAGTAACCATGAAAATCGCGTACATTCCAATCTATGGCACCGACTTCGTAAACGCCTTCGGCTAATTTTTTCGGTATCATATCCAGATAAATCCTTTCAAAACGGTCATTGCGACTTTCGGTGGTATAAAAAAAGACCCCCGAAAAGCGGTCCGTGTCGGATGTTGTTTGGCACCCGGTTTACCGCCGACTTCGGCAAAACCCGGTTAAATACGGTTCCGGCCGTCATAAACGAACCGGAACCATCTCGCAACATATCAGCCCTCTACCGAGAACATATCCTTGGCAGCACCGCACACAGGGCAGACCCAGTCCTCGGGGATATCCGCGAAAGCGGTCCCGGCGGCCACACCGTTGTCAGGGTCACCCACGGCAGGATCGTAAACATAGCCACAAATGTCACAGACATACTTTTCCATGAATTTCCTCCTAAAGGTAAAAGGGGCGGTCACAAACGAGACGACTTAAGGTCCTCCCGGATTCCCGGGAGGACCGGAAAGCACAATCAGAAGGTGTTGACCTCGATTTCAAAGAAGGCCTGAGGATGGTCGCAGACCGGACAGATATTGGAAGCCGCTTTGGCGGTCAGCAAGTGACCGCAATTGCGACATTTCCACAACTGCTCACTGTCGCGGGTAAAGACCGTGCCGGCTTCAATAGCCTTGACAATCCGCTCATAACGCTCCTGGTGAGCTTTTTCGATGCTGGCGATATTTTCAAACATACGCGCCAGATCGTCGAACCCTTCCTCTCGAGCCTCCTCGGCCATACGCGGATACATCTCGGTCCATTCTTCGTTTTCGCCGGCAGCGGCGGCCTTCAGATTATCCATGGTGCTGCCGATCCCCTGCAACGCTTTAAAATGCAGTTTAGCATGCTCTTTTTCGTTGTCTGCGGTTTCCTGAAAAATAGCAGCGATCTGCTGATAACCTTCTTTTTTGGCTACCGACGCAAAGTAGCTGTACTTGTTACGAGCCATGGACTCGCCGGCAAAAGCTTCCAACAGATTCTTTTCGGTTTTGGTTCCTTTCAATGCGGACATTTCATTCCCTCTCTTTTTGCATAGTAAGTAAAATTTCGTGCAGGTTTTTACAACCTGCGGCCCAAACTTGTATCAATTATCAACGTTTCTTCGGCATTGCCGACAATAACCTACCAGGGTCACCGCATAATCGATAATTTCAAACCCGTCATCGGTGATGCCGGGGGGCTCCAGAATCCCGAATCCCCGATCCTGATAATCGACCACCTTGCCGCAACCGAGACATACCATATGCGGATGCAGACTGGTGTCGGCGTCAAAATGCGCCTTGGAGGCACGGCTGTCGATTTTGCGCACCAGGCCAAGTCTCTCGAAAGTTTCCAGCACCCGGTAAACCGTCGTGCGGGACATGCCCGGCATTTGCTCCGTCAGATCGTCATACAACTGGTCGACGGTCGGATGGTCGCGGCGCGCCGTCAGCACACGCATGACCGCCAGACGTTGCGGCGTCAGGCTGACGCCTCGAGACCTGCACATATCCTTCAGTTCCTGTAATTTTTTTTCTTCAAACATGGCCACCTCGTCTCGATGTCTGGTAATTTATTGCACCCGGTATTTAATGTCAATATAAAATATTACCTTTTTCATCTTTTTTGTTATCTTTTTAGTATACGCTTGGATTTACAGACCTTTTCCAAAACACGAAAAAATACCCAAACTTGATAAAGGTCAATCTTTTTCCATCAAATGCCATCTATGCTGATGATCACCGACAGCGAATTCGGCAACATTATCCATTGATACCCCATCGAGGAGGAGACCATGTTCTGCGAAAACAGGCGAGCCTCCTCCGGGCGGAGCGCACCCTCCGTGTCCCGCCCCATTGTTTCCGGCTTGCATGTTAACTATCAACAAAAGGACCCCGCCATGAACATTATGTCTCTCGATGCGGCGCCCCAGGTGCCGGTTCCCTTCGACGCCCGCGTCATGCACAGCGACGGCCCTGTCGAAGTGATTCACATTCTGCTGCAGCCCGGCGAGGGCGTACCGCCCCACGACAACCCGTTCGACGTGCTGTTTTATGTCCTGGAAGGCTGCGGCGAACTGACGATCGAAGACCAGGTTCGGTCGGTGGCCGCCGACAACCTGATTGCCATCCCCACCGGCACCCAGCGCGGCTGGAAAAATACCGGCAGCGACCCGGTGCGCCTGCTGGTCATCAAATTGCTGGGCGCAAACTAAACCTGTCGCCAGTGCCTGGCTCATACAAGAAAAGCCCGCGAATTGCGGGCTTTTCGTTTCTTAATTCGGTATTAAACGGACAGGCTGAAGGATCTACCCCCAGAAGGCCCCGATGGTATCCTGCTCGACGATCCGCAACAGGGCTTCGATATCCCGTTGCGGCGTAGAGGCTGCATAGCGTTGCCACTGGGCGTCCCGGCCAGCACAGTAAAGATTCCACAGGCCGTTACGGGCGCTCTTTTTGAAGCGCGCTATTCGGGTCGATATCCAGCTATCCGGATCGTTGTGGAGGGGGCGGCTTTCGAACAATTCCACGCTATCGCCCCGCACCCGGAACTCGACACGAATCTTGTCGCGCCAATGCCCCGGCACCCGCTTGTCGCAGAAATCACCGAAAAGCTTTTCGATCCTTTTGACTTCAAACTCCGAAAGTTCCACCATACCTCCTTGTCATGCCAGAAACTCCAGCCTTGCAAATCCGGGCCCACATAAGCCATGGAGCCTATTTGGCAACCGGCATCAACACATCGATCAACTGCCCCATGGCGCCGATCTGCGGTGCGGCGGCATCGGCGGCCCAGCTGTTTCCGCAACCAGGTCCGTCCATCAGAGCTTCGGCCAGGATTTTATTTTCCCCCAGCAACGCCTGTTGTTTATCGGTCAGAACATGTTCCCCCCAGGCGAGACCCTGGCGGGTATGCAGATCCGCTGCATGCAGATGTTGTCCCGTAGTCTGCCAGATTTCATTCGTCCAGGCAGTCTGCGCCAACTGCTGATAATGAGCGGCGAGAGCCAGATGCGTAAGGTACGCCACTTCCGACAGTTGCAGCATGTCAGGCGATGGCTTGCCCAGGTTGCGCGCCAGAGTATCGAGAGCGATGATGGCATCGACCAGTTTATCCAGAGCCGGTTCCGTTGCTCGGGATCGCTCCAGCTGGACAAATGCCCGTACCGTATGCAGCGCGGCTACCGCTGCCTCTGTTTTGTTTTCATCGACATACATCGCGGCTTGACGCAGGCGATACTCCGGCTCCCCTATCAGGGCAAACAGGGTATCATTCGAAACCGTAAGCACCGACTCCATGGGGGAGCCGGCTGCCATCGCTACCTCGCCCTTTGGCGTAATCCCCATCAGGGGCATAACGCCAACGATGAGGATGGCCGCTACCCAGATCACTTGTCGTTTCATGATTCCTATCCCTCTCCCCTCGTTCGAAAAACCTATCTTCTTTATTTTAACGCGAAGATCTCCACCCGGCCAAGCTCCTTGAGGGCTCCACTAAAACCGAAGACGATGCTCCCGCCGGGCGGCCTTCAACAACCTCGGCACCATCGTCCGTTGCGAAAAGACCCGCGTTCCCGCTCCGTTTTAAGGTTGACATGGGGCCTAGGGTCGGATAATCAAAGACACACAGCGGCCTTCAACGGATTTAAGATAATTTTTATTTTCATCCCCGGACCCGCTCTGAAGAATGGTATAAGTAAGTCCTGGCTGAATCCGGACCCCTTATTGCCGACTTGCGTCCGAACCAGGAACGGACCAAGCACCTTTTTCACATGGGAAACTAACCCCACCAACACAAGGCGCCATGATACCCTACAGCTCTATATTGACCGAAATCGCCCTCCCCGTTTTTATCATGCTGGGACTGGAGCGCTTCGCCGTCTACTATTTCCTTCGCACTCCCCGGCAGATCGCCTGGGTGCAGCGGCACCGCTGGCTGCATCCCAACGCCATCAGCCGGGCACGCTATCCCATGGGATTCGTGTCGGCATTGCTGCTGCACATGGGTTATGCCCATCTATGCTTTTTGTTCTTCACCTTCTGGATGATCACCGACATTACCGACGGCGACATCGCGCGCAGATGTGACCTGTACACCGAAGAGGGCGCCACCATCGACCCCCTCTCCGACAAACTCATGTACGCGCCCATGCTGATGTATCTCGCCTGGCAGGGACCGCTGAGCCCCTTATTGGTGGGGCTGTTCCTGGCGTTTGACATTACCGGACAGGTTTCGCGACGGTTTATCACGGTCAAGTCCGCCAACCTGTTCGGCAAGGCCAAGACCTTTATGGTCGTGGTCCTGTTGATCGTTGTGGGCCTTGAGTGGATCTATGGCCCGTTACCGCTTTTGGGCCGTTCCATTTATCCGCTGTTGGCGATGTGCACCGGGCTGGCGTTTTGCTCCACCTTCTTCAAGGTCATCCCCAACTACTGGTATGCCAACATTCTCAGCATCCTCAATCTGGTCTGCGGCCTTGCCGGTTGCTGGGTGGTGCTCACCGGACATCCGCCGGTTTACGCTCTGGGCCTGGTATTCCTCGGCCAGTTTCTCGACCTGTTCGATGGCCGGGCCGCCGAACGTTGGGGCTCCACCCCACAGGGAGAACTTTTCGACGACGTGGCGGATGGCACCAGTTTCGGCCTGACTGTCGGGCTGATCGTCATGGTCGCCTTTTCAAAACTCTGGATCGGCCTGCTCATCGGGGGGGCCTACCTGGCGGCGGTCATCTACCGGCTGATCCGCTTCGTTGTCGAAAAGCGCAAGGAAGGCGTACTTGGCGGCGTGGCGACCTTCTCCGGATTGCCGTCGCCGGCCGGAGCCCTGATGGCCGGCACCTCCTGCGTGTTGATCAGCAATCAACTGGCCAACGGCATCATCGTCATCATCACCGCCCTGCTGATGATCTCCCGTGTGAGCTATCCCCACTTCGGCCGTGCGGTTCTGCCCAGAATTCCCAAAATCGTCAAAGTCCTGGTTCTCGGCGGATTTTTGTTCATGCTGGCCCTGGGCGTGCGCCGCGATCAGTACCTGGCGCCGCTGCTTATCTCCTTTGTAGCGGATGCGATTTACCTGATTTCACCGCTATTCAGTAGAGCCTCCCGCAAAGCTGCCTGATCGGCCGATACGCTCCATACGCATGATAGCGTAAAAAAAGCCCCGCCACTCTGAACCATGGCGGGGCTTTTCGTTCTTAAATTACAGCCGACCTACAAAGGCACACGCAGCGACAAACTGCCTCCCAAACCTTCATAGTCGCTATTACCGAAATAATATCCGCCGCTCATTTCCAGGGAAACGGCACGGTAATCAACATCGAACTTCAATTCGATTTTGCCGAGATCCGAGTCGTAGTCATAAAGATCCATCGGCATGGAAGCAGTGGCCACGTCTACCAAGGTGGTTTTTACATTATCCGTACTCTGTCCGAAGCGCTTTCTGTATTCAACAAGCAATGCCGAACCGAGCCCCCATACCTCATCGTGAAAAAGGTCGACCTTACCCTCCAAGGAAAAGATGCCATAGGTTGAATTAGCTTCAAGTACGCTATAACGAAGTGCGCCAACACCTTTTTCCTTATAACTATCCACCCGAGTCTGAATGTGCTCTACCCCAATTTTCGGGTAGAGGCCAATGCGATCGGTTAGAGGCAGAACCGTACCGATTCGCGCATTAACCCCGTACTGGTAGCCATCGGACTCGCCGACATTCCCATTCCTCTCAAGCTCAACATCCTCCAGAAAGCTATAATTAGCCACCAGATCCAGCCACAATTCGTGTCCCGCAAGTGCAGGCAAAGCGATACGCCCAAAAGCCGTAATGCCAAAACTCTCATACTCGCCCTTTAAACCGCTATCATATTTCGAGCGGTTGCCTGCATCATGATAACTAAATGCGGCACCGCACAATGTCCCCGTCGCTACCTCATGGGTATACCCCACCATCACCGCGTTATCCCAGCTGCGGAAGCTGCGTCCTTCATCCGAATTCCCTCGTTCGATACTCTTGCTGTCAAAACTGACAAACAAACCTGTTTCGCCCTCGTCGAGACTCCCCGAAACCATATCGATATCATTTCTGAGCGTATCGGCCATGGCGATATGTTGGAATTGCACAGGCGATCCCGCCGGCCCGACAATCTCGAAGATAAAAGCCGCCAGATTGGCTGCATAGTTCGTAAAATTGTTGCTTCCAGACAAATAATGGTCAAGCGGAATGGTAGAGTAGTAAACATTTCCGCCCCCGAGGCTATAATAGAAATCGACAACCTCTGTGGCATCGGTGCGGGTCAAAACGATCACACTGCCTGCCGGCAAAGAACTGGCAAGGGCGTAGCCATGGCTGGAATAGCCGCCGCCATCGAGGGAGTCGGCATCGATAATCCCGCCGGGCCCCGACAGGAGCGAACCAGTAGCCCCCGGCCCCAGCTCGATAGAAGCACCGTCGGTAAAATCACGGAAAAACGCTACATCACCAGCACCTGGAATGACGGCAGCGGCATCGGTGACGTAGCGGTCGTGAAACATCAAAACCCCGCCGCTCTGGACATAGCCAGAAATAGCATCGAGGTTATTCGTTAGTTCGGTAGCATAACCACCGTTACTTGGATTAAGAATCCAAACGACGTCGTATCCGGCAAGGTCGGCCGCAGAAAGCCCCCCGAGCTGTACCGGCGTATGTCCAGCCGCCAGAATCGGCATCTCGGCGTTCGTATTCGCAGGATTACTCAGATTATAATAAGCAACAGTTTGAGCCCCTGCCTGAGTCGCATTAAAGACGCTCAAAAACGCCAACATCGCAACCAGACCCCAAAACCCCCTAAAACAACAACCGTTAAAGCGCATAACTCCTCCTGAAAAATTCTCATCGCCCAAAAGTCAAACATTTGACTCAGGTGGAAACAAATATATGCACTTATTTTTATTAAGAAGGTAACAAGTTGTCAAGAATATTTCCATTATATAGCCGGGCATTTCCTCTGGTTATCGATCCGGAACCATACGATGAACAGCCCGAACTGGAGGCACATGAGGCTTACATCCTAAAAAGATGCGATTCATCCTTGCCCGCGTGGCATAACCTGCAGCTACGGCAACCAAAATAAAATCATAAAACCGACATAGACCAGCGTTTCTTGACGATGGGCTCTGCCGTGGTACGGTTGAAGTCACACCTACCCGGTCAAAGATCCTGGATCCATGTCTCTCCGTACAGCTGTAACGCCTAAGGCACAAACGGTCTGCGGAAACCATGTCAGCCGGGATCCCCCTTCACACACACTACCAGGAGACACATGCCATGATCGACCGTATTGCCGAATTATTGGGAGAAGAAAGCCAACTGCTGGATTATGCATGCACAGGTATCGAGCGGCAGCGACTCCACTTGCCGGGAAGCGATTTCATCGACCGGGTATTGCTCCCCTCCGACCGCTCACCGACCACCCTGCGCAACCTGGGGCTGCTGTTTAATACAGGCCGGCTGGCCGGCACCGGCTATCTGTCGATTCTGCCGGTGGATCAGGGCGTGGAGCATTCCGGCGGCGCTTCCTTTGCGCCCAATCCCGATTATTTCGATCCGGAAAAAATCGTCGAGCTGGCCATTGAAGGTGGCTGCAATGGTGTCGCCTCCACCGCCGGCGTATTGGGCGCGGTGGCCCGCAAATACGCCCACCGGATTCCCTTCATCCTCAAGATCAACCACAACGAACTGCTGACCTATCCCAATATGTTCGACCAGGCGCTCTTCTCCAGCGTGGAGCGGGCCTTCGATATGGGGGCGGTCGGTATCGGCGCGACCATCTATTTCGGCTCCCTGGAATCCCACCGTCAGATTGTTGAGATCGCACCACTTTTCCAACGGGCCCACGAGCTGGGCATGTTCACGGTGCTATGGTGCTACCTGCGCAACCCCGCCTTCAAGGGCGACAGGGATTATCATGCCTCCGCCGACCTGACGGGGCAGGCCAACCATCTGGGCGTGACTCTGCAGGCCGATATCATCAAGCAGAAACAGCCCGAGTGCAACGGCGGGTATACCGCCATCGAGTTCGGCAAAACCCACAAACGCATCTACGGCGATCTGGTGCCGGACCATCCCATCGAATGGACCCGCTATCAGGTTGCCAACTGTTATATGGGACGGGCTGGACTTATCAATTCGGGAGGAGCGTCCAAAGGCACGGACGATCTGGCCCAGGCGGTACGCACCGCGGTCATCAACAAACGGGCCGGGGGAACGGGGCTGATCAGTGGCCGCAAGGCCTTTCAGAAGCCGATGAAACAGGGGGTGGAACTGCTGAACGCCATTCAGGACGTGTACCTGTGCCCGGAGGTGACCATCGCCTGACCAGCGTACAAGCCGCAACCGAAAAAAACCAGGAGGCCGGGCCGGTGACTAAGCCTGGCCGCCCGACGTCTCCTTCGGCTCTTCGGGTGGGGCGTCGCCCCCCTGACTTGGCGTTGGCTGGTTGGAAGGTGGGCCGTTCACTTTAGGTTGGGGATACTGTTTCTTCAACGCGGCTTCAGACTGGTAGAGGGCAAGTTCCAACTCATAGGCATTTCTGGCCGTGGGACAACCTTCGACAAAGGCTTCCGGCGGGTGTCCATGTTTCTCAACATAGAGGGTTTTCGCCAAATCCCTGCATGGCGGTTCCAGCATTTCCAGCCATTGCATAAAGGAGCGTTTGCCCTTTTTGATGTTACAGGGCCCGCAACACAACACCACATTCCTTATGGAATGCTCGCCCCCCTTGTCCAGGGGATCCATGTGGTCGATATGAACCGGCGATTCGTTGAAGGGGTCGGGGATCACATCGTCAAATCGGGTGCCGCAGTAGGGACAGAAATCCCTCTCGTCCTGCAGCGTGGCGTGGAAGTGTTCCGGCGCAGCGTAATGCCGCCAGTACTTTCCATACACAATTTTCAGCTTCCTGATGCAGGACTGTTCTCTAGCCAGAGCCGCCCGGTGCTTTTGCTCAACCTTCCTTAAATGGCAGGCCTGGCAATAACGCCCCTTGGGATTAGGAGCGCCGCTGATATCCACAAATTTTTCCACGGACAGTGTTCTGCTGCAGCAATGACATTTTTTGGTCTTTGGCATGGCGGCACCGTGGTCACGAGAAACCCCGACTTTTCATTTCAAGCATAGCACGCCAAACGGTTCTCAAGGCCACCCCTGGCATTCTCAACCCGCCTTCGGCGGAAGCTTCGAGTTCTTGCTGCTCACCATATTAATAAAGCCCACCCGGTTACCGGGTGGGCTTTATTAGTGCCTTGAATATAAAAAAGAGGCAATGTTGCTGCCTTTTTATTGTTTCTGCACATTCGCGGCCTGCGGCCCCTTGGGCCCATCGACCACATCGAAACTTACGCGATCCCCTTCCACCAGGGATTTGAAACCCTCTCCTTGAATAGCAGAAAAGTGGACGAATACATCCGGCCCATTGTCCTGCTCAATAAATCCAAAACCTTTGGCATCATTAAACCATTTCACTGTTCCTTCAGCCATTCCCGTGTCTCCTTTTACTTTCTTGTCAAAATCACCTGGGTTGAGCACGTCATACATATGAACTACACAACCTCCGAAAAAAACCTCACTCTATTTTTAATAGACATCGGCCATTAGTCAATGCACCGAATGAAAAATTTTTACAGAAAATGTCTTACAGCCATCAGAGCAAGGCCTCACGTCCCAGACGCAACCGCAGAATTTTAAGCAGGATCAACACCGGCAGCGAGGCATACAGCGCAAACTATGTTCAGCCCTGCGCCGAATCTTTGGGGGATGCCTGCAGCGCGCGGAACCCCAGGCCCAGCTCTGCGAAAATGCCGATCAGAATGAAGTTGGCCAAAAACCGCCTTGTTCAAATGTAGGCTGCCAATAAGAGAGGCATTTTAGAACACACCATTGGCGTATACAGGCATGGAAACATCTCGCCGCCCAAAACAGCCCGCCGCCTTGGCGAAAGATGAAACGGGTCCCAACACTCTGCTAAAAATTTGATCGCATTAATTTTAACCTTGACAAAACGCCCCCCGCTGAACTAAATAAACGTTTTATAATTTAAGATAATTATAATTATTTATTGCCAAATCTGCGGCCTCACCTCCAATGTGGTAAAGCCCTTAACCTTGGGAGGGCACTATGTCAAACGCTGCTACAGCAGCTACCCCACTTCCGACCTGCGACGGCCAAGCATGCAAAACAACAGCAACCTCATCGCAGATCATCCTGGCCGGCATGATCAAGCTGCTGGATGGACAACGCCGCTTTGCCGAAGAACTGGGCCTCCCTTATGCCCATGTTTTCCATGAGGAATGCCAAGAGTTCAGAAACAAAAACCCCGAGCTTGTTTTACGCGAATGGCTACGGGACAAGATCGAGGGACCCGAAAAATTCCGCCAACTGATTAATGACCTGGTTGAGCATAATCTTGCCTTATGTGCCGCCCTCGATGGCGTGGCTCTGGAATCGATAGCACGCTTAAGCCCCTCAAACATCAAAACCGGATGTATCAACATCTTTGGCTGGCGGCCATTTGCCTGGTTCAAATTCCGGCGGCTCCATAAAGCTTACACTACCAACGATTACTTACGCCATCACGAGTTGGTAGTAAGAGGATTTGCCAAGGCTTATTGCACGCACCGGAAGTCCCTGCGAAACGCAACTCAGCCATGTTGCCCCCTACCCAAGGCCCAGACAAATAAGGAAAAAACATAATGCCTCAGTTCTCTTTTATGCGCTGGTTTGTGACCATCCCCTTTTGCATCATGCTTTGTGCCTGCTCCACTCCGCAGGTAAAAATGAATCTATCTTCCACGGCCAATCTTAATTTAAACAGCGCAAAAGAACCGCTGCCGGTTGTGGTGCGCATCTACCAACTGAGCGACCCAAAAGTCTTTGAGAACGCCACATTTAACGAACTATGGAAAAACGACCTGGCAGTGCTTGGAAACAGTCTGTTGCGAAAAGACATTCTAACCCTTGATCCAGCTTCCCAGCAGAAGTTTCGTTTTGAGCGGCATGAGCAAACCCGTTTTGTGGCCCTGATGGCCGCTTTTAATAAACAGCCGAATGATTCGTGGCGGGTCGTTAAAAAAGTTAACGGCTCCTTTCTCGGGATAAAAGTTTCCACAAAAATCAAAGCCATCCTTAAAAACAATATCATCGAACTGGAGGACTGAACGAACCAACGCGCAGATGCAAAGCATCAGGCTGCATAAAATCGCTCAACTCTCCAAATAGATCGTTTGTTAAGCCATTTCTATCATTCCCTCACGAATGAAAAACAAGGTGACCCTAACTATGAGTAAAATCGTTTGGGCCGAGGGCGTGTTTCTGAGCCAGCAGCATTTTCAGGCTTGGGACAAGCAACTGGAGAACTCTCAGCAACTTCGACAATTTCTGCTTAACCCCTTTTCCTGGGGAATCATGTCCCTATCCATCGACCATGAAGCCCTGAAATTGGGCCGTTTCCAGCTGCTCGAAGCCTCGTGCATATTTCAGGATGCTCGCATGGTGCACTATCAGAGCTCAGTACATGCGCCCTTGACCTGCGATCTGCACTCACCGGGCGGCGAGACCTTGGGTATTTACCTGGCATTACCCGCCAACAACCATGTGGATAGCATTTCCGGTTATCCCCAACGCAGCCAGATCAGTGGCTGGGTTGCCGATTATCAGGAAATAGAAGACAGCTTCGACGCCAGCCGCAAACGAGAAATCCTTTTAGCTCAGCCCAACCTGCACCTATTGAGTGACCAGGAAGCCCTCGGCCCTTTTTTAAGCATCAAAATAGCCGAGGTATTGCATGACGGAGACCAGCGCTACCGAGTTGTCGATAGCTACATCCCCCCTGTATGTCGCATATCGGGCTCTCCAGCGTTAGCACAGCGTCTGGAACGCATTGTCGAAACCTTGAACGCCAAACGCAAACTGATTGAAAAGGCCAGAGAAGGATGCGACGACGGAACGGCAGGGTTTGCCCGCAGCGACCCCAACAACCATGCCCTGCTTCAAAATCTCAACAGCAGACTGCCTCGTCTTAAACATCTTTTGAATAACCTTGACCTGCATCCAGAGCAGTTATATCGCCAGTTGTGTCAAGTGGCCGGTTCGTTCTGTACCTACCACAATACAGCCACCATCGACAGCATTCCTCTCTACCAGCATGAAGATCTGACACAGGTTTTCAGCCGCCTTGAAAAGCTGCTATCCCTTCTACTGGAGTTGAATAAAACTGTCAAAAATACCGCCTTAGTGCTCAGCAAAGAAACCGACCATCTGCTGTCATGCAAAGATATCCCAACAACCCTGTTCGGCAAGGAAACCTTCTTTATCGAGGCCCTGTTTGACGCCGAAGACCCAAACTGGATTGTCGATTTTGCACGACAGGTCAAAGTTACAGCCCGCGACAGCATAGAAACATGCGTAGCCTCGGCCCTGCCTGGCGTACGACTGGTACACACTCAGCGCCCACCGGCCAAATTGGCCACCCGCAGCGGCTGTGAATACTTCCGACTGGAACCCCGGGGGGATTTCTGGAACCAGATGATCGACGAAGGTTCCATGGCCATCTACCTTCCCTGCCCCTTCAATGCATCTGACATCAAAATCGTCACGGTGGAGGAATAGAAAATATGGCTAACGATTTATCCACGCCAGCATACAACCCAATATTGAGCTGCAGTGAAGCACTCTTTTCGCTAATAGCCCCCATACAGGATGACCAGAAGGCATCTTCCCTGGGTACCGATTTTAAAGAACAGATCCTGGCCGCTTTTACCAGCATGGAAAAAGCGGCATTTGAGCAGCAGATCGGTATGGTCGAATTCAAAGATGCCAAATATGCACTGGCCGCGTATGTCGACGAAATGGTTTTAAACTCTACCTGGCCGGGGCATCTGGAGTGGATGTCTCGCCCTTTGCAACTGGAATTTTTTGGCGAACATACGGCGGGTGAAGGCTTCTTCACCCGGCTTGCCAATCTGCGTCAGGGAGGCGAGGACAACCTCCATCTACTGGAACTCTACTATTACTGTCTACAGCTTGGATTTGAAGGGGTTTACAAAATCAAGGGCGTGGAACACCTGATGGCTTTACAGGTCGATTTACGAAGCCAGATAGACGGTTACCGCGGACCAGTAAACTCCAAGATTTCCCCCGAAGGCCTACCCGGTCACGTCCTCATCAACCAGGTCAGACGTCATGTCCCTTACTGGGTCATCGCGGTGGTCACCATCGCCACGGTTTTCTTCACATACATGGGCTACGCTTTTGTTTCGAGCCATGTCGCCGAAGCCAGTGTGGCCAAGGTCACCAAAGACAAAGACAGCATTCTGAAATTACCGGAAGCCCCATATTGACCCCTTCCACATCCTTCGACAGGACAGATCACCATGCAAAATATTCTGATTTTCCTTCAGGCTTATCTTTTCGGGCGGCTAGGCTCCCGAATCCTTGGGCTGATGCTAATCCTGTCACTGATCTGGTGGGCCGGCCCCTACGTAGGCATCGATGATACCTCGTTGCGTATTTATCTCATCCTTGGAACCTTAACTCTGTTTTTCGGCATCTGGTTGGTACGCAAAAGCATCGCTAAACGGCGTGGCAATCAATTCAGACAAGACCTCGACTCTCAGACAGGCCAGGACCAATCACGCCAATTGGAAATTGAAGAGCTCAAGGCCAAGATGAACCAGGCCGTCGCCTCGTTAAAATCTTCCGAACTTGGAAGTCACCGTCGTGGCAATGCCGCCTTGTACGCCCTGCCCTGGTTCATGATCATTGGCCCTTCGGCAGCCGGGAAAACCACCTTACTGCGCAACTCCGGGCTGCATTTCCCCTATGCCAACGGCGAAGACATCGACATACGAGGCTTTGGTGGCACTCGCAATTGCGACTGGTGGTTTTCCAACGAAGCGGTTTTGCTCGATACAGCCGGACGCTATACCACGGAGCAGGACGACCACGAAGAATGGTTGGCCTTTTTAAGTATGCTGCGCAAGCATCGCCGCCAGCAACCTCTGACTGGCGCTATTGTCGCCATCAGCCTATCGGACCTGCTAACAGCCGATACCCAGGAACTGGAGCGTCATGTCAAAATCATTCGTGATCGCATCAATGAATTAACCACTAAACTCGGATGTATTTTCCCTATTTATATCGTTTTCACCAAATGTGATCTTCTCTACGGTTTTTCTTCCTATTTTGCGGATCTGACTCCCAAGGAGAGGGAACAAGTCTGGGGCAGTTGGCTGGGGCACGAAAAGGATAGCAACATCTGCCAGGCCTTTATCCGCAGAATGGAAACTCTACACCATCGCCTATGCGAGTTGCGGTTGCAGAAACTCTCCATGGTCCGGAACATGCGCGCCAAAAGCGAACTTTTTGATTTCCCCTCCCAGTTCGAGGCTGCTAAAGATCGTCTTGTCGCATTCATTTCGCGACTAACTGAAGCAAACCCCTACCAGGACACCCCTCACTTTTGCGGCATCTATCTGACCAGCGCCACCCAGGAAGGTACCCCCCTGCAGAAAATCCTTGGCAATATACGCCAGGCCTTTGGTTATGTGGATGAAGACCAATCCTCAGAACAGGCAGAAACTAAAAGCTTTTTTGTAAAGGATTTTTTCAAAGAGGTTGTTTTTCCCAATGCCAATGATGTCAGTCGAACAAAAAAGCAGGGCATACTGCACCGCGCTCTGAAAACCGCCTGCATCATAACATCCCTGGCTGTCATCACAGGCTGTTTCCTGCTACTCAGCACGACTCTGACCATGAATACCTTGCTGCTTAAAAAAGGAACCGACACCTCGGAGCATCTGGCGCAGGAAGCGCAAACGAAAAACAACGGCGTGAATCAGGACTTTAAGGCATTGACACAGGTTCTGGCACACTACCGCACCCTTATGAATTACGAAAAACACCTGCCGCTGTCTTATACCTTAGGAATCTACGAGGGGGACAAACAATTGCCGGCGATCCGCTCTATTCTGCTTAACGCTTTTAAACGGATCTTTTTCAAACCGGCAATCAAAGATCTGGAGATGCGTCTGGTCAACTATTCCCAGGTATGGGCGGCGGCCGACCTGCAACGCCAGGATCAAATCCGCGACCCCTATTACAAAACGCTAAAATGCTACCTGATGCTCAGTACACCCAAACGGCTGGAGGCCGAGTTTGCCGCGCCAGTACTGCAGACCCTTATCCAGGAACGTTTGATGGGATTTGCCAAAGGGCAGTCTCTGGATAAGGACTCGCAACGACAGCTGTCCGAATTGATCCATCTCTATTTATCCCACATGCAGATTGACCAAAACCACCCCGATTATATGGAGACTGTTAAACTCGAAGCATCTCTGGTAACCGACGCGCAAAACCACCTCAAAGCCATACCGGATGCCGGCCGCCTTTACACACAAATCCTCAATAAGGGCAAATTAATAGCCCCTGCCCTCCACCTCAAGGACATGATCAAAGGGCCAGGACGAAGTGTTCTGGCCAGCTCCTTCACCATGCCTTTCATGTTTACCAGCAAAGGTTGGCACAATTATGTGCAGCCTGAAATCGACAACTTGGTCCATATCGCCTGTCAGGGAGATTGGGTCACCGGTTATCTCCCGGATAGTCTGTCCGATGCCAGCGGTACGAAAACCGACACCTCGGCAAATAATCCATTGGCGGTTCAACTCGAAACCGAGATCCGCGCCTTGTACTTTGCGGACTACGTTGACCATTGGTTCAGTCTGCTGGCTGAAATTCAATTGCCACCATTTCACTCCTTGGATGACGCTGCAAAGAAAATGCTGCTGCTGGCCCGCAATGACGGCCCCATCGCTGAACTGCTGCAAGTCGTCTCCAGAAATATCAACATTGGCCAAGCAAAAGGGAGCTTGGCAAGCGACGGCTCAGTGCAAAGTGCCTCGCTGGTCCAGGAACTGGAAAATCCTCTTCATGACCTGCGGAAACTGACCGATCCCGGCGACAAGATGAATACCAGCCTGCTCATCAACCAGTACCTGCTGGCCTTAACAGCGGCCCAGGCAGAAATCGAACAAATGGCGGCAGCCGTGGATGTGCCCCAGCAGTCATTTCAATACGCGTCGACCATCCTGGGCAGCAACGGCGTCACCAGTTCCGAGCTGTACAAATGCTGGCTATCCACCAACAGTCTGCTCAACGGTACCGACGTCCGCACCCGCAAGGTAGCTGAGCATTTGCTGTACAAACCGATCGCTGGAGCCTGGAAAGCCATCATTCAGCAGACACAGTCTTATGTACAAAACCAATGGAGCAGCACGGTTTTCCTGAATTACCAAGGGAAAATAGCCGGTAAATTCCCCTTTAGTAACAACGGTGCAGATGCCTCGCTTAATGATGTAGCGGACTTTTTCCGTCCCGAAGATGGTCTGATCTGGGCTTTTACAGACGATCAACTCAAACCCTTTCTGCGTAAAGAGCGTAATCGGTGGACCGAAAAAACCTGGCTTGGTACCGGTCTCGCTTTTGACAAAAGCCTGTTACGTTCTTTGGGACTGGCCTCGCGCATTACCTCTGGGATGTTTCGTCGCGGTCAGATTCAACCCGATGTTCACTTTTCCATCTATCCGATCCCCAGCCAGGGACTACGAGTCGTACGCTTCGAAACCAACGGTCAACAAATGATTTATCAGAACGAACCGCAGGAATGGAAAAGGTTCCAATGGCCGGGAGATGAAGACCAGAACAGCGCGTTCATCGGCTGCATCCCAAGCGGCAATCAATCCATGGTCAAAATCAAATTCTCCGGCGACTGGAGTCTTTTTCACCTGCTAAACAAAGCCAAAATTACGCAAAACCATAACCTGTACACCTTGGACTGGAAGCTGAAAACTGGCCAGAATAACGACGCCATAGTACACCTTAAACTTCGTCCCGATCGCCACAGCAATGTGTTTGCCCAAGGACTGTTCTCGCAGTTTCGACTGCCGAGCAACATTTTTTAATAGGAGCGGGCATGTTTGGGCTTTTTGACAAAACCCCTTCTAAGACCGCTGTTTCTGCACGCCTGCAGGCTGGTTGTTTCGGAAAGATGCCGATCCATTCGGATTTCATTCGCTACAACCTTGCAATCCGCGAAGCAAGCAACTTTGAAAAGTGGCTGCAGGAAGGCGTCAGCAATATTGCGCGCAAACATCCCAAGGGGTGGCCATCTGTATACAGGTCCTTCCCTATGCATCATTTTGTGTTGTCAGGAAATGAACACGAACGCAGCCTCATCGGTTGCCTGACCTCCAGTCGCGACAAAAGCGGGCGCATCTATCCTTTTTCCATCCTGGCAACCACCGCGAATGACGTTTATCACACCAATCGAGCCAGCCTGCCCTTGATTCACCGAACGTACTTCCAAAAAGCTGAAGCCTTGTTGAACTCTACAAAAGAGTTGTCCTCAGTTCCCGCGTTGCTTGAAAAGCTGGATGCATTAGGGACCGACATCCCCATGTATACGCCGCAAGAACTGGTTAAACAACAGATCCGGTTGCTCGAAACCATCCCTTTGAAAAACTATTGGTGCGGCCTGCAGGCACAGGTAACGGCACGAGAACAGTTCTGGTGCGCGTTCTATGACATCATGAAAACCGTGCAGAACCGTGGCCCAAGCCGCACCAACTGGGGGATACGAATCCCCATTCCGGCCGAAGATGATCAGACCCACTACGTGGTCTTCTGGGTTCAGATGATCGAAGCAATCCTTGAAGACCGTATCTGGCGTGCCCAATACTTCTGGAGCAAGGGAAACGCTGACCATCCGGCTTGCATAACACTCTTTTTCAAACCATTACCGCCCTCTTATCTTCTGCCGTTACTCAACCAGGAGCTGAACGACAACACCATCTTTGACCTCGGTTGCGAGTGGCCCACGTTACAAACCTTTACAAGCCGGGTGGATTTGCGGCGTCTACTGGAAAAAGACTCCATCCCGATGCTCGACGTGCTGTACCGAACCGGACGGAGGGAAATGCTTCTATGACCCCCCTCCCCCCAAAGCCAAACCCGGAATGGCTCCTCGACATCGCCAGGCCCCTGCAAGATAAAGTCTGCGGCGATGATCCCCGCTACCTGGACGCATTTCAGCGAATCAAGGAAGAAAGCGACAAGCTTAGGGATGTCGACTATGCCATGATCATGGCCACCTGCCGCGAGCTACTGGCCAAGGAGGCAAAAGATCTGCGCATTGCAGGATATTACCTTGTGGCCGCAGCCTACATCGAAGGACTGCCGGGGCTGCTGGACGGGCTGAAAATGTACCGGGTGCTGCTGCAAAACTTCTGGTGCGACTGCCATCCCCAAAGCGCGTCGGGGCGACGGGCTGCCCTCAATCTGCTGGCTAATCCGCGGCTGGTAGCATTTGCCGAACGTTCAGAGACGCCGGTCTCCCTCGAAATATTAGTCAACCTGCACCAGGAAATCGATGGTATCCACCTGTTTCTCACAGAAAAACTGGGAGAGGAAACACCCCGTCTCTCGCGCCTGGCACCTTGGGTCGAGGAGCGATTGCGGAGGCTTAAGCCCACAACACCGAAAGGAGATCCTCCCTCCCAGGCCACAGCACAACAACCGGCTCCCAGCGACACCACGGAATCTACCCAAGAGCTCAACTCCGAGCATGGAGTGGAATTCCTGACACGTCAGATTCACAAATACTTACTCAACTCCGGCGATTTTCTTCGGGCGTTGGCCTATTCCCGGGCGTTGCGATGGGGAAAACTGGCTCTTCCCCCCCACGACCAAGGGCGAACCCGCATTCCGGCACCGCGTGCCAGCGGCCTAACTCAACTCGAAAACACTCTGACTTGTGATTCACTGGATCAGGCCCTGACATGCAGTGAAAACCTGTTTTTTGAGCCGGGTTTCCAGTTGCTGTTTGATCTTCAATTCCACCTGTTCCAATACCTCGAGGCCAATCATCAACCGGATCTGGCCTGCTTCGTCCGGAATGCATTGCGCGCTCCTCTGGATCGACACCCGGAATTGCTGAATCTGCAATTTGATGACGGCCGCCCCTTTGCCGGCACCGAATGCCTTCTGTGGATTCAGCAATGGCAGACAAGCGGCGTCAACAGCCCAAGCCGAGGCCCCCTCAACGAGGGCCCCGATGAAATTTCGGTTAAGACACTGGTTGACGACGCCATGCAATTGGCAAAACGGAAGAAATTGCCAGAGGCCCTTCAGAACATTCAGAGCCTGCCCTGCCAAACCGAAAAACAGCGCATACAAAAACGTCTTGCAGAAGCCCGACTATGCCTGACAGCAGGTAAAGCCGACATGGCCGAAGTGGTCCTGGCAGACATGCAGCAATACATCCTGGCTCATCATCTGCCCCTCTGGGACCCCGCCCTGGCAGTTGCGGTGTTGCAGCAACGGCTCACCGTCTTGCAAGCTCTGGAAAAGGCTAGCCCTGGCGAAAGGAAACAGCACCTTACACAACAACGACATGAACTGCGGCAGTTACTCTGCAAAATCGATGTTATCTCTGCCGCTGCTTTCATCTGAACTGCCACCGTATTCAATGCATCGTAACCATCCATACACCGTGCATAAGGAGACAACCTATGAGCGACAGTTACCAAAAGGAAATCCCTAAGGCCCGTATCAATTTAGCGCTGGATGTTGAAACCGGGGGTCACCAGAAAAAGACGGAACTTCCCTTGAAAATGCTGGTGATGGGGGATTTCAGCAACGGCAAAACCAAGGGGAAAATAGCCGACCGACAGCGGATCAACATCAACAAGAACAATTTCGAATCGGTCATGGCCGATCTCGCTCCGAGTGTCCGCTTCGACGTACCGAATCTGTTGGCCAAGGACGGCAGCGATTTTTCCATCGATCTCGCCTTTCAGTCGATGAAGGATTTCCGCCCGGACAGCGTAGCGCATCAGATTCCCGAGATGCACAGCCTGATGGCGATGCGAAATCTGCTAAAGGATCTAAAATCGAACCTGCTGGACAACGCCAAGTTTCGCAAGAAGCTGGAAAAGATCGTCAGCAACCAGCCTCAACTGGAAGGTTTGAAGCAGCAATTGGAAAAGTTGCTGGATGATTCCAATGAAACGTCCAACCTGGAAATCCGCAGCTACTAAGAGCAGGAGACCCGAATATGAACATGCAGAATACGGCACCGAGCAAAAGCAAACCTCAAGAAGAAGTCCTTCTTGACAACGAGAACTCCTACGAACGTTTATGCGAGCTGGTCGACATCGCTCCCCTGAACGAATCGATCAAACTGAACAGCTTTGCCGACGCGTCCCGAATGGCGGATATTTCCCTGCAGGAACGGCTGACGGCCGGCATCCAGGTGTTTCTCGACCTGGCAACCCGGAACAATTCCCAGATCGAACGGATCGACAAAACCCTGCTCGACCAGTACATCGCCCAGATCGATCAGACCATCGGCAATCAACTGGATGTCATTCTTCACCACCTGGATTTTCAGAAGATGGAGAGTGCCTGGCGCGGCCTTCAATTCATGGTCGACCGCTGTGACTTCCGCTGCAACACCAAAGTGGAAATCCTCGACTGCTCCAAGGAGGATCTGCTGGAGGACTTCGAGGAAGCCCCCGAAATCATCCAGACCGGTCTCTACAAGCATGTCTATGTCAGCGAATACGACACGCCCGGCGGTCAGCCCTTTTCCAACATTGTCGCGAACTTCGAATTCGACAGCTCGGCCCAGGACGTCACCCTGCTGCGCGAAGCCTCCAAGGTTTCGGCCAGTGCCCACTGCCCCTTCCTGGCGTCGGTCGGTTCGAAATTTTTCGGCAAATCCAGCGTCGAGGAAATCGCCAAGATCAACGACCTGTCCAACTACATGGAAAAGGCCGAGTTCACCCGCTGGAGAAGCTTCCGCGAAACGGAAGACAGCCGCTACGTGGGTCTGCTGACTCCCCGATTCCTGCTGCGCCTGCCCTACGGCCAGGACACCATTCCGGTCCGCACCTTCAATTATGAAGAAAACGTCAGCGCCGAGGACCACCGCAGCTATCTGTTCGGCAACCCGGTCTTCGCCTTCGCCGGCAACATCGCCCAGAGCTTCGCCAAACACGGCTGGGCCGTCAACATCCGCGGTCCGGAAGCCGGAGGGAAAGTTGAAAATCTGCCGGTGCACCTGCACGACAGCGGGAAGGGCATGCAGATCAAGATGCCCACGGAAATGCTGGTTTCCGAAACCCGCGAACTGGAAATGGCCAACCTCGGCTTCATCCCCCTGAGCTATTACAAAAACAGCGACTTCGCCTGCTTTTTCTCCGCCAACTCGGTGCAGAAACCGAGCGAGTACGCCAACACCGAGGCCAACGCCAACAGCATGATCAACGCGCGGCTGCCCTACATCTTCCTGGTGTCGCGGCTCGCTCATTATCTCAAGGTCCTGCAGCGGGAAAACATCGGCTCGTCCAAGAGCCGCCAGAAACTGGAAAACGAACTGAACGCCTGGATCCAGACCCTGGTGACGAAAATGAAGGACCCCGAGCCGGAACTGATCGCCACCCACCCCCTGCGGGACGGCCAGGTAACGGTGCGGGAAATCCCGGAAAACCCGGGCTACTACAGCGTCGACCTGTTTGTCCGGCCGCATTTCCAGATCGAGGGGGTGGACGTGCAGTTGAAACTCGTGGCGCAGATGCCGCGGGATAATAAATAAAAATGGTGACTAGCTTTTCATCCAAATCGAAATCGGGATCGAAATCGGCCTTTGACTTCGATTTGGATTCTGGGTCCGGGATCGAAACGGAAAATCGAATTAAATCGAAAGGCGAACACCCAATTTCGATTTCGATAGCGATTTCGACACCGACAACTTCAAAATCAATCGGCCCGGTTGAAATACAACGGGCCAATTTCCCCGCTGGTGCACCAGGCACCGGACACATAAACCAAGGAGGATACCAATGGCTATTCCCGGCTACATGACCATTCTCGACGATCAGGGTTCCAAGGTAGAAGGGCCGGTCAAGGTCGCAGGACGCGAAGGAACGATCGAAATCCTCGGCTTCGATCACGAACTGCGCATCCCCACCGACAACGACACCGGCAGCCTGACCGGCACCCGCAAGCACGAACCCTTCGTCTTCCTGAAAGCCTTCGACAACGCGACCCCGTATTTGTACAAAGCCTGCAGCAACGGCCAGACCCTGAAGAGGATCGACCTCAAATGGTACCGCATCAACGATACCGGCACCGAGGAAGAATATTTCCGCCACACTCTGGAAAACGTCAAGCTCACCTCGGTCAAGCCGACCATGCACAACGTGAAGGACCTGGACAAAGAGCGCTATCCGCACCTGGAAGCGGTGGCCTGCCGCTACGCCAAGATCACCTGGACCTACATCGACGGCAACATCTCCTTTTCCGACAGCTGGACCGAAGGACGCTGATTTAATGCCCGGGGGTGCCGCAAGGCACCTCCGGGCCCCCCCCTCTCCCTCGAGGAAGAAAGCTTGGGTGAGGGTGAATAGAGGAACATCAAATAATACAACTAT
The DNA here is from genome assembly GCF_000012885.1 of Syntrophotalea carbinolica DSM 2380. Taxonomy (NCBI): domain Bacteria; kingdom Pseudomonadati; phylum Thermodesulfobacteriota; class Desulfuromonadia; order Desulfuromonadales; family Syntrophotaleaceae; genus Syntrophotalea; species Syntrophotalea carbinolica. Next base: position 3,286,928 of record NC_007498.2, read on the forward strand.
TTAGCAAGCAGCTATGTCCCAAACTATCTTCGACATCCTGACATCCGATCCCTCCGGCGAATCACGGGGCGAGCTCAGATCTTCCGAGGAAGATCTGTACCTGAGCATCCGGAATCATCTGCGGCGGCTGTTCAATTCGCGGCGAGGCTCCCTGACCCATCTGCCGCACTTCGGCATGCCCGATATCGCCGCCCTGTATCTGGAGCTGCCCTACACCAGCGACCGGATCATGAGCGCCCTGCGGCAGTGCGTGATCGAATTCGAGCCCCGTCTGGGCCATCCTCATGTCCGCGCCATTCACCACGAAGATGATCGGGACGTTACCCAGTTCGAACTTTTCGGCGAAACCCCTTTGGGTCGCCGTGTCAAATATATCGTTTCGCTGTATCGAACCGGCGCCGTCGAGGTGGCCACCACCTGGGAGCAATACACCCATGGGTAAATATTTCGATACGGAAATGCGACTGCTGCAGGAAGCGGCCCAAGATTTTGCCCGGGCTTTTCCCGAAAAAGCCCGGATGCTGGGCCTGCAGGATATCAAGGACTGCGATCCCTACGTGGAACGCCTGCTGGAGGGCATGGCCTTTCTGACGGCCGAGGTCAAACAACGGATCGACGACGATGTGCCGGAACTCGCCGAAGCGCTTCTGTCTCACGTCCGGCCTTATTTTCTGCGCCCCTTCCCTTCCTGCTGCATCATGCAGTTCAGCCCTCGTCCCGGCCAGATGAGGCAGACCACGACTCTGCCGAAGGGAACCTCCCTGACCAGCAAGGGGGTAACCCTGCCGGATCATACCCGGCAGACAGTCGGTGAACGCGTAAGCTGCAGTTTCCGCACCACCAGCGACGTAACCCTGCAGCCCCTGCGCCTGGCGTCCTTTCAGCTCGCCACCGCCTACCATGGCCGGCAGGAAATCCAGCTCCATTTTCAGTTCGACCATGACATTGCCCCGGACCAGTTGGATCTCGACTCGATCAAGCTGTACCTGCACGGAGACCCAGCGACTTCCATGGCCCTGTACCAGGCCCTGACGGCACAGGCGGAGGAGGTCAGTGTCACTTTCCCCGGCGAAGCGGTTCGGCCCTGCGTTCTTGGCCGCCAGGAAGCCATCGAACCCTGCCATCTGGACGCCGAGAACCTGCTGGTGAGTTCATCGGGCCGCGGTTTCCTCGGCTTTCATCTCCTGCACGAATATTTCTGCTTCCGCGAAAAATACCAGTTTGTGGCCCTACGCAACCTCAACAAGGTGTCGTGGCCAAAAAAATGTTGTGAATTTATGATTCACATCCGGTTGGCGGAGGCCTTGTCTGATGAATATCGCCTGAGCAGGGAAAATTTCCGTCTGCACTGCGCCCCCGTCATCAACTTGTTCGAATCCACCAGCGAACCAATTTCACTGACCCATAAGCAGACGGAATACCCCGTGATCGCCGACACCAACCATCCCGACGGGATCCTCATCTACAGCGTCAACGGGGTCACGGGCAAACAGCCGGCAACGGGCAAGATCCACCTCTATTCCGCGCTGCCTTCCTTCAACCATCGGGCCGGCACCGACCGTTACTACCATGTGAGCCATCGCGTCCGAGAAGGGCGCAGGCACATGACTTATCTGTCCGTCGGCGGGGCCATGACGGAACGACAGGAAATCCTCTCCTGCGACATTACCGCCTGTAATGGGGCTATTCCCCGGGAACACCTGCAGGTTCGAGACATCAAGGCCCCGGCACAGGAATTTCCGTCCAACGTAACCTGTGAAAACATCACCCGGCCCAGCCGGTTTCTCATGCCCCCCGACCGGCCGGACTACCGACTGGCGCTGGTCGCCCACCTGACGGTCAGCTACAACAGTCTGTCCTCCATCGACAGTTTTCGACAATTGCTGTCCCTGTACGACTGGAGCGACCAGGAGCAATCGGGCAAGCGCATCCGTGGCCTCACCGATATCCGGGTTTCGCCGCTCAATCGGGTGTATCGAGGTGCACTGCTGCGTGGCATGGACATACAACTGTCGATGGAGGAAAGCGAATACATCTCGCCGGCGGACACCTACATGTTCGGCACCATTCTGCACCACTTCTTCAGTATGTACGCCAGCATCAACGCTTTTGTGCAAACCGGCTCCCGGCTGAGCCCTTCCAACAGTGAGATAACATGGGAACCATTGCTCGGGGAAAACTTCCTCATCTGATCGAGGACCTGCTGAAAAACCCTTCCGCCTACAGTGTCTTTCAGGCCCTGCACCTGATCGAGACCAACTTCGGGGAGGAAACGGCAAGCGGTAACGAAACACAGGGATTCATCGACCTGGCTCCCGCCACGGAAATGACCTTTCCGGCCGGCGAAATTCGGCATTGCCGGGTGGATGAAAACGCCCGTTACCGCCTGGAGCTGAATTTCATGGGGTTCTACGGGGTCGATTCGCCCCTGCCCCAATTTTTCAACGACATTGCAACATTCGATACGCCGCGCGGCGCCGAATTGCGCGGCTTTCTGGAGCTGTTCAACCAGCGGCTCTATCACCTGCTCTACGAAGCCTGGAAGAAGATGAACCTCCATGGTTCCGGCGATGGACGAACCAGCCTCTATTGCCGATACCTTGAAGCCCTTTCCGGCGGAGGCGGCACCTGCCGGGTTTCGGGACGCTTCGACTACGCGGGGATTTTGGCCACCCGAGTCAAAAACAGCCAGTCCCTGGCCGACATGCTGGAGGATTTCCTGCATTGCCCGGTAACCGTCAAGCAGAACATTCCCTACTGGATCGAGCTGGAGGAAAGAACGTCGCTGGGAAGCGGTCTGGCCCTCGGAGACAACGCCATGCTGGGCAGCCGGCTGATGGATGTCAACAGCAAGATCCGGCTCCGAATAGGCCCCCTGCCGAGCCGCGATGCGGCCGACCTTCTGCCGGGACGCCGCGCGGCCGCCACCCTGGCCGACATGATTCGCGAATATCTGGATCCCACGATCCAGTACGACCTGGAGCTGTTGATTCAGCCGGATGCGGGCTATGAGTCGATGCTGGGTGGAGGCCAGGCGGTTCTGGGCTGGACGACCTGTCTCGGCCAGGCCGGCGATAAGGTTAATCGCGTTCGGCTTACGGGGGGCAGTCTGGATCGGCAGCGGGAAACATAAAAAGCCTAACCCCCGATTTCAATTGCGATTCCGATAAATATTTTTTGGAGGAAATAGATGAGCACCGCACAGATCAAAGCTCTGCTGGACAAACTGAACGAACACTGCCTGCAAGCCCTGGAATCGGCCGCCGCCTTTGCCGGGATGCGTGGTCATTTTGAAGTCTGTATCGAGCACCTGGTGGTCAAGCTGCTGGAGAAGGGCGAAGGGGACTTCGACCTGATCCTGCGCCATTTCGACGTCAACCTGGACCGGCTCTGGCAGGCCATGCTGGACAACCTCAGCCGCCTGCGGTCCGGCAATCGCAACAAGCCGTCTTTTTCACTCCAGCTTCTGGAGTGGTTCGAACGGGCCTGGACGATCAGTTCCCTGCGCGACCCCCAGGCCCAACTGCGCTCGGGTGCTCTGCTCGAAGCCCTGCTGGACCTGGCGCCGCGACTTCCCGGCACGGCTTGGCTGTCCCTGGAAGTCGTATCCCGCAATCTGCTGCAGTCCCACCTGGCCGAACTGATCCGGTTTTCGGTGGAAAACCCTCAACTACCCAGTGCAGCCGAAGCCGTAGTGCCATCTCCGGCGACGGCGTCGGTCCGTTCTGCCGACACCGCTACTCCGCACCTGGACGCCTACACCACCGACTTCACGGCCCGGGCCGCCAAGGGTGCCATCGATCCGGTCCTGGGGCGCAACGACGAGATTCGTCAGATCATCGACATCCTGACCCGCCGCCGCAAGAACAATCCGATCCTGGTCGGCGAACCCGGCGTCGGCAAGACGGCCGTGGTGGAAGGCCTGGCCCTGCGGATTGCCGAAAACGGGGTGCCGGACAGCCTGAAAAAGGTCCGTCTGGTCGGGCTGGATCTGGGCCTGCTGCAAGCCGGAGCCGGGGTCAAGGGAGAATTCGAAAAACGCCTGAAATCGGTGATCGAAGAGATAATCTCCTCGCCGACTCCGATCATTCTGTTTATCGACGAGGCCCACACCCTGATCGGGGCCGGCGGCGACGCCGGCCAGGGCGATGCCGCCAATCTGTTAAAACCGGCCCTTGCCCGGGGAGAGCTGCGCACCCTGGCCGCCACCACCTGGAGCGAATACAAAAAGTATTTCGAGCGGGACGCGGCCCTGGAGCGCCGTTTTCAGATGGTCAAGGTGGAGGAACCCTCGCAGGACAACGCCATCGTCATGCTCAACGGCCTCAAGGGCCATTACCAGAAACATCACGGGGTACTGATCACCGATAGCGCGGTGGAGGCCGCGGTGAGCCTGTCGAGCCGCTACATCAATGGTCGCTACCTCCCCGACAAGGCCATCGACCTGCTCGATACCGCCGCCGCCCGGATCTGCATGGGCAAGGCCGCCACTCCGGCAGAGGTGGATACCGCCCGCGAGCATCTGACCTATATCGAAAGGCGCCGCAAACACCTGGCCGAGGAAACCGCCCAGGGTATCCCCGCCGACGTCAACCTGCTGGCCGACCTGCAACAACAGGAAGAGGAGGCCCGCAAGCAATTGACCGAACTGGAGCAACGCTGGCAAGCGGAACGAGCCCTGGTCGGCCGGATTCAGGAATCCCGTACCGGCGGCAAGGACGCCCTCGCCGATCTGGCAACCCTGCAACGGGACCTGCAGGAATTACAGAAAAACTCTCCTCTGGTCCAGCCCGAAGTCGACGCCGACACCATCGCCCGGGTGGTGGCCGACTGGACCGGCGTTCCCGTGGGCCGGATGGTAAAAAACGACCTGGCCAACCTGCTCGATTTCGAAAATACCCTGAGCCGGCGCATCATCGGCCAGGAGTCCGCCATCCACGCCATCGGCCAGTCGATTCGCTGCAGCAAGGCGGGCCTGCGGGAAAACCAAGCCCCCATCGGCGTGTTCCTGCTCACCGGCCCCAGCGGGGTGGGCAAAACCGAAACCGCCCGGGCCATCGCCGACACCCTGTACGGCGGGGAACGGTTCATGGTGACCATCAACATGAGCGAATACCAGGAGGCCCATTCGGTTTCGCAATTGAAAGGCTCGCCGCCTGGCTATGTCGGCTACGGCGAGGGCGGCATTCTGACCGAAGCGGTGCGCCAGAGGCCCTATTCGGTGATCCTGCTCGACGAGGTAGAAAAGGCCCATCCCGACGTACTCAACATGTTTTACCAGGTCTTCGATCGGGGCTTCATGCGCGACGGCGAAGGACGGGAAATCGATTTCAAGAACACCGTGCTCATCATGACCAGCAATCTGGGCGCCGAAACGATTCTGGATCTGTGCGCTCCTCCGGAACCGGTCGGCGAAGAGGAGGAGCCCGAAACGCCCTTCGCCCCACCATCCCACGGGGCCTTGATCGAGGCGGCCCGCCCCGCCCTGACGGCTCATTTCCCAGCGGCGCTGCTGGCCCGCATGCAGATCGTGCCCCTGCGTCCCCTGGATCGGGACACCCTGCGGCAGATCATCGCCCAGAAACTCGACAAGGTCGCCCAGCGGCTGTTCGACGCCCACGGCATCCGCATGCGCTGCACCCCGGAGGTCATCGACCATCTCGTCGGCCGCTGCCATACCCCCGAATCGGGAGCCCGCGCCGTCAACACCCTGATCGAGCAAAACCTGTTGCCCGGCATCTCCCGCAGCCTGCTCGGCTTCATGGTCAACGAGGACATGCCGCAGCTCATGGCTCTCGAGGTTGGCGAAAACGGTGAACTTGAGTGCCTTTTCAGCGACATAGTGAAGGAGGACGAACCCCAATTCGCCCAGGCGGGGGCAGGTGGATAAAGGAGGTTTTCATCCAAATCGAAATCGGGATCGAAACCGGCTTTTTGCCTTTGATTTCGATTTGATGACTATCCCCGAAAATCAACAAAGCCACCCCCGATACCGATTTCGATAGCGATTTCGATTTGGAAAAAGCAATAACCAAAGGAGGGAAAACTACCATGACTCCACAGAATGCCGCCAACCTTTCCCTGAACAGGGCGGCCAACATAAGTCATTTTGGATTCCGGATCCGCTCCGTGCCGGATGACACCTTTACCGTAACCGGTTTTTCCGGCAAGGATCACGGTATATCGCAAGATTTTCGTTTTACCCTGACGCTCACGGCCCAGGCGGAACTGACGGCTTCGACGGTCGTCGGCAACCGTGCCACCATGGAGATGCGATGGGGAGGGACTCCCCTTTTTCTACACGGCCTCGTGGACCACTTTTCCAGGGAAAACGATACCCCGGAAGCCATGTGCTACCAGGTCATCTTCACCTCGCCCCTGTCCCTGCTAAAACAGAACACCAACAACCGGGTTTTTCTGAATCGCACCGTTCCCCAGATCATCGGCGATATTTTGCGCAGCGCCGGCTTCGAGCAGGACGACTATGCCGTCGACCTGACCGAAACCTATCCCCTTCGGGAATTCGTGATTCAATATGCCGAAACCGATTTTGCCTTTCTGTGCCGCCTGCTGGCACGCTCCGGCATCTTTTTTATGTTTGAAAGCGATGCGGAAAAATCCCGCCCCCGTTTCTGCGATCGAAGCGCGGCACGCCCTGCGTTACCTGGGGTCAGCGCATTGCGCTATCAGCCGCAAACCGGCACCGCCCGTGCCGTCGAGACCATCTATGCCCTGCATAGCCATGCCCGCCTGCTCCCTGGTACAGTCCGCGTTACCGACTACAACTACCGAACCCCCGAGACGTTACTCGAAGCCAGCCAACAGTCGGCCATGGGTGCCGCCCTCGGCGAAAACGCGGTGTACGGGGATCACTTCAAAACGATTGAAGAGGGCCAACGCATGGCTTCCATTCGCGCTCAGGCCCTCGACACGGAGCGCATGGTCTACGTGGGAGAGACGGACTGCCGTGGACTGCTGCCGGGATACCGCCTCAAGATCACCAATCATCCCCTGCCCGCCATGAACGACGACTACCTGGTGGTCAGCGTGGAGCACACGGCCGACCAGGGTGCGGCACTGGCCTTTGGAGAGGAGGCCAAAGGCCCCACCTACACCAACCGAGTCCGCCTGATCAAGGCCGCAACGCCTTATCGGTCGCCGATTCCCAAGCATCGCCAATTGGTCGGGACCTTTACCGCGCGTATCGAGACCACAGGTACCGAATACGCCTATCTCGACGAGCAGGGGCGATATCATATCCGCGTCGATTTCGACCGGGGCGATGCCGAAGCGGGACAAGCCAGCCATCCGGTGCGCCTCATGCAACCCTACGGCGGCGACAACTACGGCATCCATTTTCCCCTGCGGTCCGGCACCGAGGTCGCGGTCACCTGCGTCAACGGCGATCCGGACCGCCCGATTGTGACCGGCGCCCTGCCCAATCCCCAAAACCCTAATGTCGTCACCTCCGACAATCACACTCAGAACATCATCCGCACCGTCAGCGGCAACGAACTGCTGATGGAGGACCGCCAGGGCCAGGAAAAGATCGAACTCTTCACCGCCGAGCGCAAAAACATCCTCACCCTCGACGCCAACAGCGACGGGCACAAGGTCCGTCTGGCCACTGAAGAGGGCAAGATGGAGATCGCGGCCTGCAAAACCATGTTGATCGAATCGGGCGACACCCAAACGGTGCAGTCCGGAAACGACCACATCGTCACGGTGGAAAACTCCCAGCGAATGATGACCCGCAACAAAGAGATAGCCTACCAGGCCGCCACCGATTTCCGCCTCAAGGCCGGGGACAACATCCAATTCAAAGCGGAAAAGCAGAACATCGCCATGACCGCCGGCAAGGACATGGTGGTGGACGTGGCACGAAGCTTGTCCATGGAAGTGCGCAACAGTGACATGGAGCTGCTTGTGAACCGCGGCAACCTGCATATCAAAACCGCAAGGGACACCAGCGTGATCGGCCAGGGCGGCGGCACCATCACGATTACCCAGCAAAACGGCACCATTCAAATCACCAAAGATGGAGACCTTGCCATTTCGGCCGGCAAGATCACCATCCAGGGCAACAGCATTAACCTCAAAGCCGGCAAAATCAGCGAAAACTGATGAGCGAAGTTATGCATACACCATCCGAAATCCGGGTACTCCGACAAGGGTTGCATGCCGAGAGATCTTGCGTCGCAGGCGGACATACCTTCTTGAGCGCATACAACAGGAGAAAACCATGAGCCTTTCCGCCAGACAGTCGCGCCTGCATCTGGAACTCGGCGATGCCGGGTTTTCCGTGCTGGGCCTGAGCGGCAAAGAAGAGCTGAACCGCCCCTTTGCCTTCGACGTCAGCGTGCTGGCCGACAGTTTCGCTGCGCTGCTGGATTGTCTGGGCGCGCCGGTCTCTCTTTTCATGACCGCGCCCGACGGCTACGAGCGCCGGCTCAACGGCATACTCACCGAAGCCAGGGTCGAAACGGACCTGGCGGACGGGCGCAGCATCGTCTGCCTCAGCGTGGCATCCCGCCTGGCGCTGCTGCAGCTGCGCACCGACAGCCGCCTGATCCTCTCCGAAACCCTGCCCGCTATCGTGCGCCAGACCCTGTGCCGCAACGGCATCGACGAAAACGCCCTGCGCTTGGAGCTGGCCCGGCAGTACCCTGTCCGCCCTTCCACCTTGCAGGCGCAGGAAAACGACCTCGACTTTCTCCTGCGCCTGACCGGCCGACAGGGGATGTTCATCTGGACCGACGCCGCGGACGACCACGAAATCCTCCACATCGCCGACACCACCAACCGCTGCCCCATGCTGGCGCGAGAATTGCTGACATACACACCCAACGCCGGGATGGAAACCGACAAAGGGCCGGGCAAAGTCGGCATGCTCGGCATCATCGACCGAGCCGAGATGGTTCCCGCCCGCCACTGGGTGCATGACGTTCATGAAAACGCCCCCGAGCATCCCATTTTGTCCGGGCGTGCCTCCGATCAGGCCAACGCCCCTGCCCGGGACGCCGCCGGCACCAGCGCCGTCAACTTCGGCAGCGGACTCGCCAACGAAGAAGAAGCCAAACACGAAGCCGTGATCCGCGCCCAGCGCTCCAACTGCATCCGCCAGACCCTCAGCATCCGCACCCACGCCGCCGACCTGCGGGCCGGGGCCATCATCCGTCTCGACACCAGCGGTTACAGCTGCACCCTCGGCGGCGACTACCTCATCGTCTCCGTTGAGCACACGGCCCGACAATACGGCGGACTCGGCCTGACAGGCCAGGCCGACAGCCCCTACACCAACACCGCCGTGCTCGTCCGTCGCGAAACGCCCTGGCGACCCGAGATCAAACCCGTCGGCGAGCTTCCCCTGATCTTTTCCGCCCGCATCGAAAGCCGCGACGAACTTGCGCAACTCGACTCTGCCGGCCGTTACAACTACCGTCAGTATCCCGACAGTAACAGCGCTGCTCATGCCGAAGCCTCCGCCTCAGTGCGACGGTTGCAGCCCTACGCCAGCCCCAGCGAGACCCTGCCCGCCGGCTGGCATCTGCCGCTGCACGACGCTAACGAAGTGCTGATCAGCTGCCTCAACAACGACCCCGACCGCCCCATGCTCGTCGGCACCCTGGCCAACCCCGCACGCCGCTCCGTAGTCACTGAAGAAAACGCCCATCAGAACCGTCTGCTCACCGCCGGCGGCAACGATCTGACCATGGACGACTGGCGGGATAAATCCGCCATCAGCCTGTGTACCTTCAACGGGCACAACATGCTGCATCTCAACGCCGATGTGCTCGGTCACCGGGTCAACCTGGTCAGCAGCCAGGGGCAGATGGAATGCTATGCCAAAAAGACCATGGCCACGCACTCCGGCGACACCCTCACCGAAACCGTCAGCAACAATCGGCTCCAACAGATCGAAAACCGCCACGGCACCACCACCAACAAAAAGGAAGTGCACCACCAGGCCAACACCGACGGCGACATCAGCGCCGCCGAGCATATCCAGATGGAATCCGGCCAGAACACCGAGCTTACCGCCGGCCAGGACATGCGTCTCGACATCACCGAGAGCACCCGCATCCAGGTCAGGGAACAGGACGCCCTCATCCACATCGACAGCGGCAGCCTCACCGTCCAGGCCGAGCAGGCGATCACCATCGAAGGGGACGGCAAAGGCGAAATCGTCTTCGAGCAAAACGGCGGCGGCTTCCGCATGGCCCCCAACGGCGACATCACTCTATACGGCGACGAGATCAGCCTCAGCGCCGATGCGATCAACTTCTACGGACCGATCAGTAAGGAGGTTACCGCGCCCGACGCGGTGCCGGCGACGGGCGTGGCGGAGGTGCTAACGGCCAAAGCGATCTCCGATTTGGCCTCGGAACAACCCTCGGACGCCATCACTATCCTCCTTGAAGACTTTTACGGCAACGAACTGGACGGACATTTTCAGAAACTCAAAGGACGGCCCTGGCGGTTTCTGAGCGATATGGGTGATGAGCGCACCGGGGTCATCAAAGATCATGTCATACAAATAAGCGGAGTCCACATCAACAGATGTTTTCAGTTCGGCATCAAGGATATCAAGCTGAATATAGGCGAGGATTGACAGGTTATGAGTACAGAAGAGAAAACCGTTGAAACCAAGGATATGGCCACGTGCACACTGGGCAGCAAGGGCCAAACAGACTTCACCGCCAAGATGCTCATTTATCCGGCGATAATATTACATCCCTCCCTTGGCTGTCCCCTGATCGTTGAGGAGCAAGGGCCGGTGAGTCTGATTATCGTAACTGACAGCACATTTCGCCAGACCTTTCTGGACGACAATGGCGGACAGCGCAACGAATACGCCACAGGCGGTTTGCGCGTCGCCGCAACTATCCGCCAGCATCTCAAATTGGTCGCCTGGGAGCAAGCCAGAGAGTTCAAACAGAACCTCAGCCAGGATGATCAGCCACTCAAGGTCGCCGAAAAGGACATCGTCTGCACCTATCTGGGGAAGCTTGATCGCAAAATCAAAAACGCCGACGGAAAACACGTTGCCAACATACGTCAAAGCCTCCTAAATCAATTAAGCGCCTTTCGTGAAAAGGACGAAGGAAACAAAGGTGCCGGCAAAGATCTGCACAAATACTTTAGTAACGACGGTTTGCGCTATCTGTTCCAGATAGATCTGCACAACCTGAAACTTGACCCCGGTGAGCTCTATGACAGCTACTGGGTGCTGAGAAACCACACCCCCCATAAAGTCGACATCCAACCCAAATATCTTGACATACAGGACCGGATTGCCCGGGAGTATATTCAGAATAATTATTATAGGTACGCCGGAAAAGAGGGGCCCGAATACGCCTTTAAAGTAACGGAATCCGGGGTGGAACTAACCCCCGATTCCGTTACCCCCATCATGAACCATCACCCTATCTGGGTCGCGCCGGCCGGCAAAGACAAACTCACTATCGGTCATCTCTCCGATGTCCACGTGTCCTCCAAACAGGCCACTTACAAGGGCAGAGGCGCCACCGTCATCCCCGGTGCCGACGACTCCGTTTCCCCTCCCATCGGCGACATGGCCAACAACAACACCGAAAACTTTTTCGATCTGCTCCACAGCTTCGGCGGCAAACCGGATGAAAACGGACAGGCCAACGAAGTGGACGTCATCGTGATCACAGGCGATCTGTACGATCATCTACACAACTATGATCCCAGATTCAAACGCACATCCAAGACCAGCAAACCCGGCTCTACAGGAGAATTATGGGAGGCAATGTACGTCGAGGATGTACAGGCCGTAGAGGACCGCAACGAGGAATTCCCCTGTGGGATCGACGGGCTGACCGTCTACAGCATCCTCGTCGATTTTTACACCAGGCGCAAGAAACCCGTCTTTATCGTCAGCGGCAATCACGAAGCCTACGAATACCCTTATGGCATATCTCCACGTCTTGGAAAAAAGCGCGCCAACGAAGGGATTCCGATGGACCACAACCTCACGTTGTACGAAGCCATCCTTTTGTACGGCCCCGCTTACAAACTGCTTATCCCTGACGCCGTCTCCGGGGCCGGGGCCACCTTTAGCGGCGGCCTTCTCGGTCGGATGAACTTCAGGCCACGCAATTTCGACTGGTTATATACCCTCTTCACCCCCTTGACCGACTATTGGCAGACCTACAAGACGCAAACCCTTATCGGACTGGGGTGGGGGGACGGCGAAGACTATATGTGGAACCCCACCCCCTTGCCCGGATTGGACCAAGGCGGCCATCTTCCCCGAGCCGCCGAGAGTGTCGACGAGGCCCAAAAAAACCTGGTCGAAACCGCGTTGCAGCAAAACAGCCAAGACAACATCCTCTGTAGCCACTTCACCGTAGTGAACTACGCTCTGGATAAACCCTTGAGTACCGTTGGGGAAGTGCAGGCCGTCAATAACAGCTATTCAAAATGTGACCATGGAACCATCAAGGCAAACCGCCCGACCTTTCACGGAGACTGGGTCGGAAAGAGCCGCTTCACCCTCACCCTCGGCGGACACTCCCACCGGGTCGGATTATACCGATGCGAGTTCGTATCCAGCCGAAAGGTCCGTCATGGATCCTATCCGCAGTTCGATACGCCTGACAGTTGGGAATATTTTCCCCAGCACCTCAAAACCCGGGGATATCACCCCGAAAGCGACGAAGCCAAGGCGCTCTGCTGGGACAATAAAATCAAGGTACTGGTTTCCGCCAGCACCGGCCCGCTCTCCAAGCAAAATCGCGAAGGGGAAATGGTCGGCTGGGGGATGGAATTGCCCGCGGGCAGCCGGATAACAACCGAGGGAGCCATTGCCCTGGTGAAAAGTGGCAACAACAACGCGAAGCCCCGCTTCTGCGTAGCCTGCGACTATATCGACGTGGTGACGGAGGGCGGGTTCTGGGAATTTTTTCGAATGTCAGGTGGCAACACCTTCGAGATGAAGCCGCATTGGGAGAAGATTCATTCGAAATTAAACCAGAAGGTTAAGGACTCTTTGATAGACAACGTGACCTTGTATCCAATTGACGGTGGCACTCTAAAGCCAGTGAACTCAAACACATCCTCAAGCAACGGCATTGTACGCATTGCCTTTACTGCTCAATTCAATCGATTGTTGCGTCCAAATAACACGCAGCAATATGACGCATTTTTCCTCTCCATCAAGTTCAATGGGGAGAAACTGAAAAAGGCCCATCCGGGGTTCGAGGACTACGACTACAGTTCCTCCTGGAATATTCAGGTAGGCATTTATGACGGGAAAGGTGAAGAAGTCGATTTTTCGAAGACTGGGCCAAATCCCTCCCAGTGGCAGATTGTGCGGCATAATAGGTTTGGTGAGATACCATCATTTCGTTTTCGTCGTGATAGATGCAAACCTGAATACAATACAGACTTGGAACTTGACCAATGATTTACAGCATCTATATAAGACTATTCGTAATTACAGCTATATTTGTTGGTATTTTTGCTGGAGACTCTTTAGCTATGAATATTTTTCAAAATGATTTCGAAAGTAAATGGGAGAATTTATCAAAAGATGTAAAAAAGCTCAATGACTATACCCAAACTCACACGGTGGAGCTTCGCAATGTAAAATCCGAAAAACTAAAAATACAAGGGGCTATTTTTGTTGGAGCGACCTTTATTAATGTGGAGTGGTTTGCTGTCAATGCCAATAACACAAATTTGACAAAGGTTCTTTTTAAAAAATGCAAATTTGTTGGTGGAAAATGGCAAGATGCTGTCATGACGGATGTCGTATTCGAGGATTGCGAATTTTCGGATACCAGTTTGAGCGGCAGTACAATGACAAATGTCTGCTTCAAAAATTGCAAAATTGACCGTACAGGCATTGCTTACCTTAAAGGCGGAAGGGTGGAGATCGATGGGGGTTATTGGGATACGGGTGCTGGTGGTGATTCAAGTTGTGAATTTATCATCAGAAATTGCTCCCTTGGGGGCATTTCTTTTTCAATGATGAAAAATCACGTACCTATATTATTTGAAGATTGCCTACTTGATGAAATTGATTTCTACGGAAGCCACTTCTCCGACGTCATCCTCAGACGAGTACGGCAGGGTGAGGGAGGTGTAAAATTCAACGACCTTACCGCCAACAGCATGCGATTCGAGGACGTCAACATGACCAGAGGTACCGCCATTGCCAGGTCAAAGGTAAAAAGCGTTACCATAAATGGCGGCAACTTCGGTACAACGTTCGCCCATTCCATGATTGGCCAGATCTATATCAGGGACGCCAATCTTACCTACACCGATTTCTGTGAAGCCAAATTGCCGAAGGTTACCATATCAAACTGCCAACTATATAACACCGGAATGTGGGATGGATATATTGAGGAACTTACCGTTTATAACAGTGAATTCAATATCATTGACGGTGATAATTTTAAGGCCAACATCGTTGCCTGGGACAATGTCACCCTGGATGGCAGGATCGATCTGACCAATGCTCAAATCAAGGATTTTCGACTCACACGTTTGAAACGCGGACCGCGCCTGCAATTGATTACCACCGGAGCGAATATCCGATTTTGAACCCACCTCTCATAACTCTCCATCGTGGATAAAGATCTGGAAAAACTGACAAAGGAAAAGAAGCAGGGATTGGAGAGAGGTTCTGAATAGTCTGAATTCCAGGCAAAACCCACCTCGGGAATGCCTTTTTACCCAAGTTTTGGAGAAAACGATGAAATCAAATATCTGCGAGTTGTTCAAATCGGCCTCCATCGACCATGCCGCGATTGCAACCGTCCTCGATGTCGAGGATGGCCTAGCCATGGTTGTGGAGCTAGGCGGCACCCCGTGCCCAGTGGCCGATCACCTGAGCCATGTGGAAGCCCTGAAGGAGGGGGACCGGATACTGACAATTCGTATCCCCACAGGAATCGTCGTCGCCGGCCGGCTCCGCGCCGGGGGTGAAGCCGCCGCACCGCGCCTGGAGGAAAAGGACGGCCGCCTGCTGGTGGAAGCCCCCAAAAGCGTGCGCCTGCAGGCCGGGGATAACTGCATCGAGGTCCATGCCGACGGGCGCATCGAGCTCGATGGGCAACAGATTACAGGGTTAGCGGAAGGCCGCTTGCGCCTGCAGGGCTCCACCATCGAATTGAATTGATTATGAACGTGCCGTTGCTCTCCACCCATTATGATTCGGCCCTGGCCCTGTATCGCCAGCGCTGCCAACAGCAGCAGGCGGCCCTGGTGGATGCCCATGTGATGGCCCGGCAGGAAAAACTGCTCTGGACCCATCTTCACGTCCTGTCCCGCTGCGCACCGCTGGAGATGGAACCCGCGAAGGAAGCCGAGTTTTTCGTTGATCTGGTAAGCCGGTTCCTTTCTCCGTCGGCCGAAATGCAACAAGAAGGTTATGAGTTGGCCTTGTCCCTGTTACAGAAATCAGAGCCGGGCCGACAGGGAGCATTCCAGGCGCTGGCCCTGCTGCCGCCGCCGGAGAAAGATGCGCGCCTTCTGGACCTGTACCGACAAGACAAGACGCTGCGGCCCCTGCTGTTCGATCTCTGGCGGGAACAATCCTGGCCGGTGCCGGCGGGCCTGGTCAGTGTCGCCGAGTTGCGCGGTCACGACAACGAACTGCAGATTGCCGCGCTGCGCTATGCCGCCAGCCAGCCCAAGATCGGCGTTGAGCTCTTTACCGCCTATTATCAGGGGCTGTTGTCCGGCGGAGCCCGACCGGAAAAATCGGGCCACCTGCTGGCCACCGCCCTGTGGGGGGGCCTGCTGCGTGGCGAACGAAACCTCGCGAAGCCCCTATGGCGCTGCATCGAATCGGAGACCAACCCGGACGATCTCTACCACCTGTTGCGGCTGGGGTCCATTATAGCTCTGCCGGAGATCATTCCCGTCATCAAGCATTACAGCGGACAACATCCGGAATCAGCCGCCGAACTCCTTGCCCTGCACGGCACCGGTCCGGCCCTGCAAACACTGAAAGACCTCAGCCAGGGCGAAGAGATACCACCGGGAGCCGTCGACGCCTGGAAATGGGTCAGCGGCAGGCGTCTCTTGCCCGGGCCACGGCTGCATGTCGTGCCGACGGCAGGAGAGTCCGAAGCGCCACCAGCCCTTAATACGATCGAACACTGGTGGCAGCATCGTCTGCAACTGGAGGAAGGCCAGCGTCTTCTTATGGGGGAGGTTTTCTCCACCGACCACCTTCTTCAACAGTGCCGCGCATGGGGTGGACGCTATAGTGACCATCTGCTCGATCTCCTGTCTTTCATTACCGGCTCGCCCCTGGGAGTAACAGGCAAAGCGCTTCAGTTCCGGCGTCTGCAAGCCATACGGCAAACGTCGACAGAAGCCCCTCCGATGGAGAATCAATATGCTTCAGCTTGACAATCGTACCGACTGGGCCGCCGGGCTCTATCCCGGCTGGGGGATCAACCGGCAGCGTCAGCAGACCCTGGTGTTCAAGGTGGGCTACTCCTTCGATAAGGAAGGCATCCTTGCTCCCCTGCCCCAAGCGCCGATCGAGGAGACCGATCGCTACCGGGGCGATCCCGAGACCTCCAGTCTGGTCGCCGCCAGCGAAATCGTGCCATTCAAACAAGGCGGCGAGCTTCTGCTGCACGGCAGCGCCCATCCCGCCGGTTCCGGCGAAAGGGTGCTGCAGGTCAAAGTCAGCCTCCGGCAGAGAAACGACGCATTCTGGAGCAAGGAGTTGCGAGTTTTCGGTTGCAGGTCATGGAAACGCAGGTTGCTCACCGCCCTGCCGAGCACTCCGGAACCGATCGAGGGTCCCATAGCCTTGGTTTACGAAAACGCCTACGGCGGTACCGACCCGGCAAATCCCGAGGAAACCTGCACCGCCAATCCCGCCGGGGTCGGTTTCAGTTTGCGGGGACTCCGCACCAAGAGCTTATCCCTGCCCCGGATCGAATGCGGCCCCGGCTTCGTCGCCAGCCCCGCCAGCCGGGTTTCGCCCGCCGGCTACGGCCCCATTGCTCCTCACTGGGAACCTCGCTGCAACGCAAAAGTGGACATCGACACCGAGGCCATCACATACGGTGGCTGCCCCTGGGGCAAGGAACCACCGGAAAGCCTCTACAACACAGCTCCCCTGGATCAGCGTTTCGAGCAGCCCTTTGAAGGTGAAATGACCCTGCAACTTAAGGGGCTTGTAGCCGACGCCCCGCGGGATATCCTGATCCATCTGCCGGAGATAAAACCCCGGATTCACCTGGATATGAACGAAACATTTACAGAGTTTCAGGCTGCGTGCGACACCTTGATCGTCCACACCGACCCAAGGGAAATCAACCTTATTTTCCGCTGTGCCCTCCCCTGGTCGCACAATCACACTGAAGAAGGCCTGGTAACTTTGCGTGACCTTGTTGCCGAAGAACAGGCGGAAAAAGAACAAACGGAGGCTCTGGCATGATGCCTTCCAGAAACCCGTCACAAACGAGAAGCAGTACCAACCAACCCCGGCCCTCTTCTCCTGTTTTTATTACCGGCATCGGCCTTTGCTGCCAAACGGGCACGGAACCTTTCGCCCTCTTCGGCGCCGTGGGTACCCAACTCGCCGACACGCGTACCCATGATTGTCTGGACGCGCCTTTGCCGGGCCAAAAAGACCGCGCCCCGATCCTGTACGCCCCCGTATCCCGATTAGAAGGTTTGGATATGCCTCATGACCGCATTGCCGCCCTGGCCCAAATCGCCCTGACCAAAGCCGTTGAGAAACTTTCTGAGACAATCTCCGGTGAGAACATTCTGGTTCTCACCCTGATTCCGTCTGCCGAAACACCGCGCGGCAAAAACCTCGACTTGGCGGACCTAAAGGAAACGCTTACTTCCTCTCACCCACGACTGAATTCCGCGTGTTTTCGCTTCCTCACCGTCGACCGGGGTTGCGTCGACTCTCTTCAGGAGACCTGCATCGAACTGCAACAGGGAAAATGGCAGGCCATCCTGTTCGGCGGTGCCGATTCCCTGGTCGATATGGTGACCTGCTCCGAACTGGTTTACCGCAGGAAAGCCATGCCCAAGGGAGGTATTGAGGGCGTCATCCCCGGCGAGGGCGCCGCTTACCTGGTGATGGAAAATCAGCCCTCGCAAAAATGCTGGGGACAGATAAACGCCATGCACACCGCCCCGGAACCCCACCACGGCAAGGCCCATGACCAACGGATGACCGGCATGACCGCCGCCATCAAGACGGCCCTGCAGGACACCGGAATCTCACCCAACAAGCTCGACGGTATCGTGCTCCCCTATGGCAACAGAATGACCGAAGCCCTGGAGTGGCACCAGGTCGTCGAAACCGTATGGCCGCGGCAAAAAAACGTCTCCCGAGAGTTTGAAGTCCTGCGCCCCGGTATCAGCCTGGGCGAAACCGGCGCCGCAGCCCTCCCCCTCGGCCTCGCTTTGGGGTGCGCCCGGTTCGAATTCGAATTCCCGACGGCGGACAATCTGCTGGTATGCTCCTGCCATCCGACCTCCTCGCGTGGCGCTGTGAGCTTAAGTAAGGTGACATAGCCATTAGGATCAAGCCCGACAAAACCCATTATCCTCGCCCTTTAGTGAACCTGCCCGCTGAAGCGCAACGGCACAAAAGGGAATGAGGGGGACTTCTTTTCCGTTATCGATTCTATGCAAGGAGGCAGTCCCATGCCCAAAAAGAAAGGCAACGTACTGATAAACGGCCGCACCGCCGTGCATGCCGGCAGCCGAGGGGTTTTAACAACGGTCGACGTCTGCCTGACCAAGGTCGGCTCTTCCGTGGTGCCCATCCCTTACACCAACATTGCTCGTAGCGCCGACGCCGCCAAAACAGCCAGTACCGTATTCGTCAACGGCAACCCCGTCTGCCACCAAAAATCAATCTTCGCTGTGAGCACCGGCGACGAACCCGGCACCCGTAAAGGCATCCGCAGCGGCACCATTAAAGGAAAAGCCGAATTCGTCTCCGGCTCCTCCAATGTGTTTATCGAAGGCATTCCCGCCGTACGCCAGGGCGACATGATGGTCAGCAACAACGCCAACACCGCCCCCATGCCCCTCTCGCAGCCCGGCGCGCCACCGGCCATGGAGGTAAAGTCCGAACAGGTTGAGGAGGTGGAAGGGACCGAACTGCCCGACCGTATCGATATCGGGCAAACCGGAGACGAGGTGCCGTTGCTCAAGGGCCTGCATCGGGGGGAAGAAGAATGAGCACCACCAAACACTACCGGCTTGCTCAATATTTGGACGGGGAGAACCCGCAACGCTATCGTGAACTGATGATCGGCAACCTGAAGTCCGGCCACAACCACCTCTCACTGGTCCTCAACGATAGCCAGTTTGATGAAGAGGCAACGGAGGATAAGGAATACATCGTCATCCCCCTCGGGCGTACAAAAACCGTTCCGGGCGATTCTCCGCGGCCTGCCAAACCGGAAGAATACGCCAACTTCACCGTCCCCATCATTCCCAAACGCTACGCCACCTCGGCCATGGTCAAAACCGAAGGCGCCGAACTGCGCGAAGGCTGGCTGTACATCTACCGCAATGGTTATCTCTGGCGCGAATTGCAGATATTACCCAGTGGATTTCTTAAGGATGTCAATCTCCGCCGTTATCAGGGCCAGCACTTCCGCCCCGCTACCGGCGAAGCCGACAGCCGGGTCGTCGTTCCCTGGAAGATCGGCAACCAACGCCAAACCATCGAAATCGCCTATTCCGAAGTGCAATGGAGCTGGCCCCGCATCAATGCCATGGGCGGCATGGATCCCGACAATAGCATTGAGCTGCGCCTGAAAAGCGGCACCCCCATGCCCAAGTTTTCTCCGGAAAAGACGGCAGAAAACAGAAAAGCGCGAATGCAGGATATTTCCCAGGAACTGGAGGAATGGATTCTGACCGAAAACGAAACGCTTAATATCCAAAGCGCCGAAAAGGTCACGGCCAACATTTACTCACTGCAGTTGCACAAGCATAGCAGGATGCCGGTGGTGTTCCTGCAGGATCCGCTGGGGGTGGCGTTGGCCAACGCCATGGCCTATCAGAAAAGTCAGGAAAAGCTTACTGATCTGATGGTAGGCATCAGTAAAAAACCCTTCTACAAAAGCGCGGTGCTGACCTATAAACTCTTTTTTGATCCAAAAAATGCCACAAAACCCGTGAAGCAGCATGTGACCAACTGGGGCGGCACAACCTACGGACCGACAATGGAAAAAACTATCTTCGGCAAATGCGGGGACAAAACCGACAAGAAAAAACTCGAAACCCTGCTGGAAGTCGACAAACGCAGGAAGTTGTGCGCTGATATTCGCAAAATAAAAGAAGCCCATGTTGACTTTCTGCAAGGCAAACATAACGGTGCACCCATCACGCGGTCAGACTTTATTGATGTCAATACCGCAATAGTCGACTTTTTCAGTCTTGAGGGTTACGAATACACTCAAAGCTGGCAAGCTATGCTGGGCCTGATCGCCGGACTCAATAACGATCCCTGTAGTATCGACAGTGCCCTCACCCTGCCTGCCGACCGTGACCGGGTAAGCTACGAAGACGACCCCGGCTGTCAATATATGGAAAGGTTGCTCAAACCCGACCATCCACTGCACGCTAAACTTTTCCCCACCGAACAGCAATCCCCGGTGGAAAGTGCCGCCCAAACACAAAAACAAGACCCAGAAAACGACGGCCTGGGCGAATTTCGCCCCGTTACCTTTGCCGCCGCCATTGCCGGCACCCTGCGTACCCCTGCCGTTATCAGTCAGGAATCACGCCGCCTGTCACAGTTTGCAAACCAATGCATCAGCGATTTAATGCACTATTTCGCCAAACAGTATAAAAAAGCCCTTGAATCGCCAGCTGAATTCGACTTCAAGGCCCTGACGCGACTGGGCAAGCTGACCAGCGACGACCTTAAAGGCATGCGCGTCTTTTCAAACATAAACGGCGTACCCAAAAACTACAGAATCGTCGAGGCTGGCATTACCAAAATTCGCGCCCTCAAGGCTTTTGAAACCGGCAAAAAAGCACTTAACAAAGCCAGAAATGGCCCGAACAGCTTTAAAATTCTAGATGCAGCCAACGAGCTCATCGCCACCGACAACCTCAGCAACCTGGCAAAATTCAAAGGCGTGTCCACAACCAGCGGCTGGACCCTGAGCGACATCAAAAAGATGCAGTCTGGCGACTTAAAACTATCTCAAGGGACCAAAATCTACAGGCAAAGCGCCCATATCATCGCCGTGCCCGAAACCTCACCCCTGACTTCAAAACTAAGCAATATTGAAGCCAAGGTTGCAAAAAATTTCGAAATCCAGGCCTCTGCCCTGCGCGCCCTGCGTAAAACCCTGCCGCCGGTGGTGGTGGCATTTGAGCTCTGGAATTTACAGTCAGTGATGGTAGGAACAAAGGTATCTGAAGGACGGGAACAAGCAGAATTTGCCAGTGCTGTTTTCGACACCGCCTACGCCACTTTGGAAGGGATCACCCAGGTACTCGGCGAAAAACAAGGATTGGGTAAGACAATCGCGGAGGCGGGTCTTAAGACCGCTAAGGGGCGCCAAATCACTTTCTTGCCTTTGCTGGGCGCTGTGGCATCCTTCGGCAGCGCCGCTGTTTCTGTGTGGGATATGCTCGATGAGCTGGGTGAAAACGACGAGGATGCCGCCGTTGGCCATGGCATCGCCGCTGCCGGCTTTGGCCTAATGGGGCTGACTCTTTTTGGTGCAGGCACAGAGATTGCCGCCTTTACCGCTTTGGTCCCTTACCTCTGGGTAGCCGTGGGAGTGGTCCTTATCGGCGTGATTATTGCCAACGCCTGCAACAATACCCCCCTCGAAGACTGGGCCGCCAACGGTCCCTTCAGCAACCAGGAAGGCGATGAAAAGTTCAACCACCTGCGCGATGCTGAAAAGGATCACTTGGCCTACAACACCCTCGCCAACTGCCTGTTTACTCCCCGTATCGAGATCGAACGGCTGTCCACTCCTGTCTTTAACGAGAGCCAACCCGGCGATATCCGGATCACAGTGCATTTATCCAACTTCACCGTGGGTCAAGACGAAATCGATGTGCGCACCTACGCCAGCGAACGCATGATGATGCAAAGCACAATGCATCTAAACCCTAACACGCAAGTCATCCATTGGATGCCACCCAAAACGCTGTCACCCTTTATCATCAAGCAGCTTAAAACCGGCCAGCAGGTCACCGCCATGGAATATTATTACC
This sequence comes from Syntrophotalea carbinolica DSM 2380, assembly GCF_000012885.1. Taxonomy (NCBI): domain Bacteria; kingdom Pseudomonadati; phylum Thermodesulfobacteriota; class Desulfuromonadia; order Desulfuromonadales; family Syntrophotaleaceae; genus Syntrophotalea; species Syntrophotalea carbinolica. The sequence goes on from NC_007498.2 coordinate 3,309,161, forward strand.
ACAGCACAGACCATGACTACTGGCAGACCAAAGGCCGTATTATTTTGGCCCAAGGCCCGACCATACTGCCCGACCCCGCACCACCGCAGGGTACGAAAACCAAGCGGAAAAACCTCGAAAAACCGATCAAAAAAACAGAGGAGACAGAGGCCGCCTTCCAACAACGATTGGATACCTATGAAAAAGAACAAGCCAAGCTTGACCTTCTGTTCGACAAAGACATCCCGGGCTGGGTTTACGCCTCCCTGGACTAAGGAGCATCCATGAGCACCCCGACAGCAAACAACTGGTACGCACCCACCGCTTATACCGCCAGCCAGAAGAAAGACCTTGCTCCCCCCGACCCGGCCGCGTGGAAAGGAGGGTCGGCGCGAGCATTACGCGCCCACCCTCTGTCTATCGGGGTGTTTTGCGGTGATTACCGCACCGACATCAACATCAAAGAGGTCGAGGCTCTCAAGGAGGGTATTGTCGACCCTGTGCCAAATCATGAATATACCGAGATGGGTTCGATGAAAAACCCTAAAAACCTATTTGCCTCGTTGCAATGGTTGGCGGGATTTTCGACAGGTGTTGGCATACTCACTTTAATAGTTATTCCCCCATCTCCAGGCAATTACCTTTCCTACTTATATTTTATAATTCCCTCCACCCTTTTCCTCATCTTTACCCTCGCCCGCACATTAGCCCCCGACAAAAACGACATTGTCTTTAACCGCCGCACCGGCATGGTGACGTTCTCTTATGCGAAAAAAGACAATGTATTTGGCATGTTGCAATGGGTAGCGGGTACTTTTGCGTCTCTCATCCTGTTTTCTCTGTTAGTGAGTGGACGCATCTCATTCCCACTCCAAGTCACTGAGAAAACGTACCTTTATCTGTCTTTCTTTGTTGTCCCCTTTGCCCTTTTTCTCATTTTTACTCTCGCCCGCCAATTTGCCCCCGACAATAACGACATTGACAGAAACAACGTTGTCTTTAACCGTCGCATCGGCATGGTGACGATCCCCTTTGTTGAACTGGATGCCTATTACTACTGCCCCCAATCCACCGTGGGCTATAAACACACCTTGTATTTAGGCCACCGCTTCAGTCCTTTAGGATTCGGCAGCCCTTCAGACTGGGTCGATAAGCAATGGCTCCATGCGGAGTGGGAGTATTACCAGCAATTTATGGATATCAGCCTGCCTCTGCCGGACACGCCTGATTTTGAGCCATACCGGCACCTGGATCCTACCACCGCCGCCCATGACAAAGAACACAACCGTCCGCCCAATTTTTGGCGCAACATGTCATTGGAGCAGGTCAAAAAAGAACAGGCCGAAGGCACGGCTGTGACCAGGAATTTTGCGTGGCACAAACTCCCAGCCGCCAACCATATCCCCAAGGAATGTATGGACCGGTTGTTGCCGGGGGCGCGGTTGTTTAAATAAGGAAAATATCAATGAACACCCCAACAGCAGATAACTGGTACGCACCCACCGCCTATGATTCCCGCAAGAAAAAGGACCTGGCCCACCCGACCCGGCAGCATGGAGAGGACCCAAGGAGCGCACCCTTCGTACCCATCCCCTGCCTATCGTCGGCCTCCGGTAAACCCACCGGTAACAGAAAAAGTTGAGATTGCGAGTGGAAGATATGCCACCACTAATTGTCAAGGATCAACGAAAATATGAAAAACAAAATGATCAAACGCATAGCATCCTATTATTTTATGAATTTTTGCTTATTGATCTTTTGGTTGCATTTTGCAGAGGCGGTTATTTTCAATGAAATTCGGAAACACAGTGGGTCACAAGCAGCGGCAGGCAGTCTGAATGATCCTCTTATAAGCCTGTGTTTTCTTTTGTCAAGCTTTTGCGTTCTTATATCGCTGCTCCTCGTTTTCAAAAAGTCCTGGAAGCACAGAATAGCCATTATTGCAATGACTCTTGGATTTGTGACAATACTCGGCCTGGGGACCGTGGGGGCATTGGGTCGTTATTTGAATAAGGCAGACTCTTGGGACGCGGACCTGAATGAAATTTTTGCCAAATGGATGAACCAAGGCGCCCCTCTGGCGCCTCTGCCGGAGGCAATACCGACCGAAGCTCAATACTTGGTCGATGTATCTCTGCGGCAGAATAGGCCAATTCTGTTTAAAGATATCCCCTATGAAATGGATCTTGGCAAAGCCAATTACCTGATGCACACCAACAATTGTCTGGTCATCGGCAGACCCAGGCATTGGTTTCTCCTGCCTGTCCGTCAAACCATTCACACCTACGAAGGTCTGAAAGATGTTGCCGATGAAATTGTCCCTTGTGACTTCGAGCACTATTTGACGCTTATCGAAGCTGACAGCGGCCGACTGGATATTCCAAGAGAGGATGATGAAAAATTAGATTACCAAACCCAAAAAAGGCTGCAGCTTTATCTTCAGTGGCGTTTTCCCCGACAAACCATCGGCGTCATCTATCACAAGGGGTGCATCTCCTATGTGTCTCATTCACCACACAAAATCATCGCCAAATTCAATGGGCCGCTTGTAATGGATAGTGATGGATATCCTTTCGACTTCTTTGAGCTGGATACCCTCTGGTATCAGAGTCCTTACGATATCTATGATCCAGACCCTTTGTTTGAAGGTATTGCAGACCAGATTAAGTATGGCAAAAGTCTTTGGGACAACCGTTTCGAGGTATATGTGAAGGCGCTTAAAGTAATATTCTATGACAAAGACCTAGATCAACCCATACCCGAAGATCCCTACTTTCTGCTTGAAAACGGACATTTTTCCCAAGCTGAACAGCGTTTGGACCGCATAGCTGGCAAACGCCGGGCACATATGGCCAAAAAGTTAGGCCAACAGCCTACCCCCTGATTTCCCGCCAGAAGATGTAGTGGTCAATTATTTCCGGACAGCGGATTAGGTTTTTCTTCAGCCGCACACAGTGCGATACCACCATTGTTCTGATGCGGTCGGTAGCAGTTGTAATAATCCATCAAATAATGGCCAATATCTTTCTTTGCCTCAGCAAAGGTTCTGTAACCCCCTGGTGGCATCCATTCACTTTTATAACTACGGAACACACGTTCCATCGGCGCATTGTCCCAGCAATTACCGCGACGACTCATGCTTTGTTTCATCCGGTAACGCCAGAGTCTTTGGCGAAACAACTTGCTGGCATATTGACTGCCTTGGTCTGAATGGAACATCACGCCACGTGGATTCCCACGCAACTGATAAGCCATATCAAGTGCCGAAATAACCAATTCAGCATCGGGACGATCGGACAGACTCCATCCTACTATTCGGCGTGCGTAAAGATCCAACACAACTGCCAGGTACACCCATCGGCCCTGAGACCAAATATATGTGATGTCACCACACCACCGTTGATTGGGGTGTGTGACCTCGAATTTTCGATCCAGATGATTCGGGATGTCTGGTCGCTCAACCTTTGCTGTTTTGTAGGCGGAAGGTTTTGGCTGCCGACTCGCCAAGTTCGCCTCTTTCATCAGGCGGCGAGCCTTAAAGCGCCCAATAACCTCACCCTCTTGACGCATCTTAATCACGATGGTACGACTACCTGCCGATTGTCGGCTCTTATTGAAAATCTCTGTCGCCTTGATTCGCAACCGTATGCGTTCGGCATCAATCCGGTTCTTACGTTTGCAGTAATCGTAATAGCTAGATCGGGAGACCTCAAGCACTGAGCACAGCCGGTTCACGTCTTCACGCCCCCTTAATTGGTCGATCAGCGTGAATGCTATATCTCGTCCGATATTAAGAGAGCGGTAGCCTTTTTTAGAATCGATTTCTCTCTTTCAAGCCGTTGCACCTGTTTTTCTAATTCCTGAATGCGTCTCTGTTCCGGTGTCAGCGCCTGCGCTTTTGGCGTCAATCCGCCCTGTTCACCTTGAAGTTGCAGGACCCAGCGGCGCATGGCAGTTGGGCCCACTCCCATTGCACGGCAGGCTTCAGCTATTGAATAGCCTTGGTCAACAACCAGGCTAGCTGCTTCGTGCTTGAACTCTTTCGTAAATGATCGTCTGTTTCTTTGGTTCATTGAACACCTCTCGTTAGGTGCCCACTATACCACCTAAGTTGGTGTCCGGTTTCATAGGATCACCACACCCTGCCGGTATAGATATCCCAGAGGTTTCTTATTTTTTCTACCATCCGCATCTAAATTGGGAATCGAGCATACCAAAAAAGCGGGAAGAACCATGTGGTTCTTCCCGCCGAGGTGTTACCGGAACCTGCGAGTCTTTATCCGTGGGTCTTCTCCTCCGGCCATCTTGACCAGACGAGGATTGAATTGTGCCAGGATATCGACCAGATCGGCCTGGGCCTCCATGACGGTGTCGATGTCCTTGTAGGCCATGGGGACTTCGTCCAGACCAGCCGACATCAGGGTCACCCCGCGCTCGGCGAGAAACGCACGAGCTTCGGCCCAGGTGCATTGCTCGCGAGCCGCTTTACGGCTCATTTTGCGTCCCGCCCCGTGGGATGCGGACTGCAGCGAGGCGGTTGAGCCCTTGCCCCGCACCAGATAGCCGGGAGTAGCCATGGAACCAGGAATGATTCCGAGCATCCCGTTTGCGGCGGGGGTTGCCCCTTTCCGGTGGACGATCACCTCCTGTTCGCCGTGCATTTCCTTCCAGGCGAAATTATGGTGATTTTCCACGTCGAGCAGCACTTGTGCTCCCAGGTTTTCGGCGATGCAGCGGTGGATCAGCTCGTGGTTGGCAGCGGCGTATCGCCCCATGAGTTCCATCGCCTGCCAGTACTCCTGCCCATCCCCGCTTTCTAGATCCAACCAGGCCAGGTGCCGCAATTCCTTCGGCAGTTCCGGATGAAGTTGTTGCGCCACGCCGCTGTAATGGGTGGCGACGGCGTTGCCGCTGCCGCGGCTGCCGCTATGGCTGAGCAGCGCCAGGTAGGTCCCGGCGGCAAGGCCCAGTTCGTCCCGTTCCAGCACCAGTTCGCCGAATTCGACGAAATGGTTGCCGCTGCCGCTGGTACCCAGTTGTCCCCACGCCTTGTCCTTCAGGGAGGAGGTCACCCTGGTGACGCCCCAGCCGTCGTCCATCACCCCATGCTCACGGCGCCGGCGGAAGGTCGCCCCCACACCGAAGCGGGTTTCTTCTTCGATGGCGCGCATCAGGCACTGTTGCCGCCGGGTCAGATCCTCGACCGGCATATCGAGCACGGTCAGCTTCATACGGCAGGCGATATCCATCCCCACCGCATAGGGGACAACCGCCCCGCGCGTGGCAAGTACCCCGCCGATGGGCAGACCGTAACCCTGATGGGCGTCGGGCAACAGGGCGCCTGCCACCGCGATCGGCAACCGGCAGGCATTCCGCATCTGTTCGATGGCACCCTGCTGCAGCCCCGCACCCCACTGGCGCCAGGGCGCGGGTTCTTCCCGCTCCTTGAAACAGGTACCGTTGGATGAAGCCACCAGCCACAGAGCGGCAAAGTCACCGAAATGCGGATCGTTCAGGTGGGTTTCCGGATCTTCCGCCATTGTTCGCATGGTCTGACGGATCTCCATTTTCCCCACTCCCGCCTGGGCGGCACCTGCCACGGTGGTCAGGGCCTGTTGGATGATTTCTCCCCGGGGGAATCCCAGGTTTTGCAATTCACGTGCTTTCATGGTGCTTTGTTCTCCACTATGATTTCCCAGTCGTTGGCGGCCAGCTCTCGCATGGTCACCTCGACGGGCAGAAATTTACGAATGACTTCGGCGTTGGTGGTCGCATGCCGGGTGGGAGCCAGGGTCCGGAAGCGCCCACCTCCGGCCAGAGCCATGGGAAGCAGTAACTGGTCCGCCAGATGGCACCCGACCGGCACGCCGGCGGCGAGGTATTCCTGCGCCTCCCGCACCGCTCGTTTCGCCACCTTCTCGGCACTTACACCCAATTCACCGAAACCGGTAAAGACTTCGGTAACCTGTTCGCCGGCTATCTCGATACACAGGACATTGCCCGGCCCGTGGGAGGAGGTGTCCTCCTCGATCGCACAGCATTGTGCGTCCCAGCCCAGTCCGGCGCGCACCACCTGTAACTCCCGTTCGGCAATACTCCGCGGCAGCCGGGCTACCGTGGCCCGGGCCGAGTGCTGCAAAATGGCGCCTCGCTGCATGAGATCGAAGGGTAAAAGCTTCGGCACCGGAGCAATCGATACGGTAAATTTACCCCCGCCGGCCGGATAAAATCCGGACCGGAGCAACCGGGCCGAGACCTGGGGCCCCATGCGGCCGATGAGCGGCAGAAATGACCGTGTCAGAAAATCGAAAGGCGGAGCGAAAGGGTTGTGCGTACCACCCTCCAGGACCAGCTGCGAGGGGACCGAGGCTGTCAGCAGCGCGGGCAGCACCGTCTGCAGAACCAGGGTGCAGCTGCCGGCCGTGCCGACGGAGAAATGATACTCTCCCCCCGCGATCCCCTGGGGATGGAAGGTAAGCTGCTGTGACCCGATATGGGCCCCCTCGACGCGGGCACGGCCTACCGCGACCGCGGCTTCAACCGCTGTCAGATGCTGACGCATCAGGCCCGGCTTTTTGCGGCCGGAGCGGATATGTACGATCCGGAACGGCTGTCCGGAAACCAGCGACAGGGCAAGGGAAGAGCGCAGGATCTGCCCTCCCCCCTCGCCTTGCGATCCGTCTATGATAAGCATGTTGTTCTCCTTAAAGCATGGTGACCAACCTGTCGGTCAGTCCCTTCTCTCCGAGGACCAGTTTCAACTCGGAACTGCCGGCGATCTTCTCCAGCACCTCCAGTTCGCGCAGACGCATCAGCACCGGGTTATTTTCCAGCAAACGAGCCGTGTTGGCCTGACTGCGCATGGCGGCGGTCTCCTCCCTGCGCACGATCAGGTTGGCCTCGGCGGCTTTCTGCGCCTCGATCACCTTATTGAGCAGGTCTTTCATGTCTCCCGGCAGGATCAGGTCGCGAATACCGAGGGTCACGACCTCGAGGCCGAAGCCGGCCGCCCTCTTGCGCAGGCGATCCTCCAGCTTGCCGGAGAGCCCCTCCCGATCACCGAGCAGGGCATCCAACGTGCATCCGCCGATCAGGGCGCGCAGCGCCAGTTGGGCCTCGCGGTAGAGAGCCTGAACATGGTCCTCCACCCCGCACACCGCCTTACGCGGATCGGCAACCCGGTAGGTAACCGCAGCATTGAGGCGCAGGGTCACCTTGTCGGCGGTGAGGATTTCCTGCCCGGAGATATCGAGCAGGGTTTCACGCAAATCGACCGGCACCAGCCGGATCTTGCCCGCATCCTTCCAGAACAGGTAGCGCCCGGGCCGGCAGGTTTGCACATATTCGCCGTCCCGGAACAGGACTCCGGCAAAGCCCTCCTCCACCACGTAGCTTTCCAGCAGTTCCGCGGCCCCGGAGGACTGGACGATGCGATTAAGCTCCCGGTGTTCGAACCGCATGGTGCGGGCATCGATCAATTCGGTGCGCACCTTGCGAAACCGCCTCCACAAAGCGTACTGCCCCGGACCCAGCACCGCCGCGAAGCGCCCGTCGATCCATACCAGGGCCCGTTCATGGTCGTTCAGGTCCAATACCGTTGCCTCATCTTCTGACAGGCCGGCTTTGACGACCAGATCCAACTCCGAATGCCGCAGCCAGGGGTCGCGTTGCGAAACCACATCCACCCGGATTTTTCCCAGCGGATCGACAAACCAGTGCCTACCCGGATTGAGGATACCGAGAAACTCCTTGTCCTTAAACAGCAATCCCTTTTCATGGGAATGAATTTTGACATTTTTAACACATACCATTTTACACCTCCTCGACGGCCTGCTTTCCAGCCGTCCCTTTCAATAAATCTGGCAACAGGAGCCATTGGGGGTTGGAGATACCCCGCCGCATGCAGACCACGGAGCCGGCGTGGGCTTTCGGCACGCCCACCGGTCGGCCGGGGCTGACGCGAAATCTTGCATCGCGTGGCAACCTCCGGCATAACCGGCTTCGGTTCATGAAAGCGCATCGCCCGCTGCAAGGCGAACTGCATGCTGTCCCCGCCGCTCGATCCCTGCGACCGGATGATCTTTGTTGACTCACCCGCGCCGAGAATCGACCGACGTTCGGGCTGAAAAGTACCTCCGCCCCCCTCCGGCCGTTGGTCTGAAACGGGTGTAAACCCGTTCTGGAGCAGGACTCGAACCTGCGACAGGCGTGTTCTGTGCACGCTGCTCTACCCATTGAGCTACCCAGAGGCCGCCTCTAGCGGATTGGAACCCATGACGGAACACATATCGCCAAAACCTTCTTCACGGCAGGGCCGTTCGGCAGTGGCAGCGGTATGCGCCGTTGGCCCGTTTGCGGCGGACAGGATTTTTTAATTACAAAGGCCGTGCCAGACTTTCCATTAATTTATAATTAACTGAAATACATCAATATTTTTCTATCGCCACGTTTGTTTTTATATTCTTGACAGAAAATGAGGCGAATTTTAATATCTGTTTTTATACTTTTTTATAGGATTTTCTACGATGCAAAAGGTAGCTCTCGGCCTGCTCGGCCCGGTACTCGACCAGGGAACAAGCCACAAAAGATGGGAACGCTGGCGCCCGACGGTGGCGCTCTGCCAGCAGGATGATCTGCTCATCCGGCGCTTCGTGCTGCTCTACCAACGGCGCTACAGCCGTCTTCTGAAAAAGGTGGTAGAGGATATCCGCCAGGTCTCGCCGGAAACCGAGGTCATCCCCCGCCTGATGGAATTCGACAACCCGTGGAACTTCGAAGAGGTCTTCAGCGCCCTGCACGATTTTGCCGTAGCCTTCCCCTTCGACCCGGAACAGGAAGAGTATCTCGTCCACATCACCACCGGCACCCACGTGGCGCAGATCTGCCTGTTTCTGCTCACAGAATCCCGCCACCTGCCGGCGCGACTGGTACAGACCAGCCCCTCGCGGCAGCCCGAGACCAAGACCTCGGGCGACTACACCATCATCGACCTCGACCTGTCGCGCTACGACCGCATCGCCACCCGCTTCAACCAGGAGAAGAACGACGACATCTGCTTTCTTAAGTCGGGCATCGCCACCCGCAACCACCAGTTCAACCGCCTCATCGAACAGATCGAACAGGTGGCGGCGAATTCCGTCGAGCCGATCCTGCTCACCGGCCCCACCGGTGCGGGAAAGTCGCGTCTGGCCCGACGCATCTACGAACTGAAAAAAGCCCGCCACCGCCTCAAAGGCACATTCGTGGAGGTCAACTGCGCCACCCTGCGGGGAGACGCCTCCATGTCTGCCCTGTTCGGGCACAAACGCGGCGCCTTTACCGGCGCCATCCAGGACCGGCCGGGGCTATTGCGCGCCGCGGACGGGGGGATACTGTTTCTCGATGAAGTGGGGGAACTGGGAGCGGATGAACAGGCAATGCTACTGCGAGCCATCGAGGAGAAGACTTTTCTACCGGTGGGAAGCGATATGGAAAGCGCCAGCGATTTTCAGCTACTGTGTGGCACCAACCGCGATCTGAACGCTGCCGTGGCGCAGGGCACATTTCGCGAAGACCTCCTAGCCCGCATCAACCTCTGGACCTTTCACCTGCCCGGATTGCGCGAGCGACCGGAGGACATCGAACCGAACCTCGATTACGAACTGGATCGCTTCGCTGAACGCACCGGTACGCGCGTCACTTTCAACCGGGAAGCGCGCCGGCATTTCCTCACCTTCGCCATGTCGTCAGTCGCCGCCTGGTCGGCCAACTTCCGAGATCTTGGCGCGGCGGTGACCCGCATGGCCACCCTGGCCCCTGGAGGCCGGATCACCGTCGAGGAGGTGGATGAAGAGATCGCCCGCCTGCGCCGCGGCTGGCCGCAGAATAATGGGAATGTGAAAAATGATTTTCTTGCCGGGATTCTCGGAGAGGAGGCACTTGCCGACCTCGACCTCTTCGACCAGGCGCAACTGACCAGAGTGCTTGAAATCTGCCGAAGCTCCCGCAGCCTTTCGGAAGCAGGCAGGATTCTTTACCAGGCATCGCGCAGAGAGAAAAAAACGACCAACGACGCGGATCGATTGAGAAAATACCTGGCCAAGTTCGGCATCACCTGGAAGGATATCGCCGGAAAATGAGTACCTGAAACCGCTCTTATTTTAAGCCATCTTCCACCATCAAAAATTACGCGGGCCCTGACACCCATCCCCGGCAAATCACCCATCACCGCATTTTTCATTTGATCTTAAGATATGGCCAGGCGTAAAGTATATGCATAACTACTTAATCAGATAACTTATGAGCGAATCGGAAAAACAAGCCAGAATTTTCAAGGTCCTTTCGGCTGAAACACGCGTCAGGATGATTGAGCTTCTAAAGCATCAGTCGCTTTGCGTCAATGCCTTGGCTCGCAGCCTGGATATTACCCCTGCGGCAGTCTCACAACATCTGCGCGTACTTCGGGACGCGGACATCGTTGTTGCAGACAAAAAAGGCTACTTCGTTCACTACCGCGTCAACCCCCATACGCTGGCCTGGTGGAGCGAAATGACCATGAATCTGTTCGAGACAAAGGAGTAGCAACGAGCCTCTCCTTTTTCTCTTAAAACACACCCCCACGGTAACCTTACAAAGGAGGCTTCACATGTGTGAAAAAGGTCAATGCTGCCAGAAACCTGAAGAACTGAAGAGCGAACCCGGGAAATGCACCCCCGAGCAAATCAAGAAATGTCATGGAGACGATAAGGGACACCCTTGTCATACTCAGAAAAGCTCCACCGAAGGCGACAAGTAATAAACATCGAAGCATCACCACCCAAGACGACTTGGAGTCGGTGTTTAAATCTGGCCCCTTGCTGCATACAACGTCAGCAAGGGGCTTTTTTCATGGTCAATTCCCTGCAACACCGAAGGTCATTGATTCCTGAGAACCAACAGGACTTTATTGAAAGCTCGACATCCTCCTGCCCCTTCAGGCTACTGCAATAGCTAGTGCAAGAGAGGCAATGCCAGGAAAAATATCCTCAAGGATATGTAACTCTCTTAGATTGCATGGAAAGACAACGAACAAGCTTTCAGCGAGGTATCCAGAAGGTATTTCTGAATATTGCGCCGCCATGGCAGCGGCTTGCTTGACAAAAGTCTTTCCGGCGGGCTACATAAGAATTCGCTTAATTAAGCATTCAAGATGTCGCCAAAGCCTCCATAGGGAACAACTCGACATCGATACCTGGTTGTATCAGGCACATTAGCACCGCTGTCACAAAATAGGGTTTCTGCTCACATTCGTTCATGACCGGTTCCGTTGTGTATCTCAATTGCGCGAAACCCGCAAATTAAAGGCGAGGAAAGACTCGTGGTCTTTTTTGTCCAATGAGCTTTTCTGTACTCTCTGTCCAAAGGCGATTTTCATGTCCTTATTGTCAAAAAAGCAGGTGATGAATCTTATCTTGGTTGTGGCTGGATGCTTTATCCTGATCCATTCGGCGTCAGCAGCCGACTCTGCTGACAATCGCCCTGCTTGCTGGGCTCAACCCATAAAGCTTGACGGTGTGCCCAATCTGCACAAACTGGACGAAAACCTGTATCGGAGTGCCCAACCTACAGCGACAGGCATGAAAAACCTGGAACAAATGGGGATCAAGACGGTGCTGAATCTCCGATCTTTTCATTCGGACCGAAAAGCTATCGGCAATACCGGACTGGGTTACGAGCATCTCTACATGAAAGCCTGGCATCCTGAGAGAGAGGACATCATCCGCTTTCTACGGATAGTCACGGACCCGGAGCGCAGCCCGCTTCTTGTGCATTGCCTGCATGGCGCAGACCGTACCGGGACCATGTGTGCCGTGTACCGGATTGTCGTCCAGGGCTGGACCAAAGAGCAAGCGCTTCGGGAAATGACCGAAGGTGGCTTCAATTTTCACTCGATTTTCGACAATCTTCCCGACTGGATTCAAAAGCTGGACGTAGAATCGCTCAGGAAGGAAGCGGGAATCGACCGGTCTGTGGCAAAGGAAGGGGCGCAAAAGTGCATTTGCAACCGGACTGATGCCGAAGTCGACAGACCGGTATCCGCGAAAATCACTCGCTGCTCTTATAACCAGGATCGAGCGGCACTCACTCGTTTGCGCGGCAACCTGTTTCATCTGGCCAAGGAGATACGCTGCCGCTCCGACCTTTTCAGCCCGCGACCCGAAACCGACGCCACCCTGCTAAAACCGGAGATGAGAGGGCAAATCCTATCGCTATGGTATCCCCTTCTGGAAAACTATCTGGCGTTGGATGCGTTGGCTGAAAAGTACGTGGATTTTCACCGATTCGAAAACAAAAACGCGCGAAACCGTGCGTTTCATCTACTCCGAGGCGTCTTCCTTACCCAATATCGCATAGCCCTGCAAATCCTCCCATTGCTGGAACAAAACCCTGTCGTCGACACGATTCTGAATGAAGGTGACGAAGGCATGGGTTTACCGCTGGGAGGGTATGCGCAGTTCAAATACCAATACCTGAATATGGTCAAAGCCGGACGCTATGCAGCCCTGGAAACGGTGGCCCGCGCCTTTGACGCGCCTGAGGATACCTGCCTGCAGCAATGGGCCGCACAAGACAGTCGAGTCATCCTTGACGCCGGCAAGGGACCAGGCCCTTTGATGACCTTGGAAAACGGCCTGGCAATAGTGAAGGATTTCGGACACGCAAGCTGGTTACCGGTACAAAAAGAAGTGGCGGAATGGATGGGACACACCAAAGTCTGGCGTCCTCACCAGTATCTCATCCGGCCGGAACAGATCGAAAACCTGTCTCAAAACCTGGAGCCGGGGGATATTTTATTGGAAAGGCGCGAGTGGTATTTGACCAACGTCGGCATCCCCGGATTCTGGACGCATGCAGCCCTGTATATCGGCACGCCCGAGCAACGCCTGGCGCTTTCTCAAGATCCTCAGGTCAAAGACTGGCTTGGGCAAATGGGGGTACAGAGCCTGGACGCCCTTATCCGGCAACGTTACCCTGCCGCCTTTGCCGGTATGCAGCAACCCTATCAGGACGGGCATCTGCCACAAGTGATTGAGGCTATCTCTGCGGGTGTATCTCTTACCTCGTTGAACTACTCCGCCACCTGCGATTCCCTGGCGGTATTAAGGCCTCGATTATCAAAGGCGGACCGGGCCGCGGCAGTGGTACGTGCCATGCGGTATCATGCCCGACCGTATGACTATGCCTTTGATTTCGCCAGCGACAAGAGCCTGGTTTGCACCGAGTTAGTGGTCAAATCGTACCTGCCGGGAGAAAGCAAACAAGGCCTTGATCTGCCCCTGGAAAATGTCATGGGACAGATGATCACCCCGGCCAATGCATTTGTCCGACAATTTGACCGGAGCTTCGGTACCGCCAGACAGCAAATGGATCTGGTTGTTTTTCTGGATGGGGATGAAAAAGACGCGGTGGCTACGACATCGGATATTGCGGCCTTTCGCGCGTCATGGCGGCGTCCCAAATGGCATGTTCTGGTACAAAACACCAAAAACTAGGAGACACCCAACTATGGCAAAAATTGTCTATGGCGTATCCGGCGAGGGGTCGGGACACTCATCGCGAGCGCGTGTCGTACTGGAGCACCTGGTACGAGCGGGGCATACGGTTAAGGTGGTCACCTATGATCGTGGAATTCGTCATCTGGGGCCTGATTTCGATGTTTTCGAAAGCGTGGGGCTTCACATTGCCAGCTCCAACAACCGGGTTTCCCCGCTGAAAACCCTGTTGGCTAACCTCCAGCTGATGCCCGATGGGCATAAGAAATTGAATGCGCTGCGAAAGGAAGTCTTCAAAGGCTTTGCGCCGGATGTTGTCATTACAGACTTTGAACCGATGTGCGCCTATCTCGCCCACCATTACGATCTGCCCCTGATCACGATCGACAATCAGCATCGCCTTCGCTACATGGACTATGAATATCCGCCCCATTTGAAAAACGATCGGTATCTGGCGGTCGGCATTATCCGGGCAATGATCCCCAAGCCCGATGTCTCCCTGGTCACCACTTTTTATTATGGTGCATTGAAAAACCAGCGCACATTTCTGTTCCCGCCGCTACTGCGTAAACAGGTGCAGAGCTTAGAGCCCACAGACCGGAATCATGTGCTGGTCTATCTTACCAGCGGTTTTGAGCAATTTGTGGAGATGCTGAAACAGTTTCCCCGGGAGCAGTTCGTGATTTACGGCCAGGGGGATAAGGGGACGCATGGCAACCTCACCTTCAAGGCCCCCAGCAACGACGGTTTTCTCCAGGATCTGGCAACCTGCAAAGCGGTCATGGCCACCGCCGGGTTTACTCTCATCACCGAGTCCCTGCATCTGAAAAAGCCTTATCTGGCGCTACCCATGGCCGGGCAATTCGAACAGGCTATCAATGCAGTGTTTCTGGAAAAGCTCAACTGCGGCATCAATTTGCAGCACATCGATCCGGCAGATATCGGCCATTTTTTGTATCGCTTGCCGGACTTCAAAAAAGCCCTGGCCGAACAACCTGAGTTTGACAATGCGCCTCTGTTGCAAAAAGTAGATGCGCTGCTGGCGGACAATGCCCGTCAGGCCAAACTGTTTCATCAACAACGCAAGTATCCGAAAAAATCCCCAGAAGGACTCACTGTCCAAGGATAAAGCCACCCTGTCCCTTATAAATATGAAAAGCCCACCAAGCAAACCTGGTGGGCTTTTCTCATGACCTACAAAAAAATTTACTTGGCAAATTTAGCGACCAGCTTAATTTCGGTCCCGGCCAAAGCCTTGGAAACCGGACAGTTTTTTTTCGCTTCCTCGGCCTTTTCCATAAAAACCTGTTCCGTAAGGTTCGGTACCACGCCTTCGGTTTCGAGGGTAATCGAGGTAATGGCAGGACCCTCGTCCAGGACAACGGCAGCGGACGTGGTGATCCGCGTCGGCTCAAAACCGTCGTTGGAGAGAAGCGCCGATAGGAACATCGAGTAACAGCCTGCAATGGCTGCTCCTATGAGCTCTTCGGGATTCGTTCCCGGAGCGCTCTCAAACCGCGAAGCAAACGAATACGCCCCCTCATAGGCCCCGCTGGCAAGAGACATGGTTCCGCTGCCCTTGTTCAAGGTGCCTTTCCATTCAGCGCGAGAAATACGTTTTTGCATACCATCCTCCTTGTTATTCCGGCTCTGGAAACCGGGGGTTCGATGAGTGGAATTTCTCTCGGGATTGCTGCCCTGCTGGTTGTCAGCGGACACCTTGCATCTCTGCCGAGTGTCACGGCAACCCGATTATTAATGCTAACATACCACCTCAGGTATTGCACATGAGGCTGGATATCTGAAGGCGAAAATTCATAAGCCCAGGCCGCTATGACTCATCGTTTAAATCTTTGATCTGAATATAATCGGGCGCACCTCCAGCGATCCGACACCGCTGTTTTTTTGCGGATCAGGACCGATAAAAATGCATCCACAGCAGCGCAGCAAGTCCGGCATAACAGGCGGTGGTGGCAACAAAGGAGGAAGACCAGAATTTAAAAGCGGTGCCGAAGGTCGATTTGAGGCGCGGTATCAGACCGCTTTGAAAATCGATGGCCCACAGTTCGTCAAGCAGCAGATGGCTCAACCCGGCCATCAGGGCCACCAGACCGGCAGCCAGAGTCAGGTTGCGACCCAAAGAATACGTGATCTGCATGGTGAGCAGAGCCCACAAAGCGACAAAGGGCACACTGTGCATGATGCCGCGATGCACGGTAAGACGGGTAAAGATAACGAACATCAGGGCTATCAGGCCCATGGCCAAGCCGCTACGCGCGGCGATTTCGGGCATCGGCAATCCTCGCCGCACAGAATCGGCCACCACCGCGCCGACCACCAACACACCGACGATGCTTTTCAGAATCGCCAAAGGTTTGCTGGTATCGCTGTCGAGGTCGGGAGCCAGCCCGGCGGCCATACCGCAGGCCAGCAGCAAGGGTTGTTGGGCATGAGGGATCCCTCCGACGATGGAGGTAGTGCCGGCCAGCAGTGCGGCGGTAGCGACACCGGCGGCGAAGTGGGTTTTATGTCCAGCCATAGAGATATCCTTATCCATGAATGCTGTATGCAACTAAATCCGCACCTTACAAAAAAACCCATTCTCACGCTCATTGGCCCTGCTCACTAAAGCCGCAAAACCGCAAAAGGAGAACCATACCGATTCTCTTGGCGATCTAGCGCCTTAAGCAACTGAAAGGAGCAAGCGTGAGATGCATTTCAATGTTTTGGGGTATGAACCAATCCCGCGGGGGATTATTTCCATCGGTATGGTTGCAAAGGAGGGACCAAAAGTGGAAGTCAATCCGGTTACTTGGCCATGTTCTGTTGTTCCCAGCGTTCCTGGGTGAAAGTCTGGTAGACGATTTCCCCTTTGCACTTACTGCACACCACGTTGCGGCGCCGGCGTTCGGCGGTAGCGCTCCAGCAACCGTTGCGGCAGCTGACGATGTAGCGCGGCGGTGCGAAGCGCAATTCGTGGCAGCGCTCGCCGCTGCTGCCGATCTCGACGGCCTTGGCACGCCACACGGCATCGTGATTATGGCGGGGACCGACCAGGGCGTGGGCGATTTCGTGCAGCAAAGTATCGAGGATTTCATCTTCGGATGCATTCCGGGCCAGATGACGGGACAGGGTAATGGTCTTGCGGCTGTACCGGCAACTGCCGGCACGACGTGTGGCATCGTCAAAGGCGAAGCGCCAGTTCTTCAAACCGTAGCGTTTGAGCAGCATAGCAGCCTGTTCTTCAATCCCCGCCAGCAGCAAGGCATCGTCCGGCGACCTGTCGCCATCCGCAACCTCGCCCGGTTCGTAAACCAGAATTTCATAGGGAACCCGATATTCGTCATTGTTATCGCAAACCACCAGCGCGCGTTTGGGATTGAGACGTGCGATGCGGCCTGTAACGGTCTGCTCCCGATAACAAAAACTGACCCGGTCATTGACATTGAATTGCAGATTGCTAGCGCCGGCTCGCGGCAATTCGACGGTCGGCGGCGGTACAGCGGAAGGCGTTGTGGACGGGGACAGAAGTTTGTCCGGACGGACCTGGTAACTGCGGCGATCATCGCCGAGAATATACAGCTGGCGACGATCAACCCGCGCAACAATGCCGGTCTGTTCCTGACCGGCATGAACAAACCGCACTTTTTCTCCGATCGTGACATTCGGTTTGCCCGATTTTTCCATAAAAAGACTCCGCACAAAAAATGGCTCCCCGCGGAGTCTGCCAAAAGACCGGGCTTTTGGCAAGATGGCAAAAAAAATCCCCTCTGCCCAGGAGGGGAAATCTCGCAGAATTAAAATTGTATGGCAAGAGGTAAGATTAAAACAAACCGGATGCCGGGTTCCCGGAGGCGGGCAGTTTTCCACCTCTTCCGGCACACCGAACCCTAGAAGAAGAAAGCGAACCGGGCCTGGATCGACTTGGTTTCGACCCCGCTTTTGACCGAAAAGTCATCTCGGTACTGCAGCAGCAACTGATAATTGTCGCCGATATTGAAACCCGAGGTGAACATCAGGGCATGATTGTCCTGATCGTCCCTCTGATCGACACCGTCGATTTCCGTTTCGCCGCCGTTGCTGTAAAAATAACTCAGACCGAGCCACCATCGCTTGGTGACATCGTAGCTTACGTGCACTTCGGTACCGTAAAGGGGATCCTGCTCTTTGGTTACCGTCTCCGAACCGTTCCAATAGTCGTCGTTATCGCCGAAGACGGTGACATGCCCGACCAGGTCGATATACAGCGGACCGAACCCCTTGACCAGCCCCAGCTCGTTTTTAAGCGCCCAGCGGTTGGTGCCCAGATTGAGCGGGCGTTTTTTGCTGTATTCCCCGATGGGAACGGTGAAGTAAGGGGTCCAACCGAACCACAACTGTTTGTCCGGGTTGTTGACGAACCAAGTGGTCATGAGCAGTACCGGATCGGCGATCCCCGAACTGGAAGTATCGTTGATCAAATCGCCGTCGAGTTCGGCTTCGCCGGCAATGATCAGCGCCTGCGGATCGACGACGAAAGGGCCAAGATTGGTGTAGTACACGGGACGGAATATGACGATGTTCTGGCTGAGGTTGAAATCGCTGGAAACGACGTTGTCATCGGCCTTGAGACGATGACCGGTGGTGTGCTGCAGATAGGTGCAGAACAGAAACGAGCCAGCCGGCAACGGGATGTAATCCCTGGGATCCGTCGCCCCGGCCCTGCCGGGTAAGAGAAAAGCGCTCAAAAGAACGCTGACGAGCAAAAGTTTTTTCATCTTCCTGCCTCCCCATCAAAATATGCCTCAAATGACAAACAAAATACCTCGGGGCGCCTTCCGGCACCCCGTTCGACAGCGACCTACATGGCAGTTTTATACAGGCTGATAATATCGTTGATAGTGGTGATGCGCGGGTTGGTTAACGTGCAGATGTCTTTGGAAGCATTTTCAGCCAGAACCGGGATGTCATCTTCCTTGACGCCCAACTCAGCGAGGCCGTCGGGGATGCCGACATCAGCGGACAACCTGCGGATCGCCGCAATGGCTTTTTCGGCCGCGTCCATGACGGACAGACCTTCGACATCCTCTCCCATGGCGATGGCGATATCTCTGAATCGCTCGGGACAGGCGATGAGATTGAACTGTTCAACGACCGGCAACAACACGGCATTGCAGACGCCATGGGGCAGGTTGTAAAAACCGCCCAGTTGATGCGCCATGGCATGTACATGTCCGACACTGGCATTGTTGAAAGCCATCCCGGCCAGATACTCGGCAAACGCCATGCGCTCACGCGCCTCGAGATCCTGGCCATTGGCCACGGCTTTGCGCAACCATTTGGCGATCAGTTCGATGGCCTGCAAACCACAGGCATCCGTCGCCGGGGTGGCAATCACCGAAACATAGGCTTCCACGGCGTGCGTCAGAGCATCCATACCGGTGGCAGCTGTCAGTGCCGGAGGCAAACCGAGCATCAGTACCGGATCGTTGATCGCCACCGACGGTGTGACCTGCGAGCCGGCAATGGGCATTTTGACGTGGGTATCGGTATTGGTGATAACGCAAAAGAAGGTCATTTCGCTGGCCGTGCCGGCGGTGGTGTTGATGGCAATTTTGGGCGGGGTCGCCTTGGTGATCTTGCCAAGCCCCTCATAATCGCGGATCGATCCACCGTTGGCAGCGACCACCCCGATAGCCTTGGCGCAGTCGTGCGAACTGCCGCCGCCGAGAGAAACGATCAGGTCGCAACCGTTTTCCCGATAGACCTTCAGACCGGCCTCGACATTCTTGTCGGTTGGATTGGGTTCCGCCCCATCAAACAGAACCACCTGCAAGCCGGCTTGTTCGATGTTGGCCTGAATATCGCCCGCCATCCCCAGCTTGACGAGCCCTTTGTCCGTGACCAACAAGGCCTTTTGGCCTCCGAGTTTCTTAGCCTGCTCACCAGCCTGTTTGGCTGCCCCAACCCCCAACAGGCTGACGGTAGGAATATTGAATGCAAACGTCTGTTCTGCCAGTGCTCTCATAATTTCCTCCTCGAAAAAATGATGTCAGGAAACCTGTCGGCCATGACGATGACATGGCCGACAGGCTTTAGCGCGGCTTTACAGAGCTTTTTTATACAGCTCGATGATGTCCTCGACCTTCACGTTACGAGGGTTGAACAGGGTACACATATCATTCAGAGCGTTTTCGGCCATGATGGGGATATCCTTTTCCGTCACGCCGATTTCGGCGAGACCCGAGGGAATACCCACGTCCTTGGACAGGCGGCGGATGGCGGCCACGGCTTTTTCGGCGGCCTCCATAACACTCAAGCCGCTGATGTCCTCGCCCAGGCCTTCGGCCACCTTGGCGTATTTCTCGGCGTTGGCCATAAGGTTGAATTCACATACCACTGGCAGGCAAATGGCGTTGCACACACCGTGCGGCTTGCCCAGCAGGCTGCCCGGCTGATGAGCCATGGAGTGGACGATGCCGAGGCCGGCGCTGTTAAAGGCCATGCCGGCCAGGTATTCGGCATAGGCCATGGCGTCGCGAGCTTCCATATCGGCACCGTTGGCCACGGCCTTGCGCAGCCATTTTCCGATCAGGGAAATGGCCTGCAAAGCCACCGCATCGGTGATGGGATTGGAAAGCAGGGTGGTGACATAAGCCTCGATGGCATGCGTCAAAGCATCCATACCGGTGGCGGCGGTCAGCGCCGGAGGCAGGCCGACCATCAGAGCCGGATCGTTGATCGCCACGTCGGCGGTCAGACGGGCATCGCAGAACACCATCTTGACGTGGGTGTCGGTGTTGGTAACGACAGCGAAGCGGGTCATTTCGCTGGCGGTTCCGGCGGTGGTGTTGATGGAAATGTAAGGCGGCAGGTTGGCCTGCAGGGTATCGATGCCGGCCCAGTCGCGAATGTCGCCGCCGCTGGTTGCCATGATGGCCATACCCTTGCCGCAGTCGTGAGAACTACCGCCGCCGAAAGTGACCAGCAGATCGCAGCTGTTATCCTGCCAGACCTTCAGGCAGTCCCGTACGTTAACGTCGGTAGGATTGGGCTCGACGCCATCAAAAACCGCAACCTGCAGGCCGGCTTGCTCGAGATACCCCTTGAGCGTATCGACCATGCCGAGCTTGACCAGACCGATGTCGGTCACGATCAGGGCCTTGGTACCGCCGAGCACCTTGGCCTGGTTGCCGATCTCCTTGACGGCACCGTTACCGAGCAGCGAGGTCGTGGGCATGAAAAATCCATAAACCTGTTCTGCCATTGCTCCCATAATGCAATTCTCCTTCTCTTGTGTGAGGGTTATACCTGACTCCGACTCCCATCGAATTCAGGCATTAAAAAGCATGCGGGTGATTCCAACATGCACATAACAGCGGACCTCAATGGGATCCTCCTCCTGTTAAACAGCGTGAAACCACCCCGGATAAAAGCAGAGAACATACCAAAACCCGTAAACAGTTATTTAACAGTTATTTCAATATGTTACAAAGGATCATGGAATGTCTGAAGAGCCCAGGGGTTGCAACATCTCCTGCGCACATAAAACGGTGTTTGTAAAAATCAAACAGTGAATGAAGCAGATGGCCAAGAAGAAAGCTGGATGAACAAGGGGATGGGGACAGGGGTGCAAGAATTATTGATGGATATGCAAGATAGATTGAAATATCGACCCCTTCGGGAAACAGGCTGTCCAATATCCGGAAGCATTCCCATTAAACCGGTGGAAACCACCATAAAAACGCTACAACAAGGGTAGATAAAAAGGAGACGTGCAGATAAAGGGGAAGGGGGCGCATGGGGTGGACAAACAACCATGCTCCCGTTTGCAAGAGATTGAACGACCTATAGGATTTTCTTTGTGCTGTTCGTAAACTTCGTGGTGAAAGCCTTGTTGTGTCCTCCCCCGCAAAGCCAAAACCCTGGCCTGGGCTCAGCTGTCGCCGGCCGGAGCCTGCCGCTTGAGGCGCTGATTGAGAGCCTGACGGGAGATGCCCAGCAGGGTGGAAGCAACGCCCTGGTTGCCCTTGGCCAGATCCATAGCGGCCGTAACCAGTACATTGTTCATTTCCTTGAGGGTGGGGAATCGGCCGAAGAGGTTGCGCAGCCCTTCGGCATCGGGCCGGTCCTGGTCCGAGGGAGGAGCCTGTTCCGCCTGCTCGCGGCAGATGATGCTTTTGAAGCTGTCCATGGAGAGCACACCGGACTGATGCCGGGCCACGGCATCGTAGACCATGGCCTGCAGTTCCCGCACGTTGCCGGGAAAGGCATAGCTGCCGAGAAGGCGCGACAGTTCCGGATTGGGCGCCGGGGCCTTTTTTTTGAATTCCCTGGCCGCCCTGGTGATGAAATAGTCGAGCAGAAAGGGAATGTCCTCTGTCCGTTCGCGCAACGGCGGAATATGCACATGGTGAGCGCAGAGACGGTAATACAGATCGCTGCGAAACAGCTCCTTGCCCATCATCTGCTGCAGGTTCTTGTTGGTGGCAACCACCACTCGGGTATCGCTCTTGCGCGGCACGTCGGAACCGATGGGGTAGTATTCCCCCTCCTGCAGCAGGCGCAGCAGCTTGACCTGGGAAGCTTCCCTGAGATCGCCGATTTCGTCCAGGAACAATGTCCCGCCGGCGGCCTGGGAAATCAACCCGGCCCGCGCACGCTCGGCACCGGTAAAAGCACCGCGTTCGTGGCCGAACAGGGTATCGGAGAACAGATTGTCGTCCAGTCCTGCGACGTTAACGCACACCAGTTTGCCGGACAGGCCGCTGAGTTGGTGAATGGCGGTGGCAAACAGTTCCTTGCCGGTACCGGTTTCGCCGGTAATGAGAATCGGCTGGCGGGAGCAGGAGATGACCTCCATGTAACGAAAGATACTGGTCATCTTCTTGCTGCCGGTAATAATCGGAGAAAACACTTCGGGGTGTTCGAGCTGGTCGGAAAGCAACTGCTCCTTAAGCAGGTGCACCTCGTTACGCAGACTGCATAATTCCAGGGTGCGCTGAACACTGGTAACGAAGCGGGTTTTATCGACCGGTTTGACCAGGTAATCGTGAGCGCCCGCTTTCATGCATTGCACCGCCAGCTCCAGCTCATCGCTGGCGGTCATGATAAGAACCGGGATATGGGGATACTTGCGACAGATGTCGAAGAGCAGTTCCTGACCCGAGATGTGCGGCATGAACAGGTCGAGAATAATGACGCCGAAGTTGCGGCTGCCCAATAGCGACATGACCAGGCGACTGTCGTCGCAGGTTTCGACATCGCGGATACCGGCACTGCGCAAAATGGTGCGGGAACTGAAAAGAATGTTGGGCTCATCGTCGACCAGCAGAACCGGCAGGTTGTCACAAACAGGCGCCATGGTTTCCAACCTCCTTCAGGATGGGTCCGGCGGACAGGAAAACCTGTCCGCCGGCTACGTTTCTCCGGGACGGTTCCCAGGGAACAGAAGCATTTTACCCGCCTTTGGCTGTTTTGGCCAGATGCGTGTCCCGGCGGGCTTTTATCCGCAAGCCTGCACGGCAGTCATGGCCACGGTGCTGACAATGTCCTCCACGGTACAGCCGCGGGACATGTCGTTGACCGGCCTGGCCAGTCCCTGCACCATCAGTCCGGCCGCCCGCGCCCCGGCGATGCGTTCGGTCAGCTTGTAACCGATGTTGCCGGCATTGAGGTCCGGAAAAACCAGGGTATTGGCGTGACCGGCCACGAGGGAATCCGGGGCCTTCTTGCCGGCGACACTCGGAGCGATGGCGGCATCGAGTTGCATTTCACCGTCAATGAGTTCATCCGGCGCCAGGCTGCGGGCGATTTCCACGGCCTGGCGCACCTTGTCCACCTCCTCGTGATCGGCACTACCCTGGGTGGAAAACGACAGCATTGCCACCCGCGCCTCCACACCGAGCAGGCTCCGACAACTGCGAGCGGTGGTCACGGCGATTTCCGCCAGCGCCCGTGCATCGGGCCTGGGGTTGACCACACAGTCGGCAAACAGCAGGGTACCGTTTACACCGAGATCGGGATTCGTTGTCACCATCAGCATCACCGACGATACGGTTCGGATACCTTCGGCGGTACCGACCACCTGCAATGCCGCACGCAACACATCGCCGGTACTGTTGAAGGCCCCTGCCACCGCACCGTCGGCATCGCCTTTGCGCACCATCATGGCCGCGAAAAACAGATTATCCAGGGCCAGCAATTGCTTGCAGGCGGCATCCTCCGTCAGTCCCTTGTGCCGGCGCAGTTCCACCAGTTGCTCGACATAGTCCCGCAAACAGGAACTGGCGGCAGGCGCCACCAGTTCCACCCCGTTCAGGTCGGCACCGACACTCGCGGCCCTGGACGCCACGGATTCGGGATCTCCCAGCAGCACAATGCGAGCCAGTCCTTCCCGGGTGGCCTGGTCGGCCGCCAGCAACATGCGGTCATCATAACTTTCCGGCAACACGATGGTTTGCATGCAACCACGGGCCTTTTGCTTGATCTGAGATATAACGTCCATTTTATGTCCTCGCTAAAATCCGGTTCGATAACCATTACCTGCCGGTAAATTCCGGAACCCGTCTGAATTTCTCCTGTTCAAAAAACGATGTATCCTGACGGTGCCGCTCCGCTATCCAATACATAGCAGCACCCGTGCCACTACCACACGACCATGAAAACATCAGTAATAACAGGCATCTGCCCACCAGCCCCTGGATGGTTCCAGTCGTCCTGGGGGTGCAACAAACCTGGCACCGTCAACAAATATTGCATCCCGTCAACAACGATTGCGACTACGCCCTATAACCCATTTTGCCAACGGCAGCTATCAACTCTTCGCGAAAATTGGGATGCGTGATGGAGGTCAGGGCTCTGCCCGTTGTGGGTCTGCTGCGATATTGCTCGGCAAGGAACATGAGAGTCTCTCCTTCTGTAATCTGAAACAGATGTGTAAAAGCCCCCGGCTCATGCCTTGAGAACCGGGGGCTTGCAATCATCGATCACCTGGATACCGGTTCTAGTTTTCCGCAGGCTCCGGTTCCAACCGCCTGGCGGCCCGCTTGATATTGAGCAGGTTTTTGAAGGTGATATTTTCGGCGGTGATGTTGCCGCCGCGGGCACCGCAACCGAGGGTAAAAGACGGGGTCATGGCGCTGTAAAGGCCAACCACTCCGTGCATGGAAGGTTGGTTGAAAATCACCCGGCCGGCTGGCACCTTGACGGCATATTCGTTAAGAACCTCTTCGTTGCCGGAAAAGACCACCGCCGTATGTCCGGCGCCGCCGAATTCAAGTTGCCTGACCGCGGCATCGATGGCTTCATCCTTGCCGTCGGCGGTATACCAGCCGAGCACCGGGGAAAGCTTTTCATGGCTCATCCAGTCCTCCGAACCGATAGCGGACAACGGTACCAGCAGCAGGTTCACCGCGTCGGGCACACTGAACCCGGCCAATTGGGCGATGGTCTGCGGCGACTGTCCGACCACCTGGGCGGCGACAACCCCACGCTGCTTGTCGAACATGATCTCTTCCAGTTGGGCTTTTTCCTCCATGGAACAGAGATACGCCCCCTTTTCTTTGAACAGTGCCAAAGCGCGGGAAGCGACCTCGGAATCGTCGAAAATCACCGATTGTTCGGTAAGACACAAGGTGCCGTAGTCGAAGGTTTTCGAAGCGATGACATCGCCGACCGCCATGTTCAGATTGGCGGTCTTTTCGATATACACGGGTACGTTGCCGGGACCGACACCGAGGGCCGGATGTCCGGAGCTATAGGCTGCCTTGACCATCGCCCCCCCGCCGGTGGCAATAACCATATGGATGTCCGGATGGGTCATCAGGGCATTGGTCGCTTCGATGGACGGCTCCTCGATCCATTGGATGCAGTCGGCCGGTGCACCGGCCGCCACCGCCGCCTCAAGCAATACCCGGGCTGCTTCGGTACTGCACTGCTGGGCCCGGGGGTGGAACGCCAGGATGATGACGTTGCGGCCCTTGATGGCGGAGAGGCATTTGAACATGGTAGTTGCCGTCGGATTGGTGGTGGGAGTGACCCCGGCGATGATGCCGAATGGCTCGGCAATCTGCAGGATGCCGTCTTCATCCTCCAGAATGCCGACGGATTTTTTGCCTTTCATGTTGTCGTAGACGACCTGACTGCCGAAGTGATTCTTGACAATCTTGTCCTCCAGCTTGCCGAGACCGGTTTCCTCTACGGCCATTTCCGCCAATCTGGTGGAGGCATCCACCCCCGCCTGGCACATGGCTTCTGTAACCTTGTCCACCTGCTCCTGATTGAAAGTGCTGAAGGTCTTCAGGGCTATCTGGGCAGCCCGGACCATCTGGTCGATTGTTTTTGGCATGTTGATTCTCCTCCTGTGTGTTTGATCTGCATGAAAAGTCTCCGCCTTAATGGTGGAAACCGATGCGGCGGGTTATCTCTTGGATTGCCTCCCGCCTTCAATACAGCGATCTTCAAAATCCCAGTCGAATACCCGGGGTGAATGTTGCAGAAAAACTTTCCTCCAGCATCGATATTGTTCTTCCCCGATCTTGTATTCCCGACATATTTCCCGTACCGGACGTCCGGCCAGGCCCTCCAGGACAATGATGGCCTTGGTCTGTGAATCGAAAAAAAAGCGGATACTCACCTCGTGGGCCTTTCTTGACAGGTACTACGCGTTTCGGTCGGTAAGATGCCATCTTATCGTCATCAACGCGGGGCATACTCCCGGGCGGTTTCTTCCCCGCAAAGCACACGCAGTGCGCCCAAGGCAAGGGCGAGCATCTCGTCTTCCCCCGGATAGGTCCACACCGGAGCGATGAAACCGATCCTGGTATTTATCCATTCGACCAGTTCGCTCCAGTGCGCCACCCCGCCGGTAAGGACGATGGCATCCACCTCGCCCTCCAGCACCGTCGCCATGGCGCCGATTTCCTTGGCGATCTGATAGGCCATGGCCCGTGCCACCTGCAGAGCCTTTTCGTCCCCGGCGGCAATGCGCCGGCCGACCTCGATGGCCGAATTGGTCCCCAGATAGGAAACCAGCCCCCCCTGCCCGATCAGCTTTTTTCTGATCTCCTTTTTGCTGCAGCCGCCTTCGAAACAGAGTTCGATCACATCGAGCAGCGGCAAGGTACCGCTGCGCTCCGGGGAAAATGGTCCTGCATCGAGCGCTCCGCTGACGTCCACCATGCGACCTTGCCGATGGGCGGTGACGGAGACGCCCCCGCCGAGATGGGCGATGACCAGATTGAGATCTTCGTAGCGGGCACCATGATCGGCAGCGGCCCGACGCGCCACCGCCTTGATGTTCAGGGCATGGGCGATGCTGTGCCGTTCGATACCCGCAAGACCGGAAAAACGGGCCAGATCGTCCAGTTCATCGACGGTCACCGGGTCGACGGTAAAGGCGGACACGCCGGCGAGACCGGCGATCTCTTCGGCCATCAGCACCCCCAGGTTGGAGGCATGTTCCCGGGGACCAACGGCCCGCATTTCCACCAGCATGGCCTGGTTGACGGCGTAAGTACCGCTTTCGAGAGGCCCGAAAAGCCCGCCCCGGCCGACCACGGCATCGAGGCTTGTGACACCGATGCCGTGTTTTTCAAGCCACTGCAGCAGCGTGTCGCGCCGAAAGGCATACTGCTCAGGTACGTGGGCGAAGTCAGCCAGCTCGTGCGTGTCGTAACGCAGGGTCTCCTGCAACAGCAGGGTGTCGTTCTCGAACAGGGCGACCTTGGTCGATGTGGATCCTGGATTGATGGCGAGAATCCGATAATTGGTTTGTGTTGACATGGTTCCATCCTTTGCAGCTGATTTGAAATGGTCACCCGTCCCGGCAACCTGTTCATCCGGATTTTCCGGAAAGTGGAAACGCTTCAGGAGCAAGCCATATGCCATCCGTATACGCTCTACATAACTAACTGTATTTTCAATTAATTATATCGTTTACGGGATCTTTTTCTCTGCTTCGGGGGGTGCAATGAGGTGAGGACACCAGGGAGGGGACAATTCAAACCGGAAGTTAGTGGGAGTGAGGCTGCAGGGTTGGATAAAGAAGCGTTGCGAAAGCAACAAACCTTGCAGGGGCGGGAGGCAATAAGATGAAACGGTCTGACTCGGTTGCCCCATTTGCAAAGCTGTTGCAAACACCGGTGCGACCAGATCAGGGCTAACTATCTCCGGGGTTTGAGATTTTACCCAACAGCAATGTCTTCGCCCGTTTCGAAAGGGAACGAGGCTCAACGTTTTATGCAACCAGACATCGAATGAGGTAGAGTTACAAGGAAAACACCAGCATTACCAATTAATCTCTGCAATTATTACTTTCCCAAGCCCTTCGCACCAGACATGCCTACCCGGAGGGCGAGGCACTTTTTGCTTACTTTTTGTTGCCGCCTGGACAAAAAGTAAGGCGTCTGGCGGGACGCGACCCGCCGGTGTTGATTTTTAAGCTATACCAAACCCTCTTTACCAACTCCGGATGCAACAGACGTTGCTTTTCCCCACTTCAAAAACCAGAGCTTTCATCCCGCCATACAAACCTCCGAGTTTCAGAGAGTTACGTGCAACAAGGCGTATATGGACCTCACTGGTTCTCATAGAACGGCAGCCGCCACAGAATGGGGCTTTTGACCTGGTGCGCCCAGATTCGGGCACAACAGAAGTGTTGCAGCCCTTTCCTCGGTCAATACCGCACCGCAATATATACAAGGCACTGGAATCATGAGACTTTTCCCCCTCCCCAAAGGCTGGCACAGACCCTGCTCAAATGGCATTCCGCAGCCGGGACAGACGACTGGCCGAAACGGCCATCACTCCCGGGAATCTCACAGCACAAAGGGGGAAGAGGAATATGGACAAAATTATTCGGGTGAATATGACGGACCTGAAAGTCGTCACCGAGACCGTTCCGGCCGAGTGGGTAACTTTGGGTGGTCGCGCTCTGACCAGTACGGTAGTTGCCGCCGAAATCCCGCCAACCTGCCATCCGCTGGGACCCAACAACAAACTGGTGTTTGCGCCCGGTATGCTTTCCGGCACGCCGGCAGCCAACTCGGGCCGCATGTCCCTGGGGAGCAAAAGCCCCCTTACCGGAGGCATCAAGGAATCGAATTCGGGCGGCACCACCGCCCAACAATTTGCCCGGATGGGCATCAAGGCGCTGATCATCGAAGGTCATCCCCAGGAAGACAAATGGTATCACCTGCACATCACCATGGAGGGAGTAACCATCGAAGAAGAGACGGAAACGGTGGGATGGCAGAATTTTGCCGTCATCGAAGCCATGGAAAAGCGTTACGGCGACAAGATTGGGGTGATGTCCATCGGCGTACCGGGCGAAAAACGGATGCGCGCCGCCAACATTTCGGTCAAGGATCCGGATCATAAGATCCGCAGTCATGGTCGCGGAGGCATGGGCGCGGTCATGGGCGCCAAACGCATCAAATGCATCACCGTTGACAGCCAGGGAGCAGGGAAAGTACCTATCGTCGATAGCGATAAATTCAAAAAGGGAGCGCGTGCTTTTGCCAAAGCGATACTCGATCATCCGATAACAGGCCAGGGGCTGCCGACTTACGGCACCAACATTCTGGTCAACGTCCTTAACGAAGCCGGCGGCCTACCGACCAAGAATTTTCGCTACGGGCAATACGACAGACACGACAACATCTCCGGCGAAACCATGCACGACATCATCGTCTCCCGTAACGGTCATCCCAAGCATGGCTGCCACGCGGGCTGCATCATCCAGTGTTCGCAAGTGTACAACGATGCGGAGGGCAACTATCTGACCTCGGGGTTTGAGTACGAAACCATCTGGGGACTGGGCGCCCACTGCCTGATCGACGACATGGACCAGATCGCCGAATGCGACAGCATCATGGATGACATCGGCATCGATTCCATCGAAGGTGTCGTAACTATGGGCGTGGTCATGGAGGCGGGCGTCATTCCCTGGGGTGATGGAAAAGGAGCCATCCGCCTGCTAAGGGAGGAAGTCGGTCGGGGCACCGCCCTGGGGCACATCATCGGTAACGGGGCAGGGTCGGTAGGCGACGCTTACGGCCTGACGCGGGTAGCAGTAGTCAAGAATCAGAGTATCCCGGCTTACGACCCTCGCGCGGTCAAGGGAATCGGCATCACCTACGCAACCTCCCCAATGGGAGCCGACCATACCGCCGGTTACGCCGTGGCCACCAATGTTCTGAAATGCGGCGGCTTCGTCGATCCCCTGAGCAAAGAAGGCCAGGTGGAGTTATCCCGCAACCTGCAGATCGCCACAACGGCAGTGGACAGCACCGGCATGTGCATCTTCGTAGCCTTTCCTGGGCTTGATCTTCCCGAGGTTTTTCCCGCCCTGACCGACATGATCGGAGCTCGTTTCGGAGTCGACATCGATCCTGGAAGTTTTATCGAAATGGGCAAAGAGATTTTGAAACTGGAACATGCCTTCAATCTGGCTGCCGGCTTCAGCAATGCGGCTGACCGCCTACCCGAGTTTTTCGAGTATGATCCCCTGCCGCCCCACAACGTGGTGTGGGATTTCACTCCCGAAGAGATCGACGCCTTCTGGAATTTTTGATCCAGAGAGGAAATCGGACAACAAACTTTGAATGGTAGAAAACGGGGTTGATTTCTGCGAGAGCCCCTGTCGCCGGGTGGGGATACCTCCTAGTCCCCACCCGGCATTTTTATAACTACTCTGCGACGCGGATGACAAAACCGTTTCAGAGAACCGGCAGGACAACGGTAACCGTGGTCCCCGCTCCGGCTTCGGAAGCGAAATCGATGCTACCTTTGTGATCGTTGATGATGGCATAGCAGATCGACAGGCCGAGGCCAGTACCGCCGGTCTTATGCTTGGTGGTGAAAAACGGATCGAGAATGCGGCCGCGAATTTCCTCGGGTATACCGGTGCCCT
Source organism: Syntrophotalea carbinolica DSM 2380 (assembly GCF_000012885.1). Classification (NCBI taxonomy): domain Bacteria; kingdom Pseudomonadati; phylum Thermodesulfobacteriota; class Desulfuromonadia; order Desulfuromonadales; family Syntrophotaleaceae; genus Syntrophotalea; species Syntrophotalea carbinolica. The sequence goes on from NC_007498.2 coordinate 3,339,545, forward strand.
GATCGCGAATTTTGATGACCACGCTACGAGGCGATTCCTGGAGGGAAGTAGTGAGAGAAACGCCCGCCTGCCGATGCGGCAGCGCCTGCAGGGCGTTGATGAGCAGGTTGATGATGACCTGTTCGATCTTCTGGGAGTGTCCCATGATCGGCGGCAGCCCTGCGGAGAGGGTGCAGTTGAAAAGATCGGTGCTCTTCTTGATTTTATTGGCCAGAATCACCAATGCGGCATTGATCACCCGGTTGATATCGACGGGCCTCCGGGTCGACTCATCATCCTGCCGGGAAAAATCCTTCAAGCTGGTGACGATATTCTTGATGCGCCGGGAGCCCTCGATAAGACTCTGCAACAACTGCGGAATATCCTTGAGAGCTTCCTGCACGGGCAAGCCGCCGATGGTCAGATCGGGGTCGCTATCGGCATGTTCCTGCAATGTATGCTGGATATCGGGCCAGGCTTCCTCCAGAAACTGGGCGTTGGCGAGCAGATAGTTGTTCGGATTGTTGATTTCGTGAGCGATCCCCGAAGCGAGGGTGCCGATGGCGGTCATCTTGTTGGCCTGAATCAGCTTGGCCTGCATTTCGCTGCGCTCCTTGCGAATGCGAAGCTTTTCGGTGATATCACGGAAAGTTCCGTAAAAATACACCTGTCCCCTGGAACGCAGTAACCTACCGCGGAACGAAGCCATGACCTCCTTGCCACTGCTGGCGATGGTATTCAGGGGCGATACGTGCCGCCAGGGTGCGTCGTCCGCGAGACCGGCCTGTTCCTTCACGAGTTTCCGGGCAAAGGATGTCAGTACCACCGGTTTCATGATCAGATTAAGCCCTCCGGCACGCAACGCCTTTTTGCTGTAACCGTAGAGGCGCACCGCTACGGCATTGGCATCGAGGATGGCCAGCGTATCGGGATCGAACAGAAACGCCGGGTCTTCATTCTGCTCGAATATCTGCCGGAATAACTCCTCGCTTTCCCGCAGGGCGACTTCCGTACGTTTGCGCTCGGTAATATCCTCCAGAATGCCGACGGTGCCGATAATCCTGCCCTTCTGATCGTAAAGCGGGGCGGTGGAAAAGCTGATATCGAGCAGGGTCCCGTCCTTGCACCGGCGCTTGGTTTCCTGGCCGTGAAACTTCTCCCCCCGGTTCATGCGCGCCAGGTTCTGCCTGAACTCCAGATCGAGATAGTCGGGAGCCAGCCGATAGTATTTCCCCTTTACCTCCTCCTCGGTCCAGCCGAACATTTGGCGCGCAGCCGGGTTCCAGAGCTGGATACATCCCTCCCGGTTAAGGACGAAAATCGCCAGCGGGGAAGCCTGGATGGTAGCCTGCAGGGTCTGATTGACTTCCCGCAGGGCGATCTCGGCCCGACGGCGCTCGGTGATGTCGCGGCTGGCGAAGATTGAACCGGTGACACGCAAACCTTCCATGGTGCATTTGGCCACGGTTTCCAACCATATGTAATGGCCATCGACATGGCGATAGCGAAACTCTTCATGCACCCTTTTCTTTTCGGGGAGGGTGACCTGAAAAGCCTTGCGCATGCGCTCCATATCGTCGGGATGCATCCAGTCCCAAAGGCAGGTACCGATAAGCGCTTCATAATCGAAGCCCAGGATACCTCGATGCGAAGGGCTGAGATAGGTGAAAAGACCGTCCAGGTCGGCAGCACTGACCAGAGCGGGCATATGGTCTGTGATGCGCCGCAACTGCTCTTCGTTGTTGCGCAGGGCTTTTTCCGCCCGGACCCGTTCCGTGACATCGCGACTGGCAAACACCGCCCCGTTAACCCGGTTCAGTTCATCGGTGGTGCATTTGGCGATGGTCTCCAACCACAGGTAGTGCCCGTCGGCATGGCGATAGCGAAATTCCGCCCGAACGATTTTCAGCGCCGGCAAGGTATCCCGAAAGGTTATCCGCATGCGTTCCAGATCGTCCGGATGCATGAGATCGTAAAGCCAGGTACCGACCAACTCTTCCGGCGCAAAGCCCAAAACCATCCCGTGAGAAGGGGAGAGATAACGAAAAAAGCCATGCTGATCGGCTTCGCTGACCAGGTCAAGCATGTTGTCGGTAATACGATGCAGCAGGTCTTTGCGCTCCCGCAGGGCGGTTTCGGCGCGTCTACGCTCGGTGATGTCCTTGATGATGCCGAAGATACCCGTCGGCCCGCCCTCAATGGTTATTAGCGCAATCTGGATGATGACCTCCCGCCGCCTGCCATTCCGGCTGACAATACTGGTTTCGTAGCGATGGGAAGGGAGACCTGCGTTCAAAAGACAGATATCGTTATGCCGGTTGACATGCGCGATAGAAGGCAAAAACAGATCGTAGTCGGTTTTATCGACGATTTCCGCCCGTTCTTTGCCGAGCAACTGCTCAAAGGCGGCATTGCAGCGCTGATAGCTACCGTCCAGGTTCTTAAAAAAAATCGGATCCGGCAGCAGACGGATCATATTGTCGAATAGTCCGGGGTCGGTGGGCAAAGCCTCGCCGGCGGAGACATTTCCCGGCCGGAGAATGCTTTTTATGGTGTCTTGTGGATCTTCGAATCGGGCCATGCTCAACTCCACACTTCGAAAGGAGGGCAAAAAGGTGCTGTTTGACTAAAGGTGCCGGCCCGGTACGATATACCACCCGGTCTGCTGGGATTGGAGGCGTATTTCAGGCCAAATCGCGCCGAGGGAGTATGCCATGATAGTGTAAACCCGATAAGCAACTAAAGAAAAAAATCGGGATTATCCTTTGAAGTGCATGGTTTGTGTGCAAAAGATGCTTGCCCGGACGCAATTGGATGTTTATCTTTATTAAGATCTGCACTTTTCGACAATTCCGTCGTTTTCCTCCTCACGTTTTGGAACTATAACTATGAATCTCTACTTTCGCCTGCTGTGGATGATCCTGCGCCTGTGGCTGAAACCACGCAGGGCGGATCTGATGGAATCCTTCCGCCGCCCGTTCCGGGTATTGCCCACCGATTGCGACTTTAACCTGCATCTGACCAACGGACGTTATTTCAGCCTGCTCGATATCGCACGCGTAGAGCATCTGGCGCGCATGAAACTCATCGGGCCCTTGCTGAAGCGGCGCTGGCTGCCGGTCCTCAATGCCACGGAAATGACCTTTATCCGTCCCATCGCGCCACTGCACAAATTCGATATCGTCACCCGCATCGTTACCTGGGACGACAAATACCTGTACATGGAGCAGCGTTTCGAGTCCCCCGGCATCCTGCACGCCGTATCCCTGGCGCGCGCCGCCTTTGTCTGCAAGCGTGAACTGGTGCCGCCGGCCCTGATTGCGGAGTTGGCCGGTTATACAGGGGAAGCCCCGCCCCGGCCCGATATCGTGGAAGGCTGGCATGCGTTGCTCAAGGACAAAAAGGAACACTTTACGCCAAAGTAACTCGGAAAAAAGAACGCATCGTACCCTTTCTCTAGGAGGTAATGTTCATGAAACAGAATGATCAGGGCAGTTGGAACCCCTACCTTGCGGGATCGCTGACGGGGATCGTCAGTGTTCTTTCCGTGTGGGTGGCCGGCAAGTATTTCGGAGCCTCGACCTCGTTCGTGCGAACCGCCGGAATGATTGAAAAACTGTTTGCTCCTGAGCGGGTAGAGAAAATGGATTACTTTATCCAAAAGGCACCTGTCATCGAATGGCAGTGGATGTTCGTTGTCGGGATTTTTGTCGGTGCCCTGATTGCGGCCTTTACTTCCGGCTCTTTCCGGTTACAGGCCGTACCGGATATGTGGGCCGCACATTTCGGAGCCCAAACCACCGGCAAACGGGCCGTTGTGGCGTTTATCGGCGGCATTATTCTCATGTTCGGCGCCCGACTGGCCGGCGGTTGTCCCAGCGGACACGGCTTAAGCGGCACCATGCAGCTGTCCGTCAGCGGTTATATTGCGCTGGTATGTTTCTTTGCCGGCGGGCTTTTCGTTGCGCGACAACTTTACAAGGGAGGTGCCAACTCATGAAAATTCTCGTTACCGGACTGATTACCGGCATCCTGTTCGGATTTTTGCTGCAAAAGGCACGCGTTCTGCGCTACGACAAGCAACTCGGTGCCCTGCGCCTGCAGGATATGACCATCGTCAAATTCATGCTTTCCACCATCATTGTCGGCATGATCGGGATCAACCTCCTCCACGACCTCGATATGATCTCCCTGAGCATCAAAGGCACGGTGCTCGGCGCCAATATCATCGGCGGATTGATATTCGGCATCGGGTGGGGCTTGCTCGGATATTGCCCCGGCACATCCCTCGGAGCACTGGGGGAAGGTCGCTGGGACGCTTTATGGGGCATCCTGGGGATGCTGGTCGGTGCCGGTCTCTATGCCGAAGCCTATCCCGGCTTGAAAAAAAGCGTACTGACATGGGGAAATCTGGGCAAAATCACCCTGGCCGACGTGACCGGCATCAATCACTGGATCATCATTATCGTGCTGGGTATCGGCTCGCTGGCGTTGTTCCGCTGGTTCGAGAAAAAGGGACTGTAACCACAATACTGTACAATCTTTTACAATGCCAAAAGGGGCAACCTGGAATAACAGGCTGCCCCTTTCCGTTGGTGACTACGTTTAACCTTACCCCTCACTTCTCCCCTCTGACCTTGGCTCCCAAGGCATCGGTAAGACGTTTCAAGGCCGGCGAATGATCGTCGGGATCAAGATGCACGTCGATGATGCTCGGCGCATCGGTGCGTTCCATGGCAGCCTTGAGGGCCTGATCGAAGTCCTGTTCGGTGTAGACCTCGAAACCTTGTCCGGCGCCGACCACCTCCGGCAAGCGATGATAATCCCAGGCCGGAATGTCGTTGAAGCCGCCATCGGTCATGGGGCGTTCGGTACCGTAACCGTTGTTGTTGAGCACCACGACGATGGGCGACAGGCCGAAACGGGCGGCGGTGGAGATTTCCATGCCGGTCATCTGGAAAGCGCCGTCACCGACCAGCACCAGGGGACGCAGGTCGGGACGCGCCAATTGGGCGCCGATGGCGCCGGGCACGGCAAATCCCATGGAGGTGTAATAAGCCGGAGAGAGAAAGGCGGCCGGGTGGCGTATGGTCAGATCGGCGGCAGCGAACATCGCTTCACCGGGATCGGCCAGCAGCACGATGTGGCGGTCGATAAAGATTTCCAGGTATTCGAACAGACGGGCAATGGTGATGGGCTTAGCCTGCGCCTCAAATACCGACGATGCCGGTGATGGTTGGTCAGCGGTCAGGGCCCTTTGGGGCAAATCCTGGGCAAGCAAGCCGGACAAGAAATCGACCAGAAACACCTTGGAATACTGATGGAAGGCGATGGAACTGCCGTCGCTGGAAGATGAGACCGTCAGAGCCTGATCGAGGTCGGCGGTGAAGATCCCCAGGTTGACGTCGGTCATGAAAGCACCGAGCATCACCAGACAATCGCTCTGTTCCACAACCTGGCGGACCTGCTCCTTGCCGACGGCCCCTTCGTAGACCCCGACAAACAGAGGATGGTCCTCGGACAGGGTCGATTTGCTCAAGGGGGTGGTGGCAAAGGGGATACCGGTGGCCTCCACCAGCTGCATGAAGGGCTTCTGCAGACCGAAGCGTTGAATCTCGATGCCGGCAACCAGGACCGGATGCCGGGCCTGCCCGAGGCGCTGCACCGTTTCGGCCAGCGCTTCGCGCAGGGCGTCAGGATCGCTCCCTGTCGCCGGGGGCAGAGGGTTGCGCGTGCAGCTGCATACCGTGCCGGTCAGGTCGCGAGGCAGTTCGATATAGACCGGCCGCTTGTGGCGCACCGCAGCGGCCAGCACCCGATCGATCTCGCAGCAGGCGTTCTCGACATCGATCAGATCGGTGGCGGCCACGGTCAAATGCCGGAAAATGTTGAGCTGGGTATCGAAATCGCGTACCTTGTGGTGCAACAGGGGATTCTGGTGACGCTCGTTCAGACCCGGAGCACCGCTGATCACCACCAGCGGCGATTTCTCGGCAAAAGCCTGGGCGGTGGTGTTGGCGATCTTGAGCCCGCCGACGCAGTAAGTGACGCAGACTACGCCGAGACCGCGCAGCCGGGCATAGGCATCGGCGGCGAAACCGGCACCCTGCTCATCGCAGGTGTTGACCACCTTCAGGGGGCTGTTTTCGAGTTGCTGGTAAAACTGCAGCACGTAATCGCCCGGCACGCCGAAGACGTGTTCCACACCGTAGTCGGCCAAGCGACGGATGAGGTATTCACTAACCGTTGTCGGTTGTTTCATAAAACCTCCTCGCAAGAAGGATCGCTTATCTTTTTCCTTTCCCTATCGTAGCAGATCCTGCGCCTGCAGCGCACATCGCGCCATGGATGCCTCCAGGACTTTCGCCTGTCGCGCCGCCATGGCTTTGTCCAGCCCCTTCGGCAGTTGGATCGGCTCACCGATCACCAGCCCGACCCGGGTAAACGGCAGGGGCAGCAGCATGCGGTCCCAGCGGCGGTTAAGTCGCCAGGCGCGGCGGGCCGCCACCCCGACCAGTTGCACGGAAAACCCGAAATGCGCGGCGAGGGTGATCAGCGGCGGTTTGATGCGCCCCCCGGGGCCCAACGGTCCGTCGGCGGCGGTGCCCCAGGCGACATGCTCATGACGGGCTTTGCGCAGTGCTGCCAGAAAACGCCGGCCATGCTCATCGGGCAGTTCCAGGGTGGCATATCCGAACCGTCGGCTGATCTGGGCAATGACCTGGCCGCGCAAAGAGCTGTTGGTGAGGATGCAGGCCGGACGCCCACGCAGCAGAGCGAACAGCGGCACATAGGAGCCGTGCCAGAACAGCACCAGGGTCGGCTGGCCGCCGGCGATGCACTCATCGAGATATTCCACACCGGCAAACCGTTTGCGCCACGACAGGCACCACAAGCGCAGCAGCCAGGCGCCGATGGCCCCGAGTACGCGGGCCCGCCGTGAGCCGGGTTCGGAGTGCATGGAACTCATTCGCTGGTTTCCCTTGGCTGCAGACCGGTTTCCGTACGCAGCGCCTCCGCCAGCGCGTGGGTGATATTGTGCAGAATTTTCCATTCCTCTTCCATGCGATTGCGGGCTGCCGTCCAGCGTTTGTGATGCGGCGATATTTTGCCGTGCCCGACAATCAGATGCGCATACAAAGCCAGCATGCGATCCGCGCTGCGGGACATACTGAAGTCCCGGGCGGTATCCAGGGCCCCGTCTTGCAGGCGTTGTCGATCTGCCCGGGACAACGCCAACATGCCGTTCAGGGCGGCCACGAAAAGCTCACTGTCCTCCTTGGCCAGCAGGTAACCATTGTATCCGTCCCGCACGATATCGCGCACCCCCGGAGCCGACACGGCGATCACCGGTGTGCCGGCCGTCATGGCCTCCGCCAGCACCATGCCCTGGGTTTCGCTTTGGGACGCGAACACAAACGTATCCATGGCCCGGTATGCAGCGGCCAGTACGGCACGATCCAGCAATCCAACCAGATGTAGACGCTCGGTCAGTTGTTTTTCGCGGAAAATGTCCTGCACCTCTTGCCGCGCCGGGCCTTCGCCAACCATCAAAAACCTCACCTGCGAATGCTGCTGCATAAAAGCCGCCACCGAGCGGGCCAGAAAGCCGAGGTTTTTCTCCGGCGACAAACGGCCGAGATAGCCGACCAGAAAAGTCTCTGCAGGAACGCCGATCTTTTCGCGGAAGGCCGCTCCATCCGCCCCCTCATACGGCTGCGGGTCGATGCCGGTCGGGATAACCTCGATAGGGCGCTGCACCCCCCTGCGCCGTAAACAGTCGGCCAGGGTGGTGCTGGGTGCCACCACGGCATCGCACAGATTGCAATAACCGACCGCCAGTTCAATGGCAAAGCGCCGCACCCGCTCGGAGTCGATGGGCAGGTAGTGGGTATAACGCTCGTACATGGTGTGATGGGTAAACAGCATCGGCAGTTGCCGCTGTGCCGCCGTTCGCAGCGCCGTATGGCCCAGCAGAAAGGGGTGATGGGAATGGACGATGTCGGGGGCGAATTCATCCAGAGTGCGATGCAGTCCGACCGGCGCCGGCAACGGCACGGAAAAGTCGCTGTGATGGAAGTGCTCGATAGCGGGAAAACGCAGCACATCAGGTTCGTGGGCCGGCACGCCGTCAAAGTGCGGCGCAATGACCAGTACCCGGTGGCCCCTTTGGCGGAAGGCATCGCAATAACTCTGAACGCTGCGCGCCACGCCGCCGACATGCGGGGTGAAGGTGTTGGTGACCATCAGGATGTTCATGGTTTACCTCGAGCCATCGTTTGAGAGGGATGAGATTTTTCATGAATCGCTTGGTGGTTTTAATTTTAACCGCTTTAGCGCCGCTGGCCAGTCCTTGAATCTCCACCGCCATAATTAAGACGGCTGTTTTCTGCCGACAACATCTGAGAGGCAGTGCGCGCTACGCTAGCAAACCATGCCGCCTTGCAACGGATGGTATGATCCAAATTATATAAATCACCGCTGCCCCGGTTGCAATTTCACAGATTTCGGTTAAACCATTGAATGGACAACGTCATTTCATCCAACGCAGATCATTCAGAGGTGAATATGTACTATATCAGTATGTGCGTAACCCCCCACTGGCAACAATCCAATTGCCAAAAAGTCAAAAAAGCCCTGGCTCAGTTCTGGGTGGATGCAAAAGACTCCGTAAAGGCATGCCGGAAGGCCATCAACTTTTCGGAACAACATCAATTTGAAGTGCATTCGATCAAACAAATCCCCACTGCGCTCAGCGAGGAAGACGATACGCATGATGCCATCGGATTTGTGCACTCCCAAATAGCGCAGGAACAAGGGATTTCCATGTGTCTGACCAATTGGGATATGTGAGAACCACAACATCCGGAGTCTGGAATCTACCAACCTTTTGCACACCCTTCCCATGAAATCGATAGGATAAAGCCCTCTGGTCTCACCTCTGGAGGGCTTTAGTTTATGTCCCCAACGCAGATACAACCTCCCCGGTGTTCCCCACAGGGAAATCCCGTAAAAAGGTCAGGCAAGACTTGAATCCCCCGGCACAATTCGAGTAGAGTGCAGCCAACTGCACTGTTACGGCTTCGTCTGCCTTTTGAGGCAGCCACAAGCCGTCGGCCTTATGTTAGAATGCTACCCTGCAACAGGAATCCAGCATGACGAGTACTCCGAAAATTAATGCCGATCATGGCGAACAAGGCATAGACATCCCCTACGAACAGCTCAACCCGGATACCCTGCGGCGCATGATCGAGGAGTTTGTAACGAGGGATGGCTCAAATTGGGCGGAAGCCGGCTGCACGCTTGAAGACAAAGTCAAACAGGTGCTCGCACAACTGAAAGCAAGGAAGGTCAAAGTGGTTTTTGATCTGACCTCGCAAACGGCCAATCTGGTGCCCTGCCCCTGAAACTATCGAGGTTCTTGTGAAAAACAATCTTATACGGCTTGCCGAGTTCATCCAGGAAGGTTTCCCCGAAGATCTCGTAGCCATCTTCAAATCCAGCGAGCAAGAAGACCGCGACGAGCGACTCGCCCTGATTGGCAAAGCCATAAACGTCCATCGGGAGCGCGCCGAAACCCTGTGGCTGCAGGCTGGCAAAAAACGCACCCCCGAAGAACGATACGTCACTGCGCAGGCCGAACTGGCCTCCTTTGTTTTTGCCTACCTGACCGGCGATGCCAAGGAATACGCAGACAGCGCCATCGAAGCGATGCATGCCCTGGGGCGCCAAAGCGAAGAAGATCTGGTGACCAAACTCTGTCGGCGATAGAGCCCTGCGCACCGATCGCGCCCGCGAGAAAAAAACAATCCGTAGATCCCTTAGGGATTGAGCAGAATACGTGACCAGGTAACCCCCTACCCATCGGGTGAGAATGTGAATCCATCGCCGCAACTGTACTTACTCGACGGCTCCAGTTACATCTACCGGGCCTTCTACGGCATCCGCGATGTCGCCACCGCTGACGGCATGCCCACCAATGCCGTCTTCGGTTTCACCAGGATGCTGCTGAACCTGCTGCAGGAGCACAGTCCCGATTATCTGGCCGTGGTATTCGATCGCCCCAGGGAGGAGACCTTCCGCCGGGAAATTTATTCGGAATACAAGGCCCATCGGGATGCCATGCCCGACGAACTGGCACCGCAGATCCCTTACATCCGGCAGATCCTGCAAGCCCTCAACATCCCCGCTCTGGAAGCCCCCGGATTTGAGGCCGATGATGTCATTGCCACCCTGGGCCGCCGCCATGCCGCCGATGGCCTCCAGGTCACGGTGGTCACCGGCGACAAGGATCTGATGCAGATCGTCGGCGACCGTATCGAACTGCTCGACACCATGAAGGATACGCGCTCCGGTGCGCAACAGGTGTTTGAGCGCTTCGGCGTCCCCCCGGAACTGGTAGCCGATGTCCTGGGACTGGCCGGCGACACCTCGGACAATATCCCCGGTGTGCCCGGGGTCGGTGAGAAGACCGCCTCCGAGCTGGTACAACGGTTCGGCTCTCTGGAAGGCGTCCTCAAATGGACCAGTCTGGTCAACGGCAAGAAACGCCGCAGCAATTTGGAAACCTATGCCGAGCAAGCCCGACTCTCCAAAACCCTGGCCACCCTGCGGGACGATGTCCCCCTGGAGATATCTCTGGCCGACCTGCAACGGCGCAAACCGAACCTTGCGGAGCTGATTCCCCTGTTGCGTGAACTGGAATTCGAGGCTCTGGAGATCGCCTTCACCCCGCCGCCGCCGAACGTGGTTGAAATCTACAGCGATGGTTCGGGGCGGGACTCTGGCCCCGGAGGCTATGGTGTGATTCTGCGTTATGGGGAACACGAAAAGGAGTTGAGCGGATTTGAACCTGCCGCCACCTCGCAACGCATGGAACTGCTGGCGGCGATCCGTGGACTGGAGGCCCTGAATAAACCGCAGAAGGTGCGGGTATTCAGCGATTCCCAGTACCTGGTGCGAGGCATGAGCCAGTGGATGCACGGATGGATTCGTGATGACCGCCTCGAGACTCCGGGCGCCCTTGCCAACCAGGATCTCTGGCAGCAGCTGCTGGCTCTGTCCAAGCAGCATGAGGTCAGCTGGGAATGGGTGCGGGGCCACGCCGGCCATCCCTTCAATGAACGGTGCGACAAGCTGGCAAAACAGGCGGTGGAAGAGGGCCTGCAAAAGACGGCAGAGGTTTCGCAACCCGAGGCGATGGCAACAGAAGAGCTGCCCCGACCAGTACAGCCGAAACCCGCCAAACGGGCTGCGGCTCCGACCAGAGAGGATACAGAATTCGATGTCGAGGAAGACGGTCAGCTGCGGCTGTGTTAAAGGAGAGCGGCTATGAAAATACGGAAATTGACGGAAGAAAACCGCGCCAAGGTCTACGCCCTGTTACGGCGGGCCTTTCCCCGTAGCACATACGAAGCCGATCTGGTTGAGGCTTTCCATAAGAACGCCACCCCGATCCACGAATGGGTATGCATCCATACCAACAAGGTTATCGCCTACATCGCCTTTTCTCACGCCTATCACGGCAACGAGATTTGCGGATTGCACCTGGCACCCATGGCCGTCGCCCCCGAATTTCAAAAACAGGGCGTCGGCTCGGAACTGCTCAAATTTGCGTTAAGACAGGCAGCGATCAAAAGCCAGCCCCTGTTTGTGTTGGGCGAGCCCCGTTTCTATAAACGCTTCGGCTTTGAGCCCTGCAGTACGCCCATATGCCCTTTCGATAAAAACAACGCCCACTTCCTGAGCCTGCATGACACGACCGCCGAAAAATTCATGATCGGCTATGAAGCGGAGTTTAAAACCACCGGCAAACCATCCAAGGCCGGGGGAAAAAAGCGGCGTTGAATCGCCCCCCTCCGGAGTAACTCAATCGGTTCACCTAACGTGTTGGCCGAAATGTAAAAAAAGAGCCTTCCTTGTTCTCTGGAGAGGCTCTTTTCTGTGCGCTAGTCACTGGTTCTAACCTTTATGGTTTGCTTGGTTTCATTGAGGCCGGGAGCGAATCTATTGCCCCTCTATGGTGACTGATAAATCCCAGATAATCTGATAATCAATTTGGGGCAAGATATAAGACGACCCAACCTAGTGGAAGCAGGTTGGGTCATCCGATGTTTTAGTAATCGTGGCAATCGGGTAGGAGGCGGGATTACCCCCGCCGTCCTCCCACACCACCGTGCGTACGGTTCCGTACACGGCGATTCCTGTTCGTCGAGCCGGAAGTTTGCCTGCGGCTTCCTTCAGATTCCACCTCGCGGTGGACACCCTTGCCGTCCAGCTAACGGTTCCCGTCATCAGGGTCCGTAGGGGACTTGCACCCCCAAGTCATTCGGCTGCCACCACAGCAGCCGAAACAGCGCCGGTCAAGGCGCTACGCGCCATGCCTGGCGCACAATAGGAAAGGCCCGCCGATTCGCTGGGCGAGCCTTTCGCGCCTGACAAGTAGTTTATTCCGAAACGTATCCCCCCTAACGAGGTGCCTTGGTAAACTTCAGTGCGGCAATTTCCCCCTGTCGTGCATAATCCACAGCTTCGCCCAGAATACGTGCCGCCTCTTGCGGCGCGTGGAATCCCATGGAGTTTTCGGCTGCAATGTAGTCGATCCGCCATTGAGCTTTTCTCTGGAGTTCCAAAGACGGTTGCAATTGTTCTTCCGTAGCTCCCGCCTTTTTCGCCTGTGCGATGGCATCCAGTTGGCCCATCAGTGCCTGGCCGGCCCGTTGCAGCAGATTGAAATTGCGTTCCTGAATGGCGTCCACACGCTCCTTCAATTCCTCCTCGGGGAAATGATGACAGGTCTGGCATGATCGATTGACATTCAGCAAGGGACTGCGCACCCAGTGGTCGGAAATCTTGGTGGCGCCATCCCTCATGTAGGGCATATGGCAATCCGCGCAGGTCACACCGCTGCGCGCATGAATCCCTTGGCTCCACAGTTCATATTCGGGGTGTTGCGCTTTTAGAATCTCGGCGCCGGATTCCTTGTGCTTGTAGTCGAAGAAGCGGCCTCCGTCCGCGAATTTCGTCTCATCCCAGGTCTTCTCGAGGTCCTCCATCTTCAGCCCGTTGCCCCAGGGGAAGGTCAGCGGCATCTTGTTGGCGCAATAATACTCAACATGGCATTGACCACAAACGAAACCGCGCAGCTCGTTTCGGCTGGCGTCCTTGTTGGGGTCGTACTTCTCTTTTCGGTCTCCGGTGCGCCACCGCTCGATAGACGGCAAATGAGGCACAGGGGCATCACCCTCTGCCAGCGACTGGATACCACGAATGAAACCGGGGCGGGTCACCCGTAGCTGCATACTTTCCGGAGAATGGCAGTCCACGCAGGAAACCGAATGCGCATGCCCCATGTCGTGAAGCATTTTATTGGTCTCCTGATAACTCATGGCAAAGGTCTTTTCGAATCCTTTATCAGCATCGCCATCGCCCAGTTTTCGATACAGGGGCATCACCGATGCATGGCAGTGTATGCACGAACCCGATTGGGGCTTGGTCTGACGCTTGGTGGTCTCCTGATCCTCAAGCATGTAGGCATGTCCACGGCGGTCTCGGTAATCGATGGAAAAGGCATAGCCTAGGAACATGCGCTTCAACCAGGGATCGCGCTCAATCTTTTCCTCCGGCAGGGCTTCAGAGCCGCCATGACCGCCAAAACGCGTCCGTGTCGCCTCAGCGGTGCGTAAATAGGCATCGTATTGCTTGGGCCAGTTTTTGCCCCACTCTGCAGGATCGGTGGTATCTTCATCCACTTCGACAAGGCGCACGTACGGTTTCAGCGCCTCGGCTTTGCGCTCGAAAATATTCATGAGCAAGCCGGCAATCAGAACGGCGGCCACTGCCGCTATGACAGCGACACTGATAACCACGATCTGAAATTTTGTCTTGTCTTTCTGTGATTCCATATCAAGGCTCCTTCCGGACTCCCGTTGTCATGAACTCTTCCGGCGTCATTGCACCGCCCAGCCCCACCGTCTCACCGTGCCCGACATCCGCATGGCACTTAACACAACGCACAGCATCCTTATCGCTCGTCGCGCCTGCCAGCATTTCCGATACAATATCTCCGTGGCATCTCAGACAGTTTTCCTGAAGAATATGGCTGTTGCCTTCTTTGATAAGAATAGGCTCGTGAAAGTCCTGGAACGTAAACCCTTTGGAATGATGGTAACCGTTCGAGGCTTTGGCCATATATTTTGCGAAAAAATCGACAGGGAGGTGACAATCCACGCAAGTAGCCGCCCCGTGATGGCTGGCTTTTTGCCATGAGTCATAGTGAGATTTCATGATGTGGCAATTCGCACAGGCCGTCGGGTCCGTACTGAAGTAGGAGAGCCCTTCTGCATACATGAAAGTGTACGCACCAAGGCCTGCCAGTGCGCCAAGCAAGGCAGTCGCTACGCCCAACCAGCGATGGAATTTGGTTTTGAATACCGCCATCCTCTAACCTGTAATCTCTTTGGGGATTTGATTATTTCCCCGATTCAGGAAGTGCCGCTTGGCAACCTCGTTACACAAGAATGGGGGGGCTGGTAATAGGACAAACTGTTCATTGCGGGATTCGCGTCACGATCCCGGGAAAACAAACAACAGCAGGCCTACACATCCATTTTCGAACACTTACCACCCCCCTCATTAGGTGGTCAACGGAAAATGTTCCCTTTTACTGACAAACATCAAAAAATTTAAGCAGCAACCCATGAGTTCACTATCTCAGAGGCAGCGATGATTTAAGTGTCGTTGCCAGAATCAACCGCTCGTCATTCTATTCTCGCCAATAATTGTTAGCAGCGGCTACGGTTTGAAAGTGTATCGCTATTACTTGTGAGCAAGCAATTAATGAGTCTGCGTCCCTGGAATAGACTTCACGGAGCATAAACAAAACCTCTTTGTCCGGCTGTGTTGTTTTGACTCCTTTTCTTGCCAAGCTAACAGCAAGTTGAAAACCTTCTTCTGGTGTTTTTGTGATCAAGGAAAGAGGCGGCTTTTCCTTCATCATTTCTGCCATACCTTTTTCTGTTGCGGCACACGCGGAAGTAACTACCAGGAATTGAAGCATTAGAACGGATACGATAATTGATTTGATTTTCATCTGCCTTTCTCCTTTCACCTCGGTTTGATAATGTCGGCTCTTTTCCACAACTCATGCATACTTGAGCTGTGGAGAATTTACTACGGCGTACACGGTTCTTCTACCCTAGCTGAGCCCCCTCTTGGGCGTGTCTAACTATCACCCCCCCCCTCCAAAAGACATGATCAGTCCCGACTAGGCCATTAATTCCTTTTCAGATAACGATAGCAGTTCAGGGAATGCAATCAAGGCGAGCTGGATATAAATGCACGATTGGAGAGTGTTTTGAATGGAAGCGTCCGACTGGAGACAGGTCCCTGTAGTCAAGTCCTTTACTCCGCCTGCGTAAATTTATCGAAAATTGAGCTTTATCAATATCTGCTGCATGAAAATTCGATAGAGTCGAAGCCATTGAAGGCCTGTTTGTCAGAAATGTTTCCGGGTGAACTCTGTATTGAAAGGAACGGATAATGGAAATCGTCGAAGCAAAAACGGCTGACCTCACAGCCAATCCCCACCAAGTCAATGCCAGCAAGCTGCATGACTCGGAACATGCCCAGATCATACATATCGTTCTCGAACCGGGTGAATCACTGAAGAAACATATCACCCCCGTGGATGTGATTTTTTACGTGCTCGAAGGCCAGGGGATCGTCGAAATCGGCGAAGAGAAGCAACAGGTTGGGCCCGACACCCTGATCAATAGCCCGGCGAAAATACCCCACTGCTGGTACAACGAAAGTTCCGCCGTACTCAGGTTTCTGGTGGTCAAAGTGCCACGCCCGACGGAGGCCACGAAGCTGCTATGAGCAGGTTTAAGCCCGCAGGAAGGCTTTTTTTTTGGAGGGAAATTCCATGAGCATCGCACCTAATACCAAAGTTCGCATGTTCGGCTCATTGCACACCATCCGGCGCCGGCGAGGCCAGGAACCATTTGCAGAACTGTATATTCCGGCAGAGGGTTGTACGGGGCTCGATTTGGCGAAGGAACTGGATCTGCCGCTGGATAAAATCGAAGGGGTTTTCATAAACAATTTTGCCCGCTCCCTCGAAGAACTCATCCAGCCTGGCGACAGAGTGGCTTTCATTTCCACTGGCGTACCGGGACCGCACCGCTATTCCCTCAGTACCCACAGCGTCTTTAAATGCTCCGGGGAATAGCTGTAAGGAGAGGTCTGGCAAGCCTCTACGATTTTATTCTTCTGGATAGATTGGACTTGCTTTCAGCTATCTGTATGTTAAAAATAATATGTCGGCAATTAAGTTTGCGAAAATATTGCTTTTAGAGCGATATGGAGACTTCACGTCACAGGAGGCACCATGCACTTTCCCGTTACAAATATCGTAACTTGGGTAGGAAAAACCGACTGGGAACTGCGCAAGTTTCACGGAGAAGAATACTCCACCCATCGGGGCAGCACCTATAATTCCTACCTGGTTCAGGATCAAAAAACGGCCCTTATCGATACTGTCTGGGCGCCTTTCGCCAAAAGCTATATTGAAGAATTGTTCCAAAAGGTTTCCCCCGAGGAGATTGATTTCGTTATAGCGAATCATGCGGAGATCGATCACAGCGGCGCTCTGCCCGAGTTGATGCGGCATCTTCCCGGAAAGCCTATCTACTGTACCGCCAACGGGGTCAAGTCGCTGAAGGGGCACTATCATGCCGACTGGAACTTTCAGGTCGTCAAGACCGGGGATCGCCTGAGTTTAGGCGATCGGGAGCTGATCTTTATTGAAGCACCGATGTTGCATTGGCCGGACAGCATGTTCTGTTATCTCACCGGAGAGGACATTCTGTTTTCCAACGATGCCTTCGGACAACACCTGGCGGCCGAGGAAGCCTATAATGACCGCGTGGATTCTTGTGAGCTCTGGGCGGAATGCATTAAATACTACGCCAATATTCTTACTCCCTTCAGTCCCCTGGTTCTCAAAAAAATCGAACAGTTCGCCGGCCTTGAATTGCCACTCAAGATGATTTGCCCCAGCCACGGTGTGCTCTGGCGCGATAACCCGATGCAGATTGTTCAAAAGTATCTGGAGTGGGCCAACCAATACCGGGAAGACCAGGTCACCATTATTTACGACACGATGTGGAATAGTACCCGGAGCATGGCCGAGGCTATTGCCGCGGGGATTCATCAGGCATCCCCTGCCACGGCGGTTAAGGTTTTCAACTGTGCCCGATCGGATAAAAACGATGTCATTACCGAGATTTTCAAATCCAAGGCGATTTTATTCGGTTCCCCGACCATCAATCAGGGCATCCTGACGGCGACGGCGGGAATGTTGGAAGAAATACGTGGGCTGAAATTCCGCGGAAAGAAAGCTGCAGCATTCGGTGCTTTTGGCTGGAGTGGCGAAAGTGTCGGGATGCTCAGTGAGAAACTCGGTGAAGCCGGATTTGATGTGGTCAATGGCGGGCTGCGTTTGCCGTGGGCCCCTGATGCCGAAGCCTTGCAACAGTGTGTAGATTTTGGCAGGGCTTTTGCCGAAACAGTCGGCTCTTAAACTTAGTGGGAAAACCGGGATAAACGCCGAAATGCAAAAATGGCGTATTGTGAATTCTCCCGGATTTGTTTGCAGGAATTCGTCATTGAGGCGAATAGTTGAAAGAAAAAAACCGAATTAGGAGGACTAACATGTTTTGTCATCAATGTGAGCAAGCAGCAAAAGGCACAGGCTGTACCAAGGTAGGCGTTTGCGGTAAACAACCGGATGTGGCCGCTCTGCAAGACAACCTGCTTTACGGCCTGCGGGGTCTGGCCTGCTACGCCAACGAAGCCCGCAAACTTGGGGCGAAGGACGGAGCTATCGACAAATTCATGCTTGAAGGGCTGTTTGCCACGGTGACCAACGTCGATTTCGATCCCAATCACCTTACCGCCGTCATTAAAGAATGCGGCAAGATGAAGGATAAGGCCCGCGATTTGTTCCTCAAGGCCGGCGGCAAGGAAGAGGGCTCCTCCCTGTTTGCCCGCATCAAGGCATTCTTCGGCGCCGAAGGCGACGGCAAAGGACCTATCGCCTGGACTCCGGCGGGGAACCTGGTAGCCCAAGGCGAGAAAGTCGGCATCGAAACCCTGCACGCAGATGAGGATATCCGCTCGGCCATCGAGATTCTAATTTATGGCCTCAAGGGGATGGCAGCTTACGCCGACCACGCGCAGATTCTCGGCAAGACCGACGAAGAAGTGATGGCGTTCAACCACAAAGCCCTGGCCGCTACCTGCGATCCCGAACTCGGCCTGATGGACTTCGTCAATCTGTGCATGGAGTGCGGCAAGCAAAACCTGACGATGATGGGCCTGCTCAATGCCGCCCATGTGGAGAACTACGGCCATCCGGAGCCGACCCCGGTCAATACCGGTACGAGGGCCGGCAAGGGTATCCTGGTGTCCGGCCATGACCTGAAGATGCTTGAGGAGCTGCTCAAGCAGACCGAGGGCAAGGGCATCAACGTCTATACTCACGGCGAGATGCTGCCGGCGCACGGCTATCCCGGCCTGAAGAAGTACGCCCACCTGGCCGGCAACTTCGGCGGCGCCTGGCAGGACCAGGCCAAAGAGCTCCCCAACTTCCCCGGCGCCATCATCTTCAACACCAACTGCATCCAGAAGCCGGCCGAGTCCTATAAGGATCGCCTGTTCACCTGGGGCTGCACCGCCTGGCCCGGCGTCACCCACATCGACGGTTTCGACTTCTCCGCGGTCATCGACAAGGCCCTGTCCTGTCCCGACCTGGCGGAAGTATCGGGCAAAGAGATTCTGGTCGGCTTTGGTCACAACGCGGTGCTCGGTGTGGCCGACAAGGTCATCGAGGCGGTCAAGGCCGGCGCGGTCAAGCACTTCTTCCTCATCGGCGGTTGCGACGGCGCCAAGCCCGGCCGCAACTATTACACAGAGTTCGCCGAAAAAGTGCCTCAGGACTGCGTGATCCTGACCCTGGCCTGCGGCAAGTATCGCTTCAACAAGCTCGACTTCGGCGACATCGGCGGTATCCCGCGACTGCTGGATGTCGGTCAATGCAACGACGCCTACAGCGCGATTCAGATCGCGGTAGCCCTGGCCAACGCCTTTGATTGCGGTGTTAACGACCTGCCGTTGAGCCTGATCCTCTCCTGGTACGAACAGAAGGCGGTGGTTATCCTGCTGACCTTGCTGCACCTGGGGATCAAGAACATCAAGCTCGGTCCCAGCCTGCCGGCATTCGTCACACCCAACGTCCTCAACTATCTGGTGGAGAACTTCAATATCGCGCCGATCACCACCCCGGATGAGGACCTCAAGGCGATTCTCGGCTAAACCCTTTTCGCACTATGTCAGTTGATAATACCGGGGCGAGCTTATTGCTCGCCCCGGTATTTCGTGCGCCAGACATAGCGTATAGCGCCTTGAACTGCGCACGAAAAAAAAGCCTGGCGAGAGATCCCACCAGGCCTCTATTATGCAAAAGGTATAAACTTGCAAAAAATAATCGGGCTCAGTTCACATGAGAGATCAGGCCAAAGAACCTTCAAAAACCATTTCCATCACACCGCCTAACGCATCCCCGTCGTAGAACGGTACGTTGACAATAGTAAGGGTCCCTCCGGGGCCGTCCATGGTCAGATAGTTGATCTTGATCTTTTTGTCTGCGAAATCCTGATAGATGGCTTTCAACTTGTCCATGGTTTCCGGCTGATGACAGAATGCCATGTTCTTGCCCACTTCCAGGCCGGAAATGTCCAGTTCGTTAAAGAGTTCATAGGCACGCTGGTTGGCATAGGTCACATTGAATTCAGGGTCGGAAACGATCACGGCCGTGTTCAGGTTGTCCCAAGCTTTGCTGGCATCCTTCATTTTTCTCCTCCTAGGTGCATGGTTGATAAAATTTGTGCCATATCCACGATATGGCACAGGGGATCAAAAGGAGTTACGGTGCATCACTGCTCGGCATCCCTCCTCCCATGGCTACTAAAAACGCCACGCTGTTGAGAAGTCGCTGTGCCTGCACCTCAATCAGATCCATTTCCGTTTTTTGCGACTGTTGTTGTGCGATGAGAAGTTCAATATAATCGGCTGCACCCATTTCGTACCTGTTCTTCATGATATCGAGTGCCTTCTGCGATGCCATATTGGCGACAGAAAAAGCCGACAATCTCCGGGAATCGTTCTCCAGATCACACAGCACGTCGGCTACATTTCGCAACGATTCGAGTACGATGTTTCGGTAATTCTCCAACGCGGCATCAAAAGCTGCTAGCGCCGCACGTTTCTCTGCAGAAAGGCCCGAATTGAAAAGAGGTTGTGTCAGTTGTCCGGCGAGGTTCCAAACTGCCGAGCCGCTGCCGAACAAACCTCCGATCGACAACGCCTGCGAACCGAGGTTTGCACTGAGATTCAACTGCGGATAGAGATTTGCT